>JBMHDN010000034.1:0-3600 GCA_049889355.1 Puniceispirillaceae bacterium (SeqCode)
CATCAAGGCCGGTGAAAAATTACCAGCCTTAAATGAATTAACTGAAAAATTCGGGGTTGCCCGCATGACCATTCGTCAGGCGATGGATGCCCTTGAAGATGAAGGGCTGATTGAGCGCTATGCTGGCAAAGGCACATTTGCAAAGGAAATTGACCTGCCAATGCGCCAGAAATTAAATATGAAAGCCGAATTGTCGCAATTGCAGGCCATGGTTTCTCAGCTAGAGGTGATGGTGGTCGGTGATGACGATACACCGCAAATTGTTGACGTAGGCGGCCGCGCTTTCAGGCAAATGCGGCGAATCCATTCCCAATCTGGCGAGCCTTTCTGTCATGTTGATATCAAGCTTGAGAACCAACTCTATCTAAAAGCACCAAAGCGTTTCGAGACTGAAATTGTTGTGACGGTGCTGAAAGAATTAGGTGTGGCTGTGGAAACCGCACGACAGAATGTCACCATTGCCTATGCTGATGTTGAGATGGCAGAGAAGCTGAAAATGCCTGTCAATGCGCCGGTTTTCCGGATGCTTCGGGAGTTTTACAGTGATGATGGCACGCTTATTTATTCTGCCACACTGATCTATCCGGGTGATAAATTGGAGCTAGAAGTTGAATTTGCCATCTAACGCTCCACCAAATCGGCCCGTTCTTTCACCAGAGGAATGGGTGCATGCCTTTTTAGGAGGGCGGGATACAGCCGCTTTATTTACCAAAGAGGCATTATGGCGTGATTATCTTGCCTTTGCTTGGGATTTACAAACCCATGAAGGGCTGGAGGCCATTGATAAGGCGCTTCCGGACCAAAGAGGCCAGAGATTAAAAATCCTCAGCGCCCCCTCTCCTGATGAAATTATCTTTACCTTTGCGGGCGTGCAGGGCCATGTAAAGGCGCTGGCTGAGATCAGAAATGGCCTGTGTGTTCGCTTCTTTACCTCTCTTGATGACATGCCAGCTGCTGCGCCTTATGATAGGGATGCGCCGCCAGAAATTCTGATCATTGGCGCTGGTCAGAGCGGGCTTGCCCTTGCCGCACAATTACAGCATCTGTGCATTCCCTATCTTGTTGCCGAACAACATCCGCGCATTGGCGATAATTGGCGCAATCGCTACGATTCACTGATTTTACATGATCCTGTCTGGGTAAATCACCTGCCTTTCAAAGCATTCCCGGATGATTGGCCGGTTTTTACCCCCAAAGATAAGATGGGCGATTGGCTGGAAGATTATGCGCGTGATTCAGAGCTGAATGTCAGATGTAACTGCACCATCACCTCAGCCGCCTTTGATGCGGTATCTTCTCACTGGCAGGTCAGCGCTGAAATTGACGGGGTGGATAGCTCTTTTGCTGTCCCCCATATCGTTTTTGCGGTTGGCACCTCTGGTTTTGCCCACACCCCGGAAATAGAGGGCGCTACCAGATTTACAGGCACGCAGATGCATTCCAGCGCCTATCGCTCCGGCGCTGAATTTGCCGGCCAGCATGTTACCATTATTGGGGCCACGAATTCTGCGCATGATATCGCTGTTGATTTGGTTAAACATGGCGCAAAGCCAACGCTGATACAGCGAAGCTCCACCCATGTGGTGCCGCATCAGGTCTATCTTGATGATATTTTGGCCCCGCTTTATGCGCCTCAGCACAAACGAGATTTGGCAGAAGCTGATTTTCTATCTGTCGCAACGCCGATGCGGCGCCTGGAGGAAAAAGGGCAGGCGATATTTAATAAAGCACAGGCAGCCTATAAAGATTTTTATGATGGCCTCCGCCAATCTGGTTTTGCCCTTGATTTTGCTGAAGATGGCAGCGGGATTATCGGCAAATACCGCCGCTCTGCCTCAGGGTATTATATTGATGTTGGCGGTTCACAATATGTGATGGATGGCAGGATTTCTGTCAAAACAGGAAAAGGCATCAAAGAAATCACCAGCTTTGGCATAAGTTTAGATGATGATAGTAAGCTTGCTTGTGATGCCATCATTTACGCTACGGGGTTTGGGTCGATGGAAGAATGGGTTGCCCGTCTTATTGACAAAAACACTGCAGATAAAATTGGCAGATGCTGGGGCTATGGGTCTGGCTATCGCGGCGACCCTGGTCCATGGGAAGGCGAGTTGCGCAATATGTGGAAGCCAACCCCGCAACAAGGTCTGTGGTTCATGGGCGGTAATTTGGCACAGGTGCGGATTTATTCTCGCTATCTTGCCCTGCAGCTCTGCCACCATATTCAGGAAAAGAGAACAGTATGAGACAAGACCATAATCTTACAGACTTAGAGCGCATGGCGACCAAATTGCGCCTTCATGTGGTCAATATGGTCGCGCCTTCCGGACAAGGTTATGTTCAGCAGGGGCTAGGCGCAGCCGATATCTTCACCTCACTTTATTTTGCAGAAGCAAAGATGGATCCGGACAACCCAACATGGGCTGACAGAGACCGGATTTTCCTGACCACCGCGCATAATACCGCGATTTTTTATGCCACACTTGGTGAGCGTGGTTTTTTTGATACAGATAGGCTGGCAACTTATGTCACAGATGGATCTGAGCTAGAGATTAACTCATCAGAAAGGCTTGGCCCCTTTGTTGAGGCGACATGTGGCTCTCTTGGACAGGGGCTGTCTGTGGCGATTGGCTGTGCAATTTCGTCCAAACGGCAAGGTCGCGCCAGCCGCTTTTATGTCATCATCAGTGATGGCGAGATGCAGGAAGGTCAGGTTTGGGAAGCGGCCATGCTGGCTGGTGCCAAAGGCCTTGATAATCTGTGCCTGATTGTCGATTATAATTTTGTCCAATCTGAAGGCGCCATGGATAAGGTCATGTCACTAGAGCCCTTGATGGAGAAGATGGCAAGCTTTGGCTTTGCCTGTCAGGAGGTTGATGGCAATGACATTGGCGCCTTGCTGGATGCCTATGATACGGCGCGCCAGACAAAGGACAAACCCACCTTTATCAAGGCAAACACAATCATGGGTAAAGGCGTCGCATCTCTTGAAGGATTAATGTTCCACCAACTGCGCTTCCCAGAAGAAGTGGCGAATAGCGCACGTGCAGAATTGGAGGCACAGCTATGAGCAAGACACTCACACAGCTGGAAGCGGCTGATTTTATAAACCGTTCATTTAAACCCCTGCCCCGTTCGTACGGTGATGCCTTGGTTGAGGCCGCGCTAGAGGATAAGCGCATCGTAGCCCTCTGTGCTGATTTGGTGCCGCCAACTGAAACAGACCGTTTCCGTGATGAATTGCCAGACAGGTTCCTTAATACCGGCATTGCTGAGGCCAATATGATCGGCATGGCTGGCGGTATGGCACGTTCTGGTGAAATTCCCTTCTGTCATAGCTTTTGCGCCTTTATCACCAAACGCGTGTTGGACCAAATCACCATGCAGGCCGCTTATCCTAACCTACCTGTGAAGATTGTTGGCTTTTTACCTGGCATTGCGACCATTCTTGGTGTTTCGCATCAGGCGATTGAAGATGTCGCGATCATGCGCGCCGTGCCGAATATGGCCATTTTTGAGCCCTCCGGCCCCGAATATCATGCCGCGATGGTAGAGATGGCCCTTGAATGGGACGGACCTGTCTATCTGCGGATGAAACGA
>JBMHDN010000035.1:0-3506 GCA_049889355.1 Puniceispirillaceae bacterium (SeqCode)
TTTGGAAAAACGCGCCGCTGAGCAGCTGGGTTTAAAAATTCAGCTTCAGTGGAATCCCAATACTGAAAAGGGTCAAATGAAGATCAAAACTGAAACATTAGAGCAATTTGAAGATGTTTTGGCACGTTTAGGCCTTAAAACAGAACATTAAGTGGCTTTATCAACGCTTAAAGAGTTGTTTGGCGCGCAGACCCATACCTAAAAAAACCTGACCAAGAAGCGCATAATCAGATGCTGAAGAGGTAGATTTCAACTGCAATTCAAGCTCAAGCAGACGGTCGAGTTGTTGGCGGATAGATAAGGTCTTAAGGCCTGATGCCCATTTAACAATAAGTGGTTTGGTTTTGAAATGTGGCGGCGGACGCAAGACACCCATGGCTTGTTCAACACGCTGTCCCTGATCCATCCCAAGCCGGACCATATAAATCATTTTCATCATAGATAATGCACTGCGTTGTAGTGCAATCGCCGCAATATTTTCTTGGCGCACACGCCGCATGGATTGTTCAAAATCTGAAATTTGGCCCGAAAAAACCGCCTGAAGGACCCCATCTGTTACCGAACCGCTGCTATCACCAAGCGCATCATTGACTTGTTGTTCAGATAAGTGGCCGCCAGGCCCAGCGAGCAGGGCCAATTTATCCAATTCACTGCGACTCGCTGCTCTGTCGCCGCCCAGCCTGCTGGCAATAAGGCTCATGGCTTCAGGTGAGATTTGAATAGACTCCTTTGAAAAAATATCGCGGGCGAGGGTTTCTATATCGCGTATCTCATCAGGATAACAAGCAATAGAGGCCATATGGCGTGCGCCCTCTGCCAATTTAACAAGGGCGTGGCGGGTATTTACATCATGAGCTGAGATGACCATTTTTCCCTGACAATTATCCATGTCCAGCACAGATTTCACCGCCTTTAACAGCTCGCTTCCTTTGCCTGTCACCAACACTAGTCGCGGCTCTCCTGTGAAGCTGAGGGACGACAGCGCATCTGCCAGTAAAGCGGGATCATCCTTGATTTGTACAGAATCAAGTCGTTCTACAGCGAAAGGATCGTCCAAATTATCACAGAAATTCAATGCAATAGTACGCATTCTTTCACTCATGAGACCTGTATCGCTACCATGAAGGAGAAAGTGCTGAAAGCTTGCAGGCGGCGCCTTTATCAGAGAAGAGATATCACGCGCCGCAATTTTCATTGGGTCTTTGTTTTTTTATTGAGGCGTGTGTAGAGCAGCTGACCAAGGCGCTGGCCAAGCAAGCGTGCTAGGCGCTCATCTGCCTGGAGTTCAGACATGTCTTGTGGATAAAAACCAGAAACAGCACCGCTGGTTGCTTTGGCTGTTATGGCCCCGCTATCGGCAATCTCACCAGTTGAAATATCAGTTAATTTATAACTCAGCGTCATATCTTTGGCGCGCAGATCAGATGAGCTCACAGACCCTGAGCTACTGCCGGCCAATCTATAGCTCAGCTTATATTCAACGCTTGCCTCGTTATAGCTGCGATATTCATTAAATGAACGGCTAAAAAACTGTTCTAGGCGTGTCGTTGGGGCTGGCATCTCAATAGATGACAAGATAGACCGGCCATCCCCTGACAAACGGTTAATGTCAACAGAATTGCAGCCAGATAGGAGCAAGAAACAGGCAAATATCGAGGTCAAAATGCGCATCATGACCTTAGCCTACCACATTAATGATGCGATTAGGCACCACAATGACTTTTTTGGGTGCTTGGCCAGCGAGATGTTTTTCAATTTCAGGCAAGGCCAGTGCAAGTGCTTCTGCTTTGTCTTTCGGACAATCTTTGGGCAGCTGAATGCGGGCCCGCAATTTGCCATTCACCTGCACACCAACCTCAATTTCATCATCTTCAAGCAATGCTTGGTTGATATTCGGCCATGCTGCATCCACCACAAGGCCCTGACCACCAGTCGCTTGCCACAATTCTTCTGAAATATGGGGTGCGATCATAGAGAGCAAAATAGCAAGCAGCCGCATCGCATAGAGCCGAAGCTCATCTGCCTGTGCCCCTGTTTCTTTATAATCAGTGATGCCATTGGCCAGAACATGCATCTGAGCAACACAGCGGTTAAAGGCAAAACGCTCAATATCTTTGGCCATCTGGTGGGCTGAGCGATGGACCAGCTTCATCAATGTAAGGCCTTCAGCACTTAACTCTTCAATGGCAATGTCATCAGTTGTGGCATTAAGATGCGCCGCTTTATCAGCCAATCCCGCAATTTTCTTAATAAAACGATGTGCGCCTTCAACGCCTGATTCTGTCCATTCCAAATCGCGCTCGGGCGGGCTGTCAGACATCATAAAGAGACGGGCTGTATCCGCGCCATAGGTTTGGAGAATCGATTCCGGATCCACCACATTGCGCTTAGATTTGCTCATTTTTTCGATACGGCCAGCTGTCGCTGCAGCACCTGTCTCTTTGACGACCCAATTATCCCCGCGTTTTTCAACTTCATCTGGGAACAACCATTGGCCATCTTTATCTTTAAAAGATTGGTGGCAAACCATGCCTTGTGTCATCAGACCAGTAAAAGGCTCATCACATTCAAGATAGCCGATTTCGCTCAATGCGCGGGTAAAGAAACGAGAATAAAGCAAATGCAGTACTGCATGTTCTACACCGCCAATATATTGATCGACCGGCCCCCAATAATCAGCAGCTTCTCTGCTGAAGGCTGTTTCTCCTTTCGGGTCCATATAGCGCAAGAAATACCAGCTGCTCTCAAAAAACGTATCAAATGTGTCAGTCTCACGCTGCGCCGCTGTCCCGCAGGTTGGACAATCTACATGCTTCCAGCTTGGGTGGCGATCAAGCGGATTGCCTGGCTGATCAAAAGACACATCTTCTGGCAGTGTTACAGGCAAATCAGCTTCTGGCACCGGTACAGGCCCGCAGGTCTGACAATGAATAATCGGAATAGGACAGCCCCAATAACGCTGGCGCGACACGCCCCAATCGCGTAAGCGGAAAGTTGTTTTGCCGCTGCCTGCTGACACAGCCTCCAACGCCTCAATCGCTGCTTTTTTACCAGCCTCAACATCCAAGCCATCCCAGCTCCGGCTGTTAAATAAGGTGCCAGGCCCGACATAGGCAGTATCGGTGATGGTGAAATCATCAGCCGTAGCTTCATCTGGCAATACAACAGGTTTAACGCTGAGATCATATTTATTGGCGAAATCCAAATCACGCTGATCATGGGCCGGACAGCCGAAAATGGCGCCAGTTCCGTAATCCATCAGCACGAAATTCGCAATATAAACAGGCAGTTCGATAGAGGGGTCAAGTGGATGAACGGCTTTCAGCCCTGTATCAAAGCCGCGCTTTTCAGCGGTTTCAATCGCGGCTTCTGAGGTGCCCAGTGCATCACATTCAGCAATAAAAGCGGTGATATCAGGGTTATGTTGAGCCAGCTGTGTGATCATCGGATGATGTGCTGATAAAGCGATAAAAGATGCACCAAATAAAGTGTCAGGGCGGGTGGTA
>JBMHDN010000036.1:0-3506 GCA_049889355.1 Puniceispirillaceae bacterium (SeqCode)
TTTGGAAAAACGCGCCGCTGAGCAGCTGGGTTTAAAAATTCAGCTTCAGTGGAATCCCAATACTGAAAAGGGTCAAATGAAGATCAAAACTGAAACATTAGAGCAATTTGAAGATGTTTTGGCACGTTTAGGCCTTAAAACTGAACATTAAGTGGCTTTATCAACGCTTAAAGAGTTGTTTGGCGCGCAGACCCATACCTAAAAAAACCTGACCAAGAAGCGCATAATCAGATGCTGAAGAGCTAGATTTCAACTGCAATTCAAGCTCAAGCAGACGGTCGAGTTGCTGGCGGATAGATAATGTCTTAAAGCCTGATGCCCATTTAACAATAAGTGGTTTGGTCTTAAAATGTGGCGGCGGGCGCAAGACACCCATCGCTTGTTCAACACTCTGGCCCTGATCCATCCCAAGCCGGACCATATAAATCATTTTCATCATGGACAATGCACTGCGTTGTAGCACAATCGCTGCGATATTTTCTTGGCGCACACGCCGCATGGAATGTTCAAAATCTGCAATTTGGCCCGAAAAAACCGCCTGAAGGACACCATCTGTTACTGAACCGCTGCTATCACCAAGCGCATCATTGATTTGCTGTTCCGACAAGTGGCCGCCAGGCCCGGCGAGCAAAGCCAATTTATCCAATTCACTGCGGCTCGCTGCCCTGTCGCCACCCAGCCTGCTGGCGATAAGGGTCATGGCTTCAGGTGAGATTTGAATAGACTCTTTTGAAAAAATATCGCGGGCGAGGGCCTGTATATCGCGTATTTCATCAGGATAACAGGCAATAGAGGCCATATGGGGTGCACCCTCAGCCAATTTAACAAGCGCGTGGCGGGTATTTACATCATGCGCTGAGATGACCATCTTTCCCTGACCATTATCCATCTCAAGCACAGATTTCACCGCTTTTAACAGCTCGCTTCCTTTGCCTGCCACCAGTACCAGCCGTGGCTCTCCTGTGAAGCTAAGCGAAGATAGCGCATCTGCCAGTAAAGCGGGATCATCCTTAATTTGCACAGAATCAAGTCGCTCTACAGCGAAAGGGTCATCCAAATTATCACAGAAATTCAATGCGATAGCACGCATTCTTTCATTCATGAGGCCGGTGTCGTTACCATGAAGGAGGAAATGCTGAAAATGTGCAGGTGGCGCCTTTATCAAAGAAGAGATATCACGCGCCGCAATTTTCATTGTGTCTTTGTTTTTTTATTGAGGCGGGTATAGAGCAATTGACCAAGGCGCTGGCCGAGCAAGCGTGCTAGGCGCTCATCTGCCTGGAGTTCAGACATGTCTTGTGGATAAAAACCAGATACAGCACCGCTGGTTGCTTTGGCTGTTATGGAACCGCTATCGGCAATCTCACCTGTTGAAATATCAGTTAATTCATAACTCAGCGTCATATCTTTGGCGCGCAGATCAGATGAACTCACCGACCCTGAGCTACTGCCGGCCAATCGATAGCTCAGCTTATACCCAACGCCCGCCTCGTTATAGCTGCGATATTCATTGAAAGAACGGCTAAAAAACTGTTCTAGGCGTGTCGTTGGGGCTGGCATTTCAATAGATGACAAGATAGACCGGCCATCGCCTGATAAACGGTTAATGTCAACAGAGCTGCAGCCAGATAGGAGCATGAAACAGGCAAATATCGAGGTCAAAATGCGCATCATGACCTTAGCCTACCACATTAATTATGCGATTAGGCACCACAATGACTTTTTTGGGTGCTTGGCCAGCGAGATGTTTTTCAATTTCAGGCAAGGCCAGTGCAAGTGCTTCTGCTTTGTCTTTTGGACAATCTTTGGGCAGCTGAATGCGGGCCCGCAATTTGCCATTCACCTGCACGCCAACCTCAATTTCATCATCTTCAAGTAATGCTTGGTTGATATTCGGCCAGGCTGCATCCACCACAAGGCCCTGACCACCAGTCGCTTGCCACAATTCTTCTGAAATATGAGGTGCGATCATAGAGAGCAAAATAGCAAGCCGCTGCATCGCATAGAGCCTCAGCTCATCTGCCTGTGCCCCTGTTTCTTTATAATCAGTGATACCATTTGCCAGCACATGCATCTGGGCGACACAGCGGTTAAAGGCAAAACGCTCAATATCTTGGGCCATCTGATGGGCTGAGCGATGGACAAGCTTCATCAGTTTGAGGCCTTCAGCACTTAACCCCTCTATGACAATGTCATCAGCTGTGGCATTAAGATGTGCCGCTTTATCAGCCAAACCAGCAATTTTCTTAATAAAACGATGTGCCCCTTCAACGCCTGATTCGGTCCATTCCAGATCACGCTCAGGTGGGCTATCAGACATCATGAAGAGGCGGGCCGTATCCGCGCCATAGGTTTGCAGGATAGATTCCGGGTCTACCACATTGCGCTTGGATTTGCTCATTTTTTCGATACGGCCAGCTGTCGCTGCTGCACCTGTTTGTTTGACAACCCAATTATCCCCGCGTTTTTCAACTTCATCTGGGAATAACCATTGGCCATCTGTATCTTTAAAAGATTGGTGGCAAACCATACCTTGTGTCATCAGACCAGCAAAAGGCTCATCACATTCAAGATAGCCGATTTCGCTCAATGCCCGGGTAAAGAAACGCGAATAAAGCAAATGCAGTACCGCATGTTCTACGCCGCCAATATATTGATCGACCGGCCCCCAATAATCAGCCGCTTCTCTGCTGAAGGCTGTTTCCCCTTTCGGGTCCATATAGCGCAAGAAATACCAGCTGCTTTCAAAAAACGTATCAAATGTGTCAGTCTCACGCTGCGCCGCTGTCCCGCAGGTAGGGCAATCCACATGCTTCCAGCTTGGGTGGCGATCAAGCGGATTGCCAGGCTGATCAAATGACACATCTTCTGGCAGTGTTACGGGTAAATCAGCTTCTGGCACAGGAACCGGCCCGCAGGTCTGACAATGAATAATTGGAATAGGACAGCCCCAATAACGCTGGCGCGACACGCCCCAATCGCGCAAACGGAAAGTTGTTTTGCCGCTACCAGCTGACACAGCTTCCAAAGTCTCAATCGCTGCTTTTTTACCAGCCTCAACATCCAAGCCATCCCAGGTCCGGCTGTTAAATAAGGTGCCAGGGCCAACATAGGCAGTATCGGTGATGGCAAAATCATCAGCCGTGGCGTCATCTGGCAATACAACCGGTGTAACACTGAGATCATATTTATTGGCGAAATCCAGATCACGCTGATCATGGGCCGGACAGCCAAAAATGGCGCCAGTTCCGTAATCCATCAGCACGAAATTCGCAATATAAACAGGCAGTTCGATAGAGGGGTCAAGTGGATGAACGGCTTTCAGCCCTGTATCAAAGCCGCGCTTTTCAGCGGTTTCAATCGCTGCTTCTGAGGTGCCCAGTGCATCACATTCAGCAATAAAAGCGGTGATATCAGGGTTATGTTGAGCCAGCTGTGTGATCATCGGATGATGTGCTGATAAAGCGATAAAAGATGCACCAAATAAAGTGTCAGGGCGGGTGGTA
>JBMHDN010000037.1:0-20203 GCA_049889355.1 Puniceispirillaceae bacterium (SeqCode)
ACTGCGCTGCCAACCATCAGCTCGGTGACGCTGGAATATAATGATGGCGGTACTTGGAAAGAGATTATTTCAGATTCGCTGGTGGTCTCAGGCAATCAAATCAAGCTGGCTTCGGTGGGTAAAATCACCCGTGCCAATATCAATAAGCTGCGTTTCTCACCAGATGCAGATTATCAAGCCCCTCCAAATGGCGGTAAAGCAAGCTTTGGCTTTACGCTTCATGATCGCACCACTGGCTCTGCAGATAAGACAGGCAATCTCTTCACCCTGACCGTAAACCAACGCCCGACTGTGACCTCAATTTTAAGCCAAATTGTGACAGCCAGTATCGCCTATTCTCTCGATTTCAGCACCTATTTTACAGATCTGGATGACACCACACTCAGTGGCAGTTGGGGGTTAACCGTGTCAGGGGCAGGCAATACCCTGCCAACGGGCCTCAGCCTACATACCAGCGGCAACGATAAAGGCAAAATAACTGGCACAGGGACCAGCACAAGCTATGGCAAATATGCGCTGACAGCCAGCTATACAGATGCGGCCAATAGTGCGGTCACCACCTCTACCAGCTTTGATCTGTTTTATCTGGAAGCAGGCACAGCCAATGCAGATGGCACGCGTACGACCCCGCTCTCAAAGCAATTTTACAATGCGCTGGCAGGAGATGATGTTATCGCTGGCAGTGTAGCCCAAGATGTGATTTTAGGCGGGAGCGGTGATGATTTCATCCTCTCTGGCGGCGGGGCTGATATTTTAGATGGGGGTACAGGTCAAGATACGCTGAGTTTTGCCGGCATTACCGCCGCGATCACTTTCAGCCTTGTCGGGACACGCGATCAAGGCGGATATCTGACTGCCTCTGGGGGGTCAACAGCTAGGGTGCGCGGCTTTGAACATATTATTGGCGGGAGCGGGGCAGACATCCTAACCGGTGATGATAAGCCCAATATCATCGAAGGCGGGCCTGGCGCTGATACATTGCGGGGCGGCGGCGGTGTGGATACGGTATCCTATGCCCATGCCAGCAGCGGGGTGAATGTGCGCCTCAACAGCCAGGTGAATAATTTCAGTGGTGATGCAGCAGGCGATAATCTGGGTGGTTTTGAAAACATCCTAGGTTCAGCCTATGATGATACGCTGCGCGGGGATTTATTCATCAATGGAATTGATGGCGGGGCCGGATCGGATATGGCTGATTATGTCTATCTGACGGACAGCGATCAGGATGTGAAGGTCAATCTGGCCTCTACCACACGCTATAGCGTGAATGCAAAAGGCATCTGGGTAGAAACCAATTCAGGGACCTATGTCAGCGTTTCTATTGATAAGGCAGATAATAGCGGGCGTGATATTAATGATGTCGATTATCTGAGTAATATTGAGAATATCCGCGGCGGGGCTGGCAGTGATGTGCTTGGCGGCAATGCGTTTGCCAATATTTTAGAAGGAATGGGCGGCAATGATACGCTGCAAGGGCGGGCCGGCCATGACAGGCTGTTTGGCACCGCAGGCAATGATCTCTTAGAAGGCGGGGCAGATGGAGACTGGCTGGATGGCGGGACTGGCACAGATACCGCGTCCTATGCGCATTCAACAACCGCGGTGAAAGTGAATTTGACTGAAAAACTGATCCATGGGGATTGGGCAGAAAGCCGCCTCTCTACCTGGCAGACAGCCAGTAATTCACGCATTTTCGGGACCTTTAATCAAACCACCGACAGCTTTGTGCTGACCAATATTACAGATACCAGCTATACGCCCAATTATGATGAATTTTTGCTTGGCAATTTTGTAGCTGATGGCAGCCCAAACGGCAAAATTGAAGATAACCACGCCAATTTATCGCTGACAACGGTCGAGCGCGGCGGTGTGGATGTTACCGCTATCTGGTTTTTTGCCCGCACCACTGATTTAGGCGGCGGCGAGGCTGAACATGATTATCTGGCAGGCATTGAAAATCTGATTGGCTCTGCCTTTAACGATACGCTGACCGGCACTGATCTGGCCAATCTGATCGAAGGCAGAAATGGTAATGATATGATTAATGGCGGCAAAGGCAATGATGATTTGCGCGGCGGCGGGGGCAATGACACGCTGACCGCTGGTGAAGGGGCAGATATCTTGAGTGGTGGTGCGGGCGCAGATACGCTGAAAGCTGGTGACCCGTCCAAAGGGCGGGATATTCTGACCGGCGGGGCAGGCAATGATATTTTCGAGATAGTCGGCTATGCCCCGGATGATCCAAACCGCTCGCAAGGGGATATTACGGTGAGTGATTATCAGGAGGCCCGCGCGGTTATCATCACTGATTTCACCTCAGGTGATCAGATCCAAGTGCCAAGCGGGGTGACGAGAGTCCTATTCATTAACAATAGCCATCCTGCTACAGGGCGCAGCACAGCAGATGGCAATGATGCCAGCACCTTTGATACGATGATTTTTAATTATAAGGTTGCAGGGACAAATCGCACAGAGCTTATCGCGATTTTAGAAGATTACACCACCGCCTTAACCGCTGCTGATTTTCTAGGCTCTATCACGGTCAGTTCTGAGAGCGGCCTTTAGACAAAAGAAAAAGCCGCCCTGAAATCCAGCGCGGCTTTTTTTAAATAGATTGGCTTATCTGAGCAGATTAGCCATAAATTGGGAAACGGCGGCAGAGTTCGCGCACTTCTTCACGTACGCGCTTTTCAACCGCGCTGTTATCATCACGGTTTGCGGCCAGCCCATCTAGCACATCACCGATGAGATGCCCGATTTGGCGGAATTCATCCACGCCAAAACCGCGGGTGGTCCCAGCAGGTGTGCCAAGGCGGACACCAGAGGTTACCATCGGCTTTTCAGGGTCAAACGGCACGCCGTTCTTATTACAAGTGATACCAGCATGTTCTAGTGACACTTCAGAAATATCACCTGTCAGGCCTTTCGGGCGCAAATCAACCAATACCAGATGGATGTCGGTGCCGCCTGAGACCAAATCAAGGCCACGTTCCTTCAACACATCACCCAGCGCACGGGCATTATCCACCACCTGCTGAATATAGGTCTTAAAAGATGGATCAAGGGCTTCTTTAAAGGCTGCTGCCTTACCGGCAATAGCATGCATCAACGGGCCACCCTGAAGGCCAGGGAACACCGCTGAATTGATCTTCTTACCCAGCGCCTCATCATTAGACAGGATGAGCCCGCCGCGCCCTGCACGCAGGGTTTTATGAGTGGTTGAGGTCACCACATGAGCGTGTGGCAGAGGGCTTGGATGCACACCAGCTGCGACCAGACCTGAGATATGAGCCATATCCACCATCAGATAGGCCCCTACTGAATCAGCGATATCGCGGAATTTGGCAAAATCAATGACACGTGGATAGGCAGAGGCACCAGCGACAATCAGGGCAGGCTTATGTTCTTGTGCCAGCTTGGCCACTTCAGCATAATCAATTTCGCCTGTATCGCGGGTCACGCCATATTGCACGGCATTGAACCATTTGCCAGACAGGTTCGGGCCAGCACCATGGGTCAGATGGCCGCCAGAGGCCAGCGACATGCCCAGCACAGTGTCGCCTGGTTTTAGCAAGCTCAGAAACACAGCCTGATTGGCTTGTGCCCCTGAATGCGGCTGGACATTGGCAAAAGCGCAGTTGAACAGCTTTTTCACACGCTCAACTGCCAGCGTTTCCACCACATCCACATATTCACACCCGCCATAATAGCGCTTGCCTGAATAGCCTTCAGCATATTTGTTGGTCAGCACTGAGCCTTGGGCTTCGAGGACCGCCCGTGAGACGATATTTTCAGAGGCAATCATCTCGATTTGATCTTGCTGGCGGACCAGCTCATCACCGATGGCATTGGCCAGCTCTGGATCGGTATCGCTCAAGCTGTGGTTAAAGAAAATCTGATTCTGATCCATGGATATTTCCTCTTATCTTGTCTCTTTCAATTTCGTCGTCTCAGCCACTAGCCTGCTGGATTTGATAATTTGGCCACCCGCTTTTCATGACGTCCACCTTCAAAAGCGGTGTTAATGAATGTATCCACACAATCTAAAGCGGTGCTCAGCCCTGTCAATCTCTCTCCCAAAGCCAGGACATTGGCCTGATTATGTTCACGGCAGAGATGCGCGCCTGTTACGTCATGCACCAAAGCAGCGCGTATCCAAGGATAGCGATTTGCCGCAATCGAAATCCCGATACCCGAACCACAGACCAGAATGCCACCTGCTGTGGGCGCTTCCTTTAATTCGGCGGCAAGCAAAGACGCAAAATCAGGATAATCCACCGAGGCGGTATCAAAAGGCCCAAGATCATGGATGACATGTCCTTGGCTGCGCAGATGCTCAATAATCGCCTGTTTATAGCTGAATCCGCCGTGATCAGAGGCGATATAGAGAGAAGAGAATTGTGACATAAGAAAACTCTTTTTCGGTGGTCAATGGCGCGGCCATCAACTGATGGACGCACCGGTGATAGAAAACTGCAAAATTATTGCATTTTTTTGATGACATGCAAATAAACATGATCTAGCGTTTTAAACATAGAACTTGGGTTAACCAAGTTTGGGGAGGAATAAAAAAGCAGGGTGCATAGCCCTGTTTTTTTTATGTGCCTCTAGTCTGCGCCCCTATTCTGCGCCTCTGAAAGTGAAGAAACCAGAGGTGATAATCCAGTAAGTGAAAATAAAGAACACCACAGCCAGGCCGGTTGTGACCATCAGCTTTTTGATCATGCGCGGGCGGGCGGGCGCCGAGGTCGCATGGCCCTTTTCAATATCTTCAGGTGGTTGGTTGCCCCAAGGCAGAACCATGAAAAAAGCCCACCACCAAAGCAGAATAAAGACAACCAGGCTGGATACGATATCCATCTTTACACCTCTTCTATTTCAACCAAAGTGCCGTTAAAATCTTTTGGATGGCAGAATAAGACAGGCTTGCCATGCGCCCCTATCTTTGGCGTGCCATCTCCTAAAATACGTGCACCAGTTGCGATGAGCTGATCGCGCACCGCCAGAATATCATCTACCTCAAAACAGATATGATGCATCCCGCCATCTGGATTTTTCTCTAAGAATTTTGCAATTGGTGAGGCCGCGCCAAGTGGTTCCAGCAATTCAACCTTGCTGTTTGGCAGGCTGACAAACACCACCGTTACCCCATGTTCTGGCAGGGCCTGCGGCTCAGAGACAGAAACATTTGAGCGCGCCGCCCAATTGGCCCGTGCTGCCTTGATATCTGGTACGGCGATTGCAATATGGTTTACCGGTCCGAACATATAAAAATTCCCCTTAAATTTTTACTCTAGCCAATTGCCGCCGCAGCACTGCGCATCACGTGCACATGAACAGACGGACGCAAGCCAAAACGCTGTTTAGTCAGACTTCTGACCGCCGCCATCACCGCTGCTTCAACTGCGCTATCCTTGCCAGTATCAGCAAAAGACAATTTTTCTAAATTATCTTCGATACGCAAGGCGACATCTGCCAGATAATCTTCGGCCGCCTCACCCTCTGCGACGCCAGACTGGCTGACCGACGGCGCCATCAAGAGCTGGGCTGATGAATCAATGACAACAGAACAGGTGACACTACCATTCCAGAGCATCTTGCGGCGTGCACGCAGCATATCAGCGTGAATATCAATGACCTCGCCTCCTTCAAAGGTCAGCGCACCAACCTCTGCATGGCCAATGATTTCAGCCGATTTATCTGAAAACTCAATAATCGTGCCATTATCAGGGATCAATGTTTGCTCAACCTGACAGGATTTGGCGAGCTTGGCATGGGCCAGCAAATGGCGCGCTGTGCCATGCACTGGTATCGCAATTTTTGGTCTGACAAGCCCATACATTTCAACCAGCTCATCGCGCGCCGGATGGCCAGAGACATGCACCGGCGCATCATCATCTGTCACAACATCAATCTGGCGGCGCAATAACATATCCTGAATACGCGCAATCGCCGGCTCATTGCCTGGAATTTGGCGTGAGGAATAAATCACCATATCGCCTGATTCCAAATCGATATTTTCATGCGTACCTGCTGCGATCCGAGCCATGGCAGCGCGGCTCTCGCCTTGCGAGCCTGTACAAATCATCACAATATTACCGCGCGGCAAAAGTCCGGCATCTTCTTCAGAAACAAAATCCGGAATATCTTGGAGGTAACCTGAATCCTGAGCAGCAGAAATGGTGCGTTTGAGCGCCCGTCCAACCACGCAAACAGACCGATCATTGGCTTGTGCGGCTTCGATAATCGAGGCAACACGTGCAACATTCGATGCAAAACAGGTGATCGCCACCCTGTGTTGAGCAGATGCAATCACCTCTTTCAGCCCGTCTCTGGCGGTGACCTCTGAAGGGGTGCGCCCCTCAACCATGGCATTGGTGGAATCCCCAATAAGAGCCAGCACACCCTCATCGCCAATCTGGCGCAATCTTTCTTGATCTGTATTTTGACCAATCATCGGATTGTCATCGAATTTCCAGTCGCCTGTATGCAAAATTTGCCCCTCAGGGGTGCGCACCACCAAAGCGGCCGGATCAGGTATCGAGTGATTGAGCGCAACCAACTCGATCGAAAACGGACCAAACTGATAATCGATATTATAATCCAGCTGATGCATCTCAACCTTGATCTGGCGACGTGATTCAGCCAGCTTGCGCCGCAATAGCGCGAGTGTAAAGGCTGTGCCATAGACAGGTACTTGCAGGCGCTCCCATAAATAGGGAATGGCCCCGAAATGGTCTTCATGCGCATGGGTGAGGATAATGCCAAGCAGCTTGTCTTTACGTGCTTCGATAAAGCTGAGGTCTGGCAGGACCACATCCACGCCTGGCATGGATTCATCTGGAAAGCTGATACCTAAATCCACCATCAGCCACTGACCGGCATAATGATAGAGATTCGCATTCATCCCGATTTCGCCTGACCCACCAAGCGGCAAAAAATAGAGTTTTTCGTCTTTAATCATCATCTTTACAATCTTATTGAAAAACAGGTCATCAGACCTTGTGTTTCACCCTGCCAGTGCAGCCAAGCCATCGAGTGTTAAATGCGGCCTATGATGCGTCTGATATTTCAGATGCGGTTGAAAGAGTGGGGCGAGCCCGCCGGTTAATACCAGCTCGAAAGATCTGTCATATTCTTGCATGATCCGTTCTACAATACCCTCAACCATCGCCACATAGCCCCACAAGACGCCTGCCTGCATAGCTGAATATGTGTCGCGCCCCACGATAGGCAAATCAGCTGGCCAGCTTTTTATCTCAATTTGAGGCAATTTTGAAGCCGCAAGCCCTAATGCCTGTAGTGAAAGGTTAATACCAGGGGCAATCAGCCCGCCTGAATAGATGGCAGACGCATTGCTCGTACCATCACCAGGCAGCACTACATCAAAGGTGGTAGCTGTGCCAAAATCAATCACAATGGCCGGCAAAATGCCTGCATGGGCAACAGCAACTGCATTGACCAGCCTATCTGCACCAACTTCTGATGGGGTCTGAACATCGATTTCAATACCAAGCGGTGTTTTACCTGACACAATCACTTGCCAGTCAGCTGACACAGATTTGGCAAATTCTATCAGTGCGCCTTCAGCCTCAGGCACAACTGAAGCAATGATGACTTTGTCTATCTTTTGGTTTTCAGCTTGCAACTCAGCTTGATGGGTACGCAATGTGGCAAGCAGCGCGTCCAATTCAGGCAGCGGTTTAGAAGGCACACGCCAATGTGCGGCCAAATCCTGACCATCATATAAAGCCAGCACTGCATTTGTGTTGCCGCAATCAATGACCAGCAGCATCTACTTGCCCCATTATCTGCACATCGCCTGTGGTAATGATATGGCGTTCACCAGACGGCGCTTCAAGGATTAATGCACCTTGTTTATCCAGCCCGACACAACGGCCTTCAATGATGCTTTCGCGCACGGACACCCGCATTTCCCGGCCGGTTGGGTCGCTCCATGCCTGCCATTTATTCAATATAGCCTGCGGGCCCTCATCCTGCCAGAGGCGATAGAGCGGCTGGAGCACAGAGAGATAAATCTCTGCCAGCTTTTCTGTTTCGGGGACTATCTCTGTTATCTGCGATAAATCTATCGGCGGGTGTTTGGCCTCTGGCAGATCGGGGGCGCGGCGTAAATTCAGGCCAAAACCGATAATCACCGCTTCATCTGAGACTTCGAGCAAGAGCCCGGCCAATTTACGGCCGTTGACTAAAATATCATTAGGCCATTTTAAATCAGCTGAAACACCGGTTGCCTCAGCCACCATCTTGACACCAGTTAACGAGGCCAGAAAAGACAGGCTGGGCCAGTCTTGCATCGGGCGGGTGGGCTTCAGGCAGGTAGAGAGATAAAGCCCGTCTCCTTCTTCAGAAGACCAAGCACGGCCCATACGCCCACGCCCTGCTGTCTGGGCAGAAACAAGAAAAGCCGTGCCCTCAGGAACACCGCTTTTCAAAGCCTCTTTTGCAAGGTCAGAAGACGAGCTGGCCGGACCAAAGGACCGGACAGCCCACCCATTTTTTAAGGCAATATTTTTGTAGTCTTGCACGTTCTCTATCGACAAGCTATTAGCCAGCTATAATGGCAATATTCTGGGTGATGGCCACCGCATGTTCACGCAGCGGACCGATCACAAAGACAAAGCCTACAATCACCAATACTGAAATCATCAAAATCATCCGGTTTTCATTTGGCAGATGTGAATCCAACGGCTGATCAGCCTCAGAAAAATACATCAGCCGGATGATACGCAGATAATAAAACGCGCCAATGACAGAAGTCAGCACACCAATAACCGCCAGTGGGATCAAACCAGCATTTACGGCTGCCAGGAACACATACCATTTGCCAAAGAAACCAGCCAATGGCGGAATACCGGCCATGGAGAACATCACGATCATCATCGCGGCGGCCAGCAATGGATGGCTGGCAGACAAACCTGTCAGATCCGTGATTTTCTGAACTGGCACATCATCTCTGCGCATCATCAAGATGATAGAAAATGCACCCGCACCCATAAAGACATAGGTGGTCATATAAATCACCACCGCGCTTGCCCCTGCCTCGGTGCCAGCGGCCAGACCAGCCAAAGCATAGCCCATATGGGCGATAGAAGAAAAGGCCATCATACGCTTCATATCTGTCTGCATGATCGCACCAAGTGCACCCACCAGCATAGAAGCCACAGACAAGGCAATCAGCACCTGAGACCATTGCATAGGAATAGAGCCAAAGGCGCCATAGGTTACCTGCATCAACAAGGTAATAGCGGCCACTTTTGGTGCCATGGCAAATAAGGCTGTAACCGGTGTCGGGGCGCCTTCATACACATCTGGCGTCCACATATGGAAAGGTGCTGCTGAAATCTTAAAGGCCAGACCAGAGAGCAGGAAGACCAGACCAACAGTCAGACCAAGCGGAATATTTGCCGGGTCAATGCTGGCGGCAATTTCATCAAAGCGGGTGCTGCCAGCAAAGCCGTAAATCATTGATGCGCCATAGAGAAGCAAACCAGATGACAACGCACCAAGCAGGAAGTATTTCAGACCAGCCTCAGAAGAACGCAGCGAATTGGTGCGCATAGCAGCGACCACATAAAGCGGCAATGACTGCATTTCAATCGCCATATAAAGCGAGATGAGGTCATGGGCTGAAATCATCAGCAACATACCCAAAGTGGCGAGCAGCACAAGCAGCTGATATTCAGAACGCTCTACCCCTTCAGACCAATCATCACCAACCATCCAGCTGGCAAAGAAGGCGCCTATCAGCACAAGCCCCTTCATCATCGCCGCCAGACCACCTGTGATAAACAGACCGTCAAACAGCAAAACAGGTTCGCTTGGCAAGCTGAGCACAGCGGCAAAAGCCAGAGCATAAGCCAGAAGTACAATGGTGCGAATGAAGCTGCGCCCTGCGGGCGTTTCACCTGCAAAAGCGGCCACCAGCACAACAAATAAGGCCTCAAGCGTCAGGATCAGTTCTGGCAATGCCAGGCTAAAAATCGACCAGTCCATCATGATCATCTATTCCTTATTCCCAACAGGTCTTAATTATTGGCCAATGCAGCAGACTGAACCACCTCAAGCTGGGCAACAATCTGTTCAATGATCGGGTTCATCACATCCAGCAGGCTGGCTGGATAAACACCCAGCCAGAGCACCAAAATGGTCAGCGGAATGAAAATAGCCACTTCACGCTGATCAAGACGGGCCATTTCCTTCACTTCAGGCTTTTCAAGCACGCCAAAGACAACCCGGCGATAAAGCCAGAGCATATAAGCCGCGCCCAATACAAGGCCGGTTGCCGCCAAGAACGCTCCCCAACTGGCCGCTTGCCAGGCGCCCACCAGTACCAGCATCTCGCCGACAAAACCGGATGTGCCGGGCAAGCCAACAGAGGCCAGCATCATGAACATGAAATAGGTAGCATAGCGCGGCATGGCATCTGCCACCCCGCCATAAGCAGCGATATCACGTGTATGCAAGCGGTCATAAACCACACCCACACAGAAGAACAGCGCGGCCGAAACCAGCCCGTGGCTGATCATCTGGAACATCGCCCCTGCAATACCCTGCTCATTGAGCGAGAAGATACCGATAGTCACAAAACCCATATGCGCCACAGAGGAATAAGCGATCAGCTTTTTCATATCCTTTTGCGCCAGTGCTACCAAAGAGGTGTAAATCACGGCGATGACCGAGAGCACGAAAATATAAGGTGCAAACAGCTCAGACGCATCTGGGAACATCGGCAAGGAAAAGCGGATAAAGCCATAGCCGCCCATCTTCAGCAGGACACCTGCCAAAATCATCGAGCCTGCTGTGGGGGCTTCCACATGGGCATCTGGCAGCCAGGTATGTACAGGCCACATCGGGACTTTTACAGCAAAGGAGGCAAAGAAGCCTAAGAATAACCAGAATTGTAAGGCCGGGCTAAAGCTCGCTTCGGCCAGCAGCGGAATATCTGTTGTGCCTTCCTGGACAAACATCGTCATCATACAGACCAGCATCAACACAGAGCCGGCAAGCGTATATAAGAAGAATTTAAAGGCAGCGTAAACGCGCCGTGGCCCACCCCAGACGCCAATGATGATAAACATCGGCAGCAGCACACCTTCAAAGAACAGATAGAACATCAGCAGGTCGAGCGAGGCGAACATACCGATCATCATGGTTTCAAGCACCAGAAAAGCGATCATATAATCACGCACCCGGTATTGAATGGCTTTCCAGCTCGCCAGAATGGCAAGCGGTGTTAGGAAAGTGGACAGCAGGATAAAGGGCATGGAAATGCCATCAATCCCCAGATGGTAGCTGATACCACCACCTTTAATCCAATCTACCTGCTCTTCAAACTGATAGCCGGTGGCATTGCTGTCAAAAGCAAACCACAGATAGAGCGATACAAAGAAGGTGAAGCCAGACACCCAGAGGGCGACCAGACGGCTGTTGGCGGCGATATTTTCTTCATCACCACGCACCAGCGCCAAAAACAGCACCCCTGCCAAAGGCAGAAATGTCACAATAGACAGAATAGGCCAGTCCGCCATCATCTCACTTATCCCCCGAACCCGCTATAATACCAGGATATCAGCACAACAACGCCAATCATCATCGCAAAGGCGTAATGATAGACATATCCAGATTGCAGGCGTGATAACCGCGCAGATAGATTTGAAACAGATGCTGAAATACCGTCAGGTCCGAACGCATCAATGGTTTGCTTATCGCCTTTTTCAAACAGCATCTGGCCGATTTTAACAGATGGCTTGACGAAAATCGCGTCATACAGCTCGTCAAAATACCATTTATTGAAGAAGAAGGCATGAACCGGGCTGAATATCCGGCTGATGGTCTGTGGCAATGACGGCACCATCACATAAGCAATCACCGCCAATATCACACCAGAGCTCGCCAGGAAAATCGGCAACAGCTTAACCCAGGTCGGCACATTATGCGCATCATGCATCGCGTGATGATCTGGGTGGATATAGATAGATTCACCCCAGAATTGCGCATAATCATGCCCGACAAAGGCTTCATAGCCCAGCCAACCGGCAAAGATTGCACCAAGGGCCAGCGGGACCAATGGCAGGAGCATCACATTCGGGCTCTCATGCACATGGCTCATCACTTCAGCAGAGGCACGTGGCTTGCCATGGAAGGCCAAAATCAACAGACGCCAGCTATAGAAGGCCGTCAAAAGTGCCGCCGCACAACCCAGCCAGAAGGCCAACATGCCAACAGAACTATGCGCTGCAAAGGCCGCTTCGAGGATCATATCTTTTGAATAGAACCCAGCGAAGAACGGGAAGCCGGCGAGGGCCAGCGAGCCAATCCACATCATCGCATAGGTAACTGGTACCTGTTTCCAGATGCCACCCATCTTGCGTAAATCTTGTTCATCAGACAGCGCGTGGATAACTGAACCCGCACCCAAGAACAGCAATGCCTTGAAAAAGGCATGGGTGGTCAAATGGAACATCGCAGCTGGATAGGCTGATACACCTGCCGCAAAGAACATATAGCCCAGCTGAGAGCAGGTGGAATAAGCAATCACCCGCTTAATATCAAATTGTGTCATCCCAACAGTGGCTGCGAAAATCGCGGTGAGCGCGCCCACAATCGTAATGATATCTAGCGCAACAGGGGCAAATTCAATCACTGGCGAGAGACGGCAAATCATAAAGACACCAGCGGTCACCATGGTGGCAGCATGGATAAGGGCTGATACAGGGGTCGGCCCTTCCATCGCATCTGGCAGCCAGGTATGCAAGCCAAGCTGGGCAGATTTACCCATTGCGCCAATAAACAGCAGGATAGAGGCCACTTCCAAGGCTGGCAGGCTCATGCCAAGAAAATCAATATTCATGCCGACAAGGCCAGGTGCGGCCGCAAAAATATCATCAAACTGAACAGAGCCGACAAGTGCGAATACGGCCAGAATACCAAGGGCAAAACCAAAATCACCAA
This sequence comes from Puniceispirillaceae bacterium (SeqCode), assembly GCA_049889355.1. Lineage (GTDB taxonomy): Bacteria > Pseudomonadota > Alphaproteobacteria > Puniceispirillales > Puniceispirillaceae > JBMHDN01. The sequence continues at coordinate 12,976 of JBMHDN010000037.1, forward strand.
CCCTGTTCACCACAAAGGCTTTCATCGCGGCGGTATGGGCTGAATCCTTGTGATACCAAAAACCGATCAACAGATAAGAGGCAACCCCTACCCCTTCCCAGCCAAAGAAGAGCTGAACAAGGTTATCAGCTGTTACCAGCATCAACATAGCAAAGGTAAAGAGGCTGAGATAAGCCATGAAACGGCCACGTGCCTTATCATGATGCATATAGCCAACTGAATAGATATGCACACATGATGATACGCCGGTCACCACAATCAGCATCACGACGGTCAGCGTATCAAAACGCAGCACCCAATCAGCCTGAAAATCACCTGAGCCAATCCAGCGGGCCACTTCAACCGTGATAGGCTGGCCCTGTATCGCGACCTCGAAAAAAGCCACACAGGATAACAAAAAAGATGTCACAACCGACAGGATGGTCACCGCGGCGGCGGTACCATGTTGCTGGCGTGTGGAAAACAGCCCTGCAACGATGGCTGCCAGAAGTGGCAGAAAAACGAGCGATTTATACAGCATCTGAGCCTAGCCCTTCATCAGATTGATGTCTTCGACCGCAATCGAGCCACGATTCCGGAAATAAATCACCAGAATAGCAAGGCCAATCGCTGCTTCAGCAGCAGCAACGGTCAGAATAAAGAGTGAGAAAATCTGGCCTGACAAATCGCCATTATAGGCCGAAAAAGCAACCAGATTGATATTTACTGAGAGTAAAATCAGTTCGATAGACATCAAAATGGTGATGACATTCTTGCGGTTGATAAAAATACCAAACACGCCAAAGACGAACAACACAGCCGCCACTGTCAGATAATGATAAAGTGAAATATCCAACATAAGACTTACCCTTTCATGCCTTGACCGGTCGGCACTTTGACCACTTCAACCGATTGGGCACGTGTACGTGCATTTTGATCAGCCACAATTTGTTTGCGCACACCCGGGCGCTTACGCAAGGTCAGGGTGATCGCCCCAATCATCGCCACCAGCAAGATGAGACCTGCCAGCTGGAAGAGATAGAAATAATCGGTATAGAGGATTTGACCCAAAGCGCGGGTGTTATGCGGGCCCTCAATAATTGGCTTTTCGGCCTTGAGCGCAGCCTGTCCAAACACAGTGGCCAGCAATTCTGCTAACAGCAAACCAGCCACACCGAGCCCAACTGGCAGATATTTCTGAAAGCCCTGACGCAGTTCGGTGTAATTGATGTCCAGCATCATCACCACAAACAAGAACAGCACAGCTACTGCCCCGACATAAACCACCACCAACAACATGGCGAGGAATTCAGCACCGAGCAGAATAAATAAGCCGGCCGCGTTAAAGAAAGATAAAATCAGAAACAAAACCGAATGAACCGGATTGCGCGAGACAACCACCATTAACCCTGAAAGACAGGCAATGCCTGCAAACAGGTAGAAGAAAATTGCTTCAATCATGTTAATCGAACCCCCGTCTAGGCCTTATCGCCACTTTGCATCAGCGGCAAGGTTGCGGGCGATTTCGCCTTCCCAGCGATCGCCATTGGCCAAGAGCTTGTCCTTGTCATAAAACAGCTCTTCTCTGGTCTCTGTTGCAAATTCAAAATTCGGCCCTTCGACAATCGCATCAACTGGGCAAGCTTCCTGACAAAAACCGCAATAAATACATTTGGTCATGTCAATGTCATAGCGTGTGGTGCGGCGGCTGCCATCTTCGCGTGGCTCAGCCTCAATGGTAATAGCTTGAGCCGGGCAAACCGCTTCACATAATTTACAAGCGATACAACGCTCTTCACCATTCGGATAGCGGCGCAGCGCATGCTCACCGCGAAAACGTGGCGATAAGGGGCCTTTTTCATAAGGGTAATTCAGCGTTACCTTTGGCTTGAAGAAATATTTCAGTGTCAGGGACAGCCCCTTCACCAATTCAAACAAGAAAAAAGAACGCAGCGCGTTGATAGCAACCATCTTTAAAGGCTCCCTTATCCGGCAACGACAGGCAATTTATCGAACGCCAGCAAAAAGCCTGCGGTCAACACAACATAAATCAGTGAAAATGGCAGGAAGATTTTCCAGCCCAGACGCATCAGCTGATCATAACGATAACGCGGGGTTGTTGCCCGCACCCATAAGAACACAAACAAGACCAGCATAATCTTGGCAATAAACCAAATCGGGCCTGGAATAAGATTCAGTGGGAAAATATCCAGCGGTGGCAACCAGCCGCCCATAAACAGCACGACAGTCATCGCGCTCATCAAAATCATATTGGCATATTCACCCAAGAAGAAGAGCGCAAAGCTCATTGAGGAATATTCCACAAAATAACCGGCTACCAGTTCAGATTCGCCCTCTGGCAAATCAAAAGGCGCGCGGTTTGTTTCCGCCAATGTTGAGATGAAAAAGACGATAAACATCGGGAAAAGCGGCAAGGCAAACCACATATCACGCTGGGCTTCGATAATGGCTGAGAGATTCAGCGAGCCCACACAGAGCAGCACATTGATAATCACCAGGCCCATTGAAACTTCATAAGACACCATCTGAGCAGCTGAACGCAGAGCACCCAAAAAGGCATATTTTGAGTTCGAGGCCCAACCCGCCATGATAATCCCATAAACACCGAGGGATGAAATCGCAAACAGATAGAGGATACCCACATTGATATCAGCAAGGACCATGCCTTCATCAAAAGGAATAACTGCCCAAGCGACCAGTGCCAGAATAAAGGTCAGCATCGGGGCCAACATAAAGACCACCTTATCTGCACCAGCTGGCAGAATGGTCTCTTTACTCATCAGCTTGAGTGCATCTGCAAAAGGCTGGAACAGGCCAAAAGGTCCAACCACATTCGGGCCTTTGCGCAACTGCATAAAGCCGATCACGCGGCGTTCTGCCAATGTCAGATAAGCCACCCCGATCAACAGCGGTACAGTCACAGCTAGAATCTGCAGTAAAATCCAGCCTAGCTCGAGGCCCATGGTCAGCATATCCATCTTACCCAATCCCTATTCTGCAGCCAGTGCGGCCTGATCAGCATCTGCTGCCTTACGGCATTCTGCCATTGTTTCAGACGCGCGGCTGATGGCACAGGTCATATAGAATTCCTGTAAACCTGCTTCCATCTTCTCGCCTTTCAGCTTGGCGGTGCTGCCAAATTTGCCCCATTTTGCAGGCTTGATATCATCTAAATCTGCAAAAGCATCATGTGCAGCGACCAATTGCTCGCGCAGCTCTTCTAAACTATCAAATGGCAAGGTTGCGTTCATATGGGCTGAGAAGGCCCGCAAAATAGCCCAATCTTCTTTGGCTTCACCTGGTGCGAACGCCGCACGGCGCCCCTGCTGAACACGGCCTTCAAAATTCATATAAAGACCTTCTTTTTCAGTATAGGCCGCACCTGGCAAGACCACATCTGCAGCATGCGCACCAGCATCACCATGATGACCCTGATAAACCACAAAGCTTTTCTTAAAGCTGGCCATATCCAATTCATCTGCGCCCATCAGCCAGACCAGACCAAGCGAGCCAGCTTCTGCAGCCTTTGCCATGCCATCCACATCCAGACCGCCCTTGCCTGGCAAGAAGCCGATTTCAAGGCCAGCAACGCGTGATGCGGCGGTATGAAGGACGTTAAAGCCGTTCCAATCTTTGCCTACCATGCCGGTCTCTTCGGCAATCTGGTACGCACGACCCAAGACCGCAGCCCCATCGGCCCGGCGCAATGCACCATTACCGATAATTAGCATTGGACGCTTGGCTTTTTTCAGCTTTTTCGCAAATGGATGGCTACCATCTGCCAGCGCATCCAAAATAGCGGCATCATCACCCAAATCTGTAGTTGGATAGGTTAAATCCATTTCAGGGCCGACAACCGCAACCTCCAGCTGGTCATGCAACCAGCGGCGGCGGATACGCGCATTCATCACTGGTGCTTCGAGGCGCGGGTTAGAGCCGATAATCAACAAGCAATCTGCTTCATCCACCCCTTCAATGGTTGAATTAAACAGATAAGATGCACGATTCTTATTGCTTAGCTTTGCGCCATCCTGGCGGCAATCAATGTTTGATACACCCAGCTTGTCTGCCAGCATCTTCATGGCAAACATGGCCTCTGCATCGAGCTGATCACCGGCAATGACCGCCATATTTTCAGGCTTCACCTTTTTGATTTTGGCTTTGATCGCTCCAAATGCGTCATCCCAGCTGGCCGGATGCAGACGCCCATCTGAGCCGCGCAGATAAGGACGGTCCAGACGCTGGCGGCGCAGACCGTCAATCGCATAGCGTGTCTTATCTGAAATCCATTCCTCATTCACCGCCTCATTGAGACGCGGCATCACGCGCAACACCTGGCTGCCACGGGCATCAATGCGGATATTGGCGCCTTGCGCATCCATCACATCAATGGATTCAACCTTATTCAGCTCCCACGGGCGTGACACAAAGGCATAAGGCCGGCTGGTCAGCGCACCCACTGGGCAGAGATCTACCACATTGGCTGAAAGCTCTGAGGCCAGTGTTTTTTCCAAATAGGTGGTGATTTCCATATTTTCGCCACGGCCGATGGCACCCAGCTCAGGCACACCTGCCACTTCAGTTGCGAAACGCACACAACGTGTACAATGGATACAACGGGTCATCACTGTTTTGATCAGCGGGCCCATATGCTTTTCTTCCACAGCACGCTTATTTTCAGCATAGCGCGACGCATCACCGCCAAAAGCCATCGCCTGATCTTGCAGATCACACTCGCCGCCCTGATCGCAAATCGGACAATCAAGCGGGTGGTTCAACAGCAGGAATTCCATCACCCCTTCACGGGCTTTTTTCACCCGATCAGACTGGGTAGAGATAACCATCCCATCACCAGCTGGCATCGCACAGCTGGCGATCGGCTTGGGCGAACGTTCCATATCGACAAGACACATCCGGCAATTACCAGCAATCGACAAACGCTCATGATAGCAAAAACGCGGAATTTCAAAACCAGCTTCTTCACAGGCCTGCAAAACGGTAGCGCCGTTTTCGACCTCAACCTCAATCCCATTGACTGTCAGCTTTGGCATCTTATTCGTCCCTACTCTGCTGCCGCCATAACCGCTTTATGAACCGCAATACGCCGTTCCAGCTCAGGGCGGAAATATTTGATCAGACCTTGAATTGGCCAAGCTGCGGCATCCCCAAGCGCACAGATGGTATGACCCTCAACCTGCTTGGTGACCTCATAGAGCGTATCGATCTCATAAGGCTCTGCCTCGCCGCGCACCAGACGGTCCATCATCCGGAACATCCAACCTGTGCCCTCACGACATGGCGTACATTGACCACAGCTCTCATGCTTATAGAAATAAGCAATGCGACTGATGGCACGCACGATATCAGTGCTCTTATCCATTACAATAATACCAGCGGTGCCAAGACCCGTACCGGCGGCACGCAGCGCATCGAAATCCATGGTCATGGTATCGCACACTTCTCGAGTCATCAGCGGGGTAGAAGACCCGCCTGGAATAATGGCGAGCAGATTATCCCAGCCGCCGCGTACACCACCAGCATGTTTTTCGATAAGTTCTTTGAGCGGAATGCCCATCTCTTCTTCGACATTACATGGGTTATTCACATGACCTGAGATACAGAACAGCTTGGTCCCTGTGTTATTTTCCTTGCCGAGCCCTGCAAACCAGCTGGCCCCACGGCGCAAAATAGTTGGGGTAACAGCAATCGATTCCACATTATTGATAGTGGTTGGACAGCCATATAAGCCCACACCCGCTGGGAATGGCGGCTTTAGTCTTGGCTGGCCCTTGCGGCCCTCGAGTGATTCCAGCAACGCTGTTTCTTCACCGCAGATATAAGCCCCTGCCCCGCGATGCACATACACATCAAAGGCCCAGCCTGAACCGGCCGCATTCTTGCCAAGCAACCCTGCATCATAGGCTTCGTCAATGGCTTTTTGCAGCGCAATCGCTTCATTCACAAATTCACCGCGGATATAGATATAGGCGGCATGGGCGCGCATCGCAAAACCCGCTACCACACAGCCTTCGATCAGTTTATGTGGCTCATGGCGCAGGATATCACGATCTTTACAGGTACCTGGTTCTGATTCGTCTGCATTCACCACCAGATAATGTGGGCGCTTGCCCACTTCCTTTGGCATGAAGGACCATTTTAAGCCAGTCGGGAAGCCTGCACCGCCGCGGCCACGCAAGCCAGACGCTTTGATCTCTTCAATGATGTCATCATGGCCCATCGCCAAGAGCTTGGCCGTATTGTCCCAGTCGCCACGCGATTTGGCACCAGCAAGCCCTGGATCTGACCAGCCATAAATATTGGTAAAGATACGATCCTTATCTTGAAGCATACTACACCTGCCCTTACGTCTTGGCTGAACCGCTGTTTGGATCCAGCGCGGTCAGAGTTGTGGCCCCTGTTTGTGCCTGAGAGCCATGTCGGTTCACAACAGAGCCCTTTGGCGGCGGATTATCATTGGCCAGCGCGTCTAGCAGATCGGCGGTGGACTGATAATCCAAATCTTCATAAAAATCGTCATTCACCTGCAAAATAGGCGCATTGACACACGCACCCAGACATTCCACTTCCAGCAAGGTGAATTGACCATCCTCGGTGGTCTCACCAGAAGACAGACCGAGCTTGTCCTTGACACAGCGCATCACATCATCTGAGCCACGCAGCATACATGGGGTTGTCCCACAGGCTTGCAGGAAATATTTGCCAACAGGTTTCAGATTAAACATGGTGTAGAAGCTTGCCACTTCGAGCACGCGGATTTCTGCCATATCCAGCTTGGCTGCGATCAGCTCAATCGCTTTCATCGGAATCCAGTTATCATGCTGACGCTGGGCCAAATCCAGCAAAGGCATCACAGCAGAGGCTTTGCGGTCTTTTGGGTATTTCGCCAAAATCTTCTTAATCTTTGCCTCATTTTCTGAGGAAAAGGCAAAATGATCAGGCTGCTGCTCGGCTACAAGGCTCTGAATGCTCATCTGTCAATTTCTCCGAACACAATATCCAGCGAGCCGATAATCGCCACGGAATCGGCCAGCATATGACCACGCGAGAGATAATCCACAGCGGCCATGAAATAATAACCAGGCGCGCGCAAGCGTGCGCGATATGGCTTGTTGGTCCCATCTGCCACCAGATAGACACCAAACTCACCTTTCGGGGCTTCAACTGCGGTGTAGCTGTCGCCAGCCGGCAGGTGAAACCCTTCGGTGTA
>JBMHDN010000038.1:0-83786 GCA_049889355.1 Puniceispirillaceae bacterium (SeqCode)
GAAATAATAACCAGGCGCGCGCAAGCGTGCGCGATATGGCTTGTTGGTCCCATCTGCCACCAGATAGACACCAAACTCACCTTTCGGGGCTTCAACTGCGGTGTAGCTGTCGCCAGCCGGCAGGTGAAACCCTTCGGTGTAAAGCTTAAAGTGATGAATCAGCGCTTCCATAGACTGTTTCATCTCGCCGCGACGTGGCGGGGTAACCTTGTTATTGGTAGCCAGCACCGGCCCTTCAGGCATATTTTCAATCGACTGGCGGATTATTTTGAGCGATTGGCGCATTTCTTCAATACGTACCAAATACCGGGCATAACAATCACCGGTTTTGCCAACTGGCACGTCAAAATCCATCTCAGAATAGGCATCATAAGGCTGAGATTTGCGCAAATCCCATGGCATGCCGGTGGCACGCAGCACCACACCTGTCATGCCCAGATCAAGGGCTTCTTCAGTGCTCATGACACCAATATCAACAGTACGCTGCTTGAAAATACGGTTATCGGTCAGCAAGGTTTCCAAATCATCAATGAAACCAGGGAATGTCTCAGTCCAGGCAAGGATATCATCTGTCAGCCCATCTGGCAGGTCCTGATGCACACCGCCAGGGCGGAAATAAGCCGCATGCAGGCGGGCACCTGATGCGCGCTCGTAAAAGGCCATCAGATGCTCGCGCTCTTCAAAACCCCAGAGAAGCGGTGTCATCGCCCCCACATCAATCGCAAATGTTGTCAGATTGAGCAGGTGGTTCAAAATCCGGCCAATCTCACAATAAAGCACACGGATATATTGCGCGCGCTTTGGCACCTCAATTTGCAGTGCCTTTTCAATCGCCAGTGCCCAAGCATGTTCCTGGTTCATCGGCGAGACATAATCCAAGCGGTCAAAATAAGGCAACGCCTGAAGATAGGTTTTATGCTCTATAAGCTTTTCAGTACCACGGTGCAGCAGGCCGACATGCGGGTCAGCACGCTCAATCACTTCACCATCCATTTCCAGTACAAGGCGTAATACGCCGTGCGCGGCGGGGTGCTGCGGGCCAAAATTCAGGGTTAACGGGCGGATTTGCATCTCACTCATGCGTCTTTCTCCTCACCGCCCTCTTCGGCCGAACGATCTGCTGCTGGCAGCATACCCTCCCATGGGCTCAGGAAATCAAAATCACGGAATTCTTGGGTCAGCTGAACAGGTTCATAAACCACGCGTTGCTGGATTTCATCATACCGCACTTCAACACGGCCGGTGAGCGGGAAATCTTTGCGCAATGGATGGCCTTCAAACCCATAATCGGTTAGCAGACGGCGCAAATCAGGATGGCCTGCAAAGAAAACACCAAACATATCCCAGACTTCACGTTCAGCCCAGTTGGCAGAGGCAAACACATCGACAACAGAATCGATCACCTCATCTTCATCTAGCGGCACCCGCAGACGCAGACGCTGATTATTCGATACAGACAACATCTGATAAATAACTTCAAACCGCTTGAGCCGTTCTGGATAATCCACCGCTGTGATATCCGAGAGCTGGGTAAAAGCCAGTAGCGCATCATCACGCAAGCGCACCAGCACTTCTTTGATCTGGCCAGCTTCAATATCGAAAACCAGCTCATCACCCATAATCTCAGAACCCAAAACAGCAGATCCTAAGAGCCCTTGGATTTGGGTCTGCATCTCGCTCAGAAATGTCGTATTATTATCCGTCATTTTTGCGTTACTCTTTGACTTTTCTTATCAGCTGCGGGCGATAGTTGCGGTACGGCGAATCTTCTTTTGCAGCTGCAACAGGCCATAAATCAGCGCTTCTGCGGTTGGCGGGCAACCTGGCACATATACATCAACTGGCACGATGCGATCGCATCCACGCACAACCGCATAGGAATAATGGTAATAACCACCGCCATTGGCACATGATCCCATAGACAACACCCAGCGCGGCTCGGGCATCTGGTCATAGACGCGGCGCAAGGCAGGGGCCATCTTATTGGTCAATGTACCAGCTACAATCATTACATCAGACTGGCGCGGGCTGGGGCGGAACAGCATGCCATAGCGGTCCATATCATAGCGTGATGCGGCCGCATGCATCATCTCAACCGCACAACAAGCCAGACCAAATGTCATCGGCCAGAGAGAGCCTGAACGTGCCCAGTTGAACAGCTTGTCTGCTTTGGCAATCACAAAACCGCGATTCTGAAGCTCGTCTGAAACAGCATTCAAAATCAGGTCCTGATCTGGGCCAGGTGGGATAGGAGTATTTAAATCATGTTCAATGCGTGCCATCGTCAAATAACCTTATTCACACAATGTTTTATGATGGAAAATGCAAAAAAGGCACGGCGCGGGTTTATTCCCACTCCAGCGCCCCTTTTTTCCATTCATAGATAAAGCCGATCGTCAAAACGCCGAGAAAAATCATCATCGACCAGAAACCAAACATGCCGATATCGCCAAGCGCGACTGCCCAAGGGAATAAAAACGCGACTTCTAAATCAAAGATGATGAACAAAATAGCCACCAGATAAAAGCGCACATCAAAAGGCTTGCGCGAATCATCAAAAGCATCAAAGCCACATTCATAGGCAGTGAGCTTTTCAATATCTGGTTTTTGCTGGCCGACCACAAAGGCGCCAATCACAAACGCAATAGACAAGCCGATTGCAAGCCCCATGAAAATAGCAATTGGCAGATATTCCTGAAGGTCAATCATCTCAAAGCTTCCCCCAAAGCAGCGGCATCATCTCGGGCCTGTGCATAGAACCCGCTGATACCAGCAATATGTCTATGTGGTGCGTAAGCGAACCCGCAAGGCACACGGACAATCAAATTACTGGCATTTCCTTAGTCCAGACGCGCCAGAAAAGCAAGAACCAATACGTCTTTGCACAGCTGATTTTTCGCATGTGAAATAGCCTTTCACCCAGTAGAAAAAACGTCGCAGGCGGTATTCAACGCCAGAATGCCTGAATCATATCAGCTCTGGCTATCTGTCCAGCTGGCGCATCAGCGCATTGCAGCAGCTCATTTCTGCTATCTATCCAAAAATACGCCTAAAAGATGAAAAAAATTATGAAAATTAACTTTATATTAAGCTTTATCGCGTATCGTTTCAATTCGACAAGGCATTCGATTGATATGTTTTATGGCTTAAACATGCCCCAAAACAGCGATGGAACCTGTCTGTCATATTCGTAATGCAACATGGCATCACCGGTCAGAACAGATCATGCCGGCAGGTGCAATTGAACCGACTTTTCGGCTTTTCGGGGGCACATCATGACTTACTCTGGACCAGATTACCGCCAGGCACTCAGCACGCTTTTCACTGACAGCAAAGCTGTTTCCAACCCAAAGGACAGATCAAAAGCAGAGTCGTCTGTACAGACGCCTATCTTAGCCAGTTCTATAACCGGCGCCTTATCGGGCGCAATAACCGGTTCTGGAAGCGGTTTTGGACATGCGCTGATTTGGACGATGAGCGGATTGGTTCTTGCTGCCTGCGGGTCCAGCGGCGGAGATGACAAGGTTTCGGTGAGCGGACAGGTACTCGATGGGCCTGTCAAAAATGCCAAGGTTTATGTGGATGTAGATGGCAATGGCAAGCTGGACACCAAAACCGACAAATTGATTGGCACCACAGATGCGCAAGGCCGGTTCAGTGCCCGCATTGACCAAAAATATCAGCATATGACTTTGCTGGCTGATCTGACCGGAGCGACAGATATCAACAATCCGGCAGACTGGTCAGATGATGCCCCAACACCGGCTGTGGTGCTGCGCGCGCCTGCCGGATCAAAGGTTATCTCACCTTTCACTGAAATGGTGGTGCGGATCATGAAAGACCCGCAAACCGTCAATCAGCCTGTTTCTGCCCAGCAAGCGATGGAGATTCTGGCTGAGAATTTGGGTGTGTCAAAATCGATCAATTTTCTGACCCTTGATCACACGATTGCGCTGTCTGATGCCGGTGCGGCAGGCTTGAGCAATGCCGATGCCGAAAAACTGAAATTACTGGCGCCTCAGCTGACTTATTTTCTGCAAAATCAGACAGGGGCCAATGATTTAAATGTGGCGGTGTCCAAAAACCAGATTGCGGCGATGGCCAGCAACCAAAAACCGGTTACATCAAATGATATTCAAGATAGTGGTAAAGGTAATGATTCACTGCCGCTTTATTATGGTTTTGAATTTCAGCTGAAAACCGCCAAAGGCAATCTCTCAACCGCTTTTAATGACCCGGAAAAAGGCACCCTCACCTATCGGGTAGAGGTGTTGCAAAATGGTGAGGTAAAAACCATTCAACAAGCTTTTGGCAATAAGGTTAGTTTTGATGCCAGCAGCATGAGCCTGAAAGCAGAGCAAGGCTGGTCTCATGCCAATGCTGATGCTGTTAAAGACAGCGATGCCACCAGCTATACACTGAAAGTAACGGCGATTGACCCCTATGGCCGCACGGCCTCTCAAGAGGTCATGCTGTATTTCAGCAAGAACCAGCCGGTGGAGATCTCACAAGACGGGACCTTATCAAAGACGCTGATCACAGAAGGCAATGCCATATCCGCAAATGATACAGGCCTCAGCTTTACTGGCAGTGATGGAGATGGGGATAACACTAAAATCAAATGGTCTTTGGCGGGTGATTGGGCCAGTTATTTTGAGCTGGAAAACGCAACTGGCGCTTCGGCTGGCAAATTAAAGGTGAAGGCGCAAAATGCCAGCGATAATAAAATCGATTTTGAAACGAACCCGAAGATCACCGTGACTGTTGTCGCCACTGATGATCGCGGTGCCCAGACCAGACAGGATGTCATCGTTGATATTACCGATAAGAATGAAGCACCCACCATCACCGTGGCCGCCAATATTACCTCAGGCGTGGTAGAAGACACCGCTTATCAATTGACAGAAAATGTCCTGAAAGCTTCTGACCCGGATAAGGATGATGAACCGGTTTACAGCTTTAAAGGCTTTACAACAGCCAATGCGGCCACCACCGATAATAAACTTCAGCTCTATAATGGTACCAGCTGGGTTGATTTGGCGGTCAATGGCACCTTTACCCAAAAGCAGGTGAAAGATGGATATGTCCGGCTGATCATTGGCGATAATCAAGCCAGAGACACAAAGCTGATCCTGACACTGGCGGATAAATCAGGGCTGGCAGGTTCGGGCGATCCTGTTAACCAAGATGGCAATATCGTCATTGAAGTGAAGAATATTGTAAATGTGCCAGATCTTGGCGCGAGCGGTAAGGCTGTGAATACAGGGGCCGCGAGCAGCAGCTATAATCTCGCCGCAACTGACATTAAATTTACAGATGGCACTGAAAATTGGCACTCTCTTGAAATCTCCGGACTGCCTAATGCGAATACAAATACCACCCTTTATTTCAATGATAATGGGGTATGGAAGAAAATCGTCGACGGCACGGCTGGCACGAATGAGATTACGCTGAGCAATGTTGGTAAAATAGCCAGTGCCGATATTGGCAAATTGCGGTTCAGCCCGGATAGTGATTATCAGCCCTCTTCTTCTACAAATCCAAGCTTTGCGTTCAAACTCTACCGTTCAGCAGAGGATAAAAATCCGGCGACAGGTGTCTTTTCACTGGATGTGAATTATGTCGCGACAGCAAAAGGTGCGGTGGCTGACCAATTTGCGACGGCAAGTGTGGCCTATAATGGGCCAGATATGGATGGTTATTTCACCGATGAAATAAAAACAGATACCACAGACACTTTGGATGGCGGTTTTGCTGTGTCGGTCGCCGGCCCAAACAGTGCCACTTCCCTGCCAGCTGGCATCTCATTTAACACAACCACACATGTTTTTGCTGGTACCGGCACGGCCACAACAGGATATGGCACCTATACGGTGACCGTGACCTATACAGATGCCAACCATAAAGGTGCTGGAAATGCCGCTATTGTGACGCAGAGCTTTAAGCTCCATTATCTGGAAGCTGGCACGACAGGCAATGATACCAAGGCGGCGGCTACTTTTTATAATGGGCAAGCTGGCAATGACACCATCACCGGCGGGGCTGGGAATGATATATTATTTGGTGGGGCCGGTACAGATTCTATCACGGGCGGTGCCGGTGATGATCTGATTCATGGAGGGGCGGGTGCAGACACCCTCACTGGCGGGACAGGAACTGACACCGCCTCTTATGCAGGCGGCACTGCGGGCGTGAATGTGGACTTGAATGGCCAACATCAAGTGAGCTGGACAGCAGTAGCCAACCTCAAAGGTTCTGATTTGGCGGCGGGTGATGCCGGAAAATATATCATTGCAAGTTTGGCAAACAGTGTCTGGACTGTAACGCTTGGAACCACTAACGAAACAGCCAGTGCAACAAAGCTTGTACTTGGCAAGCTAAGCAATACAGGGTTGGCACTGGACACAGGCTTTACCAATGATGGGGCGATCTCTATCACAGGGACAACCTTATCAATCGCCACTTCCAACAGAGGCAAGGGTGAGGCACTCGGCGATCTCCTGAATGGTATTGAAAATCTGATCGGTGGGGCGGGCGCAGATGTGCTGACTGGTGATGCAGGGGCAAACATCCTCACCGGCGGCGGCGGTAATGACACGCTGAGTGGCGGGGCTGGCAATGACACACTGAATGGCGGGGCTGGCGCAGATGGGCTGACCGGCGGGGCGGGTGCAGACACCCTCACTGGCGGGGCCGGCAATGACGTTTTTGATGTTGGCAATGTTGCCGGCACAAGAGCTGCCGCCGATATCATCAAGGATTTCACCGAGGGCGATACCATCAAGCTGGGCGGAGACCAACAAGTCTATTGGAAAGCCTCAGGTTCGGACACGATCCTATATAACAGCAATTCGGTGGGCACCTCGAATATTCTGGCAGTGCTGGAAGGCTATTCAGGCGGGCTGGATGCCAGTGATTTTACCGACATCACCAATAATAACGGCGTGGTGGAAATCGCCTGATCATTCAGCGCATAAGGGGGGCAGAGCCATGAATAACACCAGATACCGGCAGGCTTTGCCAGTCGCCTTCTCTGCTGGGGCTTTAGCGCTGGCAGGACTAGTGCTGGGAGCCAGTGCATCGCTGACCAATGATGCTTATGTGCCGATTAGCCTTTCTTTTAGCGACGGGTCGGTGGGTAATTGTGCCGTCACCAATAAGCGGATGCATATTGAAACCTATATTCCCGCCACGGTGATGGTCAGGCGTTCAGATGATGCGCTCAAACTCACCTGCCGAACAGTAGATGACCGCACCGCGCTGGTCTCTATCCCCAGTACCATTGGGGCCAAAATTGTGGCCAGTGCGGTTTTTTTAGATTTGGGTATCACCGATTCGATCACCGATAAGCACCGGGAATATCCCGCCAGCTTTGTCATCCCGATAGAGCCACGCGAATAGTGGCTCTGACAAGACGACCTGGCTGATGCTGAATAGCGATAATCCCTAATAGCGATAGGTGCCTAATAACGATAGGTACCTGTCTTTTGGGTATCGGCGATCGCTTTTTCCAGATCATCCAATGCTGAACAGCCAAAAAAGCAGATTTTCTTGAGTTTAGCGAGATTCGCCTCTGCCTTATCCATCTGATTCAACCCTAAAAACAGCTCGCCCTGATAGGATAAGGCACCTTTATGCTTTGGGTTCAGCTCAAGCGCACGTTCATAATAAGTAGCGGCGGCTTCAAATTTACCCATTTTGCGATAGGTGAAACCAATATAATTCTGGATATCAGCATCTTTCGGGGCTTGTTTTGCCAATTTCAGAAAGGTCTGTAGCGCAGCAGGATAATCACCAGATTTTGCCAAACGCACCGCTTTGCTATAGCCCATCGGTTTGGTCTCTGTAACTGAATCTGAACTTGACGAGCTGCCAGCCGCAAAGACAGAGGCGCTGAACAACATCGCAAATAATAAGGCGGTCAGCCCCTTAAAGGCCATTAATATAAACCGGCTGCTCTGTTTTGACTCTGTGCTCGCCCGTGCCCCGCGTCCTGAATAACGCAAAATCGAACGCGCCAGCAATGCTCTATCAACCATCATATGCCCCTTTGATAATCACTATTCTGCCTCTCCCCTGCTCTGTTTACGAGAGCCAGATAAAAACCGATTGAAAGAGGCAAAAAAATCTATTGCTGAGACGAAAAATCAGCCTGTGTTATTTTCTTCAAAAAACCAGCTCAACGATGCTTGACAGGGCCGCGTTAAATAAGCTAATCATCCCCATGCTCAGCGAGTATGCCTCTTGGCCCTTGTTGACGCAGACCCAATTTAGGGGGTGTAGCTCAGTTGGTTAGAGCGCCGGCCTGTCACGCCGGAGGTCGCGGGTTCGAGTCCCGTCACTCTCGCCACTCTCTTCAAATCATCTTTGTACATTAGCGCATTGCAATATTGCAGTTTTGCGTCCTATTCTTGTGCCATCAACATCAAATTGCATGGCTTGGGGTATCTATGGACAGGTTCATTGAACAAAATGCAGATGAAGCAGGATTTGCGACCATCTGGGATGACATGGTTGCCCCTGATCTGGCCAATTATCAGTCAGCCTTTACCTCTGAGAGACGGCGCGCCTATCTGTTGGCCGTTGTGCTTGTCATAGGCTGCGGAGCACTGGCTGGGCTGGTTGAAGGGCTTCAACAAGCGGGGATGCTGTCTGAAAACCAGAGCCAGATTGGCTTTATCGCTGTTTTCATTCTGGGCTCTGTTGCCTATTCTTGGTGCTTCAGGCGTCTGAAAGCGCTGAAAGCAGATATTGGCGGCCAGTTGAAAGCTGCGCTTGATCGGTTTTTTCACCATAGATTTTCTGTTCTAGAAGCAGATGATGCACTGCTGGCAGAAACCGACAGCTTGCAATCTCAAAAGCTGTTGGCCCGTGGTGAGCGCCATCTGGGTGTCGCCTATACAGGGCAGTTCCAGGGCTGTGATTTTACCTTTTATAATTGCACTATCCGCCAGAAAAACAGGCAAAACACCTCTGATAATGTCATCCCCTATTTGATCTTAAATTTGGAACTGGCCGAACCCGTCAGCGATTTGGTTCTGATCCTGCCTGATGCGGGCATCATGAACCGCTTGAATGCGCTGTTTAAAAAGGCAAAGACTGTGCGTTTTGACAATGCAGAATTTGAGAAGCGTTTCGAAGTCTATAGCTATAACAGCCAGTTGGCACGAGCAATAATCACGCCTGAATTTCAAACAAGCTTTATTGAAATGCAGCGTTATTTCATGCCGAAACCATCAATATTGAGCACACAAAAACATATGACTTGCCGTCTGGATGGGAAAAGGATGACTATTTGCTATATGGGGCTTGATGATATTGCAGGTACCGATATGGCGGCCAGTAAGCCTGCCGCTTTTGTAGAGGCAGCCCATAATGCCATTGCACGTATGAGCCAAATCCCAAAAATCATCGATAATCTGCAATCAGCCATTCCGCAGATTGCTTCGGCCAAAAAACGCCCATAAAAAAACGCCCCAAATAGGGCGCTCTTAAATCATACCTAGCGTAATGGCTGGTAAATGGTGGGTGGTGAGGGGTTCGAACCCCCGACCTACTCGGTGTAAACGAGTTGCTCTCCCAGCTGAGCTAACCACCCCCGTTGATTGGCCATGTTGTAAGAGATATTACAAAATAGTTCAAGCCAAAAACGCATAAAAAAACACCGGCTACCGAACGGCAACCAGTGTTTTTTGATTCTATAAACTGGTTAGCCGTTCACAGCAGCTTTCAGTGGTGCGCCAGCCTTGAACTTAGGCTGCTTAGACGCAGGAATTGAGATGGCTTCACCAGTGCGTGGGTTGCGACCTGTGCTCGCAGCACGTGCAGCCACAGAGAATGTACCGAAACCAACGATACGCACTTCATCACCTGACTTCAGCGCACCTTCGATTGATGCGAAAACAGCATCAACAGCGCGGCCAGCGTCAGCTTTTGTCAGACCAGAATTATCAGCAACGGCTGCTACGAGATCGTTCTTATTCATGGGTTAGCCCCCTTGGAAAAGTTAAATTATACGGACAATCCGATTGTTGAAAACAGACTAGACAGCACAGTGAGGTCGCGCAAGCCAGAATCACCAAAATCACAGGAAAAACTGCGGAAATGTGCGGTTTTTTAGCAATTTTTGGCTTTAATGCTGTGTTAACTCTTCGCTTGGTGCCTCTGAGGTCTTCATGGACTCGCCAGAAAGGCTGTCTGCTGATTCTGTATGCGGTGCGCTGAGTGCCTGATTCAGCACTTCATCCACCAGCGAGACAGGGATAATGGTCAGGGCATTTTTGACATTATCGGGGATATCAGCCAAATCCTTCTCATTTTCCTTTGGAATCAGTACGGTTTTGATCCCGCCACGTAAAGCTGCCAGCAGCTTTTCTTTCAGCCCACCAATAGCCAACACGCGGCCACGCAAGGTGATTTCACCTGTCATGGCTACATCTTTGCGCACTGGATTATTGGTCATCGCAGACACAATGGCTGTTACCATCGCTACACCCGCAGACGGCCCGTCCTTTGGGGTTGCCCCTTCTGGTACATGGACATGAATGTCGCGCTTTTGGGCTTCTTCTAGATTGATGTTATAGTGATGGGCCCGCGATTTGATAAAGAATTCAGCTGCCTGAATAGATTCCTTCATCACATCGCCCAGCTTGCCTGTTGCGCTGACCTTACCTTTACCAGGCACTTTCACCGCTTCCACCTGCAACAGCTCGCCGCCAACTTCAGTCCAAGCTAGACCTGTTACAACACCGACCTGATCTTCTGTATCAATTTCACCAAATTTAAAGCGTGGTACACCCAGATAATCGCTGATATTTGTATCTGTCACCTCAACTGTTTCAGCCTTACCCGATACAATTTCAGTAACCGCCTTACGCGCAATTTTGGCCAGTTCACGTTCCAAAGAGCGCACACCAGCCTCGCGTGTATAGCGGCGGATTATATCCGTAATAGCCGCGTCACTGACATGAAGCTCGCCTTTTTTCAGGCCATGCTCTTTAATTTGGCGTGGCAGAAGATGCTGACTCGCAATCGCCAGCTTTTCATCTTCTGTATATCCAGAGAGCCGGATAATCTCCATCCGGTCCATCAGCGGGCCTGGGATATTCAGGCTATTTGCTGTGGTGATGAACATCACATTCGACAAATCCAGTTCGACTTCCAGATAATGATCCTGGAAGCTGTTAT
Organism: Puniceispirillaceae bacterium (SeqCode); assembly: GCA_049889355.1. GTDB lineage: Bacteria > Pseudomonadota > Alphaproteobacteria > Puniceispirillales > Puniceispirillaceae > JBMHDN01. Next base: position 11,188 of record JBMHDN010000038.1, read on the forward strand.
TCTGGGCTGGGTCCAGCACCTCAAGCAAAGCAGAAGATGGGTCGCCGCGCCAATCTGCGCCCAGCTTGTCGATTTCATCTAACAAGAAGAGCGGATTATTGGTTTGTGCCTTTTTCATGCCTTGGGCAATTTTACCTGGCATAGAACCAATATAGGTCCGGCGGTGGCCTCTGATTTCAGATTCGTCGCGCACCCCGCCAAGCGCCATACGCACGAATTTACGCCCTGAGGCTTTGGCAATGCTCTTGCCAAGCGATGTTTTACCCACACCTGGCGGACCAACCAGACATAAAATAGGCCCTTTCAGCTTTTTCGTGCGTTTCTGAACTGCCAGAAATTCAATGATCCGCTCTTTGACCTTATCCAGACCATAATGATCGGCATCCAGGATCTTGCGCGCTTCATCAATATCGATTTTGACACGGCTGCTCTTCTTCCATGGCAGCGCAACCAGCCAATCCAGATAATTGCGCACCACGGTGGCTTCGGCAGACATCGGCCCCATATTGCGCAGCTTTTTAAGCTCAGCATCTGCCTTTTCACGCGCTTCTTTTGGCATGCGCGCTTTGGCGATTTGCTCTTCAAGCTCGTCGATTTCGTTTTTGCCGTCTTCGCCCTCACCCAACTCTTTTTGAATCGCCTTCATTTGCTCATTCAAATAATAGTCGCGCTGGGTTTTTTCCATCTGGCGCTTCACCCGGTTGCGGATTCGCTTTTCCACCTGCAGGACGCTGATTTCGCCGTCCATCAGCCCATAGATTTTCTCTAATCTTTCCTGAACTGTGAGGGTTTCCAGCAAATCCTGCTTGTCTGAAAGTTTAACAGCCAGATGAGAGGCAAGTGTATCAGCCAGCTTTGAGGTCTCTTCTATCTGATTGATAGCCACCATTACCTCAGAGGCAATTTTCTTATTCAGCTTAATGTAAGATTCAAAATGCTGAACAGTGGCGCGGCCAAGGGCCACCACTTCAGAATCTTCTGCCTTATCTTCCGGCAATTCAATAACATTGGCTGTCAAAAACGCGCCATTATCATCAATATCGTCAACCGCGGCCCGGCGGATACCTTCGACCAACACTTTGACTGTGCCATCTGGCAATTTGAGCAGCTGGAGAATAGAGCCGATTGTACCCGTGCTGTAGAGATCACCTGCATCTGGATCTTCTGTGCCGGCATCTTTTTGGGTTACAAGCAAAATCTGCTTGTTCTGAGACATCACCTCTTCTAAGGCCAGAACTGAGCGTTCGCGTCCGACAAATAAAGGGACGATCATATGCGGGAAGACAACAATATCGCGCAAAGGCAGGACAGGCAGAGTTTGGCGTTCAGCAATCGTCATGTGTGACTCTCTTACAAATTAAGATGCGTTTTTGTCATGTTCTTTAGATGAGGTGGCGCATGGCTGATTTCAAGGCCTCACAAGAAAGGCATCAAAACAGATTTCACCTCATGGGAAATAGGTTTCGGCTTTCAGGCCAAAACAGGCCGGCGGCATGCGCATTGCACCTGATATAAACAATGCTCAATGCGATCAGGGCGCTTTATCAGGCGCCCTTTTCAACATCCTTGTTCTGGGCATGGACCACCAGCGGGTTGGCCGCGGCGGTAACCACATCTTCATTGATGATGACTTCTTCAATATCATCAGCGGTCGGAATATCGAACATCGTATCCATCAGGATATTTTCCATGATAGAGCGCAGGCCGCGTGCACCGGTTTTCCGTTCGATCGCCTTGCGGGCAATCGCGCGTAACGCCTCATCACGGAAGCTCAGCTTGACCTCATCCATATCGAACAGAGCCTGATATTGTTTGGTCAGTGCATTTTTAGGCTCAGTCAGGATACGCACCAGCGCGTCTTCATCCAAATCGGTCAATGTCGCTAACACAGGCAAACGGCCAATAAATTCAGGAATCAGACCAAATTTGACCAGATCATCTGGCTCAACCTCGCCTAGTAATTCGCCGACATTGCGTTCATCAGGGTCGCGCACTTCTGCACCAAAACCGATACCGGCGCCCTGATTACGCTGGGAAATCATCTTGTCCAATCCAGCAAAAGCACCACCACAGATAAACAGAATATTGGTGGTATCCACTTGCAAGAATTCTTGCTGAGGGTGTTTGCGTCCGCCTTGCGGTGGCACAGAGGCAACAGTGCCTTCCATGATTTTCAGCAAGGCTTGCTGAACCCCTTCGCCAGACACATCACGGGTGATGGACGGGTTGTCAGATTTGCGTGAAATCTTATCCACCTCGTCAATATAGACAATGCCGCGCTGGGCCTTTTCAACATTATAATCAGCTGCTTGCAGAAGCTTTAGAATGATATTTTCTACATCCTCGCCGACATAACCAGCTTCGGTGAGCGTGGTGGCATCTGCCATGGTGAAAGGCACATCCAAAATGCGGGCAAGCGTTTGTGCCAGCAAGGTCTTGCCGCAGCCGGTCGGCCCGACCAACAGGATGTTGGATTTGGAAATTTCCAGATCCCCTGATTTACCAGCATTAGCCAGCCGCTTGTAATGGTTATGCACCGCCACTGACAAAATGCGCTTGGCCATATCCTGACCAATCACAAAATCATCCAGCACTTTTTTGATATCAGCTGGGGTTGGCACGCCATCATGGCTCTTTGCGACACTGCCTTTGTTCTCTTCGCGGATGATATCCATGCAGAGCTCGACACATTCATCGCAAATATAAACCGTTGGTCCGGCGATCAGTTTGCGCACCTCATGCTGGCTCTTGCCGCAGAAAGAGCAAAACAGAACAGATTTTGAATCGCCTTCATTTTTAGCCATAACGGGCCCCTTGCTTGCAATCACCAGACATTGATGTCTCTTCGGATTGCGTCTTTTGCTTTGTCTGTGCTCAGTCTAGGTCTGGTTTAGGCCCACGACCAAGCTCTTTTTTGCGCCATTGCCCTTTCAGCCAACACCAAAAGAGCCCTGAAGTCAAAAAAACGCGTTATTTGCTGTCCTCTGGCAGCTCGGCCCGCTTAGAGACCACTTCATCAATCAGCCCCATATCCAGTGCCTCTTGAGGTGACATGAAGGTGTCGCGTTCCATAATTTTTTCAATTTGCTTGAGGGTCTTACCTGAATGCTTTTCATAGATGCCGTTCAGGCGTCCACGCAAATTGATGATTTCCTTGGCATGGATTTCAATATCAGTGGCCTGACCTTGAAAACCGCCTGATGGCTGATGTGTCATGATGCGTGCATTTGGCAGCGCATACCGCTTGCCAGCTGCGCCAGCCGTCAGCAGCAACGAGCCCATAGATGCGGCCTGCCCCATACAAACCGTGGCGACATCTGGGCGGATATATTCCATGGTGTCGTAAATCGCGAGGCCAGAGGTGACAATGCCGCCTGGTGAGTTGATATACATGAAGATATCTTTTTTCGGGTTTTCAGATTCCAAGAATAACAGCTGGGCACAAATCACAGCTGCCATATGATCTTCGACCGGCCCGTTCAGAAAAATGATGCGCTCTTTGAGAAGGCGCGAATAAATATCAAAAGACCGCTCACCTCTGCTGGTCTGTTCAATCACCATCGGGATCAGGGCGGACTGGAGCGGATCCAGCGCAGAAGTTGTGTTTTGACCAATCATATTCATCCCCAGGTCTTGTGACATTTTCAATTTCTCCCGACCATCGGCAAGATGTGTCTTCATCTGCTTTATAGGTCGCTTTTGATGTTCAGTCCCCTACCCGTCTTGTCGCAGGGAAATCCGATAAAAATACGCGGCAACTATCCCATGTCATGACAAGGGTGCCACTGTCCTTATATGGGATATATTAGCGGAGTTAACAGTCTTTGCGAGGGAAAAATTTGGCCTGTTATGCCATGTGGAAAATGGCACGGATTTTGAGGCCTGAGCGATAAAAAAGAGGAGGCTTTTTAAAAAAGCCCCCTCTTGATATGTCCGTTGTCTCGTTCCGCTTGCGGTGATGACCGCGGCAAGCGAAGAGATAGCGGTGTTATTTTTTCTTAGCAGCTGCCTTTTTCGAAGCAGCCTTCTTAGCAGCTGGCTTTTTTGCTGCTGCTTTTTTAGCAGCGGCTTTCTTTGCAGATTTTTTAGCTGCCTTTTTAGCAGCTGGCTTGGCTTCATCACCAGAAGCTTCTTCTGCATATAGCGCGTCTGTCGTGGTCTCGACTTCTGTGACTTGTGCCAGTTCCAGGATATAATCAATGACCTTATCTTCAAAGATAGGACCGGCGAGCTGCTGCTGTGCCTGCTGATTCTTCTGGTAATATTCGAGTACCTGCTGTTCCTGACCTGGGAAGCGGCGTGCCTGCTCAAAAATGGCGCGGCGCGTATCTTCTTCGGTCACCTGAATTTCATTGACCCGGCCGATTTCTGTCAAAAGCAGACCAAGGCGTACCCGGCGCATCGCCACAGAAGAGGCTTCGGCCTTTGCATCATCATCCATGCCTTCATCAGCAGCAGGATGATGATGGTCGTGATCATGATCATGGTCATGATCATGGTCGTGATCATGATTATGCTCAGCTGGTGGGTTTGGATTCATCTGACGTGCTACACCGTCATATTCTGACTGGTAAAGGCTTGGCGGTACATCAAAATCAGTGGTTTCGGCCAGCTGATCCAGAATGTTGGTCTTAACAGCCTGACGTAAAGCTGGTTCATGCTGAGAGCCAAGCTGGGCAGCCACAGCCTCGCGCAGTGCATCAAGGGTTTCAAAGCCCATCTTTGTTGCCAGCTCGTCATTGAGTTCAGCGTCGCCCTTTTCGCGCAGTTCCTGGACGGTGACTTCAAAAACAGCATCTTTACCTGCCAGGTGTGAGGCCTGATATTCAGCCGGGAATTGCACCGGCACATCACGCTTTTCGCCAGCCTTGACGCCAACAAGGCCGTCTTCAAAGCCCGGAATGAACTGGCCTGAGCCCAGTTCCAGATGGTGGCCTTCTGCGGTACCGCCTTCAAAAGCTTCGCCATCAACTTTGCCTACAAAATCAATAACGACGATATCGCCCAGCGCGGCCGCACGGGCCTTTTCCACCTGCACAGTCGGCCGATTTTCCTGAGCCAGACGATCCATTGTCTCGTTAATGTCATCATCATTGCTTGGCAGGACCGGCTTTTCAACTTTCAGTGCGCCTAAATCTGGCACGGTGATTTCTGGCAGCACTTCGCATTCCAGCGTGGCGTCCAAATCAGTGCCATCTTCATATTTGACAATATCCATACGCGGCTGGCTGGCCAGATCCAGCTTGTTATCTTCAACAGCTTTGCGCGCCGCTTCATCGAGCATGCCGCGAATGACCTCGCCCTTGGTTTGCTCGCCAAAGCGGGCTTTCACCACGCTCAGCGGTACCTTGCCAGCGCGGAAGCCCGGCATTTTCACTTCACCGGCGATTTCTTGCAGGCGCGCAGCGATCTTCTCATCCATCTCAGCAGCAGTGATGCTGATTGCATAGGTGCGCTGGAGGCCTTCATTTTTTGATTCGGTGATATTCATGGGATTTCTGTCCTGAGGGTTATCGACTGCCTTCATTCAAAGGCACCTTGGTGCGGGCGGAGGGACTTGAACCCCCACATCTTGCGATACCAGAACCTAAATCTGGCGCGTCTACCAATTTCGCCACGCCCGCGGCGATGTTCCAAATAGTGGCGTATCGCTACTCAATTCAACCTGCTTCGTCAATGGATTCTTGTGAAAAAACCCAATAAACAGGCAAAACACACCTAACAATCTGGTCTGCTGTAAAAAAACAAAGCCTGTTGCGTATTTTTTGGAAGGACCCTTTTAGAGGGAATGGGGCGAGTGACCGGTTTCGAACCGGCGACCTCCAGTGCCACAAACTGGCGCTCTAACCAACTGAGCTACACCCGCCATCAGCGCCCCTATCTGATACCCGATATGGGCTTGCAAAATTTTGCATGACGCCTCATTACAGTTAAACAAACCATGACGTCAATAGTTTTTCAAGATAAGGGTTTACGCAATATGCCACAAGCACAGATTGCCGCTAATGCCGCTGCTATGCGACTGGGAACTGAGAGCGCTTTTAAAGTGTTGGCGCGGGCTGGTGCGCTGGCGGCTGCTGGGCGCGATATCATCAATCTTGGCATTGGTCAGCCTGATTTTCGGACGCCTGACCATATTGTTGAGGCGGGCATTAACGCCTTAAGAGATGGCGCGCACGGCTATACCCCTTCTCTTGGCCTGCCCGCCTTGTGTGAAGCGGTCTCAGCAGATGCCAAGATGCGTTATGGTGCAGACATAAATCCTGGCCTTATTCAGATTGTGCCTGGAGCCAAACCCATTATGTTTGCGGCCTGCCAGCTGTTGGGCGGGGTGGATACAGAAATTCTGCTGCCGGACCCAGGCTTTCCAATTTATGCCTCTGCTGCGGCCTTTAGCGGTGCAAGAGCGGTTTCCTATGGGTTGGTAGAAGATAAGGGTTTTGCCTTTGAGGCAGCAGATCTGCTCTCAAAGATTACTGAGAAAACACGCCTTATCATCATCAATTCACCAGCCAATCCCACAGGCGGCGTCACGCCAAAATCAGAAATTGACAAGCTGGTTGCCGGGCTGGGGGATTTCCCGCATGTGACCTTGCTTTCAGATGAGATTTATGACCGGCTAAGTTTTGGGGATAAGCCGGTGAGCCTCCTGCAATATCCTGAAATCAGAGACCGACTCATTGTCTTGAATGGCTGGTCAAAGACCTATGCAATGACAGGCTGGCGCATTGGATATGGTATCTGGCCAGAAGCACTGATTGATTATGCGGACAGGTTGGCGGTGAATTATCATTCTTGTGTAAATGCCCCAACCCAGCATGCTGCGCTGGCCGCCCTCACCGGTGATCAAACATGTGTCGAAGAGATGCGCACTGCCTTTATGCGTCGTGCTGATCTGATGACGCGCCTGTTGAATGATATTGGGGGTATTTCTGCCCAACAGCCAGGCGGGGCGTTCTATGTCTTCGCAAATATCTCAAAAACCGGGCTGAGCGCAGATGATTTTCAGCATCGCCTGCTCGAAGAATATGGGGTTGCTGGCATTGCTGGCACGTCCTTTGGCGCACTTGGCGAAGGCTTTATACGCCTATCTTGTGCCAATTCAGATGAGGCGATTACCGAGGCTTGTGCCCGTATCCAGCGATTTGTGGCGACGCTTGGCTAAAACCTGCCTATTTTTTAGGCATATTTTTAAAAAACGTTTTCCCATTGGGGCTGTTTCTTGCATGAAACCATTAATCCATCCCAATAAAGGGTATCAGCGGCCATCAAACCGCCGCGCTACATGTATGAGACAGCTTGTTGCTGTCATTTGCCTTTATGGAGGTCGCTATGAACAAGATTGAAGCCATCATTAAGCCCTTTAAGCTAGATGAGGTGAAAGAAGCACTGCATGAAGTCGGCATTCAGGGCATCACCGTTCTGGAAGCTAAAGGATTCGGTCGCCAGAAAGGTCATACCGAGCTTTACCGTGGTGCAGAATATGTCGTTGATTTTCTGCCTAAAGTGAAAATTGAAGTGGTTGTTGATGAATCAATGACAGATAAAGTGGTTGAGGCTATCCAGAATGCGGCGCAAACAGGCCGGATTGGTGATGGTAAAATCTTTATCTCTTCAATTGCCCAGGCCATTCGTATCCGGACTGGCGAAACCGGTGTAGATGCTATCTGATCTGCACCACCCAGAAGCGTCATTTAGTTGACGTGCGCTCCTTCAGCGTTTTAAAGAGGGAACAGAATTCGGTTTAGATGCGAAAAGGCAGGTTTCAACAGCAATGACCTGACCTTTATCATCTGGAAAGTCCGAGACAGACTTGAGGAAAGGAACTAACATGTCTGATGCAAAGACAATCATGGAAATGATTAAGGAAAATGGGGTCACTTATGTGGACCTGCGTTTCACTGACCCACGCGGCAAGATGCAGCACCTGACTCAGCATATCGATACTATCGGTGAAGATGAGCTGGTTGAAGGTTTCATGTTTGATGGCTCATCAATCGCAGGCTGGAAGGCCATTAATGAGTCAGACATGACCCTGATGCCTGACCTGACACGTGCATATATCGACCCATTCTTTGCCCAGCCAACACTGGCCCTGTTCTGTGATGTGCTTGAGCCATCAACTGGCGAGCCATATTCACGCGACCCACGCTCAACTGCAAAGGCTGCGCTGGCGCATATGCAGTCAGCAGGTGTGGCTGACACAGCTTTCTTTGGTCCAGAAGCTGAATTCTTCTTGTTCGAAGATGTGAAGTTTGACGTGTCTATGCATCGCGGCATGTATGCGCTGGATTCTGTTGAAGGTCCATACAACTCAGCACGTGATTATGAAGAAGGCAATATGGGTCACCGTCCAGGCGTTAAGGGCGGCTATTTCCCAGTACCACCTGTTGATTCAGGCCAGGATATCCGTTCAGAAATGACTTCTGTCATGGCTGAAATGGGCGTGCCTGTTGAAAAGCACCACCACGAAGTGGCCCCATCTCAGCATGAGCTGGGCATGAAGTTCGGCACCTTGCTGGAAACAGCTGATAACATGCAGCTGTACAAATATACTGTGCATCAGGTCGCGCATGCCTATGGTCTGTCAGCTACCTTTATGCCAAAGCCGATCGCTGGCGATAACGGCTCAGGCATGCATGTGCACCAGTCGCTCTGGCAGGATGGCAAGCCGCTTTTCGCAGGTAATGGCTATGCTGACCTTTCAGATATGGCGCTGCATTATATCGGTGGTATCATCAAGCATGCGAAAGCCCTGAACGCTTTCACCAACCCATCAACAAACTCATATAAGCGCCTGATCCCAGGCTATGAAGCACCTGTGCTGTTGGCTTACTCAGCCCGCAACCGTTCTGCTTCATGCCGTATCCCGCATGTATCAAATCCAAAGGGCAAGCGTGTTGAAGTGCGTTTCCCAGATGCGACTGCAAACCCATATCTGTCATTCTCAGCGATGCTGATGGCAGGCCTGGACGGCATCAAGAACAAGATTCACCCAGGTGATGCGATGGATAAGGATCTCTACGACCTGCCAGCCGAAGAACTGGCTCAGATCCCAACCGTTTGTGGCTCACTGCGTGAAGCTCTTGAGGCCCTCTCAGCAGACCGTGCCTTCCTGACCGAAGGCAATGTCTTCACAGACGAGCAGATCGATGCCTATATCGAGCTGAAGATGGAAGAAGTGATTCAGTTGGAGCACACACCTGCCCCAATCGAATTCCAGATGTACTACTCATACTAAGAGCACCGCCTCATTGATTGAGGCCACATCTTAGAAAAAGAAACCCCGGCCACCACGCCGGGGTTTTTTTGTGGTTATAGGATGGCAGGGAATGACACATCCGTGATCTGTGCCGCAACCGGCACCCATGCTGATCTGTTTCAATAGTTTATCCCCATATGTCGTATCTGGTCTTCTCAATCGCCGCTATATGCGGTAGGAAGAGAGATGTCTTTTTCGGGATCAGGGGTGCAGGAGACAGAATGTCTGATTTATTTGGAAATGCGGCCGTTGCACAAGAATATGACGCCAGCCAAATCGAAGTTTTGGAGGGGCTGGAGCCTGTCCGCCATCGCCCAGGCATGTATATTGGTGGTACAGACGAGCGCGCCCTGCATCATATGGCCGCTGAAATTCTGGATAACTCGATGGATGAGGCTGTCGCCGGTCATGCCAGCTGGATTGAGGTTTTTCTGGAAAGCCCACAGCGCCTGACCATTCGCGATAATGGACGCGGCATTCCAACAGACCCGCATCCGAAATTCCCAGATAAATCCGCACTTGAAGTGATCCTCACCACCTTGCATGCAGGGGGTAAATTCTCTGGCAAAGCCTATGAAACTTCAGGCGGCTTGCACGGGGTGGGCGCCTCTGTGGTGAACGCACTGTCTTCACGCCTTGATGTAGAGGTTGCGCGCAACAAAACCCTCTATGGCCAGTCTTTTGAGCGCGGCAAGCCGACCGGCCCGTTAAAAGAGCTCGGCGGCGCGCCAAACCGGCGCGGTACTTCTGTATCCTTTGAACCAGATGAGCTGATTTTCGGCGTAGGGTGCGCGTTAAAGCCGGCCACCTTATTCCGGATGATCCGCTCTAAAGCCTATCTCTTTGCCGGTGTTGAAATCCGCTGGCGGGTGGCGGAGGGTTTAATCAAAGAGGGCGAGGATACGCCAGCTGAAGCGGTGCTGTGCTATCCAGGCGGCCTGTCTGATTATCTAGGTGATGTGACGCGTGATAAGGCTTTGCTGATCAGCACGCCTTTTGCAGAGCGCACCGAATTTGAAGGCCAGAAATTTGAATGGGCGCTGACCTGGCTTGGCCCAGGTGAAGATGGCTTTTTCCACAGCTATTGTAATACAGTGCCAACCCCCTCTGGTGGTACCCATGAAACCGGCATGCGCCAGGCGATCGTCCGTGGCATGCGCGCTTATGGCGAGATGGCTGGCCAGAAAAAGGCAGCTGAACTGACCGCAGATGATGTGCTGGCTGGGACGGCTGTGATGCTGAGCGTATTTTTGCGCGACCCGCAATTCCAAGGCCAGACCAAAGACAGGCTGGTCTCAGCTGAGGCAACACGCTGGACAGAGACAGCCATTCGCGATCGCTTTGAGCTCTGGCTGAGTTCTGAGCCTGAACGGGCAAATGATTTGCTGGATGCGGCCATTGAGCGGATGGAAGAGCGCAAGAAACGCCGCAAGGAAAAAGAAGTTGCCCGTAAATCAGCAACCCGCAAATTACGCCTGCCAGGCAAGCTGGCTGATTGTTCAGCACAAGATACCGAAGCCACCGAGCTTTTCCTTGTTGAAGGGGATTCAGCGGGTGGTTCGGCAAAATCGGCACGCGACAGGTCAACCCAGGCGGTGCTGCCTCTGCGCGGTAAGATTTTGAATGTGGCGAGCGCCTCTGCGGACAAGCTGATGCAAAATCAGGAATTGACCGATTTGATGCAAGCCTTGGGCGTGAAAAAAGGCAAGGATTTCATCGAAGGTGATTTGCGCTATGGCAAAATCATTATCATGACAGATGCGGATGTGGATGGGGCGCATATTGCGGCCCTGCTGATGACCTTTTTCTATAATGAAATGCCACAATTAATCGAAGCAGGACGCCTTTATCTGGCCCAGCCACCGCTCTATCGCATGACACAAGGGGCCAAAACACTCTATGCCCAGGATGATGCGCATCGCGAAAAGCTATTGGCTGAGGCCTTTAACAGCCGCTCAAAGGTGGAAATCAGCCGCTTTAAAGGGTTAGGTGAAATGCCGCCAGCCCAGTTAAAAGAAACCACCATGAGCAAGGATAGCCGGCGCTTATTGCAAGTGCGCCTGCCACGCCGTGATGCAGATGGGGCAGATGCCCGCCGTGAAGTGGACAGGCTGGTCACCACTTTGATGGGTAAGAAGCCTGAGCTGCGTTTTGGCTATATCCGCGACCACGCAGCAGAGGTGCTGGCAGAATTGGATGTCTAATCATCTCATTCTGCCTTTGCGATAGGTCGTGAGCGCGTGCTATTGCACACGGGCATAATAGGCTTCGTAAAGTTGCCAATATACAGGGCTTTTTTGCAGGGCGTTGTTATATCGGGCTAGATCCAATACATCGCTGCCAGCGGTTGATTTGCTATGCACATTCGCCCCTGCTTCAATCAAGGCAGAAACAGTCTCATCACTACCGCCCCACACCGCCACATGCAGAGCTGTCCAGCCCACAGGGGTGCGGTGTTCTAACTGTGCGCCCGCCTCCAACAAAGCTGCTATTGTCTGGCTGTTGCCATCTGAAGCAGCAATATGAAGCGGTGTCAGCCCTTCTTCATTGATAATATTAATCTGTGCACCTTGCGTGGTGAGGGCTTTAACCTGCCTCTCACGGGCGAATCTAGCAGCATGGTGCAGCGGTGTATTGCCTTTATAAGAACGCGCATTGAGCTGTGCGCCAGCCCTGACCAAGAAGATGGTTTGTTCCGCATGGCCATAGCGCGCGGCATAATGCAACGGCGTGGCCCCATCGGCATCGCGGGCATCAATTTGTGCCCCAGCTTGCACCTCGGCCTGAACATCCAGCATGCTGGCCTGTTTCCAGAAAATCGGCTGGCATAGACGCCCACATGGTTCAAGTTTGTGAGTCTGCCCCATCGTCTGCGCCGTAATGGATATAAAGGCGAAGCCAGCCAGAAAGGCAGAAAGCGATATCCATCTTTTCTTCATGATAGCACCTCTTTTCGCAAAACCATCCACTATGCCCAATGAATTGGACCAATTGGATAGGTTCAGCTTAACGAGGATTAAGGATTTATCAGCTATCACATTTGCGTGAGGCGCGTTTGGGATATTAGATCCCCACCCTATCAAGCAGGCGATGTAATGCCTCATTACAAGCCTCTGGTGCTTCCATGGTCGAGAGGTGGCCTATGTCATCAAGCAAGATCAATTCAGAATCTGGCAGTGCATCCGCCATTTTCTGTGACTGAGCTGGCGGGGTGAGAATATCTGCTGTGCCACATAAAACCAGAGAGGGTAATAAGAGCGTTTCCAAAAAAGCATGCCGATCTTGCCGTGCCATAATGGCCATTTGCTGAGAGGTGAAATTTTCCTGGCCAATCTCTAGGGCCATATCCAACACCTGTTGAACCAGCATGTCGTTGTCCTGCGCCTCTTTTGAGAGCAAACGCGGCAGAAGGCGTGGGGTCACCCCTTTGAATTTCCCAATTTGTGACAGGGCAATCAGATCACGCCGCTGCGCCCTTTTCTCGTCTGTATCTGCGCTGGCATTTGTAGATAAGAGGCCAAGGCCAAGCGCGCGCTCAGCTGCAGAGCGCACCATCTCAGTCGCGATATAGCCGCCCATAGACAAGCCAACCGCAATAAATGGACCGTCAATTTCTTCAAGGGTACGGGCGGCAATTTCCTCAACAGATGACAGCCCGGTGGTATCTGCCACATGACATGTGATGCGCGGTGAAAGGCTCTTTATCTGCGCCTCAAATAAGGTGGCTGTACATAACAAACCTGGAACGAAAATAAGGACTGGCATATCACACCTAACCGCAGCTTTTCGACAAAAAGAAAACAAGGAGCGGCGTCAGACTTACCTCTGTTTTTGTCAAATTTCTATGTCTATATCACTGGAAAGCGTGTTTTCTTGACTTTTTTGCGAAAAAACCGTATCGCTTTGGTCACTTATTCACATATGACCCTTTGTAAAGGCATATGTTGTTTTCAGCAGCTTGATGAAGAAAAGAGAACCTGCTATTTCCACCGCATTTTCAAATTTAGGCCTGAGCGACGCGCTCGTCTCTGCCGTTGATGCGCTTGGCTATGAAGCGCCGACCCCTATTCAGGAAAAATCCATTCCGCTGGTGCTGATGGGCCGCGACATTCTGGGCTCAGCGCAGACCGGTACAGGTAAGACAGCGTCGTTCACTTTGCCGATGATCGATATTCTGGCAGAAGGCCGCGCGAAAGCACGCATGCCGCGCTCACTTATTCTTGCACCAACACGTGAATTGGCTGCTCAGGTTTCTGATAGTTTTGAGCAATTCAGCGCTAACCATAATTTAACAAAGGCATTGCTGATCGGCGGGGTAAGCTTTGCTGATCAAGAAGCAGTGTTAGATCGCGGCGCTGATGTGCTTATCGCCACACCAGGGCGTTTATTAGACCATTTTGAACGCGGCAAAGTGTTGCTTCAAGATGTGAAGATTTTGGTGATTGATGAAGCCGATCGTATGCTTGATATGGGCTTCATTCCTGATGTTGAGAAAATCGTATCGTTCCTGCCAAAAATGCGCCAGACCTTGTTTTTCTCAGCGACTTTATCTGAAGAAATTCACACCATCGGCTCAAAATTTGTGATCAATCCAAAGATCATCGAAGTCGCAAAACCCTCTCAGACCGCCTCTACGATTACGCAGGCTCTGATCTGGACTGAGGTAAAGAAAAAGCGTGAGAAATTGCGTGGCCTCCTCCAGTCAGAAGATATTAATAATGCGGTGATTTTCTGTAATCGTAAACGCGATATCTCCACCCTGTTGAGCAGCCTGAAACGCCATGGTTTTAACGCAGGCGGTCTGCATGGTGATATGACACAATCCGCTCGTCTAACCGCCTTGGATGCTTTTAAATCAGGCGAGACCAAATTGCTGATCGCTTCAGATGTGGCCGCCAGAGGGTTGGACATCCCATCGGTTAGCCATGTGTTTAATTTTGATGTGCCGTCTAATGCAGAAGATTATGTGCATCGCATCGGGCGTACAGGGCGTGCCGGTCGCACAGGCAAAGCCTTTACACTGGCCGCAACAGATGATGATAAAAAATATCTGGATGCGATCACCAAATTAACAGGCCAGGCTATTGCATTGCTGGATCAGCAAGAGGTGCAGACACCAACATCTGAAGCCACAGATGATGCGGCCTCAAACAACAATGCATCACCTAAAAATACTGGCCGCCGCCGAGGCAAGAAACAAGAATCACCGCGCCAAGAGGCCGATAATCTGCCTGAATTAAAGCCGGTGCCATGGGATGGTGGCAATCGTTTTACTGACGATAACATGCCGGCATTCTTAAAATCTGCCTAACCGCATCTTGAAAGCACCAGACGTGCTGGCCCTTTCACTTAACACGCATCTTGCAGTGCTTTTGTCACAACCTCTGATAAATCAGCGGACAGGTTGTTTTTAAGCAATGCCTCTAAGGCGGCTTTCATCTGAGATTGGCGTGTCTCCCCAAAAGCGGCAAAACGGCTCAAAGACAATGCCATACGCGCTGCGATTTGAGGGTTTTGTGTGTCCAGCCATGCTAGCTTTTCAGCCATGTAATGATAGCCAGAGCCATCTTCTTTGTGGAACTGAACAGGGTTCCCAGCCGCAAAAACACCCAATACAGACCGCAATTTATTCGGGTTTTTGATATCAAACTGAGGATGGGTCATCAGCTGTTCAAGACGCTCAATCGTGCCGTCATAAGGTGCACTGGCTTCTGCCGCAAACCATTTTTCCAAAACAAGGGGTGCATCTGACCAGCGCTGTTCAAAAGCAGCAAGGGCTTGTTTGCGCTCAGCCCTGTTGGTTTTGTTGAGTGCCTGTACCGCGCCAGAAGAAAGGGTCATATTTTTATCTTGTGATTGCCGAAGTGCCATTTGCGCACTATCTGGCATGTCGCCAGCCAAGGCCCAATCCAGCATCCGGTTCAAAAGCGCACGCCCGGATGAGTCTTGTGCTAAACGCTCAGCTTGCTGTAGCCGGTCATGAAGATGATTGCCAAGCCCTTTGGCCAGCTGGCCTTGCAAGGCATAGCGCGCCCAATAAATCGCCACCGGATCAGCTGGCTTTATCGCCCCTTCAACCACCGCCTGAGACGGCAATGTCATCACACAGGCTTTGAAATCATCGCGGCTATGCTGGTCTTCTAACAAACGCACAAAAGACGCCGCCAATGCGCTTTCAAGTTCAGCATCAGGATCAGAATTTAATCTGGTTTTCAGCGCATTCAGCAAGAGACGGTGTATTGCATCCCAGCGGTTGAATAAATCATCATCATAGCTCGCCAGATGAAGCCGCTCTTCCACGCTGAGATCATCTGCCATTTTAACAGGTGCTGAAAAACCACGCAGCAAAGATGGGGTAGCTTTTGCCAGCTTCTGGCTATCGCGCTCATCCGCAGGCGAAATCGCAACCTCAAGCGAGGCGGCATCTAGCAAAATCACCTGCTCTGTATCACTGGTCTCATGCTCAGATGTGGTAAAGGCAATCTTGGTCCCCATTTCATCCAAAAAGCTGAGGCGCAGCGGAATGGGCAGTGGGCCGGGCTGTGCCAGATAAGAAATATCAGCAGCTGATTTGGGCAGATATTGCGCTAAATTCAAGCTGAAGCCTGCCACGGTATGTTTGCGCGTTACCTCAAGATGCGGGGTGCCTGCTTGTTCATACCAGCGTGCAAATAAAGAGAGATCTAGTTGATTTGCGTCAGCCATGCAGGCTTGAAAATCATCACATGTCACCGCCTTGCCATCATGACGCTGAAAATACAGATCAATGCCCTTCCGGTATCTGTCAGACCCCAGCATGGTATGCATCATCCGGATGACCTCTGCCCCTTTTTCATAAACAGTGGGGGTGTAGAAATTATTGATTTCTTGATAGCTGTCTGGCCGGATTGGGTGTGCAGTCGGGCTCGAATCCTCTGGGAACTGGATCGCTTTGAGCAGGCTGACATCTTCTACACGCTTGACCCCTGCATCATGCATATCCGCCACAAATTGCTGTTCGCGAAAGACCGTCAGCCCCTCTTTTAAAGTCAGCTGGAACCAATCGCGACAGGTCACGCGATTGCCTGACCAATTATGAAAATATTCATGCGCAATAATGGCTTCAACCCGGTTCAAATCATCATCTGTCGCGGTGTTTTCATCTGCCAGCACAAATTTTGAATTGAAAATATTCAGGCCCTTATTTTCCATAGCGCCCATATTGAAATGACTGACTGCGACAATTTGAAATAAATCCAAATCATAGGCCAGCCCATAGGCGCGCTCATCCCATGCCATAGACCGTTTGAGCGATTCCATCGCATGGCGCGTTAAATGCGCATTGCCTTTTTCAACATAAATATGCAAGGCGACCTCGCGCCCCTCAGCGGTGGTAAAGCTGTCTTCAACTCGCTCTAAATCGCCAGCGACAAGCGCAAACAGATAGCTCGGCTTTGGATGCGGGTCCTGCCAGCAGGCATAATGACGACCCTCTTCTAAATCGCCTGTCTCTATCAAATTGCCATTGCTGAGCAAATGCGGATATTTTCTATCCGCCTCGATACGCACATCAAAACAGCTCATCACATCCGGGCGATCTGGGAAAAAACAGATACGCCGAAAGCCTTCTGGCTCACATTGTGTACAGAGCATGTCGCCTGACAGGTATAAGCCTTCAAGCGCGGTATTGGTGTAAGGATTGCATCTGGCTTTGATGGTCAGCTCACCATTAAGAGGCAGCCCTTCAATGGTAAGCCCCTCTTCTGTCTGGTGATAATCTGAAGGTGCCATAAGAGCCCCATCAAGACATACCTCAATGAGCTCTAACGCCTGACCATGCAAAAAGACAGGCTGTGCTTCAGCCAATTTGAATTGTAATTTAACTGTGTTTATCGCGTGATCATCAAAAATTTGAACCGTGAGCTGTGTATGCTCTATCTGTATGACAGGCGGTTGATAATCTTTGCGGAAAATTGTGGGCTTTTGGCCTGTGGTGTGACCAGCTGACAGGGTGTCGCCTGACGATGTTATATCACGCATCAGCTGCCATCGCGGGTGTTTGAATAGGCCATCTCACAATGTTCAGTGCAATAAGGCTTGCCCGGTTCGATTTTCTCGCCACAAAAGGAAAATTCCAGTGTTTTGGGATCGCCAGAGGGCCATGCACAAGCATTTCGAGACCAGCTGATACGACGCAAGGCCAGCCGCAAAGGCAGCTCGCGGCTGTTCATATCAACCTGCTCCACCTTCTCTTCTTTTGGCGCGGCTTTTGCTTTACTGTTGATCGGCGACTGACGCTTTGGCAGGCCAAGACGGTGCGCTTTACCAGCAATCGCATTGCGCGTTACGCCCAGCTCTTCGCCAATCTGCGAAATCGACAGCCCTTGATCCCAGAGCTTTCTCAGTTTTTCAAGTCTTGCCTCTGTCCAGCTTGTATCTTCAGCCATTACTCACCCTTTTCATTCATACCCTCTTTTCATATAGAGGCTCAGCGGCAATTTCAATCAATCTTACACAAATTTGGCTTACCATATCACATCATTCATAAGCACCGATAAACCGGGCAATCAAATCCAGCTGATAATCCAGCATATGCCGCCCATACTGGATTTCAAACCCGCGTGAACGGGCCTGTTGTAACAACGCGGTTTCGGCTGGAATCATAATGATATCACACACCAAACAAGATGGTTTTAATAGATCCAATTTAAAGGGCAATCTGTCGCCTTCATGTAAGCCAAGTGAGGTGGCATTAATCACAATATCAGCAGCTGATAAATCGACCTCATTGGCTGCACAATCTGAAAGTTGTGTAGTGCCGGCATGCGGGCTGATTTGGGTCAGAATTTCTGTTGCCTTTTCAGGCGTGCGATTAGCAATGACAAGGCTTTCTATTTCGGATTGAGCCAGGGAAAGCGCAATCGCCCGCGCGGCCCCGCCTGCCCCCATCAGCACAATGTTTTTGCCAGCAATCTGACGCCCTTCGCCTTTCAGGCCAGCCACAAAACCATGCCCATCAAAATTATCACCATAAAGCCGGCCATCTTCATCAAACCTGACCGCATTCACCGCGCCGGTTATCTGAGCCGCCAGACCCAATTCATCACATAGGCTGGCAAGTGCCAGTTTGTGCGGGATGGTCACAGCGAGACCCTTGAAATTACCCATCGCCCGCAGACCTGCCACGGTTGCGGCCAGATTATCAGGGCTTACATCTATGGGCACCATCACCTTATCAAGCTGTTTTTCTTGAAATATTTTATTGAATAACATCGGTGCGCGCACATGATCGCTCGGATGGGCGATGGTACCATAGAGCGCGGTGGTACCCGTGATTTGACGCAAAATGGATGCGGTGGCTGACATAACGGTCTTCATTTCTCTATTTTAATTCACATGCAATCTGGATGCTGCAGGCGCTCGCCTTTTTCCAGCCTCAAGAATACAGCTTTGCCTTAATTTTTCCACTTTATACCAAATTCGTGCCTTAATTAAGAAATACTGTGCCAGAAGTGGAGAGTGAGAGACGAGATTTTTCGTTCCTTCTCACTAAACAGACGAACTTGGCAGCTGGCACCTCCCCAACTCGCCCTTGATTGATAGTCTCTCTTGCTCTCCACCGCATAAAATAGATGACGGCTAGGAAAGGGCTATAAAGATGAAGAATTCACAAAAATGGTTAATCGGTGGCGGGTTGATTTTGACAGGGACATTGGTTGCCGGTCTTGCCGTTGCTAAAATTGGGCATCATCACAGCTATCACCATGATGGTTATGGCGGCTATCATTATGATGATGATGAAGATGGCCGTTTTGGCAAGCATGGCCACAAAATGAAAGGTGATAGGGGCGGTAAAATCATGTCAAACCGCGCTGATTTGCTGGAAAATCTGGATATGCGCTTTAAGGCGCTGGATGCAGATGGCAATGGTCAGGTCACCGCTGAGGAATTCAATAATCCAATCCTCTCGCGCTTTGACAGCATGGATGCAGATGGCAATGGCATCATCAGCCGTGAAGAACGCCGCGCCTATAAAAAAGATATGCGCAAGAAATTCAAAGAGATGATGGACAAGCAAGGCCAGACAGATACACCTGCCGCATCTTAAAGGCAGATTATCCGACGCGTGCTAGCGCCAAACCCTCCCCCTCATGGCCTACTGCGCTTCTTTAGATAATCAGCCAAAACAAAACGGGTCAGGATATCCTGACCCGTTTTTTATGTCTGCATAGGGCGGCCCAAAAAAAGCGATTATGTCTCTATTCTTTATCTTTGAAATCAAGCGCGGCTGAATTGATGCAATAACGCATGCCTGTCGGGTGTGGCCCATCTGGAAAGACATGGCCTAAATGGGCTTCACACTCGGTGCAATGCACCTCTGTACGGCGCATAAACAGGCTATTATCTGCTTTTTCACCGACCTTGTCGGCTGCGGCTACATCATAGAAACTTGGCCAGCCTGAACCGCTATCAAATTTTGTTTCTGAGTCAAAAAGCTCGGCCCCACAACAAATACAATGATAGCTGCCATCAGCCTTATTATCGAGCAGCGCACCTGTAAAAGGGCGTTCAGTTCCAGCCTGACGGGTGATGTAATATTGCTCTTCGGTGAGCATATCACGCCATTCAGCATCTGTTTTTGTGATTTTCGGGCTCATTTCTTACACTCCAACTCAATATGCAGATGTTTATGCGGCGTCTTTCTTGGCTTTGACCGCCTGCCAGATATGTTGCGGTGTGGCCGGCATATCAATATGCAAAATACCCAGCGCATCACTCACCGCTGAAATCACCGCCGGCGGCGCACCAATAGCCCCTGCCTCGCCTGACCCTTTGACCCCCATGATATTATTGAGGCATGGCGTGTTCCGGGTATAGATATCGAAAGACGGCAGATGGTCTGCGCGTGGCAGCGTATAATCCATCAGTGAGCCGGCCAAAAGCTGTCCTGCCTCATCATAAGGCATGTGCTCATAAAGCGCCTGACCCACACCTTGTGCAATACCGCCATGTATCTGGCCTTCTAAGGTGAGCGGGTTAATAACCTTACCAAAATCATCAACAACCGTATAACGTTGGATCACCGGTACCATCGTGACTGCATCAATCTCAATCTCTGCGATGTGACAGCCATAAGGATAGCTCGCCCCTTTGGTGGCATAGCTATGGGCTAAATCAAGCGGATGCGTTTCAGCGTCTTCATCTGCCAGTTCGCGCACCAAATCTTCAATTGCGATCGTCTGATTATGGCCAGATGTTCTGAAAATACCTTCATCAAATTGTAGGTCTGATAAGTCTGTCTCTAGATAGGCTGCCGCCAGTTCCTGCGCTTTTTTCAGGATGATAGCTGCGGCCTCATAAGTGGTTGAACCCAGCACAGCCGCCATCCGGGCGCCGCCTGTTGTGCCATCTGGTGAGCGTTTTGAATCGCCTTGTTTCACGGTTATCAAATCCGCATCATAGCTCAACTGGCTAGAGAAAATTTGAGTCAAAGTTGTCTGGTGACCCTGTCCATTATCCATCTGAGAGGCATGAATGGTGACCCGGCCGTCCGCTTCAAAGACGATATCTACACCACCATCTTTACCATTGCCGCAACTCTCTAAATACATAGCAAGGCCGATACCCCGCCATTTGCCTTGCCTAACAGATTCGGCTTTGCGGGCTGCAAATCCGGCCCAATCTGCCTTTTCCAGCGCATCATCTAGCAATCCTGGCATATCGCCTGAATCAATCTCACCACCTTGGATCATTTTATAAGGCAACTGATCAGGCTTAATCACATTGGCATGGCGCACTGCCTGACGAGACATACCCATCTCATGGGCGATTTTATCCATCAGCCTTTCCATGATGTAATTTGCCTCAGGGCGCCCTGCGCCGCGATAGGCGTCAACCGCAGGGGTGTTTGTCACGACACCTGTTACATGCATTGCAGCGACCTGAATATCATAAATGCCGGTTAATGTGCGCGAGGTCGAGGTGGTGGGCACAAACACACCATAATTCGACAGCCAAGCACCCAGATTATTCATAATTGAGACGCGCAAAGCCTCAACCTTGCCAGTCTCTGAGACAACAGCCTCAGCGGTGGCAAAATTATCACGCCCCTGCAAATCAGATAAAAAGGCCTCAGAGCGCGCCTGTTGCCAGCGAATAGCCTGACCTGCCTTACGGGCTGCCCATGCAATGATAAGCTGTTCTGGATGCAGGAAAATCTTAAAACCAAAACCGCCGCCTACATTACCGGTGAGCACATGCACATCGTCTGTTTTCATATCAAGCGATTGCGCAATTTGCTTTGCAATACCAAGCGGGCCTTGTGTCCCTGTCCAGATTTTCAGGCCATCTGGGTTATCTGGGTCAGGCATCGCCACCATCGGGCGTGTTTCCATGGCACTTGGGGCCACACGGTTATTCACTGTATCCATGGTGATAATGCGCTTGCCAGATGATTTGGCTGCGTCAAAGACGCTATCTGTTTCGTCAATCGCCCCAATTGCCCAGTTAAAGACCGTGTTATTTGGATATTCTGGATAAAGCTGGGGCGCATCATCACGCACAGCGGCGCGGATATCACACACCGATTCCATCGGATCAAAATCAACCTCGATCAGCTCAAGCGCATCTTGTGCCTGCTCTCTTGTTTTAGCAACCACCATCGCAACGATATCACCTGCATAGCGGCAAATATCACGTATCATCGCCGGCTTGCTGGTTTTTGTAATCTCAGAGCCATCTTTGTTTTTGACATAATATTGGCATTGCACATCACCAACATTATCAGCATCCAAATCGGCCTGTGCAGCAGCCAGCAACACCCCAGGGGCAGCGCGCGCTTCGGTTAAATCAAGATGCGTCAGGCGTGCATGCGCAAAAGGCGAGCGCAAAAATACAATATGGGCTGTCTGGCCTGGCAGAATATCATCTGTATATTCACCAGCGCCATAAATCAGCTTCTGGTCTTCCACACGTGACACGGGCTGGCCAAATCCAAATTTCATTTTTTCGCTCCTTATAGAGACCTTTAGAGATATGCAAATCCAATGTGGGGACAAGCTTGCAAAGGGTCAAGCATAGGCTTTTCTAATCCTGAAAATCTGTCCAGCCTGCATAAATACGACTGAATGTGGTCAACCAACACATGACGCCAAAAACAACCGCAATAACCGAGAAAAAACCGGGGAAAAGACAAGCTAAACTCAAAGCCAGGATAGTTTCAGCTCCTTCGGTCAGCCCACCAAGATAGAAAAAACTTTTCTGGGTTCTTGTGCTTTTCTTACTCTTGCCAGCTATGTCAGTTGAGCCCTGGCGTTTTGCCTCAATAATTGCATAGGCCAGAAAGCTAGAGCCAGTCCCGATAAAGCTGAAAATCAAAAAAGCAGCCGCCAGTGCAAAATTCGGGTTGGACAGCGCAAATCCAAAAGGGATCCAGCTATAGATCAGGAAATCAGCTACAATATCCAGATACCCGCCTCTGTCAGTTGGGCCTTGCAGACGCGCCAACCCACCATCGAGGCCATCACAACACCGGTTGAGCAGGAAAAGGACTAAACCGACCGAGTAAAATTCTGCCGCGATAAAACCGCCAGCTGCTATCCCAAACCCAAAGCCTATGATGGTCATCTGATTGGCTGTGAGCCCAGCTCTGTCCAGATAAACACAAATGGCTGAAACAAAAGGCTGAAGCCTAAATTGAAGCGAGCTATCAAACATGGCTTAATCGTTGAAGCGAGCCAGCAGGCTGGTGCCAGCGCGCAATGTTGCGCCCGCCTCTATCCTCAGCTTAGCCGTGTCTGGTAGGCGCAACTCCACAATGCCATGCAACAAAGTCAGCCCTGCAACCGCACCAGCATGATAGGACTGCCCCTCTGTCAAATCTGAAGCGAGATAGCGGCAATGCGGCAGGCCCCAGAAAATCATTTCAACCATCTGCCCGTTATCTTGCCTGATCTGAATATCGCGTCGCGCATTAATGGGCAGGCTGGTTGCATCCTCATACACGCTTTCAGGCAAAGGCTGAAACGCACCATCTATACGCAAATTCTCGGTAATTTCACCAGAGACAGGCATCAAAATAAGGTGAGAGGCATCCCAATCCATCTGACAGAATAGCCGGCTCACCTTTAATGCAGGGTCATTGGATACAGCCATGACCCGCCCGGTTAACGGTGCATAAACAAAATCGGCAGCATTTTCAGGAGATGATGCATATGCTGCCGTTTGAGAATCTGGCATCAAGCATAGGCGGCAAAGCCAGAGCCAGCCTGCAAAGCCAATTATACCCAGAGGCAGCCATAAAAGCGTCAGCACGATTACCGCAATCGCACCATAGCGCAGCGGCGCCCATGATAAATCATGAAGCAGCCTGTTTTGAATATCGCCAAAGGCAGCCATTATCATTAGCTCTTTATCACCTCAATCATCTTCGGCCTGCTCAATGCCATGAGAGCCGCCCTAATTCTGGGCCTAATTCTGGGCCTCATTCTGGGGAAGGGCAAAAATCTGGTTTGGATAAATTAAATCCGGATCGACAATCTGCGTTTGATTGCGCGAGACAATATCCACATAACGCACACCGCTGCCATAGGCCCTATAAGCAATGCGCCAGAGCATATCGCCTTTTTGGATGACCACCATCGCATTGCCATCCAGCCCGCTTTGCAGCTGGTCTGAGGAGAGCATCAGCTCGGTATTGGCTAGCTGTTCACCTGTTTCAGCAAACAAACCAAGCACCAAATTCTTCGGGCCGCTGTCAAGCGGTGTGGCATCCATCACAAAGGCATAGGAAACCGGCTGAGCCATCTCTTTAAAGTTTAAGCTGGCCACATTCTGTCCGGCAAAAACTGCCTCAATACGCCGGCCGGCCTGCATATCACCTGCCACTTGCAGCTTGTCTGTCCCTTTCCAAGTCAGTGTTAAAATCCGCAAAGCTGGTGGCAAGGCCACAGCCCCATTGGTTTGCTGGCCTGTTTGCTGGCCTGTTTGCTGAGTTGTAGTCTGTATTGTATTTTCTGCCAGTTGGGTGTCTTGCTGAGCGGCGATACCCCCTTCTTGAGCATCACCTGCCAGCGATTTTTGCGGCATCTGCAAGAGCTGTGCTGTACCGGTTTCATCTTGTGGTACGAGGGCTACAAGCGGTGTGTCTGCCTCGTCAGCCTGAATTTCAACCACCACTGACATATCAGCCAGTTCAACTGATCCATCTGGCTTGATCATACGGGCAATGATCAAATGTGTGCCAGGTGTCAGCGGCTTATCTGGTATTGCGACCCAATCCCCATCATTGGTGGTTTTGGTGCTCGCCAGAAGTTGGGTGTCTTCTAATAATTCAATGATGGTTTCAGGCAGGCCAGTACCGGCAAAAACCGCATAACCATCTGGGGTGATGCGTGCCAGCGACAGGCTAAAGGCGATATCTCTGTCCTCTGGCTTTGGATCCGTTGAGGCCGTATCATCAGATACAGCTGATGCTGATACATCGCCCGAAGGCTTGTCCTCTGCCTCGGCATTCTGGTTTTTAACTGTATTCTCTTCCTTATTGAGCGTGGCTGTACTGGCAGCAGACGAGGTGGTGGCATTTTCGATAGAGACAGAGGCCTCTTCAACAGCCTTTGTTGGCGTTTCGTCAGTTTGCAGCAAGGCCCATCCAAGGGCCAATGCAGCCAGACATCCCCCTGCCAGGAGCAAAAGATAAGTCAGCTTTTTCTGCACCGCCATCTCGTCAGCCTATCCTTATTCAACGTCTCTTGGATGCATCTACCCTGCCCTCCTCATGCCAGATGGCTTTTGCATCTTTTCGACTGGAAAGCGCGAAAATCAGCCAAGGATGATGAGAGCCGGATAGGCACTTATTCTTAATCATGCTAACCTACAGGCTATGTTTGTACAATCCAAAGACGAGATAATGACGAAAACAGTTTGTGTGTTTGGTGGTGCCGCCTCTGGCAATCATCCTGAATATCAACAAGAAGCAACGCGCCTTGGACAAATGCTGGGCGCGCGCGGTTATGAGGTGATTTATGGTGGTGGGCACACCGGCATGATGGGCGCGCTGGCAGATGGCGCATTATCCAGCAACGGAACCGTGCATGGGGTGATCCCATCTTTCCTGAAAAATCGGGAAATTGGCCATGAAGATATCGCCAGCCTGACCATTACCGATACCATGCATGAGCGCAAAAAAATCATGTATGATGCCGCGGATGCCTTTGTGGTGATGCCAGGTGGGCTTGGCACTCTAGATGAAACAATGGAAGTGCTGACCTGGGTACAGCTTGGCTTATTAAACGCCCCTGTGCTGGTGTTAAATATCAATGATTATTGGACACCAATGGCCAATATGCTGAACCATTTGGTCAAGGCTGGCTTCATGCATAGCGCGCGCCTTGATTATGTCAGATATAGCACAGATACAGATGCGCTGATTGATCATCTCTCTGAATTACTGCCTGCATAGATAAGACCAATCCCTTTCGGTCAAATACTATCGCTGATGCGCCGGTTTATGGTGCCCCTGCCCCCTGTTTGTCTTGATTAATTTCGGCATTTCAGCTATAAGGTCGGCGGATTATTCTGGTCTGGAGATCACCCCAGACCAATCCAGACGCGGCCACTGCACTGCAGCAGCCCGGCGTCACCAATCAGAAGGGGAACTCCATGAGTAAAATTCGCGTAAAGAACCCAATCGTCGAAATGGACGGCGATGAGATGACACGAATCATCTGGCAAAAAATCAAAGATAAGCTGATCCATCCATATTTGGATATCGACCTGGAATATTATGATCTGGGCATGGAAAAGCGTGATGAAACCGATGATCAGATCACCATTGATGCGGCCAACGCGACCAAAAAACATGGGGTGGCTGTTAAATGCGCAACCATCACGCCAGATGAGGCGCGGGTTGAAGAATTCGGCCTGAAGAAGATGTATAAATCACCAAACGGTACCATCCGCAATATCCTCGGTGGTACCGTTTTTCGTCAGCCTATCATCTGTAATAATGTACCGCGTCTGGTGCCAGGCTGGACCAAGCCCATTGTGATTGGCCGCCATGCTTTTGGTGACCAGTACCGCGCAACGGACATGGTTGTAGACGGGCCTGGTACATTGACCCTCACCTTCCAGCCAGAAGATGGCGGACCAGCGGTGACTCACAATGTATATGATTTCCCTGGCGGCGGCGTAGCTATGGCTATGTATAATCTGGATGAATCCATCCGTGGTTTTGCGCGTGCTTGCATGAATTATGGTCTTGATTTGGGCTGGCCTGTTTATCTGTCGACCAAAAACACCATCATGAAAGCCTATGATGGCCGTTTCAAAGACCTGTTTGAAGAAGTCTTCCAGAGCGAATTTAAAGATAAGTTCGAAGCAGCTGGCATTTCATATGAACACCGCCTGATTGATGACATGGTCGCTTGTGCCATGAAATGGGAAGGTGGCTTTGTTTGGGCTTGTAAAAACTATGATGGCGATGTGCAGTCTGACACAGTTGCACAAGGCTTTGGCTCGCTTGGTTTGATGACCTCTGTACTGATGACCCCAGATGGTAAAACCGTAGAAGCAGAAGCAGCCCATGGTACGGTCACCCGCCATTACCGCCAGCATCAGCAAGGCAAGGCGACCTCAACCAACCCGATTGCCTCTATCTTTGCCTGGACACGCGGCCTAGCCTATCGTGCCCGCTTTGATGAGACACCTGAGGTTGAGAAATTTGCGCAGACACTTGAAGAGGTGTGTATCCGCGCAGTTGAAACTGGCAATATGACCAAGGATTTGGCCTTGCTGGTTGGTCCTGACCAGCCGTTTCAGACGACAGATGAGTTTCTGGATACCCTGGATGTTCATCTGCAAAAGGCGATGGCCTCTTAAGGCCCATATAGCCTCCATTAAATTTGAACATATGAAAAGGATGCCAGAAATGGCATCCTTTTTTGTTGGGTCTTTAGCGGTTCTGGCTTTAAGCGAGCGCGGCCTTGATGGCATCAAGTGCGTCTTGGGCGGCGGCGGCATTTGGCCCGCCAGCCTGTGCCATATCAGCACGTCCGCCACCGCCTTTGCCGCCCAAGGCAGCAGAGCCGATACGCACCAATGACACCGCATCTTTATCTGTGGTCAGATCATCTGTGACGCTCACCACAATGGAGGCTTTGTCAGCTTCGGTAGCAATCAGCACAATCACCGTCTTTTCTGCATTCTGGCGCAAGCTATCCGCTGCTGATTTGAGTTCTTTTGCCGGTGTATCTTCTAAGATACGGCCGATGAAACGGATACCGCCCACCTCTTCAGAAGCCGGGGTCTGGCCACCACCTGTTGCCAGCTTCTGACGCAATTGCTGAATTTCACGCTCAAGCTTCTTTTTATCCTCAATCAG
Organism: Puniceispirillaceae bacterium (SeqCode); assembly: GCA_049889355.1. Lineage (GTDB taxonomy): Bacteria > Pseudomonadota > Alphaproteobacteria > Puniceispirillales > Puniceispirillaceae > JBMHDN01. Next base: position 38,808 of record JBMHDN010000038.1, read on the forward strand.
GGCCTGAACACGCGCTGGAATTTGTTCAGCTGAGCTTTTCAGCAAGCCCATAGTTGTGCCAACCAGCCTGTCCATATCGGCCATCCAGTCGGCGGCCCCTTCATGGGTTACCGCCTCGATACGGCGCACCCCGCCAGCCACAGCTGATTCAGACAGGATTTTGAACAAGGCAATATCGCCAGTGCGGCTGACATGTGTGCCGCCACATAATTCAACTGACCAGGCCGTGCGATCTGCATCATCTGCTGCCCCGCCCATAGTCACCACACGCACTTCCTCGCCATATTTCTCACCAAATAAGGCCAGCGCCCCTTCATCAATCGCTTGATCAGGGGTCATGATGCGGGTGGATACTTCAGAATTGCCACGAATACGATCATTAACGATGGCCTCAATCTGCGCCATCTGCTCCGGGGTGACAGCGGCATTATGGCTGAAATCGAATCTCAGCCTGTCTGGGGCCACCAGCGATCCTTTCTGGGCGACATGCGCGCCCAATGTCATCCGCAAAGCTTCATGCAGCAAATGGGTTGCGCTGTGATTGGCCCGCAAGCGCAGACGCCGTGATGAATCAATGCGCATCTGAACCGGTGTCTGGACAGAGAGGCTCCCCTCTTCAATTTCAGCTACGTGCCAGAACAGGCCAGCCACTTTTTGAGTATCTTTTACACGTGCGCGCCCCTCTGACCAGCTGATGAGACCTTGATCACCTTGCTGGCCGCCTGACTCCGCATAAAATGGTGTCTGATTGACGGCGATACGCACGCTCTCGCCTGCTGTGGCGGTGCTAATTGCTTGATTATCATTGGCCAGTGCTATCACCACACCTTCTGCTTCATCGCGCACATAGCCCAAAAATTCAGTAGCTTCATTTTGATCAGCCAATTCCAGTAAATGGCGCTGATCAGCAGCTGCACCTGAGCCAGACCAGGCCGCACGTGCGGCGGCCTTTTGAGCGGCCATCGCTGCATCAAATCCGTTCACATCAACCTGCCAGCCAAACCCGCGCAGATAATCTTGTGTTAAATCCAGCGGGAAACCATAGGTGTCATAGAGACGAAAGGCGGTGTCACCATCGAGCGTGCCGCCTGCATTCTGACCATCCAGCTTGTCTGTCAGGATTTTCAGGCCGCGCGAGAGGGTCTCTTTAAAACGAGTCTCCTCAAGGCGCAATGTTTCGGAAATGGTTGCTTCTGCGCGGCGCAATTCAGGATAATGGCCACCCATTTCCTGAACCAAGGCTGGCACCAGCTGATGCATCACCGGCTCAGCACAGCCCAGCTGATGGAGATGGCGCATCGCCCGGCGCATAATCCGGCGCAACACATAGCCGCGCCCTTCATTCGATGGCATCACCCCGTCGGAGATCAGAAAGCCAGCTGAACGCAAATGATCAGCCACCACGCGGTGTGATACATTTTTTGGCCCATCTGCATCTGTTTTTGACACCTCAGCAGAGGCTTCGATAAGCGCACGCATCAAATCAATATCATAATTATCATGCTTGCCTTGCAGGACAGCAGCAATACGCTCTAACCCCATACCGGTATCAATCGACGGTTTTGGCAGGTTGAGGCGTTTTGTTTCGGTTTGCTCAAACTGCATGAAAACCAGATTCCAGATTTCAATGAACCGGTCGCCATCTTCATCTGGTGAGCCCGGAGGGCCACCGGCAATTGACGGGCCATGGTCAAAGAAAATCTCAGAGCATGGACCACATGGCCCTGTATCACCCATAGACCAGAAATTATCTGAGGTGGCGATACGAATAATCTTCTCATCGCTCAAGCCTGCGATTTTTTTCCATAAAGCCACTGCCTCATCATCTTCGTGATAAACGGTCACCAGCAATTTATCTTTTGGCAGGCCATATTCACGTGTGATCAGGTTCCAAGCGAGCTCAATCGCATTCTCCTTGAAATAATCACCAAAGGAAAAATTACCCAGCATTTCAAAAAAGGTATGGTGGCGGGCTGTGTAGCCGACATTTTCAAGATCATTATGCTTGCCGCCTGCACGCACACATTTCTGAGAGGTCACCGCACGGCTGTAGTCGCGCGTTTCCAAGCCGGTAAATAAGTTTTTAAATTGAACCATACCAGCATTGGTGAACATCAAGGTTGGGTCATTTTGGGGGACCAACGGGCTTGAATCGACAATTTCATGTCCATTTTCTGCAAAATAACTCAGAAAACGGGCACGGATATCAGAAACGCTGCTCATAGACCTGTCCTTATCACTTTTCGGCATCTGGTTTCAGTTTATGCCCTAGCCAACAGGGCATTTTTGAAAAATAGGCTGAAAGCAGGCCGCCAATCAAAAAAGCCGGACTTAGCCTACCTCACTCGCTTTTTACGAGATTATAGGCGCAAAAGTCCAGCTTTTGGCATGTTCTTTATGGTAAAAAACCGAGGCCATCCTGCTTATCGCAGAAGAGCCATCTGTTTTTTACTTTTCTGCTTCTGGATCATCGGCAATCTGCTCATCCAGCATCTGGTCTTGAACCAGCCCAGCATTGGCGCGAATAGCCTGCTCAAGCTCTTCTGCCATGGCCGGATTTTCACGCAGGAAATTTTTCGCATTTTCGCGGCCTTGGCCAATACGATGGGTGTTGTAGGAGAACCAAGCCCCTGATTTTTCGACCAATCCAGCGGCAACACCCAAATCAAGCAATTCACCCAATTTGGAAATCCCTTCGCCATACATGATGTCAAATTCAACCTGACGGAACGGCGCGGCGACCTTATTCTTGACCACTTTCACACGGGTTTGGTTGCCGATCACCTCGTCACGATCCTTAATCGCACCAATCCGGCGGATATCCAAACGCACAGAGGCATAGAATTTCAACGCATTACCACCGGTGGTGGTTTCAGGATTGCCGAACATCACACCGATTTTGAGGCGAATCTGGTTAATGAAAATCACCAGACAATTTGAGCGCGCAATCGATGAGGTCAATTTACGCAATGCCTGGCTCATCAAGCGAGCCTGCAGACCCACATGGGTGTCCCCCATTTCGCCTTCTAATTCAGCACGTGGCACCAAAGCCGCCACCGAATCAACCACCAGCACGTCAATAGCACCAGAGCGGACCAGCGTATCTGCAATTTCCAATGCCTGTTCACCAGCATCAGGCTGAGAAATCAGCAAATCATCCAAATCCACACCCAATTTACGGGCATAAACAGGATCCAAGGCATGTTCTGCATCCACAAAAGCACAATTGCCGCCTTGTTTCTGCGCTTCTGCAACGGCATGCAGGGCCAATGTTGTTTTACCTGATGATTCGGGGCCATAGACCTCGATGATACGGCCTTTTGGAAAACCGCCAATGCCAAGGGCGATATCCAGCCCCAGAGAGCCTGTTGATATGGCCTGTACATCTACCACTGAATCGCGTTGACCCAGCTTCATTACAGAGCCTTTGCCAAAGGCCTTTTCAATTTGTCCAATCGCTGCTTCCAGCGCTTTGCTTTTATCTTCGTCACGCATTTTCAGATCGACCACTACTCCAGAGGATTGAGCACCCATTTTTGTCTCCATCTTGCATAAGTTGGGGCCTCTGTCCAGCAACGGCAAGCCGCCTTCCACAGAAACCTGAGGGAAACTGAGTGTTCACATTTTGTTCTTATTTTGTCAAGTGTTTTGTTCTCTTTTTGTTTCAGGTGTTCTGTTCAAATTGCTGTATATCGTTATTTTGCATAGGGAAAAGCAATCTGAAATTGTGCCCCTTTGGGTATTCCACAGCTGTTGTTCAAGCTGCCATTGGGAGATGAGCGCGCCAAAGCGGGTTCAGCCTCTTCACAATCCTCACTCAAACACACGCTGCCGTTCCACGCCTGCACCATCGCTGCCACGGCCGACATGCCATAACCACGTGCGGCATCGGTAAATGATGAAGACAAGGATGGTGCCTCACTAGATACACCTGGCTCAAATAAGGTTGGTTTCAGACTGGCTGGCACCCCGGGCCCTGTATCACCCACCAGCAGAACAAAGCCGGTATCTTGAATGCTTAATTTTAAGGTGAAGTGATGCTCTGGGGTCTGCGCAAGGGCAAAGGGACAAGCATAGATGGCCTCTGCTGAGTTGCGCACCATGTGAATCAAACATCGCTTTAAAAAGCTCGGGATCAGATGTACTTGTGCTGATCCCTGCTGTGCTGATGACGCCTGAGGAACAGCCATCATTGTTTCAGCCATCATCGTTTCAGGCATCGGTTCAAGAGAGATGGAAATCGCTTCACCAGCTAAAATTTGCAAAACCGGCAAATGGGAATCCAATAGGTGATGGAGGGCAGAATAGGAAAATTGCTCTAAAACCTGTGCCTGCTCAGGCGGAGAGGTCAATTCATGGACAACATCACTGGCAGCTCGCAAGGTCTGGCTGAGTAAATCAAGCCGCTTGAGCCGCTCTCCCTGACGCTGGCGTGTTTCATTCAAAGCCTGATCGCCGGTTTCTTGTAAATCTTCACGCAGCTGGTCAATATTGATCAGCAAAATAGTCATATAGTTATTCAAGTCATGGCTGATCTGACGCAAAGACTGATTAAGCTTGGTTTGATCACCCAACGCAAAGGCGCCCGCCTTGGGATGCGCACTGGTAAATTCTGTGTTTTCTGACGCCTTATCAGGCTTTTCTGGATGTGCCACGTTTGAACAGCCTACATAAATGCGGGTTATTCAGATAAGCAAGGCACCATTTACCTTTAATTTAACTTTTCAACATCCAAGCTCATCAGAGATTTATAAATAAACTATTACGCTTAATAATTGCAAACAAGAAAAAACAAGAAAAAAGCATCCGGCCTGAAAGGCAGGATGCTGATGCTTGACGCCCAGCCCTCACTTTAAAGAGCCTGGCAGGCAGATGATCATTTTTAATGGTCAGTCGTCGCGGTGGACGCGTTCACGCTTTTCATGCATTTCTTGCGCATGAAGCGACATTGAGGCAATCGGGCGCGCCTCAAGTCGGCCTAGGCTGATCGGCTCGCCTGTTTCTTCACAATAACCGTAATTACCCTCTTCGATGCGATAGAGTGCTTCATCGATTTTTTGCAATAATTTGCGTTCGCGATCCCGGGTGCGTAAATCAAGGGCAGCATTAGATTCAATCTGCGCCCTGTCCATCTGGTCTGGCTTATGCAAATTCTCAGAAGATAAATTCTCAAGCGTCTGATTGGCTTCGTTCAGCAATTCTGAACGCCAGCGCAACAATTTCTGACGGAAATATTCACGCTGGAGAGGGTTCATAAATTCTTCTGAATCACTCGGCTTGTAATCTGCAGGCAGCAACACCGCATCTTTATCATCGCCCAAAGGCATAGTGGTCGTCATCTCAGTGCCATCCTTTTTCATTTAGGCCCGATTAAATGCTGTCAAAGAGCCGAACGCCGCCGATTCAGCCTTTCTAAAAGCTGCTCTCTTTTACCTTTCAGCCAACTGCATATCAAGTCTTTATTATTGCCGATGAGATAGCAGCTGAAAAATGACTAAACCTTTCCAATATATCATCATCAATAATTTAAGCGCACAGCTAAAATACTGAAAAATATTAACAAATTCTTAATCACGCGAATGTGATTTGATTGCCCTGAAAGGGTTTGACTAAGTTATTCTTAACCTTTTGGCAGGCTGATTTTTTGTATCTCTGCCGACAGGTCTTTCAGGTCAGCAATGAGGCTGGGCTGAATGCAATCAGGGTAAGGGACGATTGCACCGACATGAGAAATGGAGATGCGCAGATGCACCATCGCGGATGCCATTTCCTGGAGTTCAGAGGAAGAGCTCGGGTGGCGAACCCAAAAGCGTCATACCGGTCTCAATATTTTGGTCTCGCGTTAGTTCGAAGGAGTATGAAAATGAATATTCTGATTGTTGAAGATGACCCGATCATGGCTGATGCGCTCAGCATGACCCTGACACAAGCCGGCTATTTCAACGTGATTGCACGTACAATTGAAGGTGCGCTGAACGAAATTCAGCACAATCATATTGATGGTGTTTTGCTGGATATCAATTTGCCAGATGGTGATGGAACCAGACTGGCCCGCTTAATCCGCAAGAACCATGTGCCGGTCCCGATTTTGGTGGTCTCTGGGAATAATACGGTAGATGACCGGATTACCGCGCTTGGCGCCGGGGCTGATGGTTATCTGACCAAGCCTTTTGACCGTTATGAGTTGCTGGCCCATCTAGAAGCTATTTTGCGGCGCACCCATGGCCATAGCGCAGCCCAAATCACAGTCGGCAATATGCTGATTGATCTGAACAAAAACCAAGTCACGGTTGCCCGCAAAAATGTCAGTCTGACCCAGAAGGAATATCAGATTTTGCATCTGCTCGGCCTGCGTAAAGGGGCAACCCTCTCCAAAGAAGTCTTCCTCGCCCATCTCTATGGCGGTTTCGATGAGCCAGAGAGCAAAATCATTGATGTTTTCATGTGCAAATTGCGCAAAAAGCTGACCAAAGCTGGGCTGCAGGATGCTGAGATCCAGACGATTTGGGGTCAGGGCTATGTCTTGCGAGACAGTGACACTGAAAATGTCGTGATGCTGAACGAGGCGGTAAGCTAACGAAAAAATATCTTACAGGACCTCAGCGCAAATTCCCCGCTGCGTTAGCCTCATATCCTCACTTTACTATTTCTCCTGCATAGAGGGCGTTTTCGGTTTATCGTAAACGCCCTTTATGTATGCCAATAGGTGCCAGCGTCTCACAAACAGGCCAAATATGAAAAAGGTTCTTCTCGAGGATGATTAAATCTGGTGTCGACAAGCTATCCTTTGTTAGGATAGCGCCAATCAACACGCATGTTGGCAAAGCCGCGCCCCAGAGGATGGCTTAAATAAAATGCCAGGAGAAAATGAGATGGCTGGGTTGTTACTGGATTATAATTTAGGTGATTTTGTACGCCATCCAGATGCTGAAGATTGGGGGATCGGACAGGTTCAATCTATTCAGGGTGCCCGCGTGACTGTCAATTTCGAACATGCCGGCAAACAGATGATTGATGCTAGCATTATCAGCCTGACACTTGTTTTACCTGAAGAGGTCGGAACAAAGACAATTTAGGCCAGATTTTTGACTCTTCTTTTTGCCGCATTTGGCAATAGTTGAGTTGTCATTAATTTAGGCGCATTCATGAGTGCGTTGAAATCGGACCAGCCAAACGAAACAAGATGAGATAATTGCCATGCCTGATACTGTATCAGCTGATATGACACCACCAAGACGCGAAACTGGCATTCGCAAAAAAGGTGGCGGTAAATACAAGCCAAAAGGCCGCATGGTTGATCCGGTTGCATTAGAAGAGATGCAGGCCCTATTCGCAGACACGGTGTTTCAGCGCGATAGGCTTATTGAATATTTCCATCTCATTCAGGATTCACAAGGATGCCTGAAGGCAGCGCATCTGGCGGCATTGGCCCATATGATGAAGTTGCCAATGGCTGAAGTTTGGGAAGTCGCCAGCTTTTATGATCATTTTGATCTAGTCAAAGAGGGCGAGACACCCCCTGCCCGCCGCACCATTCGGGTTTGTACCTCGCTCAGCTGTATGATGGCTGGCGGCGAAGAGATGCTGGCCAAATTGCAAGCAGAAGCAGGGCCTGATGTGCGCTATGTGGCTGCACCTTGCCTTGGGGCATGTGACAAAGCACCGGCGGCGGCAGATGGTCATCATCTGGTGGCCAATGCAGATGCGGATATGCTCTCACAAATGGCAGCACAAGAAGCCAAGCATGAGGAGATTTCTCATGCGCATGATTTTGATGCTTATGTGGCCGCCGGGGGGTACCAGACTCTCAAAGCGCTGAAATCTGGCGCGCTGGATATAGAAGCCCAGTTAGCCATTTTGAATGAGGCAGCATTGCGCGGATTGGGCGGGGCAGGTTTCCCGACAGGCCGTAAATGGTCAATCGTCCGCTCGATGCCAGGCCCGCGCCTGATGGCCGTCAATGGCGATGAAGGCGAGCCTGGCACCTTTAAAGACCGGCATTATCTGTCAACAGACCCGCATCGTATGATTGAAGGTATTTTGATTGCCGCGCATGTTGTCGGCATTGAGAAATGCTACATCTATATGCGTGATGAATATCCTGAGATTATCGCGCTGCTGCGCCAAGAACTGCCAAAGGTAGAGGCCGCAGGTCTTGCTGATCATGTTGAGCTTGAGCTGCGCCGCGGGGCGGGTGCCTATATTTGCGGCGAAGAATCAGCGATGATTGAATCGATTGAAGGCAAGCGCGGTATTCCGCGTCACCGCCCGCCTTATGTAGCAGAGCGCGGCCTGTTTGACCGCCCGACCTTGGTCAATAATGTCGAAACACTCTATTGGATACGCGATATTCTGGAACAAGGTGCAAACTGGTATAATGATCAGGGCCAGGACGGTCATCCGGGTTTCCGCACCTATTCTGTCTCCGGACGGGTAGCAAAGCCAGGGCTGGTCAAGGCCCCTGCTGGCAGCTCAGTCGAAGACCTTATTAAAGCCTGTGGCGGCATGGCTGAAGGCCATAGCTTCAAAGCCTATCTGCCAGGCGGCGCGTCTGGCGGCATCCTGCCAGCCTCAAAGGGCGATCTGCCGCTTGATTTTGGCGGTAAGCTGGCTGAAGAAGGCTGTTTTGTTGGCTCACACGCGATTGTGGTGCTGTCAGATAAGGATAATATCTGGAAAGCCGCACTGAACCTGCTGCAATTCTTCAAGCATGAAAGCTGTGGTCAATGTACGCCGTGCCGCTCTGGTACTGAAAAGGCAGTGGCGATGATGCAGAGCGAAAAGCCAGATGTGGCCCTGCTGGGTGAATTGGCGAATGTGATGGCAGATGCCAGCATCTGTGGCTTAGGTCAAGCCGCATCAAACCCGCTGGTCAGCGCGATGAAACATTTCCCTGATGATATGATGAGCTATGCGCCAACGCGCGCGGCAACGAAAGATTAAGGGCTGGGGGAACAGACTTATGAGCGAGCAGAAGAAAATTTCTTTCACCCTTGATGGAAAAACTGTTGAGGTAAGCGAAGGCACCAGCATCTGGGAAGCCGCACGTGATAAGGGTACCGATATTCCGCATCTGTGCTATCGCGATGAAAGCGGTTATCGCGCAGATGGGAATTGCCGCGCCTGTATGGTGGAAATTGAAGGTGAGCGCGTACTTGCTGCCTCGTGCCAGCGTTCAGTCTCAGAAGGTATGGTGGTGCATTCACAAAGCAACCGCGCCACCTCAGCGCGGAAGGCGGTGATGGAATTATTGGTCGCTGACCAACCGGTGCGTGATGATGCACATGATCCGCAATCTCACCTCTGGCATTATGCTGATGAACAAGCCGTTGAAGCCAGCCGTTTTCCTTCTAAATCAGCCCCGCATCCCGATTCAAGCCATCCAGCCATTGCGGTGAATATGGATGCCTGTATCCAATGTAATTTATGTGTGCGCGCTTGCCGTGAGGTCCAGGTCAACGATGTGATCGGGCTGGCTGGCCGAGGTGCAGATGCACATATTATTTTCGATTTTGATGATGATATGGGCGCGTCTACCTGTGTGGGTTGCGGCGAATGTGTGCAAGCCTGCCCGACAGGCGCATTGATGCCCAAAACAGTGCTGGATGAGAGCCAGAAGCTTGCTATCACCCCAGATCGCCAAGTCGATTCAGTCTGTCCTTATTGCGGGGTGGGCTGTCAGCTGACATTCAATGTGAAGGACGAGAAAATCGTCTCTGTCAATGGTCGTCAGGGCCCAGCAAACCAAGGGCGTTTATGTGTGAAGGGCCGCTATGGCTTTGACTATATCCATAATGACCAGCGTCTGACACAGCCGCTTATTCGCCGCGAGGATGTGCCAAAATCAGACTCCATGCCGTTTGACCCTGCCAATCCGATGACCCATTTCCGGCCGGCCAGCTGGGACGAGGCCCTGGATCTCGCCGCATCTGGCCTGAAAAAAGTACTGGACAGAGACGGACCATCTGCGATGAGCGGTTTTGGCTCTGCCAAAGGCACAAATGAAGAAGCCTATCTGGTGCAAAAGCTGGTCCGCGCAGGTTTCAAAACCAATAATGTGGACCATTGCACACGTCTTTGCCACGCCTCATCAGTGGCCGCTTTGCTAGAGAATATCGGGTCAGGTGCGGTTACCGCCTCTTTCTCACAAGCCACCAATGCAGATGCGATCATTGTAATCGGGGCCAATCCGACTGTGAACCACCCCGTTGCTGCCACCTTTATCAAAAACGCAGCTGTTGACGGGGCAAAGCTGTATATCATGGACCCACGTGGTCAGGCCCTTGATCGCTATGCTACCGCCTCGCTGAATTTCACGCCTGGTGCAGACGTCGCTATGCTGAATGCAATGCTACATGTGATCATCCAAGAAGAACTCTATGATGCGGATTATGTGCGCGATCACACAGAAGGTTTTGAAGATTTAAAAGCCCGCACCGCCGCGACCTCACCAGAGGCAATGGCTCCAATTTGTGGCATTGAGGCCGGTAAATTACGCCAGACTGCACGTGATTTTGCCGCAGCTGAGCGCGGGATCATCTTCTGGGGCATGGGCGTATCTCAGCATACCCATGGCACTGATAATGCCCGTTGTCTGATTTCACTCGCCTTGCTCACTGGCAATGTTGGTAAAGAAGGGGCTGGCCTGCACCCGTTGCGTGGCCAGAATAACGTACAAGGGGCCTCAGATGCCGGCCTCATTCCAATGTTCTTCCCAGATTACAAGTCGGTGACCGACCCAGAAATTCGTGCAAAATATGAGAATCTATGGGGCACAAAGCTGGATAGTGAAAAAGGCCTGACCGTGGTTGAAATCGCAGATGCAGCCTATGAAGGCAAGATCAAGGCGATGTATGTCATGGGTGAAAACCCGGCGATGTCTGACCCTGATCAGACACATGCACGCGAAGCGTTGGTGCGCCTCGACCATCTGGTGGTACAAGATATCTTTATGACCGAGACAGCCGCCTATGCGGATGTCATCCTGCCTGCCTCTGCCTTCCCGGAAAAAACAGGAACAGTCACCAACACTGATCGCCGTGTCCAGCTGGGCCGGGCAGCTGTCTCACCACCAGGTGAAGCCAAGCAAGATTGGTGGATCATCCAAGAAATTGCTAATCGCATGGGTCTTGGCTGGGAATATAGCCATCCAAAGGATGTGTTTGCTGAAATGCGGCTTGTCATGCCGTCTCTGACCGGAATTAGCTGGGACAGGCTGGAAACAGAAGATGCGGTGACCTACCCATGTGCAGATGAAACCAGCCAAGGTGCAGATATCATCTTCTCTGACCGGTTCCCAACCGCCAGCGGACGTGGCCGCATGACACCAGCTGATGTATTGCCGCCTGATGAGCTGCCAGATACAGATTTCCCAATCATCATGTCAACAGGGCGTCTTTTGGAACATTGGCATACCGGGTCAATGACCCGCCGCGCTACCGTTCTGGATGCCTTAGAGCCTGAAGCAGAAGTGCATGTCAGCCCGGCAGACCTGAAAACATTAGCATTGGATGCTGGTGACCAGGTCGCCGTTGAAACACGGCGCGGACGTATTGAACTGGCTGTTCGGATGGACCCGAACTTGCCTGCTGGCATGATTTTTGTGCCTTTCTGCTTTACTGAAGCACCGGCAAATATGCTGACAAACCCGGCCCTTGATCCCTATGGCAAGATCCCAGAGCTGAAGTTTTCGGCAGCCCGTTTGGTTAAATTGGACACGCCGCAAGCAGCAGAATAACATAGCTTCATTTTGTCACATTCTTGTCATGTGAAAATTAAGCTGTTTTTCTGATTTGAGCGGTCTATGATTAGTAAGCAGGCAATGGGTTTTTGAAAATCCAATATGCGTGTGATGTGTCGTGGAGCTTGATAGTTGGATTATCAATCTGTTTTTCAGAATAAAATAGCGCAATTGAAAGATGAAAATCGCTATCGCTATTTTGTCGAATTAGAACGTGTTTCTGGTGCACACCCCAAGGCTGTGTGGAAAACAGAGGACGGCACGCGTGATGTGGTCATCTGGTGTTCTAATGACTATCTTGGGATGGGTCAGCGCACCGCAAATATCGATGCGATGGCAGAAGCGGCCCAGCAACATGGCACAGGCGCTGGCGGGACTCGTAATATCTCCGGGACCAGCAGCCATATTGTGGCCTTAGAATCAGAATTGGCTGCCCTGCATCGAAAAGAGCGTGCCCTTGTCTTTACCTCTGGCTATGTTGCCAATGAAGCCAGCATCTCTGCGCTGATTGCATTGCTGGATAATCCGATGATTTTCTCGGACGCCATGAACCATGCTTCTATCATCTCAGGCATTCGCTATGGCCGCGCTGAAAAAGCAATTTTCCGCCATAATGATGTGGCCCATCTCGAAGAATTGCTCGCGGCACAGCCCTTGGACCGGCATAAAATCGTCATTTTTGAATCTGTCTATTCGATGGATGGGGATACAGGGCGCATTGCCGAGATTTGCGCCTTAGCGCGTAAATATAACGCGCTGACCTATCTTGATGAAGTCCATGCGGTTGGCATGTATGGCCATGAAGGTGGCGGCATTGCCCAGCGCGAAGATTTGTCAGATGAGGTTGATATCATTCAAGGCACGCTTGGCAAAGCCTATGGTGCCATGGGGGGCTATATCGCCGCCAGCGACCTGATTGTTGATGCCATTCGATCAAACGGCTCTGGCTTTATATTTACCACTGCTATGCCCCCTGCCTTGGCCGCAGCTGCGCTCAGCTCTATTCGTCATTTGCGTCACTCTTCTGACGAGCGAGAAGCCCAGCAAGAACAGGCGCAAAAGCTAAAAGACAGGTTGGCAGCACATCAGATGCCCTGCCTGCCCTCAACAACTCATATTGTGCCGGTGATGGTCGGTGATGCCGCTTTGTGCTCTGAGATCAGCTGGACACTGCTCGCTGAATATGGGCTGTATATCCAGCCGATTAATTATCCGACTGTTCCCAAAGGAACAGAACGTCTGCGTATCACGCCAGGGCCACTGCATACCGATGAGATGATAGACCAGCTGGTTGAAGCCTTGGTCAAAGTCTTCCATAAGGTTCAGCCACCAAGCCTGACAGAACGTGTTTCTGAAGAATTAGACACTGACGCACTGGTCAAATCCGCCTAGCCTTCTATTTATGTCAGGGTAACACTGGAATAGCGGAGGCGCATAATGAGTGTCAAAGATATGCCATCAGATCATCCGGTCTGGCCACGTCATGCGAAGACCGGCCTGTTATTGGTTAATCTGGGGACACCTGATGGTACAGACACCCCGTCAATGCGCCGGTATCTCAAACAGTTTTTATCTGATCGCCGGGTTGTGGAAGTCCCGCGCCTGCTCTGGTGGCTGATTTTAAATGGTATTATCCTCAATATCAGGCCGCGCAAATCCGGGGATGCCTATGAGCGTATCTGGTTGAAAGAGGGGCCAGATGGTAGCCCTTTGCGTAAATATACACGCCTTCAGGCAGAACATATCGCAAAACGCTTTGGCGCGGATAAAGACCAACGTGATGATTTGATGGTTTCATGGGCGATGCGCTATGGCAATCCTTCCATTCCATCACAACTGGAAAGGCTGAGGCAAGCCGGATGTAATCGCTTTGTGATTATCCCGCTCTATCCGCAATATGCGGCCTCTACAACCGCAACAGTGAATGACGAGGTGTTTGAGTGGGCTTTGAAACAGCGCTGGCAGCCAGCCATTCGAACGGCGCCGCCTTGGCATGATCACCCCGCCTATATCTCAGCACTGGCCCAGTCCGTAAAAGACAGTTTAGGCGATAAAGACCCTGAAAAACTGATGGTCAGTTTTCATGGCATCCCGCAACGTTATTTTGTGCAAGGCGATCCCTATCATTGCCATTGCATGAAAACAGCGCGCTTGCTGCGTGAAGAATTGGACTGGCCAAAAGAACGCTATCAGGTGACCTTCCAGTCGCGTTTTGGGCGCGAGCCTTGGCTGCAACCCTATACAGATGAAACACTAGAAGCCTTTGGCGCAGAAGGCACAAAATCACTTGCCATCATGGCCCCAGGCTTTGTGGCAGACTGCCTTGAAACCCTCGAAGAGCTGGCGATGGAAGGCAAAGAGCAGTTTCAGGAAACAGGTGGTGGTGATTATCACTATATTCCTTGCCTTAATGACAGCGCGGTTGGCCTTAACGTCATTGAGACAATTGTGCGTGAAAATCTGGCTGGCTGGGTTGATATCTAGCCGCCAATAAAGCCTTGGCAGAAAGCCTTGCATTCGCGCAGAAAATGAAGGATAAGGCTAAAGATTGCATCACCTGCATCATATGCGGCGTTCGTATAATGGTAATACCCCAGCCTTCCAAGCTGGAGCCGCGGGTTCGATTCCCGCACGCCGCTCCATTCCCACAAAATCAAATATGCACAAATTTTAAGCACGATGAAATTTAGTGCTTATTTTTTAGGCATTTTTTACAGTTCCCACCTATTTCAATATCTCAAATTGTATCGCATCGAAACTTCACTAGAAGCTGATGTCAGTATTTGAGTTGAAAACCAGCCATTGCATCGGAATGCACCGTCGGCTGTTGGATGACCTATCTGGCATGTTGTGCCTTGATATGGTTTTGGAGGGAAAAATGTTTTCAATGCGTTCATGGGTGGGTATGGCCACCTTACTGGCCTTTGTGCCAGCACCTGCTTTTGCAGCGGTTGATTCAGGTGACAGTGCCTGGATTTTGACTGCAACTGCGCTGGTCTTGTTTATGACCTTGCCTGGCCTTGCGCTGTTCTATGCTGGCCTGGTTCAGTCTAAAAATGTTGTGTCCGTGCTGATGCATCACTTTGCCGTAGCCTGCCTGATTTCTGTTGTATGGGTTGTGGCCGGCTATTCACTGGCATTCAGCGGCGATGGGATGTGGGTTGGCGACCTTGGCAATCTGTTCCTTGGTGCGGTTACAATCGACAGCCTGGCTGGCACCATTCCAGAAAGCCTGTTTGCAGCCTTCCAGATGACCTTTGCGATCATCACACCTGCACTTGTTATTGGTGCTTATGTTGAGCGCATCAAATTCTCAGCAGTGCTGATTTTCTCGGGTCTCTGGTCATTGGTTGTCTATGCGCCTGTGACCAAATGGGTCTGGGGTGGCGGTATCATGGCCTCATGGGGTGTGATGGATTTTGCCGGTGGTATTGTGGTGCATGCCACAGCCGGTACAGCCGCTATCGTGGCAGCACTGGTACTGGGTTCACGTCGTAATTTTCCATCTCAGCTTCAGCCGCCACATAGCCCAGTCTTAACCATGATCGGTGCATCTATGCTCTGGGTTGGCTGGTTCGGCTTTAACGGCGGCTCTGCGCTAGCAGCTGGTGGGGGCGCAGCAATGGCCTTGCTGGTCACCCATATCGCTGCCGCTGTAGCATCCCTGGTCTGGATGACCATTGAATGGGTCAAGTTCGGGCGCCCGTCTGTTGTGGGCATGGTGACCGGTATGGTTGCAGGTCTTGCGACGGTAACCCCGGCCTCAGGCTTTATCGGCGTACCAGGCGGCATTATCCTTGGCCTTGCTGGTGGTTATGTCTGTTATCTGGCTGTGGATATCATCCGCGGCAAGCTAAAGCTGGACGATTCGCTGGACGTATTCGCGGTGCATGGTGTGGGCGGTATCCTCGGCTCATTGCTGGTGGCCTTCCTTGCTACAGACACCTTTAACGGCCTTGGCCTAGCAGAAGGCGTCTCAGCCACCTCACAATTCATGGTTCAGCTCTATTCAGTGGTGATTACCGTCATCTGGACCGCCATTGCCTCTTATGTGATTTTGAAAATTGCACAGATGGTTGGCGGTCTGCGTGTAGATGAAGAAGCCGAGGTTGAAGGCCTTGATCTCTCACAGCATGGCGAGCGCGGTTATCACAACGGCTAATCAGCCGCACTGAAATCTGTGATATCTTTAAAGGTGCAGGGGATGTTCTTCTGCACCTTTTTTATCATATCTATCTAGCGCTTATATTCTGCCAGCACCATCTGGTCTGTTTCAGCGTCATCTCGTGCCGGCATACCGCCGGTGAGTTGCCGATAAGCCCAGACAGCCATCGCCCGCAAAGATGGTGCGCTGTGATGAAGATAAGGCGCAATCACTGGGACTAGGCCATTATCTTTGCTGTTGCCTGCGGCAATCAGACAGTTACGCAAAAACCGGATATAGCCTGCGCGGCGCACAGGCTGGCCAGCGAAAAATTGCCGCCAGCTGGGCTCATCCATTAAGAGCATCTCGGCTAAATCAGGCATCTCATCCGATTTTGCCAGCAATTTTTGTTCATGTGCCTGTTCAGCAAATTTATTCCATGGGCAGACAGCCAAACAATCATCACAGCCAAAAATGCGATTGCCCATCTGCGCGCGTAATTCAGGTTCTATCACACCGTCATATTCAATGGTCAGATAGGAAATACATCGCCTTGCATCTAGCTGATAGGGGGCCGGAAACGCCCTTGTCGGACAGATATCAAGACAGGCAGAACAGCTGCCACAATGATCGGTTTCAGCATCATCTGGCACCAATTCAGCATCTGTTAAAATGGCGCCAATAAAAAACCAGGACCCCAGCTCACGGCTCACCAGATTGGTGTGTTTGCCTTGCCAGCCGAGCCCGGCCTGCTGTGCCAATGGTTTTTCCATTAAGGGCGCGGTATCCACAAAGACCTTCACCTCAGCACCGGTTCTAGAGACCAGCTTACTGGCCAGCATTTTCAGCTTACCCTTAATCACATCATGATAGTCACGGCCTCTGGCATAGACCGAGATATTACCCTTTGACCCCTCTGTCAGGTTACTCATCGGGTCATGGTCTGGGCCATAATTCATCGCCAGCAATAGCGCTGATTGGGCTGCTGGCCACATCGCAGTGGGCTGGCCACGCCGTTGGGCTGTCTCGGCAAGCCAGCTCATCGTGCCATGATAATCCTGTTCTATAAAATGACTGAGCCGGGCCTGCGTTTCATCTGGCAGTTCAGCCGAGGTAATTTTCAACGCAGAAAAGCCAAGGGCCAGCGCTTCTTTCTTCAACCAGATTTTGAGCTTATCCTGTGGCTGCATCTTTTCCGGTTTTTCTCAATCAGAGCTGTTCAATATCACCAAGTGCCTGATCATCTGCAAAACTTTTGGCGAATTCAGCCATCCTACCCGCTTCAATGGCCCCACGCATGCCGGCCATTAAATCCTGATAATAAGTCAAATTATGCCAGGTCAGCAACATCAGCCCCTGCACCTCTTCAGCTTTGAACAAATGATGCAGATAGGCACGCGAAAAACGGCTGCATGCTGGACAAGAACAATCTTCATCCAAGGGCCGCGGATCTTCGGCATGTCGGGCATTTTTGATATTGACCGGGCCACGCCGTGTAAAGCCCTGGCCGGTGCGCCCTGAACGGGTGGGCAATACACAGTCAAACATATCCACACCGCGCATCACCGCGCCCACCAAATCGCTCGGCTTGCCTACCCCCATCAGATAACGCGGCTTGTCTGCCAGCATTTTCGGCGTGGTAAAGTCAAGCGTGTCAAACATGGCTTCCTGGCCTTCACCCACTGCCAGACCACCAATAGCATAGCCTTCAAAACCAATCTCATGCAGCTTATCGATTGATTCATGCCGAAGCTCTTCAAAGACAGAGCCCTGCACAATGCCAAACTGTCCATACCCTTGGCGTTCTCGAAAGGCCGCACGCGATCGCTTTGCCCAACGCATAGAGAGCTGCATGGATTCATCTGCCTGCGCCTTTGTGGCGGGATACGGCGTGCATTCATCAAAAGCCATGGTGATGGTGGCATCCAGCTTATCTTGAATATCGGTAGAGCTTTCAGGAGTTAAGAGATATTTTGTTCCATCCAGATGCGAGCGGAACTCAACCCCATTTTCATCCAGCTTACGCAGCGGGCCAAGAGACATCACCTGAAACCCACCTGAATCGGTTAAGAGCGGACCATCCCAGCCCATCAATTTACGCACACCGCCAAGACGCCCGACTCGTTCAGCCCCGGGGCGCAACATCAGATGATAGGTGTTAGAAAGGATAATCTCAGCCCCAGTACCAGCCACCGCATCCGGCATCATACCCTTGACTGAAGCAGCAGTACCAACGGGCATAAAGGCCGGGGTCTGGACCGCACCAAAACCTGTTTGCACGGTCCCACGGCGTGCCATCCCGTCTGTTGTGATCAGATTAAAACCGAAATCAGGTCGTTGCTCTTGCATCAGTTTTTCCTTTCAAACAGACAGGCATCACCATAGCTGAAAAAGCGGTAATCACTAGCCAGCGCATGATCATAGGCTGAAAACACCCAATCTTTACCGGTGAGCGCACTGACCAGCATCAATAATGTTGATTTCGGCAGGTGAAAATTGGTCATCAGCATATCCACAACACCAAACTGAAAACCAGGTGTGATAAATATATCTGTCTCACCTGAAAAAGCAGTGAGCTTGCCCTGCTGAGCATAAGCGGCTTCCAAAATCCGTAGACTGGTTGTGCCCACTGAAATGATGCGCCCGCCTGCGGCCTTGGTTGCGTCAATTTTAGCAACTGTTTCCTCTGAAATTGCACCCCATTCTGCGTGCATCTTGTGTTCAGCGATATTTTCGACCTGAACAGGCAGGAAAGTCCCTGCCCCGACATGTAAGGTTACCTCTGCCATATTAATTTGGGCAGCAGCAAGCGCATCACGCAATCCATCTGTAAAATGCAAGCCAGCCGTTGGGGCTGCGACAGCCCCGCTATGGCGTGCAAAAAGTGTCTGATAATCATGATTATCTGCATGATCACCTGCCGCATCGCGCTTGATATAGGGCGGTAATGGCATGCTCCCAAATGCCAGCAGGGCAGCATCCAGATCAGGCCCTGATTTGGAAAAGGACAACATCATCTCGCCGCCGTCTTTTTTCTCGTCAATCCGCGCCTCAAAACCAGGACCGAATATCAGCTCTGTACCGGCCTGACATTTACGCGCTGGTTTGATAAAAGCCCACCAACGCGCCTCATCAATGCGCTGATGCAATGTTACATGAATCGCGCCAGTCGGGGCCTGCCCGCCAGATTGTCCGCTTAAAGGTGAACTGGCTTTGCGCTGGCCTGTCAATTTAGCGGGTATCACCTTGGTATTATTCACCACCAGCAAATCACCTGCCCGCAGCAACCCAGGGAGATCACGCACGCTGTGATCGCCAAAGGGCTGGGTGCGTGCATCTAGTAATTTTGCACTATCACGCGGTTCAGCTGGTTTTTGGGCAATGCGGCTGGTGTCGAGCGCATAATCAAAATCAGACAGTTTCATACAAACCGGTCTCACTTCATCTCATTGATAAATCGATCAGTAAATTTGCAACACGCCGAGCAGCTGGCCATGCGTATCCTTGACCATCAGGCATTGAACACGTGCTTCGAGCATTTTTTCTTCTGCCTCTGCCATCATCATCTGCGGGGCAACCGATAGCGGGTCTGGTGTCATCACATCTTGTGCAAGGGTGGTTTTCAAATCATGACCGTGGGTCAGCATGCGGCGCAAATCGCCATCTGTAATGATGCCCTGCAATACCTCTGCTGTGCCGACCAAAGCCAGCCCCAACCGCCCTTCTGTCATCTGAACAATCACCTCAGACATTGGCGCATCAGCTGCTACAAAAGGCAGATTCTGGACCACCATCCTGTCAGAGACTCGGGTAAGTAAACGCTGGCCTAACTTGCCGCCAGGATGGGTGGCTGCAAAATCCTGTGGCTCAAAGCCTTGGCGTGTCATCAGTGCAATGGCCAGCGCATCACCCATCACCAAAGCGGTGAGTGTTGAGGTGGTCGGGGCCAGATTTAGCGGGCAAGCTTCTTTATCCACAGACGCATCCAGCACAACATCAGACGCATCTGCCATGGTAGAATTGACGCGCCCGACCAGCGCAATCAGCTTGGCATCTAAACGCTGAAAAGCAGGGAGCAGGCGCACCACTTCTTCGGTTTCGCCTGAATTGGAAATGAGCAGTATCACATCGCCACGCCGCACCATGCCGAGATCGCCATGGATAGCTTCTGCCGGATGCAAAAATAGAGAAGGCGTGCCAGTTGAAGCCAAAGTCGCCGCAATTTTACGGCCGACCAAGCCGGATTTGCCCATACCACAGACAATCAAATGGCCTTGCGCAGAGGCAATCATCTCGACCGCCTTATCAAAAGCCGTGCCAAACCCCGCTTCCAGCCTGTCCAGTGCAGACCGGTAGGTCGCAAACATATCCTCAACAGCTTTTTGGCTTGGCAATTGTGTCATCCTGCACTCACAATTTTTTTTAAGTATGTCTTATTACACAAAGATGTATAGATTTCTGGTGGTTATGACCAGTTTTATTCTTCTGCGCCCGCTTGTGATAACAGCCGCTCAGCAGCCGCGATATCTTCTGGCCGGTTAATATTCATAAAGGGATCACATGCGAGCTGGCTTTGGCTGGCTGTATCAGACGGGGTGAAATCGACCAGTTCAACATGATAGCGGGCGGTGAAATGGTCAATTTTGCGGATCCCCTCCTCTATCAAGGCGGATTCCAGCGCATCTGCCAGCATAACAGGCCATAGCGCAAAAACCGGATGATGACGCCCAAAGCTAGCAGCCATTACGATATCTGCACCTGTCTTGTCTTGTTCAGCCAGCAATTGTTCGGCCATATCATCTGGAATAAAAGGCGCATCTGTTGCGATACTCAAGATATGCGTGATTTGAGCATAATGGCTGCGCACCTCCTCCATCAGCGACAGCAAGCCAGCCAATGGACCCAAATGACCTTGATGAGTGTCTGGGACCACCTTCAAGCCGGTTGCATCAAACCGAGTGACATCCCCGTTCGCGTTTAATATCTGAACTGGAATATCAGCCAAGACACCACGCTGACGCTCGAAAATCGTTTGCTCACCAATCTCGATAAAAGCTTTGTCGATACCACCTAGCCGGCGTGCCTGGCCACCTGCCAGATAACCCACCGCCAGTTTTTCAAAACGCGATCTATCCAAAGCCGTCATCTTTCCTGACCTTTGGCAGAGGTCATCGCGCGCTGAGGTGATTGCTGTTCGGTTGTTTCCTGCTCTAGCTGCGCTGCAAATTCGACACGCTCTGGCCCTGATAAAACAAAGAAACGGCTGCCTTTTGCCCGCCCAATCAAGGTGAGGCCTGCCTGACGTGCCAAACGCACCCCGGCTTCGGTAAAGCCTGACCGAGACACCAGAATAGGAATACCCATCAAGACTGTCTTGATCACCATTTCTGAGGTCAGGCGGCCTGTGGTGTAGAAAATTTTATCAGCCCCGCTGATATTATTCATCAGCATGACACCAGCAATTTTATCGACCGCATTATGACGGCCGATATCTTCCATATAAAGCAGCATCTCTGCGCCCTTGGCCAAAACACAGCCATGAATGGCCCCTGCTTTAAGATAGAGGCTTGGTGTATGGTTAATGGTTTTGGATAAAGCGGTGAGTTCAGCGGCGCTTATCTTTGTGCCTTTTGGCAGTTTAGCCGCTTCAAACCTGTCCATCACATCTGCAAAAACAGTGCCTTGTGCACAGCCGCTTGTTTTGATTTTCTTTTTCGTCTTAGCCTCAAAGCCAGTCTC
This sequence comes from Puniceispirillaceae bacterium (SeqCode), assembly GCA_049889355.1. Lineage (GTDB taxonomy): Bacteria > Pseudomonadota > Alphaproteobacteria > Puniceispirillales > Puniceispirillaceae > JBMHDN01. Next base: position 60,431 of record JBMHDN010000038.1, read on the forward strand.
TTGATGGGTGCGGACCACCACCACATCCAATTCCTCATCCACATCGATAGAGTCAATCTCATCTGCAGCGGTGAGAATATGTTGATTAAATAAAAATCCGACTGCCATCTCAGCCACATGATCACCCACTGTCATTGAGGTGATAATTTCCTGGCTATTGAGATAAATGGTGATCGCCCGTTCCTGAACCACGGGCAAATCGACAGGCTGGCCGGTAGCATCCTGTCCGGAAAGCTGCGTTGTCAGGGCCGGGTTATCTGGCTCTGGGGCCAGAAATGGCGCCTGTTCAGATGGTATTTTTGAATCCTTATCATGCATGACACTAATCTGGTCTCTTCCCGGCCTGCTTGCAAGAGCTCTTATTCAGCCCTATTTTTAACCCTGCGAGATAACACTCTTGATATGAAGGGTGATAATACAGGGGTTTGTTTTATCAGAGATGATCCCTTAAGTTAGTGTAAACAAGACCTTTTCTCCTAAGTGAACGGCCAATATGAGGCGCCTTGATATGAAATTGCATTTTACAGCCTCTACCCATGATGCCTCTCAGGCCATGCTGGCCCAATATACAAAAACATATGGCCAGGCCCGCTTGGAAGATGCTGATGTGATTGTGGTGCTTGGGGGTGATGGCCAGATGCTACACTCACTGCGTGATGCCATTGCGTTTCAAAAGCCGGTTTTTGGCATTAATTGCGGTCATATCGGCTTTTTGCTGAATGAGCAAAATGAGGCGGATTTGCTGGCGCGTATCGAGATGGCAGAAACAGTCCAGATTAACCCCTTGAGACTGGTTGCCCATAGTACAGATGGCACGCAAGAAGCATTGGCCATTAACGAAGTATCCATGCTCCGCCAGACTCATAATGCAGCGCATCTGGCGATAAAGGTGAATGGCAAGCTGCAACTGCCTGAGCTGGTATGTGATGGGGTGATGGTTGCCACACCGGCCGGTTCCACTGCTTATAATCTCTCCGCCCATGGTCCGGTTATTCCAATTGGCGCAGAATTATTGGCCCTCACACCGATTTCAGCCTTTCGGCCAAGACGCTGGCGCGGGGCATTGCTGCCGGCGAATAGTCAGGTGGAAATTGAGGTGTTACAAGCAGATTTCAGACCTGTTTCAGCCTCAGCTGATTCACGCGAATTTCGGGCGGTTGAACGCATTGAAATCAGCCGCGCGAGCGATATCACACTTGATTTGATGTTTGATTCAGGGGCGTCTTTATATGACCGCTCCATTCAGGAACAGTTTAATTATTAATCAGCATAGCGGGCTAAAAACGCCTCAATTTCTGGCCAGACTTTTGCTTGAATATCAGCTGTTTCACTGAAAATTTCATGACGTGCTTCGTCAATTACACGGATATCGGCATCTGGCAGATAGGCCAGATATTCTTGTGCCGCTGGCAAGCTGCAAATATATTCCTGACCTGCCAGAAGGGCCAGAACCGGCACTTGCTGCTGTCTTAACCAATTTTTATTTAAGCTGGTATCCAGACAGGATTGATAGGCAGCACGCACCCAGCCGACCGTCGCAATCGTCCGGCGCAATTCAGGTGCACGTTCAAACCACTGATATGGCAAATCATAATAAGCTGGATCATGGGTCAGCGGATTCAAACTGGAATAACGACGGGCCAATGACATCGGCAATTTTTTCTGTGTCGGGGCACCGCGGGCATATAAAGGGGTTTTACCCAGCAGCTGTGCCAAACTCAAAATCAATCTGGCAGGTCCTAGATGCGGGCGTATCATGGGTGCCATCAAGAGCGCAGCCCTGATATGGCTGGCCAAACGGCCACAGCTGCGCAAAGCCATATGCCCGCCCATAGAATGGCCAATCAGTAAAAACCGATCATCGCGCCAGCCTGCTGCGGCCAATATCGCATCCAGCGCTGCATCATATTGTGCAAAATCGTCAATATGAACAGCCAGCTTGTCCTTTGCCAAATGCCCAGAGCGTCCTTGACCTGGCCAGTCAATCATCAAAACCTGATAGCCTAAATCAACCAGCCGCTTGGCTGTGTGCGCATGTTTTTCACAAAATTCTGTAAAGCCAGGCAGGAAAAGCACACGTTTATCTGCAGGCTGGTTACCTGCTGGCCATAAATGTGCGCGCACCTGTTGTGTGATCTGTGGGCTGAGGGCGACATCGGCGAAGATATCGCTGCCGCCTAATGGCGTGAAACGGGCTTCAAAGGCGTTTGTCATGACGGCTCCAGCCCTGAAACCTCCGTGCCATTTGGCTTGGATGTCTCCTGAAACCCGCTGGATTGACGCTCCCACATGGTGGCATAAAGCCCCTGCTGATCCAGCAATTCTAAATGTGTGCCACGCTCAACCAGCAGGCCATCCTGCAAGACCAGAATTTCATCTGCATCAATAATTGTAGATAGCCGGTGGGCAATCACCAATGTTGTCTGCTGTGCTGACACTTTATTCAGGGCTTCTTGAATATCTTTTTCAGTCCGGCTATCCAGCGCAGATGTCGCCTCATCAAACAGAAAGACAGAAGGTGCTTTCAAAATCGTTCTAGCGATTGCCACCCGCTGTTTTTCACCGCCAGAGAGTTTCAGGCCGCGTTCACCCACCACGGTGTCATAGCCTTGAGGTAATTGCGCAATGAAACCATCTATCGAGGCCAAACGGGCAGCCTCTTCAATCTCAGCTTGAGAGGCGCCATCACGGGCATAGCCAATATTATAGCCGATAGAGGCATTGAACATCACGGTATCTTGCGGGACCACGCCAATTGCCGCCCGCACTGAATGCTGAGTGACCTGGCTGATATCTTGATCATCAATGAGGATTCGCCCGTTTTGTGGATCATAAAAGCGGAAGAGCAGCCGTGAAATGGTCGATTTACCGGCCCCGCTCGGCCCGACAATCGCCACACGCTTGCCTGCCTCAACCTCAAAAGAAACACCTTTTAGGATTTTGCGATCTTGATAGGTGAAATGCACATTTTCAAACCGAATAGCCCCACCATTGAGCTTTAATGCAGGTGCATCCGTTTCATCAGAAACATCCGGATATTCATCAAGCAGACCCAGCATGCGTTCTAAATCAACGATAGATTGGCGCATCTCGCGGTAAATCCAGCCTAGAAAATTAAGCGGGATGTAAAGCTGCAGCAAATAGGTGTTTACCACCACAAAATCACCCACCGACATCGCGCCAGACTGAATATCGCGCGCCGCCATAATCATCACCAATAACAGGCCGGTCGCAATAATAGCCCCCTGGCCGATATTCACCGCCGCTAAAGAGGTACGCGAGCGCACAGCGGCCGTCTCATAGCGTTGAAGGGCACTGTCATAGCGGCGCATTTCGGCTTCTTCTGCGTTAAAATATTTCACTGTTTCAAAATTCAGCAGGCTGTCCACCGCGCGGGTGGCTGCCTTTTCATCTGCCTGGTTCATCGCCCGCCGAAAAGCCATCCGCCATTCTGTTACCCGAATGGTAAAAAAGGCGTAGAGCGATACAGTGATAAAAGTAACTGCCGCATATTCAAAGCCGAACAGCCACCAGAGCAGGCCAGAGACAAATGCCAGCTCAAGCAAAATCGGCAGTAATTCTAAAGCGCCGATCATCAAGAGATATTCAACAGCCTTTGCGCCGCGCTCAACGGCCCGGCTCAGCCCACCTGTCTGGCGATCAAGATGAAAGCGCATCGACAGGCCATGGAGATGACCAAAGGTGGCCAATGCCGCGCCGCGCACGGCACGTTGAGCCACACGGGTGAAAAAGAATTGTTTGAGTTCTGAGAAAACCTGCTCGCCCAATCTGGTGAGCGCATAGCCACCCAGCACAAAGAGCAAAGCTGTCATGATGAAGCCGTCTTCCAGATTCACCATATCCACGGCCATACCATAAAATAGCGGCATGGTCGCAGAACATATACGCGCCAGCACCAGCGATGCCATAGACAGGCCAAGACGCCGCTGTACGGTTTTATCCCCGCGCGGCGAAACATAAAAATAGAGCTGGGTCAGCATCTCAATGATGCGTTTATTGTTCTGCTGGTTTGATGGCCGGCCGGATGTTTCACCCTCTGCCGCTGGCTGGCTCTGCTGTACCACTTCTTCAGATGACATTAGGAGACCGAGAAGCTCTCGCCACATCCGCAACGGGCGGTTTCATTCGGGTTTTTGAAGGTGAAGGTTGAGGCGAATTTCTCTTCTTCATAATCCATCTCAGAGCCGATCAAAAACATCACGGCGGCTGGATCGATTAAGATACGCACCCCTTTTTCCTCGATCTCATCTTCAAATTGTTTCTTTTCCGTGGCGAATTCGACCTGATATTGCAGACCAGAACAGCCCGCAGTCTTGATACCGACACGCAGGCCAATCACACCCTCATCTGCTTTTTCCATCAGATGACGCACACGCGCTGCCGCCGCATCGCTCAAGGTTAAAATGGGTTGAGAAGCATCAAATTGCATCATACACCTCCCTTCACTACTAAAACCCTAGATCAAGTGCCATTTTGGCATCTTCGCTCATCCGTTCAGGTGACCATGCAGGTGACCAGACCAGAGTTACATCCACACAGCCCACCTCTGGCAAGGCGGCAACGGCCTCAGCCACTTGCCCTGGCATCTCGCCTGCCACCGGACAGGCGGGTGCGGTCAACGACATGGTAATGGACACATCCCCATTATCATGGCGGGTAACAGAATAAATCAAACCTAAATCGTAAATATTCACCGGTATTTCGGGATCTTTCACCGTCATCAGAGCATTAATCACCGCATCTTCGCCTGCTGCATGTGGGACGGCAAGCGGCGCACCTGCGCGCGCCACAAAGCCATCTTCAGCTTTCGGCATGAAATCAGCTAGTTCCAGACCGCCGACAAAATGAGGCTGTTTTTTGGTCTCACTCATGCGCTAAAAATCCTGTTTACCTTTTCAAGGGCTTCAGCCAACCTGTCAAAATCTTCATGCCGGCTATAGACCCCAACCGACGCGCGCGCAGTTGATGATAGATTATAGAATTTCATCAAAGGCTGTGCACAGTGATGACCTGCACGAATGGCAACCCCATCTTGATCAATCAGCGTGGCGATATCATGGGGATGAGCCGCATCAAGGGTAAAGGATATCACCCCTGATTTGCCTGTTGCTGTACCGATAAAATTCAGCCCCTCTACTGCAGACAAACGCTGATGACCATAACGTAGCAAATCCATTTCATGATCACGAATGGCCGCCATGCCAATATCCATCACAAAATCGATGGCAACACCAAGGGCAATCGTCTGCACAATCGGGGGAGTGCCGGCCTCAAACCTGACCGGCGGGGCTGCATAGCTAGAGGTCTCAATCTCAACATCATCGATCATATCACCGCCGCCCAAGAAAGGCGGCATATCGGCTAGCAAATCATAGCGCCCCCAACAGACACCAATCCCGCTTGGCCCATAGAGCTTATGACCTGAGAACACATAAAAATCACAACCAATATCCTGAACATCCACGGGCATATGCACCACACCCTGACAGCCATCCACGATACAGATTGCGCCTTGTGCGTGCGCAGCAGCAGCGATTTGCTTTACTGGAAAGACCGTACCCAGCACGTTGGATACATGCGGGACGGAAATCACTTTGGTTTTATCTGTGATAAAGCCCTTGAAGCGGTCAAAATCAAAACTGCCATCTGTTTCGACAGGGGCTGCGATCAGCCTGGCACCGGTGCGCTGAGCTATCATCTGCCAAGGCACAATATTGGCGTGATGTTCAGCCACGGTGATCAGGATTTCATCACCTGCAGACAGATTATCCCCGCCCCAACATTGTGCGATCAAATTCAATGACATGGTCGCCCCAGAGGTAAAAATCACCTCATCAGAACGCGGTGCATTGATCAGCTGCTGTACCTTGCCACGCACTGCCTCATAGGCATCTGTGCTCTCTTCTGAGAGCATATGCAAACCACGATGCACGTTAGAATAGTGATTATCATAGGCCCGCTGGATAGCCTCCAGCACTATCTTCGGCTTTTGCGCTGAAGCGGCTGAATCCAGATAGGTCAGCTCTTTGCCATGCACAGGGCGTTTCAGGATCGGAAAATCATCTCTTAAAGCAGCAAAATCTGTCATTAGGCCGCCTCTTCGCCGTCTGACTTACCCAGCCAGGCAGCCACAGGCTTATTCAGCCAAGCACTGAGAGCTGGTGCGCGGATTTCATCCAAGGCTTCAATCAGAAAAGCTTCGATAAGCAGGGCACGTGCTGTATCGCGGTCAATGCCACGCGCCATCAAATAGAAAAGCTGGCGTTCATCGAGCTCACCCACGGTTGCGCCGTGCGAACAAACCACATCATCTGCGAAAATTTCCAACTCAGGCTTGGTATGTACCTCTGCATCGCGCGACAGCAACAACGCCCTGCTCATCTGCTGACCATCTGTTTTCTGGGCATCTGGTGCAACGCGAATCTGGCCTTGGAATACGCCTGTGGCGCTGTCATCCAGCACCCCGCGGATAACCTGATCAGAACAGCAATTTGGCACGGCGTGATGCAAGCGTGTGGTTGTATCCAGATGCTGCCTATCCTTGCCTAGATAAAGATTATGCAAGGCGATTTTCACCTCTTCACCTGCCAGCAAGACATGGCTTTCACAACGGGCGAGCTTTGCGCCCATAGAAAGGGTTAGGCTGGCCATATCGGCCTTTTCAGCCAATTGAAACAGGCTGAGGCCTAAATGAGTCGTGGTCTTTCCTTCGGCCTGCCATTTTGCATGATCCAGCTTGGCATCCGCTGCAATATCGTAGAACATCACTGGCGCATTGAGCCCCAAATCCGTGCTGTGTGCCTCTGCAATTGTGGCTTTCGCGCCTGCACCAAGACGTATGACGATCACTGGGCTTGCCACCTCGTCTAATGCGCCGCCGGTAAAAGAGAACAAGATAGGTTGTTCAATTTCAATGCCCGCCGCAATATCCAAAACCCAGCCTGCGCCCACATCAGCCGATTGCGCTGATGGATGGTCAGCAGGCAGCAAAGAATGCAACATATCCTTTGCTGTTTTATCATCAGATAAGCGGTTAAGCGAGAAAGCCTGTTCAGCCATATCACTCATCAACTTACCTGCTACGAAATTGAGCTGGATAGCGTCTGCCAGACCTGCATCAAATGCGGGTGCTTGTGCGGCCGCACGTGCGGGTATCAGCGCGTCTAATCCACGGTCATTTAACGGGGTGAAGCGGAAAGCTTCAACGCGTTTTGACGGCCAGTCTATCTGTGTGTTTTGGGCTGTTTCAGGCTGCATCATCAATTCCTGCATAACCATTTTCTTCGACCTGTAAGGCCAGTGCCTTATCACCTGATTTCACAATCCGTCCATTTGAGAGGATATGCACATAATCAGGCACAATATGAGAAAGCAGACGCTGATAATGGGTGATCACCAGCATACCACGCGCTGGCCCACGCAGCGCATTCACGCCGTCAGATACAGTTTTCAGCGCATCCACATCCAGCCCTGAATCCGTTTCATCAAGTACGGCCATGATGGGCTCTAACATCGCCATTTGCAGAATTTCATAGCGTTTTTTCTCGCCACCCGAAAAACCGACATTCACCGCCCGTTTCAACATCTCATCAGAAACACCCAGCTCACCTGCTTTGGCGCGCACCAATTTCACAAAACCGAGCTGATCAACCTCATCCTTGCCCTGTTCACGAAGGCGTGCATTTACCGCCGCGCGTAAAAAGGCCATACCGCCTACACCTGGCAGCTCAACCGGATATTGAAAGGCCAGAAACATACCGGCACGCGCCCGCTCATCTGCTTCTAATTCCAGAATGGAGGTGCCATCGAGCAAAATATCGCCGCCGGTGATTTCATAACCTTCACGCCCGGCCAGCACATAAGAGAGTGTTGATTTGCCAGAGCCATTGGGCCCCATAATCGCATGCACTTCGCCGCGCTGAATGGTCAGATCAATACCATGCAGGATTTCTTTGCCGTCAATTTCAGCCTTCAGGCCTTTGATTTCCAATAAATTCATCATTTTGTCCTATCCAACAGACCCTTCAAGGGAGATACCAATCAGCTTTTGCGCTTCAACCGCAAATTCCATCGGCAGTTCTTTCATCACTTCTTTACAGAAACCGTTCACAATCAGGGAAACGGCCTCTTCTTCATTCAGCCCGCGCTGCAGACAATAAAACAGCTGATCTTCTGAGATGCGTGAGGTGGTCGCCTCATGTTCCAGCTTGGCAGACGGATTGCGCGAGGTGATGTAGGGCACGGTATGCGCCCCGCATTTATCACCGACCAGAAGCGAGTCACACTGGGTAAAATTCCGCGCATTTTCCGCACCCTTATGCAGCTCAACAAGTCCGCGATAGGTGTTTTGCGATTTCCCAGCTGAAATCCCTTTAGAGATAATCGTTGACCGGCTGCCTTCGCCAATATGGATCATCTTTGTGCCTGTATCGGCTTGCTGAGCACCATTTGTCACCGCCACAGAATAGAATTCGCCGACTGAATCCTTGCCACGCAGCACACAGGACGGATATTTCCAGGTAATGGCTGAGCCGGTTTCGACCTGTGTCCAGCTGATTTTGGAGCGATCACCGCGGCACGCCCCACGCTTGGTCACGAAATTATAAATACCGCCCTTCCCGTTTTCATCACCCGGATACCAATTCTGGACAGTGGAATATTTAATCTCAGCATCATGCATGGCGACCAATTCGACCACCGCGGCATGGAGCTGGTTTTCATCGCGCTGCGGGGCTGTACAACCTTCTAAATAACTGACGTAACTATCATCTTCTGCAATGATTAATGTGCGCTCAAACTGGCCTGTATTCTGCTCATTAATCCTGAAATAGGTTGAGAGTTCCATTGGACAGCGCACACCCTTTGGGATGTAAACGAAACTGCCATCTGTAAACACCGCAGAGTTCAGGGCTGAGAAATAATTATCTGATACAGGAACCACAGAGCCCATATATTTTTTGATCAAGTCAGGATAATCGCGGATAGCCTCTGAAATCGGGCAGAAAATCACCCCAGATTTGGCCAGCTCTTCACGAAAAGTTGTGGCTACTGATACAGAATCAAACACGGCATCCACAGCGACGCCCGCCAGCATCTTCTGCTCATTCAGCGGGATACCCAGCTTTTCGTAGGTCTCCAGCAATTGCGGGTCGACCTCATCTAGCGATTCCAGCTTTTTCTTCTGCTTTGGTGCCGCATAATAATAGATGTCATTATAATCAATAGGCGGAATATTCAGCTTGGCCCAGTCAGGTGGGGTCATCTTCAGCCAATAGCGATAGGCTTTGAGACGCCATTCTAACATCCATTCCGGCTCTTCTTTCTTTTCAGAAATAAAGCGGATGATATCTTCATTCAGCCCTTTCGGGGCTTTTTCGGTCTCAATATCCGTGACAAAGCCATATTTATATTTACCAGTGGCTTCTTCTACCGCTTGAATGGTTTCAAGTGTTGCTACCATTACATTTTATCTCCTGATGATCGGGCAGGTTGAACTGAAAGGCCGGTCTTATTTAAATCTGCTGTTAGATCTGCAGTTAGGTCTGCTGGAAACATGTGGCTGGGGTCAAAGAGCTCAGCGAGCGACACCTCTTTAAGCGCATCATAAATAGCCGTATTGATGCGGTTCCAATGACCAGAGAGAAAACATCCCTTCTGGACAGCACATGGGTCTATCGCACCGTCTACACAATCGGTAAGCGCAATCGGGCCTTCAACCGCAATCACAACTTCTGCAACCGAGATCTCTGAGACAGGTTTGCTGAGGCGACAGCCACCACCCACACCGCGCTGCGAATGAACCAGACCTGCTGTGGTCAGCAATTTGACCAATTTAGCGATGGTGGGCTGGTTAAGGTTGGTTGCGCTGGCCAACTCAGTGCTGCTGATTAAACGCAAATCATTGCCATCAGCACGCATTGCCAATGCACCCATCACCAAAATTGCGTAATCTGTTAGCCGGTTCAGACGTAGCATTTTGCCCCCATAAAAGCTGATAGTTGCGAATGATACGCAATAGCATACCATTTTGGTCTTGTTTGAATTCTATATGGGGCTTGATCGCCAAAAAAGCAACAAAAAACGAGGTGAAATCACCTCGTTTTCCAACGCCATACCACGGTGTGGCAACCTTATATATTAATTGAAAGCTTCGCGGCGCAGCTGATAGCGCCCATCTGTGAGGCCATCAAACAGATCTTCCACATCAGGGTGGCCAATCGGGCCATTTTCGATATCTTGAGTCAGGTTTTGCTGACTGACATAAGCTGAATAATAGCTTTCTTCATTTTCAGCGAGCAGATGATAAAAAGGCTGTTCACGCGCGGGGCGAACATCCTCTGGAATGGCATTATACCATTCTTCGGTATTGTCGAATTCTGGGTCAACATCGACAATAACCCCACGAAACGGGTAATGGCGATGTCTTACGATATCGCCAATACAAAAAAGCGGTTCACGCTGGATGTGTGTTTCGTGAGACATCTTGTCCAACATTATCTATCCACAATTCTGCTTTAAAAAAGCAATCAGGCAGCCATGCGCAACAGATATTGCGCGCTAACCGCCTGACAAAAATGGATTAGATGCTTTCTTTAACTTTCAGCACCTGACGACCACGATACATGCCTGTCTTCAGGTCAATATGGTGTGGACGGTGCAATTCACCAGTCTGCTTGTCTTCGACATAAGCATCACTGCGCAGAGCGTCGTGCGCACGACGCATGTCACGCTTTGAACGGGTCACTTTCCGCTTTGGAACAGCCATTTCACGCTCCTTAGAGTTTTTGCGGTCTTATGTTGTTGATTGCCGCCTCTGGTTCAATCAGGATTGGTGGAGCCAGACGGGATCGAACCGACGACCTCCTGCGTGCAAAGCAGGCGCTCTCCCAGCTGAGCTATGGCCCCTAAATCAACTCCTGATATGAGTTTTCCAGCCCCTCTGGCATATGCCAGTTAAAACCGGAAGATAGAGTGCGCTGTTTATGGTGCAAACGCACTCTAAGGTCAAGCCAATTTTTCCAAAAATTATAGAAAACTGATTTGATGATTTTGTGCCTTATGAGAAGGCCTTGATGACAGCCGGATGTACGATCTGGCCTGCATCCACATTCAACCCGTTTTTCAGGTTTGGATCAGCCTCTAATGCTGCACGACCTTCTGCTGCCAGCTTTTTTACAAATGGCAAAGTCGCGTTATTCAGCGCATAGGCAGAGCTGCGTGGCACGGCACCTGGCATGTTGGCAACACAATAATGCAAAATGCCATCGACCTCATACATTGGCTCAGCATGCGTGGTTGGACGTGATGTCTCAAAACACCCACCTTGATCAATCGCTACATCCACCAAGACAGCACCTGGCTTAAGCTGGCTCAGCTGGTCACGTGAAATCAGCTTTGGTGCACTCTCACCTGGTATCAATACCGCGCCAATGATCACATCTGCCTGGCTAGATGCCGCCATGATGTTCGCTTCATTGGCGTGTAAAGTGGTGATTTGAGTGCCAAAAATGTCCTGCAATTGGCGCAAACGCGGCAGCGACAAATCAAGAATAGTGACCTGTGCACCCAGCCCAACAGCCATTTTGGCTGCCTGTGTGCCGACGACACCGCCGCCAATAATCACCACACTGCAAGGTGCGATGCCCGGTACGCCTGAGATCAGTGTGCCTGGCCCACCATTTGTGTGTTTCAGTGCCGAAGCAGCCTCAATCACTGACAAGCGGCCTGCAATTTCAGACATCGGTGTGAGCAAAGGCAGACCACCAAAATTATCCGTGACAGTCTCATACGCAATGGCCGTACAGCCAGAGTCAACCAACCCGTCTGTTTGCGGCTTGTCTGCAGCAAGGTGCAGATAGGTGAACAGGATATGATGTGGCTTGAGCTGTACCCATTCTGCAGGCTGCGGCTCTTTCACCTTGACGATCATCTCTGCCTTTTCAAAGACCTCAGCTGCGGCACTGGCAATCTGAGCACCAGCTTGGCTATAGGCCTCGTCTGCAGCACCGATACCCAGACCCGCACCGCTCTGGACAATCAGCTCATGCCCGCCACGCACCAGCTCAGATACTGATTCTGGGGTCAGGCCAACACGTTTTTCCTGAGGCTTAATTTCACTTGGAACACCGATAATCATCTCGCAACCCTCTATGTTGGTTATGTGTTTTAATTGGATGGGTATGATATGCCGAATATATGGGTTTTTTGTACTTTTTATTGACGATTAACACAGTGTATTTTATATTTTATTCGGTTTTTTATTAAGTTATTAGAATTATATGCAATAATATAAGAGGATCTTATGAGCATTCTTGGTCATATTGACAGAATCGATCAGAGCATTTTGGCCATTTTGCAAGAAGATGCCCGTATATCGAATGTAGAGCTGGCGAAAAAGGTAGGACTCTCCGCGTCTGCCTGTCTGAGGCGAGTCGGACAGCTGGAAAAATCAGGTTTGGTGAATGGCTATCATGCCGATCTAAACCTAGACGGTTTAGGCCATTCTGTATTGGTGTTGGTACGTATCACCTTACATGGGCAATCTGCTGAGATGATGGCAGAGTTTGAAGCAGCGGTGGCCCGCATCCCACAGGTGCTGGCCTGTTTCTTGCTGGCTGGTGAAGATGATTATATGTTGCGGATTTCTGCACGCGATGTTGGCGATTTTGGCCGGATTCATACCGATTATCTCTCTGCCTTGCCACATGTATTGCGCATGGAGAGCAATTTTGTATTGCGACAGGTCTTTAACCGCGGCTTAAATCTGCGCCAAATCTGAACACCATCACGGACAGGCTAACTTGTGGCGCGTAATGCGGTGCCATACGCCCTGATATCATCCAGCTTGTCCTCCAGAGCTGTCCAGTCATCTTGCTCAGCAATCGGTGCCCAAATCCGCTCGACCTCTTCAATGACAAGGCTAACCGGCTCGGCACGCTCAAAAAAGGCCAGCCGCGTTGGCTGACGCGGCGCAAGGCATCTGGCCGTTTCAGCCAATCTTTGTTGTGCCGAGACAATTTCTGCCTGGTCTGATGCCTGGTCATCTGGCGGGCTGAGCTGAGACAGGTCAAAATCTGCGAAATGCGCAGGCTGACCATAGCTATCAAAAAACAGACGATCAAAATCGAGCTTGCTTTTCTGGGCAAAACGCAAGAATGCACGCGCAAAGGCCAGCTCGTCTGCCACCTTCTCAGCCTTCAGTCCTGCACGCCAGATCAACCTGCTGGCCAGATGTTTTTCCATTAGCGGATAAAAATCAGATAGAATCTCGGTCAAGCTCTCTTGCGATAGGCTGTCATGTTTTGCCTTTTGGCTGTCCGCCTCCTCTTCTGGGCGCATGAAACAATCGGCCAGCCTGCAGAGCGCCCACAGCGCCGCCTCTGGCTGGCGGGCATAAGCATAGCGGCGCTGCTGGTCAAAATAGGCTGCGGTAAAAAGCGGCTCAAGGCGGGGCAGAAAACGCCAGGGGCCATAATCAAAGGATTCGCCGGTCAGATTGAAATTATCTGTATTCAGCACCCCATGTACAAAGCCTGCCGCCATCCAGTGGCCGGTCATCTCTGCGACCTTTTCCATAAAGGCACGTAGCAAGGCTGGCAAAAGCTGGTCTTTTGGGGCGTCTGGGTCCAGTGCTGGATAATAATGGCGCACGACATATCTGGCTAGTTTTTCAATATCAGCAGAACGACCGTCATAAAAACAACGCTGAAAGCTGCCTATCCGGATATGGCTATGCGACAAACGTGTCAGCACCGCAGAGCGGGTCGGGGATGGCTCGTCATGGCGCGAGAGAGATTCGCCTGTCTCAATCACACAAAAACTCTGCGATGTGGGCACGCCCAAGGCAGTCAATAGCTCTGTAGCCAGTATCTCGCGCACGGCCCCTTTTAAGGTCAGCCGCCCATCTGCGGTCCGTGAAAAGGGCGTCTGGCCAGATCCTTTGGTGCCAAAATCGAGCAATCTACCTGTCTCTGGCTCTCTGATTTGGGCAAATAAAAACCCGCGCCCATCTCCTAAATCCGGATTATACACACCAAATTGATGACCATGATAATGCAGGGCTAGCGGCTCCGAAAAACTGCCTTCAAACGGTTTAAAGCCACCAAAATGCGCCAGAATATCTGGCTCAGACAAACCGCCTAGACCCAGCTTTTCAGCCGCTTTTGCATTAAAATAACGCAGCTTTAGGTCTGGAAAGCGGGCTGGTTTAACAGGGGTAAAAAAAGAGGCCCCTAACTGCTCATGTGTTTTTTCAAAATGCGCTGTCATAATGCCTACACCCGCCAAACCGCTTTGTCTGATCTATCCTTTGCTCTGTTTTGCTTTACTTTACAGAAATAAATCCGACATTGAACCGCCGAAATTAGAACAGACAAACCAGATGATAAGCCTGACATATGAGTAGTCTGACTTAATTTTTTCAGAGACCGGAGTGAGAAAATGGGCCTGCAGGATGTCTTAAAGCCTATCGAAACAGCAAATGGGCTGGAAAACGCGCATTATATTGACGCAGATATGCATGATTTAGAGACCCAGAAGCTCTTTAAAGACGGCTGGATGGCGATTGGCTTTGGTCATGATGTGGCAGAGCCGGGCTGTGTCTATCCTGTTGAATTGGCTGGTCACCCGCTTCTCATCGCCCGCGACAAAGCAGGTGTTATTCGCGTGTTCCAGAATGTCTGCCGCCACCGCGGGATGATTCTGGTCAATGAGCCGGCCAAGCTGAACGGGCCTATCACCTGTCCTTATCACGCCTGGGCTTATGATTTTAAGGGCCAGTTGCGCGCGACACCACATGCAGGCGGCCCAAATGAACACAGCCATGAATCTGTGCCATGTGAAGCGCTCTCCTTGCATGAGGTGCGCTCTTATATCTGGCATGATGTGGTTTATGTGAATATGTCAGGTGATGCCCCTGATTTCGAAGATTACGCCCAAGATTTGATGGCACGCTGGCAAGAATTTGATAAGCCGTTATATTTCGGCGGGGCGGATTCGACCTTCACGCTTGATATCGCCTGCAACTGGAAGCTGGCCGTTGAAAATTACTGTGAAGCCTATCACCTGCCCTTTATCCATCCAGGCCTGAACAGCTATTCACGTCTGGAAGACCACTATAATATTCTGGATGCCGATAATTACGCTGGACAAGGCAGCAATGTCTATAATCCGCAAATCAGCGCAGATGGCCGCCAATTCCCGTCTTTTGACGGCCTCTCAGCCAAATGGGATCTCGCAGCAGAATATTGCGCGCTCTTCCCGAATGTTCTCTATGGCACCCATAAAGATCACTTTTTTGCGATTATCCTCACCCCTCTTGGCCAGCACCGCACCCTAGAGCGTATTGCGCTCTATTATGCAGATGAGGCAGTAACCGGCCCTGATTATGCGGATATGCGCGAGACCAATTCCAAAATGTGGAAAGAGGTTTTCGTTGAAGATATTCAGGTGGTCGAAGGGATGCAAAAGGGCCGCAATGCCCCTGCTTATGATGGCGGTAAATTCTCAGCCGTGATGGATGCACCAACACATCATTTCCACCGTTGGGTGGCAAACCAGCTCAGCGACTGATACAGGCTGATTATTAGGCTGACTATAGGGCTGACTATGGGGTGATGGCCTCACTTTGGCGGCCATCTCCTATTGATGCAATTCGATGATATTGCTGCCGTCATGGCGTGTGTCATCATCATAATAGCTGTCAATTTTGCCTGAGAGCACATAATCGACGATGAAATCGCCAAGGGCACAGAGTTCGGTGTAAAAACGTGTGCCTCTGGTCGCGGCCAGACCACCAAAATGCACAGATTGTTTGCGTACAATCGAGAGATCAGACAAGCCTGGTGCTAAGATCACATCTAATTCCTGCATCGCATCATGCAACAGCGAGAAATCCCGCTGTTGAGGCGGCAGCCTGTTTGGTACGACAATCACATGTGGCGCATTGCTGCCATTAGCCTCTTTGAAAAATTGAATTTCTTCAATGTAATCTTGTGTCGGGCGAATTTCAGTCCAGGAAATTGACACTGGGACCAGCACACATTTTGCCATCGCCGCCAGCTGCATGATGGTTTCAGGCTTACCAGCACCGCTATCAATCAGTAAAATCTGGTTATGATCAGATAATTTTGTGCGGACATGCGTATCTGCACTCAACAAATTGACGCCGTCATAACTGCCACCAATAGGCAGATGTTTGACTTGTCCATCGCGCATCACAGGGCTCAGCATTTCAACAGAACTGCCTTGAGCATCTGTATCCAGCACGCTAACCACATGGCTGCGCATGCGCTTATCCAGATAGTCAGCAAGATAGCAACTCAACGTGCTTTTGCCGACACCACCCTTCATATTGCCAACGAAAATGACATGACTGTCTTGTTCCATCGGACCCTCCATGCAGCTTGTCGTTTAGAGCTGCTTCAGTGACTGACCCTATCCTTTCGGAATGGTTCACCTTTCTGACAACCTAACATATTATAATTTCGCAAAAAATATTAGTAAAAACTTACCTTATAGCCTATTTTAGCCATGTTTATGATCTAAAGGGTCAGGGTTTAGGGACATTTTGAAGTGGCACACTCTTCTGGAAAAACCAATCAGAAATGGGTTGAAGGGACGCTGATGGCGATTGCCCGCTTCGGCAGCGGCCTTAAAAATGCTGTATCCTTTTTAGGCTACGCATTCATCTTGCTGCTTCAGACGATTGCCATCACCTTTGCAGGCCGGAAGGCTGGCCAGCCTGTGCGCTTGCGCCATATTCTGGCAGAAATTCGCGTCGCTGGCATTCAGGCCTTGCCTGTGGTCATCTTAATGGCAGCCACCATCGGGGTGATGCTCTCTATTCAAGCTATTCATTCTTTGCGGGTTTTTGGCGCGGAAACACAAGTGACCCTTGGTCTTGCTTTGTCCATTCCTCGCGAATTTGCTCCGCTTATCACTGGTATTCTTGTGGCAGGCCGCTCTGGCTCACAATTGACCAGCCGGGTTGGGTCTATGCGCCTCAATGGTGAAATTGATGCGCTGACTGTGATGGGTATATCCCCCTTGCGCTATGTGGTGGCTCCGTCTCTCATCGCGCTGATTATCAGCCTGCCGATCTTGGTGGCTGTGGCGAATATCGCTGCCTTTGGGGCAGCCGGGCTCTATATTGATGCGGTGTTGGGCATCGGGCCGCGTGCCTATTGGTCTGATGTGCTGGCCGTTGTAACCTTGACTGATTTCATGCACTCCTTTGGTAAAGCGCTGATTTTTGCCATTCTGATCGCCCAGACAGGCATCGCAATTGGCATGGGCGTCGCCGGCGGTGCCGAAGTGCTGGGCCGCGCAACCACCAGTTCAGTTGTGACCTGTATCGCTGCAATTATCGCGGCTGATACCGTTTTTGCGCTGTTGTTATAGATGGGGAAGATGAGATGAGCGAAATCCAACCCCCTATCAAAGTCACAGACCTGCAAGGCGGCTATAATGGTACCGCTGTTATCCATGGCTGTAATATGCAAATCAATCCGGCTGAGATTGTGGTGATTATGGGCGGGTCAGGCTCAGGCAAATCCACCTTCCTGCGCCATCTGATTGGCTTGAAAGAGCCCATGCAGGGTGATGTTGAACTGTTTGGCCAGTCACTTTATCAGGTCAGCTTCAATCAGCGCCTGCAATTATTGAAAAATATCGGAGTTGCCTTTCAGTCAGGCGCGCTGGTCAGCTCTATGAATATTGCTGAAAATGTAGCCCTGCCTCTGATTGAACATACAGATCTAGACGAGCAGACCATTGATGTGATTGTGCGGATGAAGCTCGATTTTGTTGGGCTTCTGGGTAAAGAGCACCTGCTGCCATCTGAATTGTCAGGCGGGATGCTGAAACGTGCGGCGGTGGCGCGCGCTATTGCGCTGGACCCCAAATTGACCTTTATGGACGAGCCGTCAGCAGGTCTTGATCCAGTGATTGCGGCTGCGCTGGATGAGCTGATCATTAAACTCAAACAATCTCTTGGCATGTCTGTTGTGGTGGTCACACATGAATTAGAGAGTGCCTTTAAGATCGCTGATCGCATTGTGGTGCTCGATCGCGGCTATATCATTTTCTCAGGCACAGTTGATGAGATTAAAAACAGCGATAATCAGCGTATCCAGAACCTGATTAACCGCGTTGCAGAAGAAGAAGAATTCGACCCAGAAGCGCATCTGCGCCGTCTGGTAGGAGAAGCCTAGACCGCTTTTGACAGGCGGCTATGGACAAAATGGGAGGGTGCCTCATGCGCTGGAAATTTTCCGATTTGATGACTGGCTTATTTGTATTGGGTGGTCTTGCCTTGATCATCGCCATTTTGGTGGTGGTGCGCGGCCAGCTTGATGCACGTGATAACTATCGGACCTATTTTTCAAATGTATCAGGCCTGCAGGCCGGCGCGGCGGTTGTCTATGAAGGCTATATCATTGGCGAGGTTGCGGAGATAACACCTGAACGCTTAGAAGACGGCATGCGTTTTCGCGTGGATTTAGAAATAGAAAAAGACTGGCTGATCCCATCTGACAGCCGGGCGATGGTCGCCGCCTTGTCTCTGTTATCAGCACAATCTATTCAAATTGAAGCCGGAACAGAGGCACCGCTGGCCCCAGGTGCTGAAATCCCATCTGATGAGGCTGGTAATCTGATGGCGGAATTGGGCCGCTCTGCCAGCCAGCTCAGCCGGATTGCCCAGGAAAATCTGGTTCCTCTATTGGAAGTCACCACCAGTATTTTAGATGGTGAAGCCCGTCAAGCACTGGCTGGTATCAGCACCATATCCAGCACTGTGGGTGGCCAGACACCTCGGATTTTCAATGATATTGACACGATCATGAACAATCTGAAAACAGCTTCTGAAGGGGCAGCAGACCTCACAGGGCCTGCAATACAAGATCAAGTCAACACCCTGCTCTCTCAAGCCAGTCAGGCGGGTGAAAGCCTTGTCGCCGCTGCCCAAACTGGCGAGCAGACTGTGGCAAATACCAATGACATGGTGCGTGATGCAGGCGTTTTTCTGGCTGATCGAAACCAGCAAATTGCCGCTATTCTCCAGCAAATTAATGAAGCCAGTGTCAGCCTAAACCGCTCCACTCAGCAAATTGAGAAAATTGCGTCAGATAAAAATGTCGCTGAAATCGAGCAGTTACTGACCGCGGTGAATGACATGCAGGCTGATTTGCTGTTGGCAGCACAGGCCATCCGTATTGCCTCAGAGAATGCAGCCACCATTAGCGATATCGGCGAGGACCGAGTAGAAAGCTTCTTACAGCGGCTTGAGAGCTCTGCCTTGAATGTCGAAGAATTGACAGCCCGTTTGCGTGATGATCCATCGATCATCATTCGTGGCACACGCTAAAACCGCCCGATTGTGAAGGCTCAGGAGATTTAATATGTTAAATTCAGGACGCATGTATCAGCTGTTCACCCTTCTGATTGCTGGATTTATACTGGCATCTTGCAGTGCAGCGCCAATGCGCGAAGCTGATCGGTTCTACGGGCTCAATATCAATATTGAAGCTGTTTCATTTGGCAGTGATGAGACTGTTTTGGTCAAGCCTGTGCAAATTCGCGGCGTGCAATCTGGCCGACCGCTGGTGATTGCTGAATCTCAATCTCCGCTCAAGCTGATTGAATCACGCGGGCATTTCTGGCATACCGCCCCAAATTACCTTATCCGTGATGCGCTGGCCTCAGGCATGGATAATGCTGCAACAGATATGCGTTTTCGCACTGATGATTTGCTGAATGCCGCAAGCTACAGCCTCCATCTGTCTGTTAAAGAACTGAATTACCAGATAACCGGCACCGCCGTCGTTTCAGCACAAGCGGCCCTTAAATCGAGAAATGGTGCAGTCTTATTTACTGGTGAATATCGTCAGGAAACAGAAATGACGGCACAAGATGACCCCGCGGCAGCTGTTCTGGCCTTGGAAAAGGGGCTGACGATTATCGCTGGACAACTGGCACGGGATATTGCGGCGACACTGGCAAATTAAGCAAACCGCCTATAACAGCTTGTCAATTTCCTCTTCGGTCATGGGCATCTGAAACCCGTCAGCAGGCCTGCCTTCACCACACCAATCATCTTCAAAAGTGGCTGGCCAAATCGTGCCCTCACCTTCTAGGACATGGCTCTGGGCAGGTTGCGGGGCATGGCGTCTGCACCGCCCTTCACGAAGGCGTGTTGTGCTGCCCTGACTGGTTTCATCCCAGAACCGGCAATCTTTGCAATACGTCTTACTCATGCTGTGTGCTGCCCTTGCCGCCACCTGTTTTCGCTAAATTAGCATTTCCAAAATAACTATAGCCGTCCAGCCGTGTATTATGAAGCTTTTGTGCGGCGGCAGATGCAGGATGAATCTGTTTGGCCTTATCCAGAAAACCAGACAGTAATAAGGTCCAGTCTGTGGCCAGCCGGTTTTCATGCTTCAGCGCTTGTGTCAGTTGGCGGACGGTTTTCTGACTGAAAAATAATGACCCGAACAAGTCAGCATCCACCAAAAGCCGAGCGAGCTTCGCAGATGATTTACTGAGGAGATCGGCTGTCAGATCAGGACAGGTGGCCAGAATGAGGCGCTCCAAATCACCGCGTGTGCGATAATGCAGACCAGACCTAGATAAAATGCCAAAAGCTTTCCTAAGAGACCATTTCTCCTGACCTGCCTTTTCAGGTGACTGATACCGGCCGAGATGATCAAGATCATGTATCAATGCTGCCAGCATAAGAAGGCTCATTTCAGCTGATTTAAGCCCTGATGCAGCGCCCAGCAGACCGACGGCCATCATCACCTGATAACTATGTTGAGGCGTGTGGTAATGCGCCCTGTGGCGATGTTGGCTCACCTGGTCTGCCAGTTGTTTTAATTGATTTGGATAGAGCGCGGCCGGATTAAGATGGCCTGATTTGGGCACCGCCCCACCGGCAGATAAAAAAAGCCGGATGATATGGGATTTTCCTGCCTTTTGCCGAGCCTTATATTCAAATTGCGGCAGGCTATGCGGCCATCTATTCAACACATAATGAGCAGGCGGATAGCTGCCTTTAATGCCGCGCTGTCTCTTTGGAAGATAACCCGCCTGCTGTATCACTTGGCGCACACCGCAAATAATAGCTGGGCCTGATTACCATCTTCCAATGCCATGAAATGGGCCTTTTCAGCAATTTGATGCACCAAGGCAAGCCCATGGCCGCCTTCTTCTGGTTTACGTTCAGCAGAAGACCAGCTGGCCGGATCAGACGGCGGTGCATTGTCTTTTAAGGTCACCAAAATATGCTGATCTATCACGGTGATACCAATGGCAAACCGGCCTTTTTCATCTCCACCTTCGAAACCATAACGGATGATATTCTGCATCACCTCGCCAACAGCTATCAGCAGGTCCATTTCCATATGGGCCAGATGATGGGCCGTGAGATAACCGCGCACCACATTGCGTGCTGAGGCCAGTGACCCAGCTATGGCTGGAAAAGGAAATAAAGCTTCATCATCTATGGCAAAAGGCAGTTCAATCATCTGATAACCTCTTCCTTCGCCTCTGGACAGGTGATAACCAAAATCGTGGCATCATCATGGGTTTTCAGTTTACCACTGTTAAATAAACCCATCAAAGCCGCGCATTTTTCGGAGGCCAAATCGCCAGGCAGGCGCTTCATCAATGTTTGCAATGTTCCAAGGCCAATTTCGTCACCTTTTTGAGTAGTGGCCTCGGTAATGCCATCTGTGGTGAGTGCAAGATAAGCTCCTTTTAACTCAAATTCGAATGGTACAATCTGATCTGCCTCAATCTCAGCAATGCCCAGCGGCTGGCTCTGCGCATCAAACACCATGTCTTTATGCGCTAAATCCAGCTCAGGCTTGGTGGTTAAAATAACCGGCCCATGCCCGCAATTGACCATTTGAGTGCGGCCTGTCTTTAATTCCATTTCACCGACCGCAAAGGTTACAAACCGGTCATTTTGCTCAAGCAGAAATTCATGATTAATTTCAAGGGCTATGTTCTGACAATCAAAGCCATCACGTACCAAACGCCTGAATAAAGCAACAGAACGCGCCATTAATAATGAGGCTACAATCCCCTTGCCAGCCACATCCCCTTGACAGAAAAATAATTTGTCATCGGTGCGCATATAGTCAAAGAAATCGCCAGATAGATGGCGTGCTGGTATCACCTCGCCAGCAGCATAGCCAAACGCATCAGGTGCTGGCAGGAGTGCTGATTGTGCTTCGGTTGCTTGTGCCACATCACGGGCTAGTAATTGCCCGGCGACCGCTTCTTGTGCGAGCTCGACATTTGATAGTGCCATTGCCAATGCACCGGCAAGCCCTTCAAGCAGCGGCATATCCTGCTGGGAAAACACGCCGATATCACCTGATGGCAGGCGCCGATTGATGGCCTGAATAGCCCCGAAACGCTTCTCGCCAAGATGCACAGGTGCAGTCGCGGTAGATAAAGTCACAAAGCCGCTGGATTTATCGGCTGTTTTGTCATGGGCTTTATCTTGCGAGGTGTCTGCCACAATTTCAGCTTCGCCATCACAAAAGGCGCGCCCGACAAGCCCTTTATCTTCGGGGACCTTTAGCCCGGTGATGTCAACCGGGCCAATACAGACCACACATTCTAATATCTGCTCATCTGGGCGATGCAGCCAAAGTGAGCCAGCCTCGGCCTGTAATTCATCTAAGACCAGTGGCAAAGCCCAGTTTAGGCCAGCCATCGCATCGCCACTCTGGGCAAAGCGCTGCATCATGCCATTAATAAAGGAAAGTTGGGAATCAACCCCTGAGGTGTAGGATGCGGCAAGCTGGGATGAGCTGGTCATATCACTGGCTACCTCACACAACACCGTTAAGTCAGCGCACAAGCAGATGTCTGCTGCGCCTGACGCACATCTTATTTCAGCAGGTCATCTGCGATTTGATCATCGCTATTGCCAAGACCCATCACACCGCTATCTGCTGTTTCAATAACCTTGCCAATGGTCAGCATCTTATCGAGCTTTGCAATTTCAAGAACGCGGTAAACCGCCATGCTCACCGCTGAGACATTCAACAAAATGTTGTTGGCCATGCAATGCTGGCGAGCGAGGAGCATCACCGCTACACCACTTGAATCGATATAAGTCACAGAACCGGCTTCGATTTCCAGCTGTGCCACATCGGTTATTTTCAGGATTTCTGTTTTCAAATCCGCTGTTGTCTGAAGGTCCACATCACCAGATAAAATGATCTTAGCGAAATCATCTGAAACACGAATGTCATAGGCCATGGTTCTGCCCCTCAGTTAAATGCGTTGTTAATGCTTAAAATAGTATCTTTAAAAAAAA
>JBMHDN010000039.1:0-9214 GCA_049889355.1 Puniceispirillaceae bacterium (SeqCode)
CATGTGAAAAGCCTTTGCCATGTTGCTGGAAAAAACACTCAATATGGATATCACCAATAGACAGTTTTCCGCCGGCTTCCAGCTGGTGCATTTCCATAGGCGGTTTGAAATAGCTGGGCGAGCTCTCTTTTTTCTCAAATAGATAAGGAAAGCGAGTCTGGATATCTGCCCCATGTATCGCAGAGGCATAGACAGGTATCTTGATCTGATCAGGCCAGTAAAAAGCACGCAAATCATCTAAGCCTGAAATATGATCTGAATGGGTATGGGTGATCAGCAGCGCATCAATTTTGCGCAGCTGATGAGGCAAGAGCTGTTCTCTGATATCAGGGCCAGCATCGACCAGAATATTCGTCTCATCTGTTTGCACCAACAGCGCACAGCGCATCCGCCTGTTGCGCTGCTCAGCTGGATCACAGCGCCCCCACCCTGCCCGGCCAAGGGCGGGCACCCCAACTGATGTGCCGCATCCTAAAATCGTAACCTTCATGACGCGCCCTTTATTTTATCAAACAGACGCAGCGTATTTTCATAGGTCTGCGCTGCCATCTCTGCTTCAGATACGCCGCGTAATGCTGCCAGTTTTTGCAATGTCAGCCGTGTATAGGCCGGCTCATTTGGTTTGCCGCGATGGGGATGTGGCGCCAGGAACGGCGCATCTGTCTCCACCAACAGCCTGTCAGCTGGCAGCTTTTGTGCCAGCTCTTGCAGTTCAGTAGATTTCTTAAAGGTCAAAATCCCTGAAAAGCTGATGTAAAAGCCGATATCCAGCGCCCGCCATGCCAAATCAGGGCCACTTGAAAAACAATGCAAAACCCCGCGATAGGCGCCTTTTTGATATTCATCTTCTAAAATGGCCGCCATATCCTCATCTGCATCACGGGCATGGATAATGATCGGCAAATCCAGCTGGCGGGCAACCGATATTTGCGCCCTCAGGCTAGCAGCCTGACTGGCCGGCTGGCCATGATCATAAAAATAATCTAAGCCGGCCTCGCCAATCGCCACACATTTGGGATGATCTGCCGCGGCCAGCAGTGCCGCTTCATCACAGGCCAGCGCTTCAGAATCCGCCTCATGCGGATGCACCCCCACTGAAAAATACACCTGCTCATAACGCTCAGCGATGGCCCGCGGCCGCTCAGCAGTGCTCAGCTTCACCCCGATAGAGATGATGTGGCTGACACCGGCCTCTTTTGCCCGTGCCAACACCCCGTCCAAATCCTCAGCCAATTGAGGGTAATCAAGATGCGCATGCGAATCGATGATCGGTGCAAAACCCATCTCTACGCCTTTTCTTCTTCGATAAAGCGCGGGAAAACACCAGATGGCTTTTCAATCTTGCGCCCAGCCAAAGGCCCGCTCTCATTCATCAGACTGTCAAACCCGCACTCATCTGCGCCCAGCCCCAATTGGCTAAGCAGGGCCGCTGCCGAGGCTGGCATCACTGGCTGGACCAAGACGCCGCAAATCCGGATCACTTCTGCCAACACCGCCAGCACCTCTGCCATCCGCGCTGGATCGGTTTTCTTCAGACCCCAAGGGGCCATCTGATCGATATAGCGGTTTGCCGCGCTGATCACCTCCCAGATATCGCGCAACGCCTCGTGAAAAGCCTGCGCATCATAGGCTGCACGCTGTTTATCCAACAGCCCACGCGCCGCCCCCAACAAAGCTATATCCTCGTCATTTGGTGCAGCTGGCAGGTCAGGCATTACCCCATCTAGATTCTTCACAATCAAAGACAGGCTACGTTGGGCCAGATTGCCAATATCATTGGCCAGATCACTATTGATCCGCTGTATCATCGCAGAACGGGCGAAATCCCCATCTCTGCCGAACGGCACTTCGCGCAACAGGAAATAGCGTGTTTGATCCAGCCCAAACTCATCGACCAGCTGAACCGGATCGATCACATTGCCTAGCGATTTTGAAATTTTCTCGCCTTCATTGGTCCACCAGCCATGCGCAAAGACACGGCCTGGCAATGGCAAATCAGCTGCCATCAAAAAGGCAGGCCAATAGACCGCATGGAAACGCAGGATATCTTTACCCACCATATGGATATTCGCTGGCCAGTAAGTCTCATAGGCTGGCGCGGGCGTATCTTCTCCCCAGCCAATCGCGGTGAGATAATTGGTCAGCGCATCCAGCCAGACATACATCACATGTGCTTCATCACCTGGCACGGGCACGCCCCAGGAAAAGGTGGTGCGCGAAATCGACAGATCTCTTAACCCGCCAGATACAAAGCTCTTAATCTCGTTAAAGCGGCTGGATGGGGCAACAAAATCCGGATGGGCGGCATAGAAATCCAGCAAAGGCTGTTGCCATTTGGAGAGATCAAAGAAATAGGAAGGCTCTTCAACCCATTCAACCGGCGCACCTGTTGGGGCTTTACCATCAACCAGCTCAGTTTCGGTATAAAAGGCTTCATCACGCACGGAATACCAGCCGGCATAGCTGCCTTCATAAATATGGCCATTATCCAACAATTTCTGCCAGAGCTTTTGACTTGTTTTATAATGGCGCGCTTCAGTGGTCCGGATGAACTGATCATTTGAAAAACCCATAATCTGGGTCAAATCACGAAAGCCTTGCGAGACCTGATCGGTGAATGCTTGCGGTGATATCTCGGCTTTTTCAGCTGCCGCCTGTACTTTCTGGCCATGCTCATCTGTGCCAGTTAAGAACATCACATCATAGCCATCCAGCCGCTTGAACCGGGCCAGCGCATCACAGGCCAGCGTGGTATAGGCATGGCCGATATGCGGCTTGTCATTCACATAATAAATCGGCGTAGTGATGTAAAAAGGCTGTGTCATTGGATGTTCCAAAATTTATATCATGCGAAATAGGTCAGCACAGCGCATGGGCTATAGAGACCTTGAAAAAGATGTTATTTCAAAAGACGTTATTTCAAAAAGACATTACTTGTTGCAGATGGCATGGAATATCTGACCCATTACAGCGGGAAAATCAAGATAAAGTGCCTCTGCTTGCTGGATTTGTGAGATGGTTTTGGCATGCAATTCGGCTAATTTATTCGCCTCATGGCGCTGAACAAGCGCCTGCTCAGCCGCAATAACCACCTCTGGTTTTTGGTCATTTATCGCATGACCAAGCGCACGGCAAGCCGCCGCGCTGAGCAGCTGATCAAACAGATAAAGTGCCAGTTGGCGCACCGGCGCGCCTTTCATCCCGCCTGGCCCCCATTGACTGGCCAGCATCAGCGCCTGATTGGCTGCTGGCTTGGGCTGCGCAAATAGCGCACAGCTTTCCAAATAAAGCGGGACCACACCGCTATCGACCAGCGCCAATAAACGGCCTGGCGAGCCATAGCTCAGCTGCGTGAGGATCGCCAGCTCATCTGCCTCTATATCAGGCCTCAGATTATGGCTAATTGCCATCACTTGCTGTGGGCTCAGAACAGGCAGACGCGCGAGCGAGATACGCGATCGGATGGTTGGTAGTAAATTTTCTGGCTGACTAGACAACAGAAAAATGACTGTTTTTTCAGGCGGTTCTTCCAAAATCTTCAACATAGCATTGGCCCCATTCCGGTTTACCGCTTCCATGCTATCGATAATCATCACCCGCCAGCCGCCACGCCCTGAGGTTTGCGCAGCAAAGCTACCCATTTTGCGGATTTGCTCAATCTTGATCTGCCCTGATTTGTTTTTCTCCGATATTTCTGCCTCAATCATCAGAAAATCTGGATGCACCCCTTGCAAGACCTGATGCGCATCTAAATTGGCCTCCAAATCGGCGAACATCTCATTGCCGCCTATTTGTGCATCTGCCGACTGATCTGCCGTTTCATCTGGACCAAACAAGCCGCCTGACCCTGCATCACCCTCTATTTCAGCCCGGCCAGCAATCAGCCAGGCTGCCAGCCAGCGTGCCAGCTTAGACTTGCCAATACCAGAAGGCCCGGCCAGCACCCAGCCATGATGCAACCGTCCGGCGCGTGCACGCTGGGCAAACTCAACACAAAAAGCCTCATAACCTATGGGCGGATTGGTCTCAGCACCTGTTGCATAGCTCTGGCTGCCAGCGGCCTCAGCCATCTGCCTTTTCCTCATTTTGGATGCGGTCTAACAGCGGGGCCAAAATATCGGTAATCGCATGATGCACATCACCGACATCACCGGTGGCATCAATTTTGTGAATACGTGTTGGCTCTGCCTTGGCGAGGGTTAGAAAACCGGCCCGCACCCGCTGATGAAAATCCAGCCCCTTTTCTTCAAACCGGGTTTCATCTCCTGCCCCCTCAGATACCGGTGTGCCCATGCGTTTTAGTGCACGCCTCAGCCCCTCTTCTGCCGGCATATCCAGCAAAAAGGTGATATCAGGCTTCAGCCCGTCAATCGCAAAATCATGCAGCCTGTCCAGCGCGGCTACTGAAATCTGATGTGCCAGCCCCTGATAGACTGATGTTGAATCGCGAAACCGGTCAGAGACGACAATCTGCCCTTTTTTCAGCGCCGGTGCGATGACCTGAGATACCAATTCGGTTCTGGCGGCGATCATCAGCAAAGCTTCGGTACGGGCGGTGAATTTATCTGCTGCCCCGCGCACCAGCATATCGCGTATCTGTTCTGATTGTTCGGTGCCGCCAGGCTCGCGAGTCAGCACGATTTCAGCTGCTGGCATCCTCTGAGCCAGCCAGTTTTTCAACAGGGTGATCTGGGTGGATTTGCCACTCCCCTCACCGCCTTCAAAGGATATAAACAGGCCGCGTGCCATCACACACCTTTTTTATCAATCAAGGGCAACAGGTGCGCCTAAAATGAGGAATTTCAGCGCCTCACCTATCCTGTCAAACAGCCCTAATTGTGCCACTGAACGCCCGGCCAGCAGGGGGAATTCTTCTGTTTTGCCGCCTGCTTCCAGCTTTAAAGTGCCGATTTGATCGCCCTTCATAATCGGGGCTGGTATAGGCGAGCTATAGTGCACAGAGACCTTCATATCGGCTCGCTCGCGCCGCGAGAAAGTGCGGGCCAGCGGTTCAGCCAGCACCATCGGCACTTGCGCAGATTTACCCAGCCAAACAGGCGCCTGCTCTACACTCTCACCTGTGTCAAAGAGCTTGTAGACCGAATATTCACGGAACAGAAAATCCATCAACCGGCGGCTCTCTCTTGCCCGCTCACCTTTTGACTTCATCCCGTTGAGCACAAACATAATACGCTGATCATCGCGCAAGGCTGAGCCGACCAGCCCATAGCCTGATTCTTTCGTATGGCCGGTTTTCAGCCCATCTGCCCCGTCTGTGCCATAGAGCAGCGGGTTTCTATTGCCTTGCTTGATATTATTGATGGTGACTTCCTTGATCGCAAAAACCGGATAGAGATCAGGATATTTGGACACTGGAAAATCACGGTGCAACGCCTCTGTTAAAATCGCCAGATCACGCGCGGTGGTGGTCAGTTCAGGATCTGGCCAGCCGGTGGAATTGGTGAAATTGGTGTTGACCATCCCCAGCTTTTTAGCTGTTCGGTTCATCTCTGTGGCAAAGGCCTCTTCTGAGCCGGCCAGCCCTTCGGCCAGCACAATCGCCGCATCATTGCCAGACTGCACCGCTACACCCAATATCAGCGTTTTGATATCGACATCTGAATCCACCTCTAAAAAGGATCGCGAACCGCCTTTTTTCCAGGCTTTGGTGCTCACTAAAAACGTGTCATCTAATGTCAGGCTGCCTTCTGCCAGCCGCTCAAAGGTAATATAGAGCGTCATGATTTTGGCCATAGAAGCTGGCTTCATCGCCATATCGGCATTTTTATTGATCAGCACACGCCCTGTCGTTAAATCCTTGGCATAGGCGAATTCAGCCACCGTGTCGATTTCGGTTGCTTTCAGGCCAGATGGCACCATCATCACCAGAAATAAGGGCCCCAGCAATAAGGCTAAGACAGCACGACACAGCTTTGCTGCTGATATCTTTGCCCATAAACTGGCCTTTTTCATCTGCACCATCATATCAGTTTCCTTTAATCGACAGGGTCTATAAACCAACCCTCATTAAGCTCTTTATTTACGGCCATAAAATGGCAGGACCCATCAACGCGCCTGTAAACTGGCGCTGATGATGTCTAATCAATCACAATACGCGCCCCAGAATAGCCCATATTCAACACCTCGTCCAAGAGCCTGTCTGCATCTTGTACATTGGCAACAGGGCCAAGGCGTGCACGATAGAGCGTGCGCCCATCTTTAAAAGTCTCAGAGAGTTCAACTGGATTACGCGCCGCCAGTTTGTTCAGCACATTACGGGCATTTTGCGCGCTATGAAAAGCCCCAATCTGAATCCAGATATCGGTTTGCAGGGCATCGCCTTCACGCACTGTCCCAGTTTGCGCATCGCTTAGCAAATCAAGGGCTGAATTGCCTGCCGGACGTTTCACCGGTTGGGCCCGGGTGGTTTTGGCTGTCAGCGAGACTTTTGGTTTTGCAGCGCCATTTGCTTCAGGCATATCATTTGAAACCACCCTTTCATTTAAGGAAGGAAACTGGCCTTCACGTGCCAGCTTTTCCAGCCTCAGGCTTTGTTCTGCCAGAATTTGCACCCGCACACGTGCAATGCCCTTTTTCTGGAACCCAATCAGCCGAGCGGCTTCTCTGGACAAATCGATGATACGCCCTGGCACATAAGGCCCGCGATCATTTACCCGCAGGACCAGCGATCGCCCATTATCCAGGTTGGTTACCCGGACCACAGAGGGCATCGGCAGGGTTTTATGCGCCGCGGTCACCAAATTCGGGTCAAAAATCTCACCATTAGCGGTCAGCCGGCCTGCAAATTCATCCCCATACCAGCTGGCAATACCTGTTTCATCATATTGCAAATTGCGATCTGGATAATACCAAATCCCGCCAATCTGATAGGGATCGCCAACCTTATAGCGGGGCTGTGCCTTGACTGTACCAGTCTCCAAGCTCTCGGATTGTTCAGCCATTTTCTCCTGGCGGGCAATCTTCTTGGCCAGATCCACAGCCAGTTCAGCCGCCGTACAGCCGCTCAATAAAAAAGCCGCGGCCAACAGACGACCACTCATCTGCCACTTTGCGCCCCAATAGGCTCTCATCTCCGCCCCCCTCATCATATTTGGCACCACATTCTGCACACCAGATTTAACGCCCAACCCTTAACGCATAGCATCTGACAGCTGGCCGACCGCGATCGCAAAATAATTCGACCGGTTCCAACGTAAAATCGCATCATAATTGGCATAGACCAGAAAGGCCCGCCCTTCCGGCCCGTCTGGCAGGACAAGGCGCGCCGTCAGCGGGCGCGTCGGCAAATCGCTGCCATCTGGATTAACAAACCCCATCTGCGCCCAAACCGGCAGCTCCTGGCGCTGTTTATCTTCATAGAGCGCCATTGCCGCCGCATCACTCAACCCAGCTGGCAAGCGCACTTCACGCCCCCAGGTCATATCAGACCGCCAGCCTGCTTTTTTCAGATAATTGGCAATTGAGGCAAACACATCAGACCGGGTGGTCCAGATATCACGCCGCCCATCCTTGTCCCAATCTTCTGCATAAGCCAAAAAGCTCGAAGGCATAAACTGGCTCTGGCCCATCGCCCCAGCCCATGAGCCTTTCATCTTGCCGACTTCAGCATGGCCTTCTTGCAAGATTTGCAGCGCATTCAGCAGCTCTTTTCTGAAATAGGCAGACCGCCGCCCATCATAAGCCAAGGTGGCCAGCGCCACCGGCACATCAAAACCGCCTAAATGCTTGCCAAAGCTGGTCTCAATCCCCCAAAGCGCGATGATATAACGTGCCTGCACATCATAAGCCGCTGACACTTCACCCAGCAACGCGCTGTTTTCATTGAACTTTCTGATCGCGATATCTTTTCGACTTTGCGGGACTACCTTTTGCAGATACCGCGCGAGTGTCAGCTTAAATTCAGGCTGGTTTCTGTCCAGCGTAACCACCCGCTCAATCGGCTTGGCCTCAGCCAGTGCCGCATCAAACAAAGCCCCGTCAATGCCGCGTGCCAGTGCCTCAACCCGCAATTCTGCCAGCCAGTTTTGAAAGGCGGCTTGATCAGCGCGCGCTATCCCGCTTGCCCCGCCTATCAACAGCCCGAATATCATCAATAAACGCGCCAGATAACGGGATATCGAAGGAAGAGAGCAGCGCATCATGGTTCAGTCTTTGGGCAATTCTGGTGGTTGTTGCGTGGGTTACACACAATATATTGCGCTCATACTATCGCACATCTCCCCTCTCTCGCCAGCAAAAAATATTCAGCTCAAAACCGCTGGCAAATCACAAAAAAAGCAGGCGGCGCAAAACCGGATATGTTGAGAGGCTGTGCACCGCGATTGAAAAAAATCTGTCCAATTTCGGGAAAAATGTGTCATCGGGGCAAAAGCGGCGTTGACTTCACGCAGATGATATCTTAAACCACTTCTCAATTGTGCTAACCGCAGCGCACACCAGCCTTTTTTGCAGGCATTCGGAGAGGTGGCAGAGCGGTTGAATGCACCGGTCTTGAAAACCGGCAAGGGTGAGAGCCCTTCGAGGGTTCGAATCCCTCCCTCTCCGCCATATCTTTCTACATATCGCCAAAATAAACGGCTCGCGTGATATCGCATCACGCCTTCATCTTTTGTTAATTTTTTTCTGCTAATCTTGCCTGTCTTCAACATAAGCAGGGAGGATTTGATGCCTATCGTTTATATCCTGACCAATGAAGCCATGCCTGACATGGTGAAAATCGGCCATACATCAGATGACAAATTAGCAGAACGCATTAAAGGTTTGGATAACACCAGTGTGCCCTTACCTTTTGAATGCTTTTTCGCATGGCAAGTCAAAAATGCACGCCGGATCGAACGGCAATTACATCAGGGTTTAGATGATTTCAAAGTGCGAAACAGGCGCGAATTTTTCCGGATTGAGCCTGAAAGAGTAAGAGACCTGCTCACAATTGCAGAAGGCAAAGAAGTGACACCCAATGAGCCAATCGTAAAAGAGCCACAAGATGCACAAGCACTAAGGGCTGCGCATGAACTCAATCAGGCGTTTCATTTTGGGATGCTGGGCATTGAAAAGGGCGAAAAACTTCAATTCAAAAAAGATATCAGCATCGAGTGTGAGGTTTATGATAATCGGCGCGTTTTATTCAGAGAGGAAATCATGTACCTCTCTGCTGCTGCCGATATCGCTTTGCGTGAATTAGGCTATAATTGGG
>JBMHDN010000040.1:0-92772 GCA_049889355.1 Puniceispirillaceae bacterium (SeqCode)
GATGCGGGGGCTGAGATTGAGGCGAGAAACAAATATGGCTGGACCCCGCTTCACTGGGCGGCAATTTTGGGCGAGACAGAGGCCATCATCACCTTGCTGGATGCAGGGGCGGATAGTGAGGCCAGAGTCGGTAAGGGTGCGACCCCGCTTCATCTGGCGGTAGGCTTGGGCCAGACAGAAGCCATCACTGCCCTGCTAAATGCAGGGGCTGAGATTGAGGCCAGTACCGATGACGGCAACACCCCTCTTCATGCGGCGGCATTTAATGGCCAGACAAAAGCCATCACTGCCTTGCTGAGTGCTGGCGCTGAGATTGAGGCCAAAACCGACAAAGGCCACACCCCGCTTCATACTGCCGCGGCACATAGCACGGCTGAAGCGGTAGAAACCCTTTTACATGCTGGGGCAGACCCAACCGCCCTTACTAGTGATTGGACCACCCCCTACGATATGGCCAAGCAGAACTTTAAATTGCTGGATAGCCGCGTTTTGCGGTTTCTGGCCCAAGCCAACGGATATTAACACGCAAACAGGCATGACAAGCGATAAGACAGAAAAAGACACAGCCCGCCAGGATGGGGCCGGCCCAGAGCTGCTGACCAAAAGCCAGCAAGATAGAATCAGCCAAGATAAATCTGGCCAGCTTAAATCTGGCCAGCTTAAATCTGATAAGCGTAAAATCTGGGCGCGGCTGATAATTGGCCTTTTATCAGGGCTGATAATCGCGGCGGTGCTGGGGCTGATCTTTACGGCCCGCACCCGCCCCGCCTTTGTGGTGTCTGTCTATGATGGCGACACTATGCGGGTGCAAATCCCCGGATGGCCCAGCATTATCAGCCATAAAATACCGATCCGCGTTCCGGGCATAGACACACCTGAATTAAGGGGGAAATGCGCGGCCGAAAAAGCCAAGGCCAGAGAAGCCCGCGACAGGGTGCGCGCCCTCTTACCCAAGGGCAAGCTAATCACTTTACGCAATATTGAGCGCGGGACATTTTTTCGGCTGGTGGCTGAGGTATGGCTGGAGGATCAGAATATCGGCGCGCTTCTGCTGGCCGAGGGGCTGGCCGCGCCCTATGACAAGAAACAAAAACCGGACTGGTGCGGGGGCAATCACTAAGCAAGGCCCAGAACAAGCCAGCATGACGCCCCCAGCAAATGAGAATCGGTTAGCCGCCCCGATACAAAACCTAACGTGAACTCACGTCTCGCCCCTCTTTTGGTGGGGGGGCGTTTAAAATAAAATTTAAAAGTAACAGAAATAGTCACATATGCTAAGAAACAAGTTCCTAATGCACTGATTTAACGGCATTTTCTTTGAAACTTGGTGCCCAAGAGAAGACTCGAACTTCCACGACCGCAATGGTCACTGGCACCTGAAGCCAGCGCGTCTACCAATTCCGCCACTTGGGCATAAGCGAGGGTGTCTGTGAACCAGACATTGGATGGTGCGTTAACATAGCGTTCAAAACCCATCTGTCAAATGCTTTTCTTGTCCTTGGCCGCTCTTTTCGTTAAAACCGGCCTAGCAGAACCGGATGAGACCGGATCGAAACAGATCAAATTGGGGGACACCCCCACAAGCGCATAAGAGGCATCTATGGCTAATCAGACACGATCAGGCATTTCTCAACTCAAAGGCCAGACCATTGGCGTGATCGGCGGGACCGGCTTTATCGGTCGCGCGGTGGTGGAAAAGCTGGCAGATGCCGGCGCATCTGTGGTGATACTCTGCCGCAATGCTGACCGTGCTAAGCGGCTGAAGGTGCTGGGTGATGTGGGTCAGGTTTCGGTCATGTCAGGCGATGCGCTGGGCGATGCGGCGCTGGCACGGCTGATTGCGGCCTCTGATAAAATCGTCAATCTGGTGGGGATTCTCTACCCCTCTGGCAAGCAGAGCTTTGAAGCGGCACAGGCCCAATTGCCAGCACGTCTGGCTGAGCTCTCCAAAGGCCAGGATATTCAGAAAATTGTTCATCTCTCGGCGATTGGCGCAGATGCGGCCTCTGGCTCTGCCTATGCCCGTACCAAAGCCGCTGGTGAAAAGGCCTTGCGTGAGGGGGCGGCGGCCAGCTGTGCACAGGCCCCGACAATCTTGCGCCCCTCTATTGTGTTTGGCCCAGGCGATGGTTTCTTTAACCGATTCGGTCAGATGGCGATGGTAGCCCCGGCCCTGCCGCTGATTGGTGGCGGTACGAATAAGATGCAGCCTGTCTATGTTGGCGATGTCGCCGAAGCGGTCTTGCGCGTGCTGAGCGATAAAGCCACAGATGGCGAGATTTACGAGCTGGGCGGGCCAACCGCCTATAGCTTTAAAGAATTGATGCAGCTGACCTTAAAGGCAGTGGATCGCCGCCGCGCACTGGTCCCTGTGCCCTTCGCCGCGATGGAACTGCCAGCCGCATTGGCAGGTCTCTTGCCGACCCCGCCACTGACGCGCGATCAGCTGAAATTGCTGAAAATAGATAATGTGGTGTCAAGCGAGGCAAAGACACTGGCTGATTTGGGCATTACCCCGCAACCTGTTGAAGCCCATATTTTTGACTATCTGGCCCCGTTTAAGCCAGGTGGCCGTTTCGCCCAAAAATAAAGAGGGCGCCAGAGCTGAGACTGCAGGCTATTGGATATAGCCTGCCGCGATGGCGATGAATAAAAAGCCGGCAAGGGCAAGACGGTACCAGACAAAAATCCGGAAATCCGCCTTTGCCAGCCAGCCCATCATCAGCCGGATGGCGATAAAAGCAAAGAGCGCAGAGAGCAAAATCACGCTGAGCAGGGCTGGGCCGACATCCAGTCCGCCATCACTGATCAAATCGGCGGTTTTCAGCGTCCCAGCACCAGCGATAACCGGCACCGATAACAGCATAGAAAAACGCGCAGCTGTCAGGCGTGGCAGATGCAGCTGGCGGGCCATGGTCATGGTCACCCCTGAGCGCGAAGCCCCGGGGATAAGCGCCAATATCTGGGCAAATCCAATGATAATCCCTTGTTTTGCAGTGATAGCGGCCACTGCCTCAAAAGGTGAGATATCGCTATGTTGGTCATCTTGCGTGCGGGCTCGGCTATCCGCCCACCAGAGCCAGAGCGCGCCAGCCAGATTGGCGAGCGCAACTGTGATGGCCAGCCGCAGAAAGGACGGATCAGCCAGTGCGACCAAGAGCCCTGCCAAAATCGCAGGTATGCTGGCGTAAATCAGGGTGAGGGCCAGCTGAAACGCCGCTTTGTCAGCACGCCCGAAGCTGAGTGTCGCCGCGGCCATCCGGATCAAATCAGCCCGCAGATACCAGAGCACCGCCAGCAAGGTGCCGACATGCGCAGCCACATCAAAAAGCTGGCCTTGATCAGCGCGTCCAGTCAGGGCGGGGAGCAAAACCAAATGGCCAGATGAGGATATCGGCAGGAATTCGGTGATTCCTTGTATCAGCGATATCATCAGTAAAAAGCCGAACATATCACCAATTGAGGTCATTTCGCCTGATATGTCTGCTGTCTGTGCGCTATCTGCTGCCATGATGACCTCTTTGATATGTGCAAGGCAGAGGCGTGCAGCTCCTGCATGATTTCTCGGGTTTTTTCGTTTATAGGCGCCAGTTTAGCGAGGCCTATGGACAGAGGCAATCAAGATGATAGGACCGTATCGGACCAAAAAAAGAAACATTCTACCAGTTGGCAAGCGGCGTCAGCGGTCTAATTTGCAATTTAAGTCTAAATGGGGTAGTATTGCTGACCGATTTAAACGTAACAGACGAAACTGACTGACCAGAAACGCCAGAGTTAAACTGCCAGAGTTAAACTGCCAGAGCTAAACTAACTGGCTGACTAGGCGCACAAGGCATGGCGCATGCCAGGTGAACAGGAGGGCCCAACCATGAGCGAGAAAATGCTGCAATTCGTATCGACCACGAAATCGATGCCAGAAAAACGCACGGCAGATGCGCGGGTCGCTGATTTTGATGAAATCTACACTGATTTCAATGAAGCCAAAGCAGAAGAGCAGGCCAGCCGCTGTTCACAATGCGGGGTGCCGTTCTGTCAGGTGAATTGTCCATTACATAATAATATTCCGGACTGGTTGATGCTGACCGCCGAAGGGCGCATGGAAGAAGCCTATCAGGTGTCATCTCAGACCAATAACTTCCCTGAGATTTGCGGGCGCATCTGTCCACAAGATCGCCTGTGTGAAGGCAATTGTGTGATCGAAAAGGGGTTTGAATCGGTTACCATCGGTGCGGTTGAAAAACACATCACTGAAACCGCCTTTGAAGAAGGCTGGGTTAAGCCGGTGTCGCCGGTCGTTGAATTAGATCAGTCTGTTGGCATCATCGGGGCAGGTCCAGCAGGTCTGGCGGCGGCTGATATGCTGCGCCGTAAAGGCTATCAAGTGGTGGTCTATGATCGCTATGACCGGGTCGGCGGTTTGCTGATCTATGGTATTCCGGGTTTCAAGCTGGAAAAAGATATTGTAGAGCGCCGGGCGCGTCTGCTCGCAGATGGCGGGGTTCAGTTTAAGCTGAATTGCGATATCGGCAGCGATATCAGCTTTGATGAGATTCGCGCGGCCCATGATGCGGTGCTGATCGCAACAGGTGTTTATAAAGCACGTGATATCAAACTGCCTGGTGCAGGTTTAGACGGTGTTGTGCCTGCTCTTGATTATCTCACCGCTTCAAACCGGAAATCATTGGGTGATGAAGTGGCCGCTTTTGATGAAGGCACGCTCAATGCCGAAGGCCGCAATGTGGTCGTGATCGGTGGCGGTGATACAGCGATGGATTGTGTACGCACCGCCATTCGCCAGAAAGCCAAGTCGGTGACCTGTCTGTATCGCCGCGATAAGGCGAATATGCCTGGCTCTCAACGCGAAGTGGCCAATGCCGAAGAAGAAGGGGTGGATTTCCAGTGGCTGTCTGCACCGCAGGCCTTTTTAGGTGATGGTGATGTGCGCGCGGTTCGCGCCCAGAAAATTCATCTCGGTCAGCCAGATGCAACAGGCCGCCAGGTCCCTGAGATCATCGAAGGGTCTGATTTTGAGCTCGAGGCAGATCTGGTTGTCAAAGCCCTTGGCTTTGATCCTGAAGATTTGCCGACCATGTTTAATGAGCCTGCGTTGAAGGTATCAAAATGGGGTACGCTGTCGATTGACTGGCAGAGCATGATGACCTCCCTGCCTGGCGTATTTGGTGCGGGCGATATTGTGCGTGGCGCCTCGCTGGTGGTGTGGGGTGTGCGTGACGGCCGTGATGCGGCTGAACGAATTGACAGCTTTATTCAGGCTGAGCTGCGGGGCGAAACCCGCGCTGCTGGTTAAGGCTGACAGGCGGATAAGGAAGAAGATGATGGCAATGAATAACGAGATGAACAGCCAAAAGGCCTATATTGCAGATCGCAAAGCAGCAGAAGCTAAACTGATCGAAGCAGGGGCGTATCACCCGGACTGGGAACATGATAATTGCGGGGTGGGTTTTGTCGCCGCTGTGGATGGCCAGCCAAGCCGCGCGGTGGTTGAAGCCGCGATTGAAGCCTTGCAGTCTATCTGGCATCGCGGGGCCGTGGATGCAGATGGGATGACCGGTGATGGGGCAGGCCTGCATATCGCGATTCCACGCGCCTTTTTCACTGATCATATTGCCCGCACAGGCCATGATGATGAAGGTGGGCGTCTGGCGGTTGGGATGGTTTTTCTGCCGCGTCTTGATTTGGCTGAACAGGAAAGCTGTCGTTGTATTGTTGAGCAGGAAATCCTGCGCATGGGCCATAAGATTTATGGCTGGCGTCAAGTGCCGGTGGATGTGCGTGCCCTCGGTGATAAGGCGATGGCGACACGCCCTGAAATTGAGCAGGTGATGTTTGCCATGCCTGATGATATCAGCGAGCAAGAGGCTGAAAGACAGCTCTATATCATCCGCCGCCGTATTGAAAAGGCCGTGATCGCTGAACGGATTGAAGATTTTTATGTCTGTTCTCTGTCAACTCGCTCTATCATTTATAAGGGCATGTTCCTAGCTGAGCAGGTCACCGCCTTTTATCCAGATCTGACAGATGAGCGCTTTATTTCGGATTTTGCTGTCTATCACCAGCGTTATTCAACCAACACTTTCCCAACTTGGAAACTGGCCCAGCCATTCCGTGTGCTGGCCCATAATGGTGAGATCAACACCATTCGCGGCAATATGAACTGGATGAGCTGTCATGAAGATCGCATGGACAGCCCGGTATTCGGGGATGCGTTGGATGATATCAAGCCGGTGATCGGCAAGGGCAGCTCTGATTCAGCTGCATTGGATGCGGTGTTTGAATTGCTGCTTCAGGCAGGGCGTAATCTGCCGATGGTGAAAACCATGATGATCCCAGAGGCCATTGATGTGGCTAGCGAAAGCGATTTGGCCAAGCTTTATGGTTATTGCAATGCCGTAATGGAACCTTGGGACGGGCCAGCCGCGATTGCCGCATTTTCAGGCAATTGGGTCATTGGCGGGACAGACCGCAATGGGCTGCGCCCGCTGCGCTACACCCTCACCAAATCAGGCTTGCTGATTGGCGGCTCTGAAACCGGCATGGTCTCTGTAGCCGAAGCCGATATTGCTGAGCGTGGCCGTTTAGGGCCTGGCGAGATGATTGGTGTTAATCTGGCTACTGGTGAGATGGTGCGCGATGCTGAGCTGAAATCAGTCTTGGCAGGTTCTGCAGATTGGGCCAGCTGGCTGGCACGCTCTGAGCAGATGGATGGTCTGCTCGCCAAGGCAGGCACCTCAAAGGCCAGCCAGGTCGATGGCGATACACGCCGCCGCCGGCAAGTGATGTCAGGCTGGACCATGGAAGATATGGAACTGCTGCTTCAGCCGATGGCCCAGACAGGCAAAGAAGCCGTCGGCTCAATGGGTGATGACACACCGCTTGCGGTGCTCTCCAGCCGCTATCGCGGGCTGCATCATTTCTTCCGCCAAAATTTCTCGCAAGTCACCAACCCGCCGATTGACAGTCTGCGTGAACGCCATGTGATGAGCTTGCGCACTCGTCTTGGCAATTTGGGCAATATTC
Source organism: Puniceispirillaceae bacterium (SeqCode) (assembly GCA_049889355.1). Classification (GTDB taxonomy): domain Bacteria; phylum Pseudomonadota; class Alphaproteobacteria; order Puniceispirillales; family Puniceispirillaceae; genus JBMHDN01. The sequence continues at coordinate 7,039 of JBMHDN010000040.1, forward strand.
TGGATGAAGCCCCGGAACAATGTGACCATTTGCTCTTGAACTCGCCGGTGCTAACAGATTCAGAATGGCATGCGCTGAGCGCCCATTTAGGTGATAAGGCAGTGGAAATCTCTTGTGTATTTGGCACAGAAGATGGGCCAGATGGGCTCAAGCTGGCACTAGAGCGTATCCGTGTTGAGGCAGAAGATGCCGTGCGCGGTGGTGCCCAGCATATCATGCTGAGTGATCGCGCCGCAGATGCGCATCATGTGCCTATTCCGATGATCCTTGCAACTGGTGCGGTACATGCGCATCTGGTGCGCCAGCAATTGCGCACTTTTGCCTCGCTGAATGTGGCCTCTGCAGAATGTCTGGATGTGCATCATGTGGCGGTTCTAATCGGGGTGGGTGCCACCACGGTGAACCCCTATGGGGCACAATGGGCAATCCAAGAGCGTCTCGAAAAAGGCTTGCTTGGCAAGCTGTCTCTGGCAGATGCAGTGGCCAATTATCGCAAAGCGATTGAAGATGGCCTGCTGAAAATCATGTCCAAAATGGGTATTTCGATCATTGCCTCCTACCGCGGTGGCTATAATTTCGAAGCCCTTGGCCTGTCACGTGCGCTGGTTAAGGATTTCTTCCCGCCTATGTCATCGCGTATTTCTGGTCTGGGCCTGAATGGCATTCAGGCGCGGCTGATGGATATGCATGATAAAGCCTATGCCTCAGAAGTCGGCTATCTGCCGGTGGGTGGCTTGTTCCGCTATCGCCGGTCTGGCGAGCAGCATGCTTTTGATGGCCAGATGATCCATGCTATGCAGCATGCCTGTGATACGGGCTCTTATGAAAGCTGGAAAAAATATGTCGGTATGATCGAACGCCAAGGGCCTGTTAATCTGCGTGATCTCCTGGATTTCTCCAGCCATCGCGCGGCCATCGCTGAAGAGCAGGTTGAGAGCATCACCGAGATTCGCAAACGTCTTGTCTCGCCTGGCATTTCGCTTGGCGCACTGAGCCCGGAAGCCCATGAGACGCTGTCTATCGCGATGAACCGTATCGGTGCAAAATCGGATTCAGGTGAAGGCGGCGAAGACCCTGAACGTTTCAAGCTGCGTGAAAATGGGGATAACCCGTCAAGTGCGATTAAACAGGTGGCCTCAGGCCGGTTCGGCGTCACAGCTGAATATCTGAATAATTGTAGCGAGCTGGAAATTAAAGTGGCCCAAGGGGCCAAGCCAGGTGAAGGTGGCCAGCTGCCAGGTATTAAGGTCAATGCAATCATTGCAAAGCTGCGCCATTCAACAGAAGGCGTAACGCTGATTTCACCGCCGCCACATCACGATATTTATTCAATCGAAGATTTGGCGCAACTGATTTATGATCTCAAGCAAATCAACCCAGATGCCAAGGTCTGCGTCAAGCTGGTGGCTTCAACCGGTATCGGCACCATTGCCGCCGGCGTGGCCAAAGCCAAAGCAGATACGATTTTGATCTCAGGTCATGGCGGTGGCACAGGGGCCAGCCCGCAATCTTCTATCAAACATGCTGGTATGCCATGGGAAATGGGTCTGTCTGAAGTCCATCAGGTGCTGTCGATGAACGGGCTGCGTGAAAAGGTTGTGTTGCGGACCGATGGCGGGCTGAAAACAGGCCGCGATATCGTCATTGCAGCGATGTTGGGCGCTGATGAATATGGCATTGGTACCGCCGCGCTGGTGGCGATGGGCTGTATCATGGTGCGTCAATGTCATTCCAACACCTGCCCTGTCGGGGTCTGTACCCAGCGTGATGATCTGCGGGCCAAATTTGAAGGTACGCCAGATAAGGTGGTTCAACTCTTCACCCATGTGGCAGAAGAAGTGCGCGAAATTCTGGCGCGCCTCGGCTTCCAGAATATCCAGGATATTATCGGCCGGACTGATCTGCTGAGCCAGGTATCACGCGGTGATGAAGCGCTGGATGATCTCGATTTGAACCCTATTCTGGTTCAGGCAGTGGTCTCTGGCGATCGCCGCGGTGGTAACCGCGATGCGGCGCGCAATGATGTACCAGATACATTGGATGCGCTGATGGTCAAAGATGCGGCCAGTGGCCTGTCTGATGGGGCCAAAATGGCGCTGTCCTATAATATCGAGAACACACAGCGGGCCATTGGTACGCGCCTGTCCTCGCATATTACGCGCCAATTTGGCATGGACAAGCTGACACCTGGCCAGTTTTCTGTGCGTCTGCGTGGTTCGGCTGGCCAGTCGCTGGGTGCTTTCTCGGTTCAAGGTCTGCGCCTTGATGTCATTGGTGATGCCAATGATTATGTGGGCAAGGGTCTGTCAGGTGGCATGATCACTGTGCGCCCATCTGCGGCCTCTGATTTCCAGGCTGACCAGAATACCATTATTGGCAATACGGTGCTTTATGGGGCGACAGCGGGAACCTTGCTAGCCGCAGGTCAGGCAGGTGAACGTCTGGCTGTGCGCAATAGCGGTGCAACCGCCATTGTTGAAGGCTGTGGTTCAAACGGTTGTGAATATATGACTGGTGGCCAGGTGGTGATTTTGGGCGAAACAGGGTCTAATTTCGGGGCTGGCATGACAGGCGGAATGGCCTTCATCTATGATCCGAACGGCCAGTTCCTCTCACGCGTCAATCCGGCCAGCCTACATGTCTGCCGTGTTGAAGAAGCCTTCTGGCAGGAAAAGCTGCATGATCTGATCAGCCTGCATGCCAATGAGACCGATTCAGCGCTGGCAAAACGCCTGCTCAATCACTGGGATACAGAATGGGCGCATTTCTGGCAGGTTGTACCGTTGGAAATTCTGCCACGTCTTGAAGTGCCGGTTTCAAGTGCTTCTGCACTGGCTCAGTCAGCTTAAAGCGCAGTTTATCAAAAACAGGCTTGACCAAGCCTTGCTGATATTGTCTTAAATGCTGGCATGATTTTACGGCCTCAAAATGAAACTGATTCTGATGCAGTTGCTGGCTTATTGGCACGGGCTTTCGGGCCCGGCCATCCAGCAAGGGCGGTCTGGAATCTGCGCTTAACTCACCCTGTAGAAGGGCTCGCACTTGTCTGTGAATTGGCAGACAGGCTGGTTGGCTCTTTGCGTTTTTGGCAGATTTCACTGGCTGGCCAGCCACAACTCTTGCTTGGCCCGCTCGCGGTAGAGCCAGATTTACAAGGGGCGGGTATTGGACAGTCACTTGTGAAGCAAGGGTTGGGGATCGCCTCGCAAAGCGGTTATCAGGCGGTGCTGGTATCAGGTGAGGCTCATTATTACAGCCATTTCGATTTTGTGCCTGCGCCGGCCAATCTGCGCTGGCCAGGGCCTATCGAAGCTGGGCGTTTGCAAATTAAAGAGTTAAAGCCGGGTTATCTCGCCTCTTTGCCAAAAGGTCCCTTGGCGATCTTGCCAGATCCAGAGCCAGCGCCTAAACTTGAAGTGGATTTTTTGACGTCAGCGCAGTCGGCGCGCTCTTGAATGCGCCGCCTTTTTTGAGGGAGTGACGCTTGCTTACGCTTTTTCATCATGCGCTTTCTGCTGGCTCACGCCTCATTCGCTTGCAACTCGCTGAACATCAACTTGATTTTGATTTAAAAACACAAGTGCCCTGGCAGCGTGATGAGCGCTTTCTGGCAATGAACCCTGCTGGCAGCCTGCCTGTGCTGGCTCTTGATTCAGATTATCGGCAAACATTATGTGGTGTTCGGGCGATATCAGAATGGGTCGAAGAACAGGCCCTTGGCAATGCCTTCGCGCAGCAAGATCGCACGCCTGCATCCAATCTATTGGGTGAACAGATGCTGGTGCGTGCTGAAACACGCCGGCTGATTGACTGGTTTGAAGATAAATTTCAGCAAGAAGTATCAGGTCCCTTAATCAGAGAGCGCATCATTAAGCGGTTTTCAGGCAATAAACCGGTCAATTCTGATGTGATACGTGCGGCGCTGGTCAATGCACAAACCCATGTCGGCTATATTAATTTTTTGGCAGAACGGTCACCCTGGCTGGCTGGTGATAGCTTGAGCCTTGCTGACTTTGCTGCTGCAGCGCAAATCTCAATCCTGGATTATTTTGGTGATGTGGATTGGGAGCGTATTCCAGATGCGCGCCTCTGGTATATGAAAATCAAATCACGCCCTTGTTTCAGGGCGCTTCTGGCCGATCAGATTGTTGGCGTAACACCGTCAGCGAGCTACGCCAATCTCGATTTTTAAGCACGGGTATCATCTGGCTGCCTATCGATCAGCCGCCCCAAGATCCGTTCTGCGGATTGGGTGAGCGCGCGTAATTGTGCGGGGCCTGAAAAGCGATGACCTGCTGTTTTATCAAGGCAGATTTCAACTTGTTCTGAGGTCAGGCAGGCCGCGATATCAAAAGCTGTTTGATGCGGCACTTCTTCATCTATCATCCCCTGATGCAAGATAACCGGCCCGTCAAAGCGCAGCGGCTGGGTTAGGCGCAAATTTTGCCGCCCATCGACAACCAAATGATAGGGATAGATCACATCTCCTTCTGCATAGGGGTTTGGCAGGGCAATTTGGCCTGTTTCCTGCATCTCACTTTTCTGGGCTTTATCCAGCATATCCCATATCAGCGTCTCGGTGAAATCAGGTGCAGCGGCAATACCGATCATCGCTGCAATGCGCGCTGGCAGGTGGGCTGCTAAATTGAGCATGATCCAGCCACCCAGCGACGAGCCAACCAAAATGACAGGGCCATTGCTGCAAGCCTCTAGGACCTGAACAGCATCATCAGTCCAGCGGCTGATGGTGCCCTCTAAAAAGGTGCCGTCTGACAGGCCATGGCCAAAATAATCAAAGCGGGTACAGCCAAATCCATGTGCTTCAGCCCAGCTGGCTAGCGCATTGGCTTTGCTGCCAAACATGTCAGAGCCATGACCAGCCAGAAACAAAAATTCTGGGGCAGGGCTGTTGGCATCTGGCCAAATCTGGCTCAATTTCGTGGAGTCAGCCTTAATCTGGTGATAAGCCAGCTGATGCCCATCTGCTGTGGTCAGCCAACCTGTTGGTGCGAGGCTTTCTACGTCATCTTGCAGGCTATCTATGTGCTTATCTTCAGTCATGGTGCCCCTCTTTTTGTCTATTTGCGTAAAATCGGCCGAGGATAGATTTAAATCAGCGATAAATTCAACGCTCTGGATTTAAAATGCTGACCTCATAAGTGTTTAGATGTAAAACAATACAGATATCATGCCGATAGATGGTCAAAAAACCTATCTTGTTTTGTGCATGCTACCTCTTTTGACGTAACAGCGCCTAACCTAAAGCAAGTGTTTTTTAAAAAATGGTCCACTCTTCCACATCCAAGGTTCCGGTCATTGTGCAGATTTTGCCTGCGTTAAATCATGGCGGGGTTGAGCGCGGCACATTGGAAGTGGCTGCCGCTATTCAGGCGCGTGGTTGGAAGTCTGTGGTGATCAGCTCTGGCGGGGTCTTAGAAGCCCAGCTGCGCCGGCTGGGGGCAACCCATCACACCCTGCCTGTCCACAAGAAAAACCCGCTTGTCTGGGGCGGTGTGCGCCGGAAATTGCGGCGTATTTTAAGAGAAGAAGGGGCCAGTCTTGTCCATGTGCGATCACGCGTGCCAGCCTGGATTGGCCTGCCTGTGGCCGATCGTCTTGGTGTGCCCACCATTTCGACCATTCATGGCAAATTTGTACCCGGCAATCCGTTTAAAAGGTTTTATAACCGCAAGATGTTACAGGCAGATAGGGTGATCGCGATATCCGCGTTCACCTGGTCCACCATTCAAAGCCATTATGAGATTGCCACCCTTGCCAAACGCACACATATTATCCATCGCGGGGTGGATATGGATCAGTTTAATCCTGAAAAAGTGGCCCAATCACGTATCGTAAACGAAGCTGAACGCATCGGGCTTAGTGCGGATCATCCGGTGGTGATGTTGCCAGGCCGCCCAACAGCCTGGAAAGGCCATGAGATCTTACTGCGCGCGCTAGGGCATCTCAAAGATCTGACCTTCAGCACTGTATTGCTGGGCGCGGCAGATGGCAGTGATGATTACGTCTCAAAATTAGAGAAATTGGCGCTGGCCAGCGGGCTGGCCGGGCGTGTGCATATTGTCAAAGCAACCCGCGATGTACCGGCGGCCCTGATGCTGGCTGATATTGTGGCGATGCCATCTATTGACCCTGAGCCCTTCGGGCGTGTGGCGATTGAGGCACAGGCAATGGGCCGGCCTGTCGTGGCCTTTAATCATGGCGGGGCCGCAGAGAGCATTATAGATGGCGAGACTGGCTGGCTGGTTCCGCCTTTGGATGAGGTGGCACTGGCTGAGGCTATCCGCGCGGGCCTTGCATTTGATTTCAAAACCCGCAAAAGCCGCGCTGAAAAAGCCAGAGCACATGTTGAAACGCATTTCTCAACCGCTAAGATGTGTGCGGCCACGCTTGATGTCTATGCTGATCTGCTGAAATAGCAATGCCAGATGGCGCCAATTTCCTGAGAATTGGTGGCTTGTCTTATAAGGCCAAGGCGCGTATTTACAGAGGCTGTCTGTGTGATACAGATATCTGTATCGGTTTGTTGACGTGGCGTTTTAGGCCATATTTTAGATTTATTGAACGAGATGGATTAAACCATGCCTGTGATTTCTCTTCCCGATGGCTCTACCCGCGCCTATGACGCTCCGGTCAGCCCGTTTGAGATTGCCAGCGATATCGGTCCTGGCCTTGCCAAAGCAGCCCTGATGGCCGAAGTAGATGGGACGGGGTGGGATCTGACCCGCCCGATTGAAACAGATGCTGAGCTGCGTCTGATCACGGCAAAAGACAGTGCTGAAGCGCTGGAATTGGTGCGCCATGATTGTGCGCATATTCTGGCAGAGGCGGTGCTTGAGCTGTTTCCGGAAACACAAGTCACCATTGGCCCGGCTATCGATACCGGTTTTTATTATGATTTTTATCGCGAAACCCCGTTCAGCACAGATGATTTAGAAATCATTGAAAAGCGGATGCATGAGATTGTCGATCGCGATGAGCCAATCACCCGCGATGAATGGACACGTGATGAGGCGGTGGCGTTTTATAAGAATAATAATGAGCCATTTAAAATTGAGCTGGTGGAAGCCATCCCTGCTGATGAGACGGTGAGCTATTACACCCAAGGTGATTTCATTGATCTCTGCCGCGGCCCGCATCTGCCGTCAACCGGACGGGCAGGCCATGCCTTTAAACTGATGAAGGTGGCAGGCGCCTATTGGCGCGGCGATTCCTCAAAGCCAATGCTTCAGCGCATTTATGGTACAGCCTGGCTGACCGAAAAAGACCTGAGTGCCTATCTGCATATGCTTGAAGAGGCAGAAAAGCGCGATCACCGTAAATTAGGGAAAGCTCTTGATCTCTTCCATATGCAAGAAGAAGCCACAGGCTCTGTTTTCTGGCATCCGCGCGGCTGGACAATTTATCGCGAGATTGAAAATTATATGCGTCGGCGCCTCGATGCTGCAGGCTATAATGAGGTGAAAACACCGCAGCTGATCGACCGCTCACTCTGGGAAGCCTCGGGCCATTGGGAGAAATTCGGCGAGAATATGTTTACCGCTGAATCAGAAGATGACCGCACCTTGGCACTCAAGCCGATGAATTGCCCGGGCCATGTTCAGATTTACCGTCAGGGCGTGAAATCCTATCGTGATTTGCCTTTGCGGATGGCTGAGTTTGGGTCCTGTCACCGCAATGAGCCCTCAGGTGCATTGCATGGCATTATGCGGGTGCGTGCCTTTACCCAGGATGACGCCCATATTTTCTGTACCGAAGATCAGATCAATGATGAATCTGTGGCCTTTTGTAATCTGCTCCAGGAAATCTATCGTGATTTCGGCTTTTCAGATATCCATGTGAAATTCTCAGATCGCCCAGATGTGCGTGCTGGTGATGACGCCACCTGGGACAAGGCAGAAAAAGCGCTGGCAGATGCCACCAAAGCAGCAGGGCTGGACACCACACTCAATCCAGGTGAAGGGGCTTTTTACGGGCCAAAGCTGGAATTTGTGCTGCGTGATGCGATTGGCCGAGACTGGCAGTGCGGGACGTTGCAGGCTGATTTTGTGCTGCCTGAACGGCTGGATGCAGAATATGTTGGCGAAGATGGCAATCGCCACCGCCCAGTGATGTTGCACCGTGCGATCTTAGGCTCGCTTGAGCGTTTCATTGGTATTCTGATTGAGCAATATTCAGGCCGGATGCCAGGTTGGCTGTCACCTGTCCAGCTGGTTGTGGCCCCAATTACTGATTCGGCCAATGACTATGCCGATGAAGTGGCACAGCTGGCAGCCGCTGCAGGTATGCGGGTTGAAACCGATAAGCGGAACGAGAAAATCGGCTATAAAATCCGTGAACATAGCACCGCAAAGATACCTTATATCATCGCTGTTGGTGGCCGTGAGGCTGAGGCGCGTTCTGTGGCTTTGCGCCGGCTTGGCTCGTCTGATCAGCAAGTGCTGGGTCTGGAAGAAGCCATCGCCATGCTGGGCCATGATGTGCTGCCGCCAGATGTGAAACGCACAAAAGGGGAATGACGCGCAGTTTCCTTGAAAGACAGGAAAAAGCCAGTTATATACAAAAAAAGCAGCCCGGCATTATCATTATGCCGGACCCTATCTGTTCAAACTGAAGTGGAGACGTCAATAGTACGTGATAGAAGAGACGCGCCGCCGGCCGCAACAGGCCCCCGCGTCAATGGTGATATCCGGGCACGATCTGTCCGTGTCATCGATCCTGAAGGTGAACAGCTCGGCATTTTAGATACGCGTGATGCGCTGGACAAGGCCGCCTCTCTAGGGCTTGACCTTGTTGAGTTGCAGCCAAATGCTGAGCCGCCTGTCTGTAAGATTATCGATTATGGGAAGTTCAAATATCAGGCACAAAAACGTGCCAATGAAGCCCGTAAGAAGCAGAAGATCATTGAGGTTAAGGAAATCAAACTGCGCCCCAACATCGACCAGCATGATTATGATGTGAAGATGAAGGCAGTGCGCAAATTCCTCGGCAATGGTGATAAGGTCAAGGTGACGTTACGTTTCCGCGGCCGTGAAATGGCGCATGTTGAGCTTGGCTCTCAATTATTGGCACGCGTGCGCTCGGAAATTGAGGAAGAAGCCAAAATCGAGGCCATGCCAAAAATGGAAGGCCGCCAGATGATTATGGTCCTCGCCCCGAAATAGGTCCTGACATAGGCCCTGAATGAAGCGATCTATCTCCAGAACAGGTTGATAGGATGCAAGATGTTCTTTTAATGGACCTTGCTTTTCTAGTCTGTTCTGGTTATAAACTGCGCCACATTATCAGACCGCGTCTGGGCGAGGGTATGCCCAGCCGGTTAAACGATATTCTGGCTGATGGCTGAAAGGCCGCCAGAATAATTCAGATGAAAAGAGGTAAAAATGCCCAAATTAAAGACCAAAAGCGGTGCGAAGAAACGTTTCTCACTGACTGCTAAGGGCAAAGTGCGCGGTTCAGCGGCTTTCCTGTCTCACAATTTGCGTCGTCGCTCTCAAAAGATGAAGCGCCAGGCACGCGGTACCATGATTCTGCATGAGGCCGATGCCAAGATTGTAAAGCGCTTTTTGCCTTACGCTTAAGTGCCCTAAGCACCAACAGCGTCAGCATAGTCAGTTTTAAGGAGAGACGAATATGGCACGTGTAAGCCGGGGCACAACCAATCACGCCCGTCACAAAAAAGTTATCAGCGCCGCCAAAGGTTATTATGGCCGCCGCAAAAACACCTTCAAGGTCGCCAAGCAGGCCGTCGATAAGGCACGTCAATATGCCTATCGCGATCGCCGTGTGCGCAAGCGCGAGTTTCGCGCGCTATGGATCCAGCGTATCAATGCTGCAGCCCGTCTGCATGGCATGACCTATTCAGCCCTGATGGGTGGCCTGACCAAGGCCGGCATCGAAGTTGACCGTAAGATGCTGGCAGATCTCGCAGTGAATGAACCTGCGGCATTTGCCCACCTGGTTGAACAATCAAAAGCAGCCAGCTAATCATTTAAAAAAAGCCCATCTTGCGTCTATAGGCGAGGTGGGCTTTTCTTCTTTTAAAACGGATATCAGAACCAGGCGGCAGGGCCATGAGTACAGAGCTGGACGCGCTGAAAGCAGAATTTGTAAGTGCCATTCACGATAGTGCGGATTTGACAGCACTCGACCAGTTGCGTGTGGATGCGCTTGGCAAAAAAGGCCGGATCTCAGCACAGCTCAAACAGCTTGGCGCGATGGAGCCAGAAGCCCGCAAGAGCTTTGGTCAGGCCCTCAATCAGCTCAAAGATGAAATTGCCGAGCTGATCCAAGAACGCCAGCAACAGTTAGAAGCTGCTGCCTTGCGTGCCCAGTTAGAAGCTGAAAAGCTGGATGTGACCTTGCCACCACGCCCTGCTCTGCAAGGCCGCCTTCATCCGCTCTCGCGCACCATCGAAGAAGTCACCGCGATTTTCGCCGATATGGGCTTTACCATTGCAGAAGGCCCGGATATCGAATCAGATTATTATAATTTCACGGCGCTGAATATTCCGCCTGAACATCCTGCCCGTCAGGAACATGACACTTTTTATCTGAACCCAGATGAAACCGGCGCACGCCCTGTTTTGCGCACTCATACCTCGCCTGTGCAAATCCGCACGATGGAAGCACAAGAGCCGCCAATCCGCATCATTGTACCTGGCCGGACCTATCGCTCAGATCATGACGCCACCCATTCACCGATGTTCCATCAATGTGAGGGGCTGGTGATCGGTGATGATATCCATATGGGCCATCTCAAAGCGACTTTGATTGAATTTTGCCGTGCTTTTTTCGGGGTAGATGATTTACCGGTGCGTTTCCGTCCCAGCTATTTTCCCTTCACTGAACCTTCTGCAGAGGTGGATATTGGCTGTAGCCGTGAAGGCGGCGGTTTGAAAATTGGCGCAGGTGAAGACTGGCTTGAGATTTTGGGTTCAGGCATGGTCAATCCGCGTGTGCTGGCCCATTGTGGCTATGATCCAGACAAGGTCCAGGGCTTTGCTTTTGGCATGGGGATTGAGCGCCTGGCGATGCTGAAATTCGGGATTCCGGATTTGCGGACATTTTATGATTCAGATCTGCGCTGGCTCAGACATTACGGCTTTTTGCCGATTGAACCGGCAGGCCTGCATACCGGCCTTCATAACGGGCTCTAAGCAAAAGAAGGGCCAAGAGCATGAAATTTACCTTAGACTGGCTGAAAGACCATCTGGATACAGACCTTGAGCTGACCCGTATTTGTGAAGGGCTGGTCATGTGTGGTCTCGAAGTGGAAGGGATTGAAAATCCCGCCGATGCGTTGCGCGCGTTTCAGGTGGCTGAGATCATCTCTGCTGAACCCCACCCAGAAGCAGATCGCCTGCAGATCTGCCGCGTGCAAACAGGTGAAGAAGAGCTGCAAATCGTTTGTGGTGCGCCCAATGCACGCGCCGGCCTAAAGACTGTTCTAGCTCCGATTGGGACCTATGTGCCTGGCCTTGATATCACCATTAAAAAAGGCAATATCCGCGGCGAAGCGTCAAACGGTATGCTGTGTGCGGCGGCCGAGCTTGGCTTGTCTGAAGAATCAGACGGCATTATGGAATTGCCTGCAGATGCGCCTGTTGGCACGTCTTATGTGGATTATGCAGGGCTGGATGATCCGGTGATTGAAATTGCGATCACCCCTAACCGCGGAGATTGCCTTGGCGTCTATGGCATTGCCCGTGATTTGGCGGCGGCTGGATTTGGTACCTTAAAGCCGCTCGATACCACCCCGCTGGAGGGCAGCTATGACAGCCCTGTGCAGTGGGATATCAAGCCTGCAGCAGATGATTATGCGCCGCTGGTCTCTGGGCGTCATTTCAAAGGGCTAACAAACGGCCCGGCCCCAGATTGGATGGCACGCCGCCTGATCGCGGTTGGCCAGCGTCCGATATCAGCTCTGGTCGATATCACCAATTATGTGATGCTGGATTTGGGTCGCCCGCTCCATGCCTATAATGGCGATGCGATCAAAGGGGATGCGCTCTGGATCGATTTGGCCAAGGGCGGCGAGACCATTACTGCGCTGAATGAAAAAACCTATGAGGCCCCAGCTGATATGCTGATCATTGGTGATGCAGAGGGGCCAGATGATATTGCCGGTATCATGGGCGGCGAGCGCACCGGGGTTCAAGATGACAGCAGCTCAATCTTCCTCGAAATTGCTATCTTTGACCCGATCAAAGTGGCGATGGCAGGGCGCCAGCTGGGCTTACATTCTGATGCCCGCTATCGTTTTGAGCGTGGTCTGGATGCCACCTCGCCTGTTGATTTTGCAGGTCATATTGCCCGCCTGATTCTCGATATTTGTGGGGGTGAAGCCAGCCAGCTGGTACTGGCCGGCAAGGGCGCAAATTGGATGCGCCAAATTTCCTTTAACCCGGCTAAGACCCTAGCCCTGACAGGGGTTGATGTTGCCCCGTCAGCGCAGGTTGAGATTCTGGAAAAGCTTGGTTTTCTTGTCGATCAGACAGAGGCATCAAACTGGCAGGTTCAGCCGCCAAGCTGGCGCAATGATATTGATGGCGCGGCTGATTTGGTCGAAGAGATTATCCGCATTGCTGGCTATGATAAATTGCCGATGGTTAGCCTGCCAAAGACCGCCACCGTGGCCCGTCCTGCTTATGCTGCACACCAGTTGCGCGCGGTGATGCTGCGCCGTCATCTGGCAGCAGAAGGGCTGATGGAAGCGGTTACCTTCTCCTTTATGAAGAGCAGTGATGCGGCGGTGTTTGGCGGTGGGGCTGCGCATCTGCATCTGGCGAACCCGATCAGTGCTGACTTGGATTGCATGCGCCCGTCTATTCTGCCAAACCTGCTGCAGGCCGCTGGCCGTAATTTAAAACGCGGCGAGCAGAATATCCGCCTCTTTGAAGTGGGGCCGGTTTTTGCAGGCACCAATCCAGAAGACCAGCATATCTCTTGTGCGGCGCTTTATCAGGGGCAGGCGTTATTGCCAGACTGGCAGCAAAGCGCACGCAGCCTCGATGTGTTTGACGCCAAATCGGGCCTGATGGATTGTCTGGCTTTATTGGGCCTTAACCCGGCCAATCTGCAAATCACCGCTGATGCACCTGAGTGGTTCCATCCGGGCCAGTCTGGTGTGGTGCGGCTTGGTAAAAAACCGATTGCGATTTTCGGGCGCCTGCATCCGTCTGTTGAAAAATGGTTTGATGTGAAAGGGCCGATTTTCAGCTTCGAATTTAATTTAGATGATGTGCCGGCCAGCCGTAAAAAAGGCGCGGCAAAGCCACTGCTGACACTCAACCCCTTGCAGGCGGTGAGCCGTGATTTTGCCTTCATCCTCAATCAGGATGTCTCAGCCGAGGCGCTGCTGCGTGCGGTGCGCGGGGCTGATAAAACCCATATCAGTGATGTCAGCTTGTTTGATCTTTATGCTGGTGATCGCCTCCAAGATGGTCAGAAATCACTGGCCGTTAAGGTCACGCTCCAGCCGCAGAAATCAACCTTTAGCGAGGATGATCTGAACCAGATTTCAGAGGCGGTGATCGCGGCAGTGGCCAAACATTGCGGCGGTGTATTGCGCGCCTGATCTGCACGCCAGCCTGTACATAGCTGCCTTTACTCTTTTAGATGAAGCTGATGTATCAGCGCTGATTGATGTGAAAAAAAATGACTCTTTTGGGTTGGAGTCTTTTTCAAAAACCCTGACTGACTGAAATTTAACTATCTGAAAACATTACAAAAACTTGTTTTCGTATACACCTTATGGGTGCATTAAAAAAAATCTTTTCAGTTAAATGTTTGTTAACCTTTTTCATTCGCGGCACTGGCTTAGGCACTTATGATGGCATTGCTGGCAATGACACGCTCGATGGTGGGGCCGGCTTGGATACGCTCTATGGTGATGGCGGTGATGATATTCTGATTGGCGGTGCTGGTGCGGATAAGCTCTATGGCGGTGCAGGTGATGATACCGCCTCTTATGTGGGCGCAACCGCCGGTGTCACGGTCAATCTAGGTGGCACAAAATATAACGAAAGCGGAGCTGTCGATAGCGATGCCGCCAAGAATATTTTCATCAAAGGTGTTGGCGGTGATGCAGCTGATGATTTGCTCAACAGCATTGAACATCTGACCGGTGGTGCTGGTAATGACACGCTAACCGGTAATGACGGCAACAACACCCTCACCGGCGGGGCTGGCAATGATACGCTTTCCGGCGGGGCAGGGGCTGACACCCTCACCGGCGGGGCGGGCGGCGATACCCTGACCGGTGGCGGCGGTGTTGATACTGCCTCATATGCAGGTTCGAACGCAGGGGTAACAGTGAATCTGGCGACCAACAGTGCGGCAGGTGGTCATGCGGCTGGTGATACGTTAAGCGGTATCGAAAATCTGATTGGCTCAGACCATGCTGATACACTGACCGGTGATAGCGGCAATAACACCCTCACCGGCGGGGCTGGTAAAGACACGCTCACCGGTGGTGGCGGCAATGATGTCTTTGGGGTGGCGGATAGTGCGACCTCTGCCGCGCTGGCCGATTTGATCACCGATTTCACCTCAGGAGATAAGCTGGATGTCGGATCGCTCACCCATATCTGGTTTGATAATGGTGATGCGGTGACCGGGGTCGGCACCTCGACCAATGACACGGTGATTTATGCTGGCAATGCCGATAACAGCGCGGCTGATACATCCAAAGTGCTGGCCGTCTTGCAGGATTTCACCACCGATTTAACCGGCACGGATTTCAATGGCACCATCACAGTGGCTGAAATCGCCTGATAGCCGCTTGTCTTGCATCAAATTGTTCCGTCGGGGGAACAACAAAGCCGCCTCTTGTTTCCTTCCAAGGGGCGGCTTTCTGATGGGTTGAAAAAGGCTGTGCGTATCTGCCTAAACCTTCTGTTAGGTATCTTGTGTCATCCGATTGATCGCAGAGACCAGCGCGCGGATAGGCGCCTGGGTGATAGAGGTATCAATCCCAGCCCCGAACACAGAGCGGCCATTTTCATCTGGCACTTTCAATTCGACATAGGCCGCGGCTTCTGCAGAAGAGGTAGATGAGCGGGTGTTCTGGCCGAAATCTGCCAGCCGGAAGGTCAAATTGAACTGGCTGCGCATGCCTTCAACAAAGGCTGAAATCGGGCCATTGCCTGTCGCTTCAAAGCTGATCTCTTCACCATTGAAACGCACGCTTGCTTCGACACGCTCTGTCTGGCCACCACGGGCCAGCGGATGTGATTCAAACTTCACCAGCTCAAAAGGTGCATCCAGATTGACATAATGGCTGTTATATAAATCCCAGATTTTAGCTGAGGTGATTTCCAGCCCGGACCTATCGGCTTCTTTTTGGACCAGCTGGCTGAACTCAACCTCAAAAGGACGTGGCAGGCGCACATGATGTTCTGTTTCCAACAGCCAGGCAGCCCCTGCTTTACCTGATTGCGAGTTCACCCGAATAATCGCTTCATAAGTCCGGCCGATATCGGCAGGGTCAATCGGCAGATAAGGCACTTCCCAAAGGTCATCATTGGCAGAAGCCAGCGCTTCCATCCCTTTGCGGATAGCATCCTGATGTGAGCCTGAAAAAGCAGTATGAACCAGCTGGCCAGCATAGGGGTGGCGCGGATGCACAGGCAGCTGATTACAGAATTCAGCCATATCCACCAGCTCTTGAATATCTGAGAAATCAAGAGTCGGGTCCATGCCTTGTGTCATCATATTCAGCCCGAGTGTGATGATATCAACATTGCCAGTGCGCTCGCCATTGCCAAACAGCGTGCCTTCAACCCGGTCTGCGCCGGCCATCAGCCCCAATTCAGTCGCCGCTACCGCTGAGCCACGGTCATTATGCGGATGCAGTGAGAGGATAACCGCCTCACGGTTCGAAAAATGGCGATGCATCCATTCAATCTGGTCTGCATAGATATTTGGCGTCGACATCTCAACAGTCGCAGGCAGATTGATGATGGTCGGCTTATCCTTGGTTGGCTGCCAGACCTCCATCACCGCTTCACACACATCGAGCGCGTAATCCAATTCAGTGCCAGTAAAGCTCTCAGGGGAATATTGCAGACGCAAATCAGTAGATGAGCCCAGCTTGGCGATCCGATCGGCCACCATTTTGGCACCGTCAATGGCGATCTGGCGCACCCCGTCTCTGTCTGCTTTGAACACCACACGGCGTTGCAGGGTTGAGGTGGAATTATACAAATGCAGGATAGCAGATTTGCACCCTTGCAAGGCTTCTACAGTCCGGTCGATCAGATGCTCGCGTGCTTGTGTCAGCACCTGAATGGTCACATCATCTGGAATATGGCCCTCTTCAATTAACAGGCGCAGAAAATCATAATCTGTCTCAGAGGCAGAGGGGAAGCCGACTTCAATTTCCTTAAAGCCCATCGCGACCAATGCTTTAAACATCCGCATTTTGCGGGTGCTGTCCATCGGCTCAATCAGCGACTGATTGCCATCGCGTAGATCCACAGAGCACCAGATAGGGGCCTTGGTGATCTGGCGCCCTGGCCATTGCCTGTCAGGCAAATCAATCGCCGGGAAGGGCTGGTATTTCTGATGTGGCATCACAGTCATGATTTGGCTCTCTGTTCCAATGCGCAATCTCATCTTTGCGCGGGTTGCGTGCATCAAGGCAAAGCGTCCGTCAAACGAGCCTTTTTTTGCCTCAAAATAGGCTGGTTGGTCAAGAAAAAGGGTGCGAAACGGCCCTTTTTCACCATAGCCTCTCCGATATCACCGCGTCCTTTCTGCGATTTGGCAAGAAAGCTTGACTTATGGCGGCTGAAGCCTGATCTAGGGGGTGAGAAAAAGACAGCTTAATAATGTGGATTTTTTGAGAATCTGATGAGTGATTTATCCCATATCCGAAATTTTTCCATTGTGGCCCATATTGACCATGGCAAATCGACGCTGGCAGACCGGCTGATCCAGATTTGTGGCGGGCTCACCGAACGCGAAATGTCTGATCAGGTGCTTGATAATATGGATATTGAGCGCGAGCGCGGGATCACCATCAAGGCCCAGACTGTCCGCCTTGATTATAAAGCACAAGATGGCAAAAATTATGTGCTGAATCTGATGGACACACCAGGCCATGTGGATTTCGGCTATGAGGTGTCGCGCTCTCTTGCAGCTTGTGAAGGCTCGCTGTTGGTGGTGGATGCCTCACAAGGGGTCGAGGCCCAGACACTGGCAAATGTCTATAAGGCGATCGAAGCGGATCACGAAATTGTACCTGTGCTGAACAAGATGGATTTGCCTTCTGCTGAACCTGAACGGATACAAGCCCAAATTGAAGAAGTGATTGGCCTGCCAGCAGATGAGGCGATCCCTGTCTCTGCGAAAACTGGCCTTGGTATGGCAGAAGTGCTGGAATCGTTGGTGACCAAACTCCCTGCACCATCTGGCGATCCGGATGCGCCGCTCAAAGCGATGCTGGTCGATAGCTGGTATGATCCCTATCTCGGTGTGATGACCTTGGTGCGGGTGCGTGATGGCCAGCTGAAAAAAGGGATGAAAATCCGGATGATGGCCACTGGTGCGGTGCATATGATCGAACGGGTGGGTGTCTTCACCCCAAAAGCCACCATGGTCGATGCGCTGGGCCCAGGTGAAATCGGCTTTATCAATGCTGGTGTCAAAACTGTTTCTGATGCCAAGGTGGGCGATACCATCACCGATGATCGCAAACCCTGTGCTGAGGCGCTTGATGGCTTTAAACCCTCTGTGCCCGTTGTTTTTTGCGGCTTGTTCCCTGTTGATTCAGCCGATTTTTCAGGCTTGCGTGAGGCGCTGGAAAAACTCTCTCTCAATGACAGTTCTTTTTCTTTTGAAGCAGAGACCTCAGCTGCGCTTGGCTTTGGCTTCAGATGTGGATTCCTTGGCCTTTTGCATATGGAAGTGATCAGAGAGCGGCTCAGCCGTGAATTTGATCTCGAGCTGATTTCAACTGCCCCTTCTGTGGTTTATGAGCTCAAAATGACAGATGGCAATATGATTGAGATGCATAATCCGGCAGATATGCCAGAGGTGACCAAAATTGAGGAAATCTCTGAGCCCTGGATTACCGCTACCATTATGACACCTGATGAATATCTGGGGCCGGTTCTGACCTTATGTACCGAGCGGCGTGGTGAGCAGATTGACCTCACCTATACAGGCAGCCGGGCGATGGTGGTCTATCGCCTGCCATTGAATGAAGTGGTGTTTGATTTTTATGACAGGCTGAAATCGGTCACCCGCGGCTATGCCAGCTTTGATTATGAAATGGACAGCTACCGGGCAGGTGATCTGGTGAAAGTCAGCATCTTGGTGAATGGCGATCCGGTGGATGCGCTGTCTATGATTGTCCATAAAGAGCAGGCTGAACATCGCGGGCGCGCGATTTGTATGCGCCTCAAGGATTTGATACCGCGCCAGATGTTCAAAATCGCCTTGCAAGCAGCGATTGGGGCCAAGGTGATTGCCCGCGAGACGATCTCTGCTTTGCGCAAAGATGTGACCGCCAAATGTTATGGTGGGGATGTGTCGCGTAAACGCAAATTGCTGGAAAAACAAAAAGAAGGCAAAAAGCGGATGCGCCAGTTTGGCAAGGTAGATATCCCGCAAAACGCCTTTTTCGAAGCCCTGAAAATGGGTGAGAATTAAGCGCTATGCCCTAAGAGGGTGTTAAGAGATTAAGGGCGGCCTTCACGGCGCAGGGCTTTGACGCCTTTGCGACCGCCTTTGTTTGTTTTCTTGAAAAACCGGCTGATGATGAATAATAGCGCAGTCAGCACGCTGAAGAACAAAGCCGCTGGCCAGCCCAGCATGGTGGAAATCAGCGGGTGCCATAAGAAAGGCGAACAGCCAAGCGCGTCAATCAGCGAGCAGACATCCAGATAGCGCGAGATGATCGCCTCTGATATCTGCAGCGAGCCTGGCGCATTTTCAAACCAGACAAGCCCCAAGGGCCGAGACGGGGCAGTCGGATTGGCCAGATCGACATAAATCATCCATGCCGATACAGCAGCAAAAAAAGCAGCAGCCCATCCTAGCCAGCGACGCATAGTCCCATCCTCTTTAACGTGCGAGAAATCCAAAAACCTGATGCCTGTATCTATCAGGCCCCAAAAGTGTGGGCAAAATTCCGGCATTTAGCAAGAAAAACAAGTATGCCTGTGTCTGATTAATGACACGGCTTGCTTTTGAGAGACGAAATGGCGCTTGGGGCAGGGTTGATGATTGCAACTTCTTATGCAACTTGTTAAACTGCGCGCCACCAGTCTGGATGACGCAGCGCCTATGGCATGCTTGCGGCGCACCGACTGCCAGGATAGAGGGGTGGCCGAGCGGTTTAAGGCGCACGCCTGGAAAGCGTGTTGGGGTGGAAGCCCCTCGAGGGTTCGAATCCCTTCCCCTCTGCCATCTCCACTCTCATCCTTGATAAGAGGCGGTGATCTCTTTGTGCCATTGGCTTAGGCCATGGGCGGCTTGCCGGGCGGCGGTCTCGCCTTCTTCTAAGGTGATGAGATCAAAGCCAAGCGATTTGCCTGGGCGCAGGCGGGCCACCCCATCTAGGTCTGCTGATATCACATGGGCAATTTTGGTATAGCCGCCTGTGGTGCCATGATCGGCCAGCATGATGATGGGCTGGCCATCACGCGGGACCTGTATCGCCCCGAGGGCTGAGCCTTCTGAGATCAAATCAGCGCCAAATTTATGCACCAATAAAGGCGCGGCTTCTGCTTGTTTTTCTGTGTTTTTTGAGGGTGGCGTTGGCGCAGGCTGAGCAAGGCGCATCCCCATCCGGCTAATTGCCGGGGTAATCTGCCAGTCGCTCTCAGCCAGATGGCGCAGAGAGGCAGGCGTGAACCAGCCCTCATGCGGGCCCAATATCAGCCGCACGCGCGATGGCAGGTGAAACAGACCCGCCTCTGGCAAAGCCATCTGCGCCACCGGGCAGTCTGCCTGCTTGCCCGCCACGGCCAGCCTATCCCCATCACGCAACAGCCGCCCTTCCAGCCCGCCAATATGTGCCGCCGGACTGGTGCTGGCTGAACCATAAAGCAGTGGGACATCAATCCCGCCTTGCAGGCTGAGAAAAGCACAATGGCTATCGCGCAGAGGCGGCAGATAAATCTCAGCCGCAGCAGATATCTTTATCGCCTGTCCGGCTGGCAGGCTTCTGGTGCCTTTTTTGTCGGTGATTTCCAGTGCTGTCTGATGGGTGCCGGTCAGCGCGATCACAAGCGGCCCGTCTGTGGTAAAACGCATGCCGCCAAGGAAGATTTCTAAGCCTGCTGTGCCTGCCTCATTACCGACCAGCCAGTTGCCAAGCATCATCGCCAGCCTGTCCACCGCCCCGCCAACCGGAATCCCGAGCCCCTGATAGCCCACGCGCCCGCTATCTTGAATGCTGCTATGCGGGCCTGCCTGAATGAGATGCAGCTCAGTCATTTTTGGCCTCCAGCATCTCCAGCCCCAATTCGCCAGCCGCGACACGCTTTTCGATCGCCTCAAAATCAGCCTGTGATATCGCCATGAACTGCACTTTATCGCCAGCCCTGAACAAGACTGCTTCTGTGCGGGCCTGATCAAACAGCCGGATAGGGGTGCGCCCCAACAGATTCCACCCCCCTGGCGAATCCATCGGATAAATCACGCTCTGATCCATCGCTATCGCCACCGTGCCAGCTGTGATATGGGTGCGCGGGGCCGAACGGCGCGGCAGATATAAGGACGGGTCCAGACCAGTGAGATAGCCATTGCCTGGCAGGAACCCCATGGTTGCAACCATCAGATCACTTTCCTGATGACGCTGGATAACCTCTGTTTCGCTGAGCTTGGTGCGCGCTGCCACCTCTGCGAGATCAGGCCCGCCTTTGCCGCCATAAAGACAAGGCATTTGCCAGCACCGGCCAGTACCTGACCGGGTGGTCTCAATCTGGTCTAGCAACAGGCTCAATTGTGCCTTTATCGCCGCCTGAGACTGACAGGTCGGATCATATCGGAACAGCACTGTGCTGAGCGCAGGGACAATATCGGTGAGGCCTGGCAGGGCCCCTGAGGCGCGTTTATCCTCGGCAAGCTGGGCAAAGCTGCGGGCCATCTGGCTGGCCAAATCACTCTCAATATGGCGCAGCGTGCCTGTCAGCATCGCCCGATAGCCCTGAAAATCGAGCATCAGCCCGCCATCGCCGCAAGTCAACCAGACAGGGGTGGGCAGCACCGATATGTTCTGATCAGCTCTCGCATCTTGCATCTTGCACTTCTCTTTTTTCATCACCATGATAGGCGGATAATGATGTAGACCCTCCTGTCCTTTCAAGAAAAGAACAGGCTGTCTTCTTACTTGGCGATTTTGTCTTACTCTGGCCTGATGATGCAAGGTGATTGCGATGAAAAAATTCAATTTGAACGCCGATATGGGTGAAAGCTATGGCCCGTGGAAGATGGGTGATGATGCCGCCTTGCTGGATATTGTCTCAACTGCCAATCTGGCCTGTGGCTTTCACGCTGGCGATCACCAGATTCTGGCAGAGGTGATGAGCAAGGCCAAAGAAAAAGGGGTGTCGGTTGGCGCGCATCCATCTTTTCTGGATATTCACGGCTTTGGTCGGCGCGATATGCATCTCTCTGAGACCGAGATTGAACGGCTGATGGCCTATCAGATCGGCGCGGCACTCGGTATGGCGGCACTCACCGGTCATCGCATCACCCATGTCAAACCGCATGGGGCGATCAGCAATATGGCCGCACGTGATGCCAGCATGGCCGCCGCGATTTCGCGCGCGATAAAGGCCGTAGACCCCAGCCTTATTTTCCTTGCCCCGGTTTTTTCTGAAATGGCACGTGAAGGCGAGAAGGCAGGCCTCACTATCGCGCTGGAAATTTTTGCAGATCGCGCCTATCTCGGCAATGGCCTGCTGGTCCCACGCAGCCGGCCTGATGCGATGATCCATGATCCCAAACTGGCCGCCGCCCGCGCTGTGCGGATGTTTGAGGCTGGCGAGGTGGAAACCGTGGATGGCACGACCTTAACATTAGAGGCGCATTCGATTTGTGTGCATGGAGACGGACCAGAAGCGTTAAATCTGGCCAGTGAAACACGCCGTGCCCTCGAAGAGGCTGGCTTTACCCCCACCCCTCTACCAGCCATGCTGGATTAAACCAGAGCCAAGCTGGCCTACTGATTAACGAGAAAACGCTTATTTTTTGTCTGCTATGAGGCTGGGTTTGGCCATATGCTCTGTGTCGGTATGGCCGAGCATATCCAGCTGGCCCATAAAACAGCTGCGCGTGCCATTATGGCAAGCGGCGCCATGCTGGTCGACCATCAGCAACAGCGTATCGCCATCACAATCCAGCCGGATGTCATGGATTTTCTGAATATGACCAGATGTGTCGCCTTTGGCCCAGAGCGCCTGGCGCGAGCGCGACCAATAAACCGCTCGCCCTTTAACAAGAGTCTCAGCCAGCGATGCTTCATTCATCCAGGCCATCATCAGCACTTCGCCTGTATCGAATTGCTGGGCAATGGCCGGGACCAACCCATCGGCATTAAACCGGATATGTTTTTTGATATCAGCAGGTAAATGGCTCATGCTCCATCCCTGCCAGAAAGGCGGCAAAAGTGCAAGTGGCCCTATTGTCTCTCAGACCAAGAGGCGTGATGCAAAGGCCCAACAATGGCCCTCAAAAGGCCCTCAAAAGGCCCCCAAAGGCTGAGTCTACAAAAAGCGCGTCGCTTTTAACCAAAACGCCCTGAGATATAATCGGTGGTGAGCGCATGTTGCGGGGCGGTGAAAATCTGCTTTGTCTCACCGACCTCAACCAGCTTGCCCAGATGGAAATAGGCAGTGCGATCAGAGACGCGCGCGGCCTGCTGCATAGAGTGGGTTACAATCACAATGGTGTAATCGCGGCGCAGCTGGGCAATCAGCTCTTCGATTTTATCTGTGGCAATCGGATCAAGGGCTGAGCAGGGCTCGTCCATCAGGATAACCTCTGGGCTGACTGCAATCGCCCTGGCGATACATAAACGCTGCTGCTGACCACCTGACAGGCCAGTACCTGGCTGGGTGAGGCGATCTTTGACTTCATTCCAGAGCCCGGCGGCGCTCAGCGCTTCTTCAACAATCGCATCTAATTCAGCCTTAGAGCTGGCGAGCCCATGAATACGCGGGCCATAAGCAACATTATCATAGATAGATTTTGGGAAAGGGTTTGGCTTTTGAAACACCATCCCGACACGCGCACGCAGCGGCACCACATCAATAGACGGATCATAAATATCCTGATTATCCAGCGTGATCAGCCCAGAGATACGGCAAATATCAATCGTATCATTCATCCGGTTCAAGCACCGCAGAAAGGTCGATTTACCGCAGCCTGACGGGCCGATAAAGCTGATCACCTGTTTTTCGGCAATATCCAATGTCACATCAATCAGCGCATGTTTATCGCCATAATGCACATTCACATCACGTGCACAAATGCGCGGATTATCGACAAAAAGTTCGCCCACTGTTTCAGCTGGCAATGCACGGTCTGCCATGTTGGTCGACTTATTGCTGTTCTGATCTGACATGGTGGCGTTCCTTTATGGTTTCTCTCTGCCAAACATTAAAATTCGGTTAAAAGCGCTTTTACCAGCGCCGCTCCAGCTTTTTGCGCAGCCAGATAGCCGCTGCATTCATCGTGATCAAAAAGCCAAGCAGGATGATAATCGCCGCACTGGTTTTAGCGGTAAACATACGTTCTGCAAAATCAGCCCACATGAAAATCTGGACTGGCAGGACCGTGCCCGGGTCGGTGACAGAGCCTGGCACATCCACAATAAAGGCGACCATGCCGATCATCAGCAAAGGGGCTGTCTCGCCCAAGGCCTGGGCCATGCCGATAATCGTACCGGTTAGCATGCCTGGCATGGCCAGCGGCACCACATGGTGATTAATGGTCTGCATTTTAGACGCGCCAACCCCAAGGGCCGCATCGCGGATTGACGGCGGGACAGCGCGGATAGCCGCACGAGATGAGATAATCACAGTTGGCAGGGTCATCAGCGCCAGCACAATTCCGCCAACCAGCGGGATAGATCGCGGCATGCCAAAGACGCCGATAAAAATCGCCAGACCTAAAATGCCAAACACAACGGACGGCACCGCGGCCAGATTATTGATATTGATCTCAATAATCTCAGTGATCCGGTTTTTCGGGGCGATTTCCTCAAGATAAACCGCTGTTGCCACCCCCAACGGGAAGGCCAGCACCAGACAGATAGACAAGGTCAGGATAGAGCCGACCAACGCCCCTTTAATGCCAGCCATTTCAGCATTGCGTGAGGCAGAGCCAAAAAACAGATAGTCAGAAAGCCGATAGCTCACCAGCCCTTTTTCACCAAGCGCATCGACCATGGAGATGACATCATCTTTCACCCGCCGGTCTTTTTCTGGCACATCACGCGGGATATAGCCTCTCAGGAAGCTGTCAATATCATCATCTACGGCAAATAAAATGGTCTGGCTGGTATTCAGCAAATCCGGATTGGCTTGTACAAAGGCACGCAGCCGCACATCAGAGCCGTTTGAGAGAATCTTGCGGGCTGCTTTTTTCTGTTTGCGCCCAGACACTTCCAGCGTGCGATACATCGCTTCATTGATCAGCTTGCCGGCATCCCCGTCAAACAGCGATTGATCTGAAAGATCACCTACCGGATCTAGACGTGCAGCATCTAATTCGACCTCAATCGCTACATAATGCTGGAAAAAGCCAGGGATACCATTGGCAAAGATAGAGGCAAACAGCGTGATCAAAAAGGACAGCGCAATGCCAATCGCAATCCGGCCGTAGGCCTTGAAACGTCTCTCTGCGCGGCGTCTTTGCTTCAGAGAGGCTTCGACACGCCGTGCTGATTCTTCAGGCTTGAGAAGGGCGGATGAAGGTTTAGTCATATTGCTCTCGGTATTTTTTGACAATCTGCAAGGCAATGAAATTCAGCCCCAGCGTGATCACAATTAAGGTCAGGGCCAGCGCAAAGGCAGATAAGGTCTTAGCCGATTCAAATTCTTGGTCGCCGACCAGAATCGTCACAATCTGAGAGGTTACGGTTGTCACCGCATCCAGCGGATTGGCCGAGAGATTGGCCGCTAGCCCAGCTGCCATCACCACAATCATTGTCTCACCCACTGCGCGCGATACCGCGAGCAAGATAGAGGCCACCACCCCTGGCAAGGCAGCAGGTAGAATCACCTGGCGCACTGTCTCTGATTTGGTAGAGCCAAGGCCAAAGGCTGCATCACGCAGAGCTTGCGGGACAGCATTAATCACATCATCAGACAGTGATGAGACAAAAGGAATAATCATAATGCCCATCACCAGACCAGCAGCAAGGGCTGATTCAGACGCTACATCTAGCCCCAGCGACATGCCGGTTGAGCGCACGAAAGGCGCGACGGTGAGCGCCGCGAAAAAACCATAAACCACAGTAGGCACACCGGCCAGAATTTCCATCAGCGGTTTGACGATAGAGCGGGTACGCTTTGAGGCATATTCAGAAAGATAAATCGCGCTGGCCAGCCCAACAGGTACCGACACACTCAGCGCGATAGCAGAGATCAGAAAAGTCCCTGCAAAAAGCGGAATAGAGCCATATTCTGGCGTGGCCCCCGCAGAGCCTGCACGCTCTGCCCCTTCAAATTGCGGGTTCCAGGTCACGCCGAATAAAAATTCAGAGACCGGGACCAGCGCAAAAAAGCGGAAGCTCTCAAAAATCACTGAAAAGACAATGCCAATGGTGGTGAGAATCGCGATAGCAGAGCTCGCGGCCAATAACATCATCACAATCCGCTCAACCGCATTGCGCGAGCGGAAGGCCGGGCTCAGCTGGCGATAGGCAAAAACCCCGCCAAATAAAGAGACTGCTAATGTTGAAAGATTGACAAGGAAATCAGAGGTCGCCTGCCAGCCATTCCAGGCATCACCTGCCAGCACCACCCATTGTGGCGGCTCACCAAAAGTGATTCCCTCTCGGTAATTGGCAATTTGGGCGAGCGCGATCACCTCGTTAAATTCTGGATCAGCAACCATATCAGCCGGATAGAAATCAAAAATCAGCGACCGAAATAAGACATCATCAAGATTGACCATCAGCACCATGAGGAACAAGGCAGGCAGTGTGCTGAGGATAGCGGCATAGAGCCCGTAATAATGCGGCAGGGAATGCAGGCCTGGCTTGCTGCCAGCTTTCTGGCTCATCATGCTCTGGCCGCTCATGCTCTGGCCACTCATGCTCTGGCCACTCATGTTCTGGCTGAGCGCGTGCTGGCTGAGCACTTGGCGGCGGCCGAAATAGAAAAAGGCAGCCCCGATCATCAAGACCAGCAATGCAAGTTGAAAAACTGTCATTCAACGCCCCCGTCTATATCTTTGAAACAAGATACCCCTAGCCACATAGCAGATTTTGTTGCGCTTGTATCGAATAGTTAAAAATAAATGAATAAAAAATCATGAGATAAAGAGAAAAAACATAAAGGCTTTGAAACGCAAAAGAGAGGAGCTGACAGGCTATCAGCTCCTCTGTTTGGTGACGTTTAAGGTCAGCTTATTTCAGCATATCCGCGGTCAGTACCGGCAGCTCCTTCATCGCCGCAACAAAGATGTCGCGCTCATCATCAGGAAGCGGGATCATGCCTGCATCTGACAGCACACCGTCTTCATCCCAGTGCTTTGTCCATTCAGCCATATATTCTTTCAGGCCGGGCACCACACCAATATGTTGATGCTTGATGTAGAAATAGAGCGCACGTGAGGCTTTATATGACCCATCGGCAATCGCCTCAAAAGTTGGCTCTGCCCCAGAAAGTTCTGCACCCTGCAAAGTGTCTGAGTTCTGGTCCAGATAAGAGAAGCCAAAAATGCCATAGGCTGACGGGTCTTCCTGCAGCTTCTGGACAATCAAATTATCTTGTTCGCCAGCTTCTACATAGGCCCCATCTGTGCGCATTGCACGGCAGGTCTTGGCTTTCATGCCAGCAGCTTTCAGCGCGGCCTTTGCGGCTTTATCTTTCTTACAATAGGCTTTTTCATTCACGATTTCTGAGAAAGAAGCACGTGTGCCTGAGGTTGTTGGCGGGCCATAGACACGAATTTCCAACGCCGGCAGGGCTGGGTTCACATCTGACCACATTTTATAGGGGTTATCGACCAGCTCGCCATTGGCATTTGGCACTTTTGCAGTCAGCGCCTTACCAAGGTCTGACAAGGATATCTGCAGTAATGTGCCTTCTTTTGAATTTGCCACCACAATGCCGTCATAGCCGACCTTCACTTCAGTCAGCTTGACACCATTAGCTTCACAATATTCCAGCTCGCCGATTTTCATGCGCGAAGAGGCATTGCCAATATCGATGAATTCGGAGCCGACACCATCACATACACCTTTTTTACCAACCGATGAGCCACCTGATTCGACAACAGGCGTTTTCAAAGAAGGGTTCTTGCCGAGCTCTTCGGCAACAATGGTGGCAAAGGGCAGCACAGTTGAAGAACCAGCAATGCTGATATAATCGCGGGCCTGTGCGGCACCTGCCATTAAACTCACAGCGATAGCTGGGGCGATGAGTGTTGAAATACGCATCTTATATCTCCGTATGGATTGACCAAAATCACTGTCGAGCGACTGTGATGATGCCTATATCGACTTCCTTTTTTACAGTTTTGTGACAAATTAATGTCAAAAGAGCTAAAATCCATTTATGCGGATATAAAGCCAATTATTACAATGCGTTAGATCATATTTAAAAGTGAGAAAAAGAGGCTGATAGAAACAGGCAGGCGTCTTTATCGCCAGTGCATAGTCCAACCAACCCGCACCAGAGCGATTCGCCAGCCCGGTAAGCTGCCAGCCTGATACGCCAACAGATGGCCAGCTGCTATCCATGCACAGCCAATACCATCTGGTAAAAAGGCCTCTTGTTTTTTTTAGGGAAATCAAAAAAAGTGGAGGTCTCGGAAAGTAGGAAAACCGAGACCTCCGTCGGGGGAATGACTTTTTCAAGTCATACTTTATACAGCGACCTTTTCCGATTGGATTAGGTCGCTGTGTTTTTTTATATATCTTCTGAAACTTCTTTGTTTCTGATCTGGAAAAATTGCGCCAGATCACCAGATTGACTCAAGAAAAGCGCCAGTTTCAGCTGTTTTTCAATCTCATCCAGCTGCGCCATAAAAGCGGCTGGCCGAAGTGTCTTATGTGACGCATGAGGCACTGAGGGGCCTTTTTCAGGCCCAATAAGGGCTTTCAGGAGCGGGCCTGCCATACCCGCCAAATCTGCCCCCAGATAGAGTGCGCGTGCGATGTCGAGCCCATGGCGCACCCCGCCTGACCCAATCAGGCAAGCCGCTGGCAAGGCACGACGCAGCTGGCGCACCGCCTCAGGCGTTGGAATGCCTATATCCAGAAATGGACTGAGCCAGTCTGCCTCATCTCCTTCATGGCGGGCTGCTTCGATACGAGTCCAATTTGTCCCGCCAAGCCCAGCCACGTCAAAATGCGTGACGCCCTCATCCCAGAGCTGTCTTGCCACTTCGGCGCTCAAGCCCGCACCTACTTCCTTGATTAAAATAGGGCAGGGGAGCTTGATCACCGCCTCGGCGATTGCCTCTCTCACCCCGCGCCAATCTGTCTCGCCTTCTGGCTGAGCAGCTTCTTGCAACGGGTTCAAATGGATGGCGAGCGCGTCTGCTTCCAGGCAATCTACCGCTGCTTTGGCCATATCCAGCCCGCCTGGCTGTGCCAGTTGGACCCCGCCCAGATTACCAATTAACACCCCTTTTGGGTTGAGCCGGCGTAAATATGACTGATCGCGTCCTGCCCCATTATTGGCCGCCAGGCTGGCCCGCTGTGAGCCGATGCCAAGGGCAATTTGCGCCTCTGCAGCCAATTCGGCGAGGCTGGCATTAATCGCATCTGCAAAATCAGTACCGCCTGTCATGCCAGTGATCATCAGCGGCATGGAGAGTGGCTTACCTAAAAAATCTGTCTGTACCGAGATATCCGCCAGATTACATTCTGGCAGGGCATGATAAGGCAAGGTGATATCATCAAACCCATTGGGCTTGTCGCTCAGTGCCAGCGGGTCGAGCGCCAGGGCAATATGCTTATCTTTGCGCAGAGCTGCCTGCGCATCAGCTTGCTGCTTTGATCTTGTCGCTAAATGCGGGTTACCTTGCATGGCTCATGCCCTTATTTTGCCTGTGACTTAAACGCATCAGGTCGCCAGATACTATCGATTAAAATCATATGCGGGACAGTCAGTGCCGCCAGCCCGATGAAAATCACCTGCAACATGGCTGGTTCTGCACCAATTTGTGGCGTGAGCCAGAAATAGCCAGCAACTGCCCCAAACCAGCTGGCCAGTGTGAGTGCAGATGCCCCAAGTAATATCGGCCCGGTATCCATCTTAGCCCGCAAGGATCGCCAGATGGCCTGCATATGGTTGCGGCTATGAACCAGACAGAAATATAGGGCAAAGCCAACCAGCGGCGGCAATATTATCAGGGCACAGGTGAGCGCTAAAAATTCCAGAAAATCAGGCCGCAGCGCTGGGGTTAAAATCGCATGACCTGCCATATTGCCAATCGCCATGATCCAGAACAAACCTGCCAGCTTCATATAAGGCCAAAAGACGCTCGTATCAGTGATGCCAAGCTGGGCAAAAATCCACTGTACTTCGCTGGCATGAATAAGCGGCAGCAATATCACCACCAGCCCGCCACGGCTGATGATATGGGCCACCCGCATCGGCTGAGCCTGCAGGCTGGCTGCATCACCCAGACCAAAATGGACCAGCGATATCAGCAAAAACCCCAATAGAGACCAAGACGGGAACATCAGCCAGAGCCAGATAATCAGCGCACTCAAAGCCAGATAGCTGATAATAAAGACCAGCATCGGCCCCAGCTTGTTCCAGCCAAGGCGGATAGCCACCGCCGCATCAAATGCGCCATGTGGCAGCCCGACCAACAACACCGCCAGCAAGGCCAGCCTGTCTGCTATCCCCAGACCTGTTAAAAGCGGCTCTGTCATGGCTGTACCTCTGCCCTGCCATTTTTTGTCTGGCCAGCCTGTGTCTCACGCACACTCGGCTGCCGCGATAGGATCTCAGACAGCCCAGCTTTGATAAAGGGCCATTTTGGCATCGCCAGAATAATGCTGGCCAGATCTGATAAGCGGGCTTCCCCAGACATGAAACGGGCCATCGCATCGCCATCTAATTGGCAGGCCATGGCGATAAATAAATCAGGGCCCAGTTCAGGTCTTTGCCTCAGGACTTGCAAAAACACAGCATCCATCCAGAGATCCATCCGGCTATGAACAGCTTGTGGTGCGCTAAGGCCCTTATGCGTCATCATCTGGGCGATTTGCTTTTGAATAAAGGCAAAGGCATAGCCAGAAGAAGGCCGGATTGCCCCGCCATTGCCGCCAAGCCCTATCAGACCCTCTTGATGGCTGGCCACAGGTCCCATCGGAATTTGCCCAGCTTCCTCACGCCTGATCTCGAAATCATCTAACCCGAAATGAGCCGCCAGATAGGTTTTAATATTCTGCCGATAAATGTCATGAGATAACGGCATATGGCTGAAATAGGTGGATTCAACCAGCGCCTCATGCGCCGAAAAAGGCAAGAGATAGATAAAATGTAGCCCGTCTTTCTGAGAGACTCTGAAATCCATCAAAATAGCGGTATCAGGGTCAAAGAGGGGCTCTTTACTGCGCACTTCCTGACCTAGAAAATGCTGCCAGAGGATATCAGGGGCAGGGCGTGGCGGCCGGCTGTCATAAATCTGATCTGCGCGCAGGTGATGTGCCGGTGTCCGGATGGCTTGCACATCAACCGCCTCAGCCTGTTCTTTCAGCCAGATGAGCGGGCTGTCTTCTAACTTGTCTGTGCAATGAGCTAGCCATTTATGGCTGTCCAAGAGATGATAGGGATGGGCAGTACTGTGATGGGTAATGCACTGGTCAGCATTGATAAATTGCCATTTGGTCCATTTTTTGCGGGCCAGCCCAGCGGCGTCATCCAGCCAAGGCATCTGCCAGAACCCCCAGCCATGGGTAGGGCGCCTATCAGCTGGTCCTATCAGCGCAATTTTTTCGGGCGCGCACGCTGCCTGTCTTGGCCTGTCAGCCAGCTTTGCCGCCAGCGATAATCCGGCACAGCCAGCCCCTAAAATGACGTGTTCCACCTGCATCACCGGCCTTCCTTTCCGGCTGTTTGTATCTCAACCTTAGGCAGGGTAAAGCCGATATGCAGCGAGGCATCATGTGTTATATCCAGACTATCCGGGCCAGTGCGCCGGCCTTTGAGATGAGAAAGCGCAGCCAGGCTGGCGGTTATTTTCTCAGCCTTGCTGGTTACAACCCGCCCATCATGCCAGGCCAGATTTTTGCGCCGCAATTTCTGGCCAATCTCACCATATACCATCGCTGCAATGCTGATCGCCAGCCTGGCGCGCAATGGCAAATAAGCTAGCCCCTTTCGGCCACTTTCATAATAAATATCAGCCCGCTTTAACAGCTGGTCCACACCGCTGGTGATCCTATTGGCTGTGTCGCCCGCCGGCTGGTGGGCAGCGGCGGTGATATCCTCTGGCGTCAGCGCCCCGACCCAGCTTGCAGGCAGATAACGCCGGCCCATTTTGGCATCTTCCAGCACATCACGCGCAATATTGGTGAGCTGCATCGCAATGCCCATATCCACGGCAAAGGCAAAGGCGTCCTTATCATGACAGCCAAGGACCGGACACATCATCAGCCCAACTGTCCCCGCCACCTGATAGCTATATCGGATGAGGGCAGCTTCATCAGATAACGCAACTTCTGTTTGATCAGCCATCAAGCCGTTCAGCAAATCAACCAGTGCCGCACGCGGAATATGATTATCAGAGATGAAGCGATTAAATGGAGCCAGCAGCGGATCAGACAAAGCTGCGCCTCTATCCAGCTCGCGCTTTGTGCGGGCCAGCCGCTCGGGCCCGCTTGTGATATCGCCATCTGCCATATCGTCCAAGATGCGGCATAGATGATAGAGTTTTGCGGCTGCCTTGCCTGTCTCGGCCCCCAGCACGCGTCCTGCCCAGTTGAAACTGCGGCCATGGCGGCTCAGAATATCGGCTGAATGGCCCTGATAGGCACTATCTGATCTCTCAGAGCCGAGAAAAGGGGTGTCATTTTGAATGAGTTCAGTCATCAATCCCCCCTTTTGATTCAGCTTGATTGTTTCTGTTCTTCTGCCTCGACCAGTTTTTCAACAACTTTGGCAGAGCACAGAACGCCTGGCATGCCAGCTCCGGGATGCGCACCTGCTGCCGAGAAATACAGATTCTCTAAATGCGGGTCCTGATTATGATATCTGAACCACGCAGATTGCGCAAAAATCGGTGCAATGGAGAAGCCGGCCCCATGGGTAGAACGGTAATCACGTTTGAAATCTTCTGGTCCCATCCAGAAATCCGAACGGATATGGTTTTTCAAATCAGGCAAAATGGTGTTGTCCAATGCCGCCACAATCCGGTCGCGCAAGGCAGGCCCTTCCACAGACCAGTCCACATCCCCTTGTAGGTTTGGCACCGGACAGAGCACATAAAAACTATCATGCCCGTCAGGGGCAAAGCTGCTATCTGTTGCAGTGGGGCGGTGCAGATAGAGTGAAAAATCATCTGCCAGTATTTTCTTATCAAAAATATCTTTCAGCAAGCTCTCATAACGCTTACCCATCCAGATGGTATGGTGGGCAATATCGCCATAGCTCTTATCTGTCCCAAAAAACAGCACAAACAGCCCCATTGAATATTTGGTCAGCGCCTCTGGGATCGGTTTTTTGATTTGTTGTTTGGCAGAGGCCAGCATTTCGCGATAGACGGTTGGCGGGTCTGCATTGCAAATCACGTAATCAGCTGCCAGCTTTTGCCCGTCGCTCAAGACCACGCCTGTGGCCCGTTTGCCTTGGGTGGTGATCTGCACCACATCTGCACCCGTGCGGATATCAATCTTCTGACGTTCCATCAGTGCACGCAGACCTGCCACCAGCGCCCCTGTCCCGCCTTTACAAAAATACACACCCCATTTGCGCTCCAGATAATGGATAAGCGCATAAATCGAGGTGGTGTTGAACGGATTGCCACCTACCAAAAGCGGATGAATGGAAAAAGCCTGGCGTAAATGCGGTTCCTTGATATGGGCATTGACCAGCCCGGCCACTGATTTCCAGCTTTTCAGCTTCAGCAAAGAGGGGATCTGGGCCAGCATGCTGCCCAGCCGGTGAAAAGGCTTATCGGCCAGCTTTTCAAATCCAATCTCAAAAATCGCCTTAGAGGTCGCGACCAGCCTATCATAGCCTTTGATATCTGCCGGGTTGAATTTGGCAATTTCAGCGTGGGTGTCTTCTAAAGATGGCCGGTAATCAAAGCTCTTGCCTGACGGCTCAAAATAAAAGCGATACCAAGGGTCAAGCGGGATAAAATCCAGATGATCGCTGCGCGTCTCGCCAAATAATGCATAAAGCTCGTCAAACAAAAAAGGCGCAGTGATAACCGTTGGGCCGGCATCATGACGATACCCATCTTTTTCAAAGACTTGTGCACGCCCACCAACCGCATCCAGCCGTTCCAGCAAGATAACCTCATGGCCGCGCGCACGCATCCGCAAAGCGGCTGCGATTCCGCCAAAGCCAGAGCCGATAACAATTGTACGCGGCGCGGTTTTCACCATGCCAGCCGTGTCATTTTTTGAATGATAAGATAGCCCGTCCATAACTCTTATAGCCTGCAACACGAAAATTGGATCATATCAACCCTCAGAAGCTAGGTGCTGACATATCGGTGAATAGGCGTGATTAGCCACAATGTTTGAAAATCTGCTGACAGGTTTTTTTCAGCTGCTGCTCGATAGGCCCCAGAACCAACAACATTTCGGCTGGCATCCGGGCAGACCATTCTTCTGCTGTATCCAGCATTTTCATCATCTGTCCGGCGGTTTTGGACAAGGCAGATGATTTGGCGATTTGGGTCTGCCAATAGCTGGCTTCATCGCGATTATCAAGCGGTGCGTCTAGCCAGGCACGGAACCGGTCTGCTTCTTTTAAGGTCAGCAAGCTGATGAACTGGACAATCACTGCATTTGGCGCGCGGCGTAAGAGATCAGATGCCGGGCTCTGGGCGCCATCTGTGCCCAGTATATTCTGGATATCATTGGCGATTTGATAACAGGTGCCAGCCGCATTGAAAAACAAGGTCAGCGGATGCAAAAACGCATCTTGGCCTGCCAGACGCGCGACCCCTTCAACAGGGGCGATAAAGAGCGGTGCGGTTTTACCAGAGCTGATTTCAAGATAACGCAGCCAATCTGGATAGCTGGTCTTTTCAAACTCCATCGCCTGCCCTGTGGTGGTACGCGACATATGACCAGCCAGCACGCCGGCCAGTTCCGGGCAATTCCCTTTCATCCCAGCACGTGCAGCCGCTGCAAAGCTCTCTGCAATCAGCCAATCACCCAAAGCCAGTGCTGTGTCTCGGCCAAATTCGGCCCAGACTGAAGCGCGGCCGCGGCGGGTGCGGTCATCATCACATAAATCATCATGTACCAGAGACGCATTATGCAAAAACTCAACCGCTAGCGCCCAGTCCAATGTCGCGTCCAGCAAGATATCTGCGCCAAGCGATGAGGTAGGTCTGGTGAGCAGGGCACTGGCAATCGCCATACGTGCCCGCAGCATCTTGCCAGGCTCGGCGAAATGATGCGCGGCTGCGGCATGCAGCGGATGCTCGCCAGATGGCAGACGCGACATGCAGGCTTTTTTGAAATCCTGCATATAGGTCACCAGCTCAGCTTCAAAGAGCGCTTTTTGTGCCAGCTCTGCCTTATGGCCATCACCTGCAGGCTGGATCAGCAGTGTGTCTGCTGATGTCGCGCTTTGTGTGAGGCTGTCTGGCATGGTGTTTCGGGCTCAACTGGTTGGGTTTGGAAAAGAATTAAATAAAATCAAAAATCGAAAAATGGGTAAAAAAGTGGCGCGAAATGCGGGTTGAAAAAGGGAAGATGCCGGAAAAGAAAAAAAAGGAGGACCTGATATCAGGTCCTCCTCTTATTCATTTACGCCTTGGCTTCTGATTCTGTCACAGCCACATTCCAGATGATAACACCGAATGCGATCTTGTTCAGAACGTCTGCCAGGTTGTAGATGATGTTCAGCGAATCCATGTCCGCACCACCGGCCATGTAGCCGAAGAAGTAACCCAGCGGGTAAATCGCCCAGCCGATGGTCACAATCCAGCGCATGGTTGAATAGGCTGACTTCACTGAAGCAGGAGCCTGCTCTGCTGCAACCTTGCCAGCTTCACCAGCAAAGATTTCATACAGAATGTATGCCCAACCAGCCATACCGATGATGAAGGCAACAGTTACGTTCATGTAACCTGCTTCACCCAGATAACCACCGATCAGCATGACCAGTGTACCGACTGTCAGGCGCCAGAATACGCCGCCAGATACAGCGGTGATAGCACGCAGGATCAGGTAGAATTCGATCATCAGCAGTGGCACTGTGATCAGCCAGTCGATATAACGATATACGGTTGGTGTGTCGCCAGTGGCTACCCACACATCACGCATGTAGAAATAGTGGACAGCGGCAACCAATGTTACCAGACCTGATACGACCAGTGAGGTCTTCCACTTTGGTGCCACACGTGCAGTCTCTAAGAAGAAGAATGCAGTTGACGCCACCAGGGCCATAGAAATCAGCCAGAAGCTGATGCCTACAAAATCGTCCGACGCGAGGTTGGCATCTGCCATGGCCACGGCCGGTACAAGTGACAGCATAGCTGCCGGCATTGCAAATTTCATTGCAGTTTTAATTGACATAGGACACTCCTAAAAACGTCTCGTTCCAGAACGCCCTACTTTTTTGGTCACAGCCCGACCTCGGACTGAGCCTCCCCTAGCTCAAGAGACTAATGATAATTTCTCATCTGACAAGCATACTTAGCCTCTTGACCTCAAATTTTTGGCATCAATTTTTTAAACCACTGAAATAATTGAGAAAATAATAGAGCTTTCCATCTGTTAAAATATCTATTCAGCACGTCATAAACGATAATAGTATTATAAAAAACGCGTAAAAAGGGAAATTAGTGACAAAATGTAGCAGTTTTTTAGCTGATTTAGATAGGCAGCTAGCAGGGTGTGCGGCCTGGTTTAATGTGAATGCGCACCAATACCAAAATGTCTGTCTTAAAGCGTTATGAAAAAACCGCGCATCGCTGAACCAAACCGCCGCTCAGGCGGTATAAATTCATGGACCGGCTGATCATGGTTCAGCCGTATGAAAACACAGTTTGGGGGGTTAAACCATGTTAGAAGATACAGTTTTATTAGGCGGGCTTGGCTTTTTAATTGTCGGCGGCGTTATTTGGTTCTTGCATGAGCAGGTGGAAAAATCCGGCTGGTCAACATCACGCAAACGCGTGGCCAATTATGTGCTGATGGGCCTGTTGGCTGGCCTTGCCATTTATATCATTGATTGGCATGCCAGCAGCTACAAGGCCGAAAATGCCCTGATGCTGCTGCCATTTCATGAGGCGATGCACCTGCTGGCTTAACACCAGCAGGTTGTATCTGATGTGCTTGAAGCAGATAGCCTAGCGCAGGCTAAAGGCGATATTTTTGGTTTGGACGTAATTCCACAAGGCTTCGCGGCCTTTCTCGCGCCCATAACCTGATTTACCCACACCGCCGAAAGGTGTTTCAACGCCGCCTGCGTACCATTCATTGACAAAGACCTGGCCGGCACGCAAATCGCGTGCTGCCTTATTGGCGGCGTCAATATCTTGGGTGAAGATGCCAGAGACCAACCCGTAATCTGTGCCATTGGCGATTTCAAGCGCTTCGGCATCATCGCCATAGGTCAGGACGCTGAGCACTGGTCCAAACACTTCTTCACGGGCGATTTCCATATCTGGCGTGACATCCATCACAATGGTTGGCTCCATAAACCAGCCAGGCCGGTTTAATTTATGGCCACCTGCGGCGATACGTGCACCTTGGCTGGCGGCACGTTCAACCATCTCAACCGCGCGATCACGCTGCTTTTCTGAGACCATCGCGCCCATATTATCGCCATAGCTGCTGCGCTCCAGACCTGGCCCGACAGAGATGCGGCTGGCCAGCGAGACCAGATTCTCTTCAATCTCATCTTTCATTTCATGCGGGATCAGCATCCGCGACATGGCGGAACAGACCTGACCTGCATTAAAGAAAATACCCCAACGTACCGATTCCATCAAATTGGCGATATCTGCGTCTTTGCGCACAATCGCAGCCGATTTTCCGCCCAGTTCCAGCACAGCAGGCACCAGATTTTTGGCCGCCGCCATTGCCACTGCCTGACCGGTTTGCACAGAGCCGGTAAAGACCAGCTGATTGATGTCATGATGACCAGACAGCGCGGCCCCTGCCTCATGGCCATAACCACACAGGATATTGAGCTGACCTTTTGGCAGGCCGACTGCTTCTGCTGCTTCTGCCAGACAAATCATTGCCAGCGGATCTAATTCAGGGGATTTCACCACCACCGCATTGCCTGTCGCTAGTGCAGGGGCGATACCGCGTGCAGCCATCTCAACTGGATAATTCCATGGGATGATCTGGCCTGAAATGCCAAGCGGCTCATATAAGGTGAAATCAAAATAACCATCCCCTAGCGGGATAGAGCGCCCTTCCACGGTTTCCGCCTGATTACCATAATATTCGAAATAGCGGGCGCTGCCCTCAATCTCAATCATCGCTTCCCAGAGCGGCTTGCCTGACTCGCGTGCCAAAAGGGCGGCAAATTTTTCTTTATGCGCCAGCAGGTAATGCCCCATCTCTTGAACGATACGCCCGCGATTCACCGGCCGCATTTTGCGCAAGCTGCCCTCATCATGTGCAGCCCTGGCGGCAGCCACCGCTTTGTCGATATCGCTTTGGCTGGCTAATGCGACTTCTGCAAAAACCTGACCATCAGCTGGATCGTCAACTTCCAGGCGTCTGTCATTTTCGCCGGCCACAAAGGCCCCATTAATATAATGTTTGGTCAGTTCCATCTTATTGCCTCAAGGCTATTTATCAATGCGTTGTTATTATCGGTGTGTTGTTAGGTGATTTCTGTCTGATGCACCTGTAAAAAGGTCGCATATAATATTATCTTGGCGTAAAAGCCAGCATAGTCTGTGCTGGATGCGTCAGGGCATGTCACAGAAGAGTTAATTATCGGCTGTCCGGATTTAAAGAGCAACCGCTCAGCCATGTTTAGATGAGGCCATTTCATGCAAAAGCTTCAGTCAAATATCGTGATTATCGGGGCCAGCCATGCGGGGCTGTCTTGTGCAGAAAAACTCCGCAGCAATGGTTTTGAAGGTCGCATCACGGTGCTGGATCGCGATTCTGGCCTGCCATTGCAACGCCCGCCTTTATCCAAAGCCTACCTCCATGCCCCGCTCCCAGATTCGCTCTCAGATTCGCGCCCGCAAGATGAAGCAGAAGCTGAATTTTTACTGCGGCGTCCTGATTTCTTCAGCCAGTTTGATATTGAGCTGAAAACCGGCTGTTTGGTTGAGGCGATTCATATTACAGATAAGAGCCTGACCATCACAGATGAGAGCGGCACGACCAGATTATCTTATGATCAGCTGGTACTGGCCACTGGTGCAGAGCCACGCCGCTTGCCGATAGAGGGCGCAGATGCCCCTAATCTGATGGTGCTGCGCACCGCTGAAGATGCCAGAGCCTTGAGATCAAGCCTCCATAGCGCGCGCCAAGTGCTTGTCATAGGTGGCGGCTATATCGGCCTTGAAGCGGCCGCTTCTATGCGCAAGCAAGGCTGTGAGGTGCATGTGATCGAGGCCGCCCCGCGGCTACTCGCCCGTGTCGCCAGCCCTGAGATATCAGCCTTTTATAAAGAATTGCATGAAACCCATGGGGTCGCCATGCATATTGGGGCCGGCCTCAAAGGCTTCAGCCTTGATGAAACAGGGCGCATCACCGGTGCTGCGTTGAGCAATGGTCAGCATCTGGCTTGTGATCTGGTGCTGCTTGGTATTGGCGTGGTTCCAGATCAGGCACTGGCCTCAGAGGCCGGCCTCACTGTTTCAAACGGGATTGAGGTTGATACAGATTATCAAACCTCAGCCCCATCCATTTATGCTATCGGCGATGTGGCCTTTAATCCGGCACGTGCCGCGATACGTGTTGAATCTATCCATCACGCCCAATTTAGCGGTGCATATGTGGCGGCTCAGATTACGGGCAGCCAGGCGCCGGCCACCGAGGCGTGGTGGTTCTGGTCTGATCAATATGATGTAAAGCTGCAAATTGCAGGGCTGATGCCATCTGCCGCACCAGAACAGATGCGCTTTGTGCGCAGAGCAGGGCGGCGCGCCGGCAGCTTGTCTGTCTGGAGCTGGCTGGACGGGCAATTTGTGGCGGTGGAATCAGCCAATGACCCGCAAGCCTATATGATTGGCAAGAAAATGCTGGAAGCAGGCAAAAATCTGGATCCGGACCAGATTGCCGACCCTGACTTTCAGCTGAAATCCCTATTGGTCTGAGATAGGGTTTTTAGCTCAAGCAAAATCGAGCCAGGCTTGCGCTGCTGGTGCCAGAGGCTGGCTGAAAAACGGCTCAGCGGGGCTGCTCTCCAGACAATGACCTTTTTCCAAAAAAATGATGTGATCAGCCAGTCTTTTAATCTGAGTCCGGTTATGGCTGGTCATGATGATGGACAGGCCTTGTGCGCGTGCATCTATCAGTGCATCTTCCACAAAGCGAGTGGCCTCCAGATCAAGCGAGGCGGTGGGTTCATCCAAAAATAACAGCTTTGGTTTGGCTGCTAATGCGCCGATAAGCGCCAATTTCTGGGCCTCACCACCTGAGAGCTGGCGTGCCGGTTGATCTGCCTTTTCCGCCAGACCGGCATGGGCCAGCCAGTCCTTGCGTTCTGTAGCGTTAAGAGAGGGGGCCAGAAAAGCAAGATGTGCCTCAACAGAGCGGCGCAGCAAAATAGGTTTTTGAAAGACCATTTTCTGCTGATCTTGTGCTGGCAAGCTGATGGTTCCGGATGTTGGCGTGATCAGCCCATGCAATGTATGCAGCAACAAGGTCTTGCCTGCCCCATTATGGCCAATCACAAGGGTGATGCGCCCTTTAGGCAGCACAAGGCTGATCTCTTTTAGCAAATCTTGGCTGCCAATTTTGAGCGATAATTGGTGCGTGCTCAGGATATGATCTCGGCGATGCTGCTCAGACATGGGCCCCTCTTTTGGCCAGTATCGCGCGCACGGCCATTGCTGCGATATTGACGATCAACGCCACCGCTAATAACACCGCCCCCAGCGCCAGTGCAAAACCAAGCTCGCCTTTCGAGGTTTCCAGCACAATCGAGGTGGTCATCACCCGTGTCACATGATTGATATTGCCACCCACAATCGCCACCGCGCCCACCTCAGAAATCGCGCGGCCAAAACAAGCCAGCGCAATGGTGATCAGCATCAGGCGCGCATCTTGTATCAGGGCAAATATCTGGCGGCTTAATGGCAGATTTAACGATAAGAAAAGCGGCTGATATTCCGCCAGCATTTGTTCAAAAATCTGCCGGGATAAAGCAGCTGAAATCGGCATGATCAGCACAAATTGGGCCAATATCATCGCTGTTGGGCTATAGAGAAGCGACAGCCAGCCAAAAGGCCCGGCCTTTGAAATCAGCAGATAAACCGTCAGCCCAGCGACCACTGGTGGCAGGCTCAGCAGGCTGTTGAGGACAATCACAATCACCTGACGCCCTGCAAAAGGCTTGATCGCCAGAAAAGCACCCAGCGGCACTCCGACCATCAGGGCCAGCAAGGTCGCCAGGCTTGAGACACGCAGCGACAGGCTGATGATCTCATATAAAGCTGCATCGCCTTGAATGAGCATATGGGCCGCGCGTGAAAAAGAATCAGAGATCAACATGATGCCTGATTAGTACCTTTTTTATTTCCGATTTCCTAGATAAAAGCCCTATATAGGCAGGCGGTATGCCTGCCGCTCAGCTGTTTTAAGTCTATTGTCAGGCATGGTTTAAGAGTACGGTTTTATGACAGACAGGCAAAAAGGCTATGTTGGGGCGGTGTCAGGCTCGCTGATTTGGGGGTTCGCGCCGATTGCCTTCTGGCAATTAGATGGTTTTTCAGCCTTTGAGATTGTATTTCAACGCATTTTCTTTGCCGCGCTGGTCTTTATGGTCATGCTGCGGGCTTTGGGGCGATTTGCTGAGCTAAAACAAGCTTTGCTGCGATCCTGGTCCTTGTTCGGCTATTTTATTCTCACCTCTGTGCTGATTTTGCTGAATTGGCTGGTTTTCATTTATGCCATTGAAATAGACCATCTCTCAGAAGCCGCCCTTGGCTATTATATCTATCCGCTCAGCACCTCTGGCCTTGCCTATCTGATGCTCGCTGAGCGGGTGGATAGGCGCACCCTCATCGCGCTTATACTGGCTGGCATGGCGGTATTGGTTAAAGCGCAGGCGCTGAGCGACGGGCTCTGGATATCGCTGGTGCTGGCGCTGACCTTTTCTTTATATGCGATTTGCCGCAAGAAAATGGATGTTGCCCCAGATACAGCGACCGCCCTTGAAACCTTATTGCTGATGCCGCTTGTGCTGGGGTTTTTCATCTGGCAGGCCACCAGCTTTGGCACATCCAGCCTATTTTTCGGCGGCGGGGTATTTGGCTATGGGATGGGCTTGCTTATCGGGGTGATTACGCTCAGCCCGCTGGTGCTTTTTCATATGGGCAATAAATATCTGCCGCTCAGCCTCTCAAGCTTGCTTTTCTATATCAATCCAACGATACAGCTGGGGCTCTCTCTATGGAATGGCGAGCCCTTCATCTGGCAAGATGGGGTGGCGTTTGGGCTGATCTGGCTTGGGCTTGTGATCTGCTTTTGGCCGTCAGCGCGCACATCATCATCCAGGCAATAAAAAAGGCGGGACGCAGAGCGCCGCCACCTTTCTTAAAATATGAAAAAACCGCAGGGGCTTATTTTGCCATGCTGGCAGAAATAATCTGATCTGGATTGGCTGGCGGCTCGCCCGCGGCCAGCTTATAGACAACCTCCATCCCGCGTGAGACCTGACCCCAAACTGTATATTGACCGGTCAGATGGCCGCAACCTTCAAAACAGATGAAGAATTGTGAATCGCCTGAATCAGGGCTCATTGAACGGGCCATGCCAACAGTGCCTTCACGATATTGATAATCGGTGAACTCAGCTTTCAGCTTCTGGCCTGAACCTCCCATGCCAGTGCCTGTTGGATCGCCTGTCTGTGCCATAAAGCCTGGGATGATGCGGTGGAAGATAATTCCATCATAAAACCCTTCATCGGCCAGCTCGGCGATACGTGCAACATGGTTTGGTGCCAGATCAGGCAGCATTTCAATCTCAATTTGGCCCTGACTTGTATTCAAAATAAGAGTCTGGGCGGTGGCGTTACTGGCTGTCATAAAAAACCCCATAAAAACAACTAAAAACCGGATGAATCCGAACGTACGATACGACATCTTCAAATCCTCTCTGCTCTGTTAAACAGATTTTGGTGATGGC
This sequence comes from Puniceispirillaceae bacterium (SeqCode), assembly GCA_049889355.1. Taxonomy (GTDB): domain Bacteria; phylum Pseudomonadota; class Alphaproteobacteria; order Puniceispirillales; family Puniceispirillaceae; genus JBMHDN01. Next base: position 49,730 of record JBMHDN010000040.1, read on the forward strand.
CTCATTTTGGCTCTATTGTTCTGGCTGATTTCACCTGGCCTGTCCAGCCCCAGGTGAATGCCAAGCTATCATCTGCCTCACATGCAGACGAAATCTGCCTATCGGCTAGCCATTTATGCAAAACAGCTTCTTAGCTCAGATTATCAATCTGCTCATCAGTCAGATTGCCAGGTACAATGGTAATCGGCACACGGCAACGCGCGGCCCCGCGCCCTGTCATATAATTGACAATCGGGCCGGCAGAATCAGAATGGGTATCTGCGCCCAACACCAACAGCCGGATAGCTTCTTCTTCATTGATCAGCTGGATCACCTGATCAGCTGTATCACCCTCGCGGATATAGAGCTGTGGGATCTGGCCTGTTAGCTGCTGGACATATTCTGCATGGACTCGCATTTTTTCTTCAGCTTCCTGGCGGGCTTCTTCACGCATCAATTCGCCGACACCTGCCCAATGGGCAAATTCAGCAGGGGCAATGACATAGAGTAAGGCAATTTTGATGCCTACCGCATTGGCACGCACACAGGCAAAATGCAACGCCTGATGTAATTCTTCGCTGTCATCGACAACGACTAGAAAAAATCGTTTTGACATCTTGTTTAAGTCCTCTTCTATGCGGGCTTAATTATCTGAACCAGCCTATCAGCTTTAGCGTCTGAAGGCTATTGCGGCCAGCCAGCCTGCAAAAACCGCAAAGGCAATCGCGAACAAGCCATAGAAAACCGAATGATCATGTGCTGTTTGATATATCAACGCGCCAATACCAGATTTCGCCACAGACAAGGTGGTTTTTTCTTCGGCGATGAGTTTGCCATCTGCCAGATGCAGGATATGCACCTCATATTCACCTGGCATGATATTGGCAGGCAGGCTGACATTGGCTCTGAACAGCGCGCCTCTGATCAGCTCTACCTGACCTTCATTCAGGCCCCACAGCCCTGCTTGTTGCATATTTCGGGTCAAGGCGCGCCGCCAGCCATCAATATCGCGCGCCAATTCAGCCTTGCTGTCATCGCTTACCAGCAAGCTGGCGGGTATATCACCAATGGATAAGGCCGCTCTGTTGGCTTTATCGGTTATGGCTTCTATCTCGCGGTTGGTGAAAAGATGGTAATAGCTTGGCGCACGCGACCAGACAACTTCATCCTGATTGATCCAGATACCGCTTGTCCGCCCTTTGCGGCGGGTCACAATTTCGATATCCGGCCCTTTAATAGCGATGATAATATCATCATCTCTTGCACCATCTAGCGCCCCGAACAGCAATAAAGATGCGCCATTAAAATCAATCGTAATCGCCACTTCATCAGCTGAGATATCAGCGACCAACGGGCCTTTGGCATAAGCCTTTTCAGTAGGGCCAGCCAGCATCACCAGTAAGGCAAAGAGACCTGCCATCAGGGCAGTCCAGGCCTCTACACCTTGTCTGTCTCTTTTCATCAGACCGCTCATTTCAACAGCTCCGATGCATAGAGATCAGCTGGCATGGTAACCAAATCAAAGCCTAGCTTGAGACAAACGGCCATCACCATCAAGGCCAGCAAGCCGCGCAATTGCTCGCCTTTCAGACGCGCACCAAAACGGGTGCCAATCTGTGCCCCGACCACCGCGCCCAGCAACAGCAATCCGGCCAGCACGAAATCCACGGTCTGAGTCTGTACCGCCTGGAGGAAGGTCACATTTGCGGTCACAAAAATAATCTGGAACAGCGAGGTGCCCACCACCACAGAGGTTGGCATGCCTAAGAGATAAATCATCGCCGGGACCAGAATAAAGCCGCCGCCAACACCCATAATCGCAGATAACAACCCGACAAAAGCCGCAATACCAAAAGGCAAGAGCGCGCTGATATAGAGCTTTGATCGTCTGAAACGCATCTTGAATGGCAGGCCATGCAACCAATTATGCTGATGCAGCTTGCCACGGCGTGCGCCTGGCTGGCGGGCTCGCAAAATCGCCCGTGCTGATTCAATCAACATCAGGCTGCCAATAATCCCAAGGAAAAACACATAAGAGAGCTTAATCACCAGATCGATCTGGCCAATCTCGCGCAATAAGGCAAAGAGATAGACACCTAAGGTCGAGCCGACCACACCGCCAGCCAGCAACACGCCGCCCATTTTGAAATCGACATTACGCCGCCGCCAATGGGCCAGCACACCGCTTACCGATGAGGCCACAATCTGGTTGGCTTCGGTGGCCACCGCCACAGGGGCAGGCACACCTAAAAAGATCAAAAGCGGGGTCATCAAAAAGCCGCCGCCCACACCAAACAGGCCAGACAGAAAGCCAATGCCGCCACCTAGCCCAATAATCAGACCAATATGGATCGATATTTCCGCAATAGGCAGATAAATATACATATTTTGACGTGTCCCACATGCATCAGGGCGGATCTGCCCTACTGCGCCACCAATAGTGATGATGTTGGCTTTCACATAACCTATGCCGTGTTTTACATTTTATCTGATGAAAATCAAGACTGGCTTGCTGTGGCGGCTTGCCGCTCTGGCACCAGAGATGGCAATGTTCATGCCAACGGTAATGGCAACGGTAATAGCAAGGGTGATGGGGACAGGCCTCCGGCAATGATACCCGTCTCAACATCTAATGCATCGTTATATCCAGCACCGGATCATCTGGATAAATATGGGTGAGCAAGCGCAAAAGCTGGATCACATCCGGGTCAAGCAGCGAGTAGTAAATGGTCTGGCTTTCGCGCCTAGTGGTCAGAATTCTGGCAGCCCTCAGGCGGCTGAGATGTTGAGAGAGCGCCGATTGGCTGAGATCGCCTATCTCACTTTCAATTTCGCCAACCGAGCGTTCTCGCCCGTCATTCAGCAAGCTTACAATCTGCAATCGTCTGTCATTGCCTAGAATTTTGAGCACCTGTGTCAGGCGCGATTGGTCATCTTTTGAGACAGGGCGCGCCATTTGCACTCTCCTCTGTTTGGGGTTGATAGATGAAAACACGCAAAAGATCGGCTCATATCTGCCTCACACAATGACCGACTGGTCATCCAGACAGACCGCCACTGAAATCAGCCTGAAATTGGCTGGTTTCTCAGAGGCAGGTGAAATTGGAAATAAAAGGCGTTGAAAGGCCCGCATATGCGGGTTGAGCGTTTCATCTGCCAGCATCATCTGGCCGTGATGGAGCAGCGGCACGCGTATCGCAAAGGCTGTCTCATAGACAATGCGCAGCCAAAATCCGAAAGGTGCCGGTATCGTATCTTCAATCGGGGCTGATACCAGACTGGCCTGTTTGGGCCAGACCGCTGTTTCAGGCCATTTGCCGATCACCAAATCAAAATTGCTGTTGGGGTAGATAAAGCTCATCGGCTGCATCTGAGATTCATTTAAATGGGCAAGGGTAGAGGGGGTATCTTTGAAATTAAGCTGGATCGTGGCTAAATCGCTGACCAATTGGGATATCTCAATCGGCCCTTTATCCATCTGGCTCCAGCTGACAAATTGAGAGCTAAACAGGCCGCGATATTGTCGCTCATAGAGATGCAGCGCATAGCCCCCAAAAGCCAGACAAGCTTCTGCTGTGCTCATCCGCAATTTTGGAGATGATAAGGGGATGTCTTTGGCCAGCGAAATGGTTGCGTCCACCACGCGTATATGCTGGATCAGGGACACCAACATCAGGGGCGTGATTTGGCCGACTATGCCGATATGTAATATTTGTCCATGGCGTTCAACTTCAATTCGGCTAGACCCAGCAGTACGTCCGGTGCGGCTACTGATGATGCCTTTGCGGTTAATTGAAAATTTTGCCAGATTAAACTGATCTTTCACGTTGAGGGTGATCCTGAATGATTGCAACCATACCTGACCACATCCGATTTACTGACCAACACTGACTATGGCATAAAAAGATTAATCAAAGGTTTACAGCGTGCATTTTTTTCAGCAAGATGGTGGATTTTTTCAAAAAATATTATAAATCAGCCTTTTAACCTTGCATCTAACCCAGGCAAAATCGGGCCAGGAGCCTCAGACCCCCTATGGAACTTCAAGATTTTGACATTCATATTGATGCAGAGGGCCAGTGGTTTCACGAAGGCGGGCTGATCAAACGCATCGGGCTTGTTCAGCTCTTTGCTACTATTTTATCCTGTGATGAAGATGGCCAGCATTGGCTGACCACGCCGGTTGAAAAAGGCAAGATTTCAGTTGAAGATGCGCCTTTTATCATCACCGAGCTTCAGCTTGACACATCATCAACAACGCCTGAACAAGCGATCATCATGCGCGATAATCTGGGCCGAGACTGGCCTCTTGGCCCTGATCACCGGTTGATAATGCAAGGCAGCGCAGATCAGCCCGTGCCTTATCTTTCGCTTGAAAAAGGCTTGCGCGCGCGCCTCTCTCGCCCTGTTTATTATGAATTGGCCGGTTTGGCTGAACCCGCAGCAGAGGCACCAGATCGCTATGGCGTGACCTCACAGGGCGTATTTTTTGCCCTAGATAGCCTGCGCCCAGATGACCAGTTGTTAGACGACCAGTGAGCCTGCCGATGACATCTGTCATAGCTTCAGAACATAGGCCAGATTGGCAGCAGCAACTCACCCGCCGGTTGCTGACACGTGAACCGCGCCTGAAACTGGCAGAAGGCCAGGCGCCGGCCAGTGTGCTGATCCCGCTGGCCGCTGAAGAGACGTGTGATTTAGAAACCGTTCAGATCATGCTGACCATGCGGGCGTCGCATCTGCGCCGGCATGCTGGCCAGATCAGCTTTCCAGGTGGCCGGCCAGAAGCCGATGATGCCAGCCTCACCCAAACCGCCTTGCGCGAGGCTGAAGAAGAAATTGGCATTGCCCGCAGCCGTTTTGATCTGCTCGGCTATCTGGCCCCTGTCCAGACCAGTACGGGCTTTACCATCCTGCCGGTGCTGGCTGGATTTAGAGGGGCACCGGCTACACTGGCGGCAGACTGGCAGCCTGATGATAATGAAGTGGCTGATATCTGGCTTGAAAATATGATGGCATTGCTGGCACCTGACCGGTATGAACAACGGCCTTATCCGCCTGATAGCCCGCATCATCAGGTTTGGGTGGTGCGCGATACCAGCCCTGAAATATGGGGCGCAACAGCAGCTATTTTGAAAATCTTGTCTGCCAGTTTGCATCTCTAGAGACAGCCTCTTTGTCGCCACCAGATGAGGCGACAAGTTCTGGTCATTATCCGGATTTAGGGCTACAGTCTTTTTGTGGGTTGGCCTCTTTTACCTCGGAGCATGTTTTAGACAATGAAACGCTATCTGATTATCATTGCCGCTTTGCTGGCCGCCTGGCTGGTGGTCAATATCATGGCCTATTGGCGCAAAAAATCAGGGGCAGAGCGCGATCCAACCATTGACTGGCTAGTGGCTGCTTTGGTGGCAATCGGCCTGATGCTGGGCGGCTTTGTCTGGCTGGAACAATCTGCCTCAGATGCCTTTTCAACCTATCAGCCAGCGGTAATAGAAGATGGCCAGATCAAAGGCCCTGTTTTTAACACAGATGATACAAAATAACCGGTTTAAACCCGATGGTGTCTGATCACACATCTCTTCAGACAGGTCTTATGCTGCAGACAAAGATAGGCTGGCAAAACTGGCCGTCCTCTGCGGTGATATTAGCTGTTTTTAACTTGGCCAAATCAGCAGGCGGCGAAGCGCGTCTGGTTGGCGGGGCAGTGCGCGATCATCTGCTTGGCTTGCCAGTTCTTGATGTGGATATGGCGGTTAATCTGCCTGTGCTCAGCCTGATTGAACCGGCCAAATCCGCCGGTCTGTCTGTTTATGAGACCGGCCTTGATCACGGCACCATCACGCTTGCCAAAGACGGGCATCAGCTGGAATTAACCCAATTGCGTGTTGATCTGGAAACCGATGGCCGTCATGCGCTGGTCGCGCTGTCTGGTGATTGGGATGAAGATGCCAGGCGGCGTGATTTCACGGTGAATGCGCTCTATCTGGATGAAACAGGCCAGCTTTTCGATCCCACTGGCGGCCTAGCGGATTTACAGGAACAAAAATTGCGCTTTATCGGCGATGCACCGGCAAGGCTGGCCGAAGATTATCTCAGGCTGTTGCGTGGATTCCGGTTTCTGGCGACCAAATCCGGCTTTACATTCGCCGCTGATTACAGCACGGCCATCACCCATGCTTTGCCTGGGCTGGCTCAGCTCTCAAAAGAGCGGATCACCGATGAATGGTGCAAGTGGCTGGATGGCAAGGCCGCCCTATCGGTGCTCAAATCTGCAGATGAGATGGGGGTGTTAGACCAGCTTTTTGGCCAGCCTCTGGCCTTTATCCCCCCAGAAGAGCTCTTCAACAAGCTGGATAGATGGGCACGGATGGTCGCGCTGTTTGGCCGTGAGGCCAGCCAGTTGGCAGGACAATCGCTGCGGCTGTCTAAAGCTGATCACAAAACAGTGGACCAGCTTAGCCGCTGCTATCAGCCTGCTTTGTTCGACCAGCTCTCTGGTCCGAAATGGCAACAAGCAGCCTATCATCTGGCACAGCCGGAAACAGCCTATAGGTTGAGCGCACTCTCGGCTCAAACGCCTCCAAAGAACAACCGATTGGCCGCGCTTAGCGCCTATGAACCGCCAGCCTTTCCCATATCAGGGGCGAATTTGATAGAGGCTGGCATGGCCCCGGGGCCTGAGGTTGGTGCGACTTTGCGCGCGCTTGAAAAAAACTGGCTAGATGCCGATTTTACCCTTAGTAAAACAGCATTGCTGGAAGAGGCAGCCCGCATCATTGATGCAGGCAAGAGAGAAGACGGATGAGCACAAAGCAACACAGCCCCGCAGATACAGACCAATTAGAGCTACAAAAACAGCAGGCAGCTGATTGGTTCAAAAGCCTGCGTGATGATATTTGCCAGCGCTTTGAAGCCCTTGAAGAGGCTGCAGATGACAGCCAGCTTGCCGATAGGCCGGCTGGGCGTTTTGAGCGCAAAAACTGGACTCGCGATGGCGGCGGCGGCGGGACCATGAGCGTTATGCATGGCCGCGTCTTTGAAAAGATTGGCGTCAATATCTCGGTTGTGCATGGTACTTTTTCCGAAGAATTCAGAGCCAGAATTCCAGGCGCCTCAGAAGATGGGCGTTTCTGGGCTGGTGGTATCTCGTTGGTCGCACATCCGCAAAATCCCTTTGTGCCAGCTGCGCATATGAATACTCGCTTTATCGCCACGACCCAGAGCTGGTTTGGTGGCGGCGGTGATCTCACCCCTATCATGCCGGCTGAAAAAGAGGCAGACGCATTTCACGCTGCCTTTAAACAGACCTGTGATCGCCATGATGAAGGCTATTATCCTGCTTATAAAAAATGGTGTGATGAGTATTTTTACCTGCAGCATCGCGACGAGCCGCGCGGGGCAGGCGGCATTTTCTATGATAATCTGGATAGCGGCGATTTTGAGGCTGATTTTGCCTTTACCCAAGATGTGGGCCGCTGTTTTCGAGATGCCTATTCATCGATTGTCCAGCAGAATATGAACCGCCCTTGGACAGATGAAGACAGGCATCATCAACTGGTGCGCCGTGGCCGCTATGTCGAATTTAATCTGCTCTATGATCGCGGCACACTCTTCGGCCTGAAAACAGGGGGCAATATCGAAGCGATTTTGATGAGCCTGCCACCTGAGGTGCGCTGGCCGTAAGCTGGCTGTAAGCTGGCCGTAAGCTGGCTGAAACCAGCGGCTGAGCCACCCCTCTCAACCAGCCTCTAAATCAGCGTTAGAACCGGCCTCATCAAACCGTCATTTCACCTCATGATAAAGATGGTATTTTTTGTCGCATTGGGCTAGATATCCAGCTGTGCCTCTGCTAAGAGAGGCCCAAGGTGAGTCGGGCACCCTTTTTCAATCACCAGCGTTTTGTGACAATTCACAAAGCCGCATGAATAAGGACAGCCCGCTCAGCATTATGAGGGGATTATGGCTAAGATGACTTCAAAAGACGAAATGGCCGTTGCAGATGCACCCGCAAATGGTGGCCGCCGCGATTTTATCGTGGTTGCAACCTATGCCATGGGTGCAGTTGGTGCTGCCGCTGCTGCCTGGCCGCTGATTGACCAGATGAATCCAGCCGCCGATACGCTGGCACTGGCCAGCATCGAGGTGGATGTATCAAAAATTGCAGTGGGTCAGTCCATTACAGTGACCTGGCGCGGTAAGCCGGTCTTTATCCGCCACCGCACCGAATCAGAGATTGAGGCAGCAGATACGCTTGAAGTATCCAGCTTGCGCGATCCACAAATTGACTCAGAGCGTGTTGTAAAGCCAGAAATTCTGGTCGTACTCGGGGTGTGTACACATCTTGGTTGTGTGCCGCTGGGCCAGAAAGTCGGCGAAGTGCGCGGTGAATATGATGGCTGGTTCTGCCCATGCCATGGCTCGCATTATGACAGCTCAGGGCGTATTCGTAAGGGGCCGGCACCCACAAATCTTGAAGTTCCACCTTATGCCTTCGTCTCAGATGGCGTGATTAAGATTGGATAAGGAGAGTCGGATGTCGAACACAGAATTCAAAAATCCAGTCGTGCGGTGGATCGATCACCGTCTGCCTGTCTTCAGCATGATGAATCATGAGCTGAATGAATATCCAACACCAAAGAACCTGAACTATTTCTGGAACTTTGGCTCTCTGGCTGGCATCGCGCTGGTGATTATGATTGTCACCGGTATCACCCTGGCCATGAGCTACACCCCGCATACCGCATATGCCTTTGATTCAGTTGAGCGCATCATGCGTGATGTGAATCATGGTTGGCTTATTCGCTATATCCATATGAATGGTGCCAGCTTCTTCTTCATTGTGGTGTTTATCCATATTTTCCGCGGCCTGTATTACGGCTCATATAAAGCCCCGCGTGAATTGCTCTGGATTTTGGGTGTAGTCATCCTGCTTCTGATGATGGCAACTGCTTTCATGGGTTATGTATTGCCATGGGGCCAGATGTCTTTCTGGGGCGCGACGGTTATCACCAACCTGTTCTCAGCGATTCCCTTTGTCGGCGATTCGATTGTGACCTTGCTGTGGGGCGGCTTCTCAGTGGATAATCCGACCCTGAACCGCTTCTTTGCTCTGCATTATCTGCTGCCATTCGTGATTGTCGGTGTGGTGGTGCTGCACTTGGTTGCGCTGCACCGTTTCGGGTCTAACAACCCGATTGGTATTGACCCGCGTGGTCCGCAAGACACTTTGCCATTCCATCCTTACTACACCATGAAGGATTTCTTTGGCCTGTCTGTCTTCTTAACCTTGTTTGCAGCGGCCGTGTTCTTTGCACCAAACTTCATGGGCCACCCGGACAATTATATTCCGGCCAACCCGATGCAGACACCTGCACATATCGTGCCTGAATGGTATTTCTTGCCATTCTACGCCATCTTGCGGGCAGTGCCTGACAAGCTGGGCGGCGTATTGGCTATGTTTGGGGCGATCGGCGTGCTGTTCATCCTGCCATGGCTGGACAGATCACCTGTACGTTCTGCAAACTTCCGTCCACTCTTCAAGATTTTCTTCTGGATTTTCTTTGCCGATTGTATCGCACTTGGCTATCTGGGCGGCATGCCTGCCGAAGGTATCTATGTCGTGCTCTCACAAATCTGCACCATTTGGTATTTTGTCCACTTCCTGGTCATTCTGCCTGTGCTGTCGGTTATTGAGACGCCGAAACCCTTGCCTCAATCTCTTTCAAAATCCGTGCTAGGTGGTGGGGGTGCCCTTGCAGGGGCGACAGCCGCACCAAAGGAGAAAGCCTGATGCGTTCCTTTATCAAAACAATGCTGGCCGGCGTGATGCTGGCTAGCAGCTGGGCAGGCTCTGCCTTGGCTGCAGGCGGCGGTGATGTGCTGCTCAAACATGTGGACTGGTCTTTTAATGGCCCGTTTGGCAAGTTCGATCAGGCGTCTATGCAGCGTGGCTTTCAGGCGTACCGCGAAGTATGCGCAGGCTGTCACTCGCTCAATTATATCGCGTTTCGCAATCTGGCCGATTTGGGCTATAGCGAGGCAGAGGTAAAAGCGATTGCCGCTGAATATGACATTGTCGATGGGCCAAATGACGAAGGTGAGATGTTCACCCGTCCTGGTATCCCAGCCGATTATTTCCCAGCGCCTTATGATAATGAGCAGGCCGCACGTGCCAGCAATGGCGGTGCTTATCCGCCAGATCTGTCTTTGATGGTCAAAGCCCGTCCAAATGGCGCTGATTATCTCTACAGCCTGCTGACATCTTATGAAGAAGCACCAGCTGGTGAAGCTGTGCCAGATGGGATGTATTACAACGCTGCTTATCCAGGTCATCTGATCGCCATGCCTCAGCCGCTTTATGGCGATGATGTGGAATATGCCAATGGTGCAGATGCCAGCGCAGATGCGATCGCTGCTGATTTGGTGCATTTCCTGAATTGGACAGCTGAGCCAAAGATGGAAACACGCAAACGCACAGGCGTCTCTGTGATGATCTTCCTGCTGCTGATGGTTGCCTTCAGCTATGGCGCAATGAAATATGTCTGGGCAGATGTGAAAAAGGCTTAACGCTGGCTCACTTCTGACCAAACACCTCAATAAGTAAAAAGCCCTCATCATCTGATGAGGGCTTTTTTCATGCGTTCACACTTGCGGCCAGAGCTTACTCTTCTGTGAGGGGCAAGGCCTCACCGCATCCCCAGAGCGCGTTGGTAATCGGGTGCAAAGGCTGCATGGAACGCGGCGGTATATCGCGCTCGCCCAATTCAAACTTATCGCGCTCTGATAATTCCTTGGCAGAAATCCGATAAGGCATAATCGCCGCAGGTGCGCGCATCCGGCAATAGCCGTTGGTCGCATCTTCAACCTTGCCTATGGGCTTCCAATATCGGCAGTCACAACATATCAGCATGACCAGACCTCCTTTCCTGTTTTTGATTCAGGGGGTGGTCTTGTATCATGCGGGCTTTAAGAAAATCTGTCCAGCCCTGGTAAATTTCAGAATTTGCCGCGCCTCAGATGAGAATAGGATTAGACGTTAAAGCGGAAATGGAATACATCGCCGTCTTTCACATCATAATCTGCCCCTTCAATGCGCAGCTTGCCTTTTTCTTTGGCACCTGATTCGCCGCCACAAGCCACATAATCATCATAAGATACGGTCTCAGCTCGGATAAAACCTCGCTGGAAATCAGTATGGATAACACCGGCTGCTTCTGGGGCCTTTGCCCCTTGGCGCACAGTCCAGGCGCGGGCTTCTTTTGGCCCGCAGGTAAAGAAGGTCAGCAAATCCAGCAGGCCATATCCTGCGGCAATCATTCTGTCGAGCCCAGCTTCAGACAAGCCCATTTCCTCAAGGAAAATCGCTGCATCTTCTGCCTCCAGCGAGGCAATCTCAGCTTCAATCGCAGCAGAGACCACCACATGGGCAGCCCCGACTTCTTCTGCCATTTTGGCCACTGCTTTGGCATGATCATTGCCGGTGGCGGCTTCTGCCTCGCCGACATTACAGACATATAAAATCGGCTTGGTGGTCAGCAACTGCAGATAGGGCAGGCGTGCGTGCTCATCTTCGCTCAGGCCTGGGGTGCTGCGTGCAGGCTGGCCATCGCTCAAATGCGCCACAATCTTTTCCATCAGCACCAGATCAGATGCGGCCTGCTTATCACCGCCTCTGGTTTTTTTGGTCAGCGCAGCCATGCGCTTTTCCAGCGATTCCATATCGGCCAGCATCAATTCGGTTTCCACCGTGGCGGCATCGCGCACCGGATCAACGCCGCCTTCCACATGGGTGATATCTTCATCTTCGAAACAGCGCAGCACATGGGCAATCGCGTCCACCTCGCGGATATTGGCCAGAAACTGGTTGCCCAGCCCTTCTCCTTTTGCTGCGCCGCGGACCAGCCCTGCAATATCTACAAATTCAAGCTGGGTTGGCAGAATCGTTGCTGAACTGGCCAATTGGGCCAGCTTATCTAAGCGTGCATCTGGGACCGCAACCCGCCCTGTATTGGGCTCAATGGTGCAAAACGGGTAATTGGCCGCTTCTGCTGCCGCTGTCTTTGTCAGCGCATTAAATAAGGTGGATTTGCCGACATTTGGCAGACCAACAATCCCGCAGTTAAAACCCATTTTTGCCTCTATGAAATCTTGTTATCTCTGCCTTCAAGCTGGTGATCAGCTGCAAGCCAGAGCTGGTTTATGCTTCTTTTGTATCTGGCGCTGTTGGGGCAGGGGCCAGAAAAGCGATGCGCGACATATAGCGCATTTGATCGCCTTTTGCCAATATTGCCGCCTCATCACTTAGCGCATGAAGAAGCGGTTCTAGCCAGTCTGCCTGCTCTGATTTGGTGAAATCCTGAAGGACATATTTATGCACCTCTTCTTTGCGTGCCGGCCGGCCGATACCAAGGCGCAACCGCCAGTAATTAATGCCCAGATGCCGGTCAATATCACGCAGCCCATTATGTCCGCCATGCCCGCCAGCCTGCTTGATCCGCAGCTTGCCAGCGGCAATATCCAGCTCATCATGAAAGACGCTCACTGAGTCTGGTTTGACCTTGTAAAAGCGGGTGATTTCAGCCAGGGGCAGGCCTGATTTATTCATAAATTGCTGTGGCTTTACCAAGATGATTTTCACACCCGCAATCCGGCCACTGCTGATGTCGGCGCCTGATTTTTCGCGCCAGCGATCAAAGCCATGATCTAAAGCGATACGATCCACGGCCATAAAACCGATATTATGGCGGTTTTGCGCATAGCCAGCCCCTGGATTGCCAAGGCCGGCCCAAATTTGCACATCCGTATCAGCCATTCATCTTGCCTTTCCTGCCACCTTTTCTGCCACTTCTTCTGCCACTTCTTCTGCCAGAAACACCTTCATCTTGCATCCAGATCATCCAAACAGAGGCAAAAAAAATGACCAGCCAAGATATCATATCTATCGGCCGGTCATTTCAAATTATCAGCATTTAGGTGGGTAAACCAGCCTCAGGCTTATGCGCCTTCGCCTTCACCTTCACCCTCGCCTTCACCTTCCGCTTCATCTTCATTCTTTACGCCGCCGCCTGGTGAGGCGATGGTCGCAACTGTGAAGTCGCGGTCAGTAATGGTCGGGGTAACACCCTCTGGCAGTTCAACCGCACTGATGTGGATTGAGTCACCGATTTTGGCATTGCCCAAATCAATCGTGATTTTTTCAGGGATAGCTGTTGCCGGACAGTTCAGTTCAACCTCGTGGCGTACCACGTTCAACACACCGCCGATTTTCAGGCCTGGTGAAGAGCCTTCATTGATAAACTCAACACCAACCATAACAGCCACGCTGGCCTTTTTAGACACCCGCAGGAAGTCAAAATGCAGCGGCTCGTCTGTTACCGGATGCATCTGAATATCTCTGGTCAGGACTGTTGTTGTTGACCCGGCCACATCGATATCCAGCAGGCGTGAGAAAATGCCTGGCTCATGGATAATCTTGCGGATGACCCGCGCTTCAAGTTCAATGCCGATGGGGGCTTTTTTGTCGCCATAAATGACGGCAGGAATCTTGCCTGCGCGGCGTGCCGCACGGGCGGACCCCTTACCGACCCGAGAGCGCTCTTCAGCGCTGATGGTAGTAATATCTGACATGAGTACTCCTATTCATCTCTGTCATCTTGCACAAAAGGGCAAAACCCACCTGTACAAACCATGCCTCCAGGGGTGCATGGTGGCGTGGTTGTACCGATTCATGCTGCAAAAAACAAGGAAAAACCGCCAAATTATGTCTTGGCGGCTTGCCTGCTGTGCTGAGTGAGATGAAAGGGGTGTTTGCTTATTGAAACAAGCTGGAAACCGAGCGTTCTTCATGGATTCGCAAGATGCCTTCACCCAAGAGCGGGGCGATCGAAATCTGGCGGATATTTTTTGCGACACGCATTGCTTCGGTTGCCTGAATAGAATCGGTGGTGACCAGCGATTGCAACGGTGATGAGGCCACTCGGCTCACCGCACCGCCTGACAGCACCCCATGGGTGACATAAGCATCTACTGAAATCGCACCTGCATCCATCAATGCTTTAGCCGCATTACAGAGCGTGCCACCAGAATCGACGATATCATCAACCATAATACAATGGCGGCCTTCTACATCACCGATGATATTCATCACTTCTGAGACACCAGCACGCGGGCGGCGCTTATCAATGATCGCCAAATCAGCTTCCAGCCGGCTGGCCAGCGCACGTGCACGCACCACCCCGCCTACATCTGGTGAGACGATCATCAGCTTGCCATCTGGATAACGCTCAGCAATATCCGTTTTAAAGACAGGTGCGGCATAGAGATTATCAGCCGGGATATCAAAAAAGCCCTGAATCTGGGCTGCATGAAGGTCGATGGTGAGGACGCGATCTGCGCCTGCTTTGGTGATCAGATTGGCCAGCAATTTTGCCGAGATTGGCGTGCGCGGGCCTGATTTGCGATCTTGGCGCGCATAGCCATAATAAGGCAGTACAGCTGTGATTCGCCGTGCTGAACCGCGTCTGAGCGCATCCAGCATCACCAGCAATTCCATCACATTATCATTGGCAGGATAAGAGGTGGATTGTACCACAAATACATCTTCCCCACGCACATTTTCCTGAATTTCTACAAAGACTTCCATATCAGCAAAGCGTTTGACCTCGGCCTTTGTCAGCGGGACATTTAAATATGCTGAGATCGCTTCTGCGAGGGGCCGGTTCGAATTACAGGACAGAATTTTCATGCGTGCCGGTCTTTGTCTAAATGGGCATTACCGCCATTGTCATAGCAAATCGATCTTTGATCAGACAAGAGATTAAAGGTAAATATTTTCAAAAAAAATCTAACATCCAGCAGCTGATTTTCACCTGCACCGCGCAGGCTCGGCGGTTCTGCCTTGGCTATGCGCTATCTTCAAACCACAAAACAAGAAGCCAGCAAACCCAGCAGGCAAAAGCCAATAAATATCCAGAGATGTGGCATGTCATGTCACCTTTTTTATGTTTGGTTTCTCTCTAATGCACTCAGCCTGTCTCATCAACAAGGTTCGTGATGATAGAAATCAGCCTGCCGCTATCTGGCTGTTTTTGATGAGTGGCCCGCCGGTGGCTGAAATAAAGCGCTGAATCTTGATAGGTATCTGCAGCTAGATTCTGCACGCCTGCCAGCCCTCTTCCTTCGGCTATATCCATCAGATAGCCTGGCAAATCAAACTGGCCATAACCATCTGCTCTGGGCTCGACAAAGCGATAGGCATCTGGGGCTTCTGCCTCTAGGCTTGCGATCATCTCAGGCCCGATTTGATAGCTGTCTTTTGCAATGGTTGGGCCGATCGCCAAATGAATATTGGCCTGTTCTGCCCCTAAATCCACCATCGCCTCAATTGTTTGCTGCACCACGCCAGAGATGGCCCCGCGCCAGCCTGCATGACAGGCCCCAATAATGCCGGTGGTCTCATCACGCATCAAAACCGGCGCACAATCTGCGGTTAAAATTGCCAGACCGGTAGAGGCCAGATTGCTGACCAGCCCATCTGCCTCAGGTGGGTTTTCCAGCAGACCGGCTAGCTGGCTTTCTGCGCTCAGTGTGATCACATTTTTGCCATGCACCTGCCTCAGCCCGACCAGCCTGCCTTGGCTCAGCCCCAATGCGGCGGCGGCACGTGCTCTGTTTTCGGTGATATGGGCTGTTTCATCTTGTGAGGCTATCCCGCAATTCAACTGCGCATATAACCCAGATGAGACCCCGCCTTTGCGGGTGAAAAACCCATGGCGGGCAGGGGCGAGTGCACGGTGAGACCAGGCTGGCATAGCGCCATCACTCAGCTGCCATCCTGCCCTTATTTGTGTTTCTTCATCTGTCTTTTTTTTCGTCGTCATCTGCTCTCCACCTCCTCAAAGCCAGGGGGCAGGCCCTCACCTTGTGGCAGGATAGCACAGACTTTGAATAAAGCGCCCATCTGAGCGGGTGATATCAGCCTGTCCAATGCCGAAAATAGGGTACGATCATTGAGCGGCTTATCAGGCTGGCGCAATCGCTCAGCTCTGGCCTCTATGCCAAGGCGCCGCAAAAATACCCCTTGGCCAACAGGCCCGACAAGGCGCGCGCCATTGGCTTCCACCACGCCTCTTAGCGCGGTGAAATCCACCAGATGGGTTAAATCCGCTGTCCCAACCGCACTGAAAAAAGGCACAGGCTGATGGTTTTGCACCGCTTGCAGGGTTGAGCCGCTTGGCACCTCATAGCCATAATCCACAATTAAAAACGCCCCGCCATAATGCGCAATATGGCTGGCAATCGGGGCAATCGCCTCATTGGCAAACGGCGCATATTCTGCGATATCTCCCTCAGCTGGCTTGGCTGGCAAATGCCAGTTTTCTGACCAGTCCTTTGACGCGCTCAAAGCCGCATCCGGGACCAGCTGGAAGGGCGCCTCATCCCCGCTAGCGGCGATAGCCACCCGGTAATCTCGCCATCTGCCCTGATGGAATATCGCTTGATCTACCCCCAGCGCATCTAAAAATTCATTGCCAATCCCAAAAAGTGGCTTGCCCTCTAATCTGGCGGCCATCTCAGCTGTATGTGCATGCCATTGTAAATCCGCCTCTGGCAGATCTGCGGCAATCGCTGGGCGATGGCGCTGGCTGGCTTCGATCAGATGAATAGGGGCCTTTGCCAGTTTTGGGGCAATCTTCTCATAGGTAAGATGCATATCTCGCAATAAAGTCCCGCGCCCTGGCCCGGCTTCTGCCAGATGCGCATCTGGCTGACCAAAGATCTGCCAGATATGGGTGAGGAAGGCGGCCATCATCTCGCCAAACAGACCTGAAATCTCAGGGGCAGTGATGAAATCACCTGCCTTGCCAATGGCCTGGTGGCGGCTGTAATAGCCAAAATCAGGATCGCTGTTGGCCAGCTGTATAAAGCGTGATAACGCCATGGGCCCGTCTTTTTGGATCAGCTTTGTAAGGGCGATTTCCGCCGCGCTCGCCCTCGCGGATTTTACTGTTTTTCCCGCCATCACCGCACCTGTTAACCCTTGGCTTTATCGGCCCTATGGTTCTGCCGAAATATCAGCCACAAGCCAGCGGCGATCATCGGCAGGCTTAGCATCTGGCCCATCGTGATCCCCAGCCCGAATTGTGAGAATAAAAAGCCGATATGCGCATCTGGTTCGCGCACCATTTCGACCAGCGCGCGAGATAGCCCATAGCCAGCCAGAAAGACACCAACCAGCCGCCCTTTATGCGCCATCGCCCCGCGGCGATAGAGCCAGACCAAGACCAGCCCTAATAAGACCCCTTCAAGACCAGCTTCATAGAGCTGGCTAGGGTGGCGCGGCAAAGGCCCGCCATTTGGAAAGATAATACCCACCGGATGGCTGGTTATGCGGCCATAGAGCTCGCCATTTATAAAATTAGCAAGCCGCCCTAAAAACAGCCCAATCGGTGCGACCAGTGCCACATGATCGCCTAGCCTCAGCAGATCTATCTTATGCCGGCGGGCGGTGAGGATGATCGCGCCCATCACGCCGAGCAGACCACCATGAAAGCTCATCCCACCTGTCCAAATCATCACAATCTCAATCGGATGGCTGAGATAATAGGACGGGTTATAAAACAGCACATAGCCAAGCCGCCCCCCTAAAATAATGCCGAACAGAGAAAGATTCAGCAGCTGATCCAGCTGGGCCGCAGTAAAAACTGCCTGTTTGCGCGCGACCAGCCTTTTCAATATCCACCAGCTGAGCAAGAGCCCTACAATATAGGCCAGCGCATACCAGCGCACCGCAAAAGGCCCAAGCTGGAGGGCGACCGGCCCGATATCCGGAAAACTGAACCATGGGCTGTTTAAATGCGGTGTATCTGTCATATCGGCCTTCTTTGCTGGCCCTGACTATAGCTGATTTTACCGCAAAGGCCATTGCTCTTTGGCGATCGGCTACCTATGTTGAGGTCAGAATGCCAGACAGGTTTGCGTCCGATAAGGACAGCGTCACTGGATAGATTTCTGGGAGTGATAAAAATGCGCCGTGATCCGATGAGCTCTTTATTTTCAAAATTGCCAAAGCCGCCTTTTGGAAAAGGGCCGGCAGGCAACAGCGATATGGCACGTGACCTCTCAACCCTAGCCAATGGGGCGGCTTCCGTGCTGGGCGATGTACGCCAGGAAGTTAAAACCATGATGCAGGGCCAGTCAGAGCGCCGGTTAAATGCTGCGGATATGGCGACTCGCGAAGAGCTGGATGCTGCGCTCACCCGTATTGAAGCCCTGGCCCAGCGAATCGCCGTGCTCGAGGCGCAGCTTGAGGCCCAGAACAGCCCGAAAAAGCCAGCCAAAAAGGCAGCAGCTAAAAAGACCAGCTCTTAAAATTACTGTCGGCCCTTTGCCCCACGGTTCTGTATGTGCTGATGCGCTCAGCTAGGCCGAATCGTGGCCATATCTCATATTATGCTGATAAAAGGGTGTTTTCAGACCCTGATTTTTACCTCAAAACCACAAGTAAATGTGGGGTGATTCGCTGTTGCCTACTAAATATTGTGTTGAACAGGCTGGCGCATAATGTCATTTTGAATATCAGATACCACATAATCTAGATAGTCAGGATGTCTGATGCCACAAGATGTAGCTGTTGAACTGTCCAACCCGATGGAACTTGTCTCACATTTCGTGATGCGCCAGGACTGGCCTTTGCGCCGGATGGCAGCTGATCATATGGTGATCGAAGTCCCGGGCCAGTGGGCAGAACATCAGCTCAGCGTCAGCTGGCGCGGCGATAGCGAGGCACTGCATCTGACCTGCCGTCTGGATCTTGGCCCGCTTGAGACCTGCGCCACGGATATGGCGCTCCTGGCTGGCCTGTTGAACAGCCATATCTGGCTTGGTCATTTCCTCTATCACAGCGAGGCTGGCGAGGTGCAGCTGCGCCACACCTTGCCTTTGCGCGGCACTGGCGGGGCCAGTGCTGAACAAATTGAAGATTTGGTGGATATCCTGCTTGGCGAAGCTGAACAGGCCTGGCCTGCCTTCTGGCAGTTGGCCCGCGGCGAGGTAAGCCTCAGCGAAGCAGCCCAGTTGATGCTCTTGACCACCGCCGGGCAAGCTTAAAGTCCGATGGCAAAAGCACCTATACTTCTGATTGGTTGTGGCAAGATGGGCTCAGCCATGCTGGATGGCTGGCTGAGCGATGATCAGCTGGATGCTGATTTCACCGTCATTGAACCTTTTCAAGGCGCCCGTGATGCGCTGAAGGGCCGCGAAGTAGCGGCCTATGCCAGCGCAGCAGAAATGGCCACCGCCCGCACCAGTCAAGACCTAGCATTTCATATGGTGGTGCTGGCGGTGAAACCGCAAATGATGGCTGAAACGCTAGATGATTTTTTGGCGGCAGCAGGTGCCTCTGTGGGACCTGACACGGCCTATCTGTCTATCGCGGCTGGCATTACCGGCGGGCTGTTAACCCGCCATCTGGGCGCAGAGGCAAACTGGCTGCGCGCCATGCCCAATACACCTGCCGCGATTGGTCAGGGTATCACCGCGCTCTATGCGCCTGATCATGTCCCATCTGATATAGGCCGTCTGGCCAGCCAGCTGCTCTCTGCTATTGGCCAGGTGGAGATGCTGGCCACTGAAGCGCAGATGGATGCGGTTACCGCCCTATCTGGCTCAGGCCCTGCTTATGTGTTTTATCTGGCTGAGGTGATGGCACTGGCTGGTGAGAGATTGGGGCTGGATGCAGAATTAGCAATGCGTCTTGGCCGCCAGACCGTAGCTGGTGCTGGGGCACTGATGGCTTCAAATGACACGCCTGCTTCTGTCCTGCGCGAGAATGTCACCTCGAAAGGTGGTACCACCGCCGCCGCCCTTTCTGTCTTAATGCGCGATGATGCGGGCTTGTCTGATATATTGGATGAAGCGATGCGCGCTGCTCATGCCCGCAGCCAAGAGCTGGCTGGCGATTAGCGTTTTAAACAGATCGCGCTCCATATCAGACCTTGCCGTCAGCCTCTCTTTGCTTATCTTTAAAAAGGGAAAGAGTGTTTTTCAGGCACGAAGGGTTTCATCATGACAGATAATCATTCATCACAAGCGTTTTCCGCTTTGAAATCTGATCTGGCTGAGGCGCTGTTCTCTGCACTTGCCAGCACCCCTTATCATGCGGTTTCTTTTGAGATGCTGGCTGATAGCTGTGGCTGTGATGCGCTCACCGCACAGCTGGCGGGTCAGGATAAAATGACGCTTGTGCTCCATCATCTGGCCTTGCTGGATGGGGCAGCCCTTGCCCAGACACGCGCTGATATCGCTGATGACCCAGAGGCCAGCATGCATGAAAAATTATTAGAAGGGGCGATCCACCGCTTTGAAGTGATGGCCCCATATCGGGCGCAAATCGAAAATCTGCATCAGGCGGCGCTGCGTGATCCAGCCCTTGGGGTGCATCTCTTGGCTCAGCTTTATCAGGCAATGGATGCGCTGCTCTTGATTTGCGGGGATGATGAGACCAGCTGGCAGCGCCGTTTTCGGGTGAAAGGTTTGGTTGGTATTATGCTGAGATTGCGCCCTATCTGGCAGGCTGATACCAGCACCGATTTAGCCCCGACCATGAAAAAGCTTGATGGCTGGCTCAAAGACGGGGCAGATTGGGCCGCAAGTTTCCGGCTGGTACCGACATCCTCTTCTGCTACCAAAGACGCAGATGAGGCCTGATAAACCGGCCAAATTGCTGAATGTGAGGGCCATGGCGTGACCATAACTTATGATGATTTTTTGAATGTCGATATTCGGGTGGGCACCGTTCAACGGGCTGAGCCTTTTCCAGAAGCACGCAAGCCAGCGATTAAGCTCTGGATAGATTTTGGGGCTGAGATTGGCGAGAAAAAAACCTCTGCCCAAATCACCGCCCATTATGAAATTAACACGCTAATCGGCAAACAGGTGATGGCAGTGGTGAATTTTCCGCCGCGCCAAATCGGCCCTTTCATGTCTGAAGTCCTCACGCTTGGGGTGATGGATGAAAATGGGGCAGTGGTGCTGCTCTCACCTGATAAGCCAGTACCAAATGGCGGGCGCATGCATTAAATGCCGGTTAAACGGGCTGGTTAAACGGGCCGTTTAGACGGGTAATTTAATCCAGACACGAAGGCCGCCTTTTGGCGCCTCGCCCAGCTTTAATTCGCCGCCATGGCTCAGGATAATATCATTGGCGATAGACAAGCCAAGACCCGTACCGCCAGTTTCCTGATTGCGTGATTCTTCCAGCCGTTTAAAAGGGCGTATCGCTTCACTGCGCAGATGTTCGGGAATCCCAGGCCCATCATCATCTATCAGGATCACCAGCTCATTTTCTTGTGCGCGTACGCGTATCTCGGCGCTTTGCGCATAACGCATCGCATTGCCCAGCAGATTATCAATCGCCCGCCTAATGGCCATCGGCCGCATCACACAAGAGGGCAGGGGCTCGGTGGGCAGGATCAACACCAGCCGGTCAGGCTCTTCTGCTTCAAACCGGCTCACCGCTTGGCGCAACAGCAACGAGAAATCAATTTCAATCGCACTTTCGCCTGCTTCCCCTCTGGCAAAGGACAGATAGGCCTCGACCATATGCTGCATCTCGTCAATATCTTCTGACAGCGCGCGGATTTCCGCCCCATCTGGCAACATCGCGGTTTGCAGTTTCATGCGGGTCAGCGGCGTGCGCAAATCATGGCTGACCCCGGCCAGCATGGTGGTGCGTTCATTCAAATGGCGGGTGATACGATGCTGCATCGCCTGAAAGGCACGCCCCGCCAACCGCACTTCTTTGGCCCCTTCCAGCTGGTAATCCACTTCTGTTCTGCCGAGCCCCAACTGGCGTGCAGCCTCTGCTAGCCGGCGAATAGGGCGGACCTGACCTTGCATGAAAATAAGGGCAATACAAAACAGCAAAACAGAGCTGCCAATTGTCCAGCCCAGAAAGCTCCAGCTGGTCGAACTGAACAGCCTTTTGCGGCCGATATAAAGGCGCATCACCCCATTGGCCAGCTGTACATCCACAGAAATCCAGTCATTATCGCTGCGCAAATCAGCAGCCCATGGGAAACGCAGCCTGTTATCCAACTCAGTAAACAGCGTTTCTTCTGCATAATTCAGCGGCTCTTTATCTGAGGTGGTGAGGATTTCATCTGGCCTGAACTGGACCGCAAAGCCAAAATAGCTGGCGGCATAATCATTCAAGGCCTCCATATCTTCTATGGTGGGCTGGGCACCAGCACGTGCCACCAGCAAGGCAATTTCACCGCCCAGCGCACCGCCCATATGGCGGGTGACTGAATCCCAGTGGCGTTCATAAAAGATAAAAACGGTCACCAGCTGGACCAACAGCATCGGGACCATGATGATGGCCAGCATCCGTCCAAAGAGCGATTTTGGCATATAGGTGCGCAGCTGCATCAGCCTTGGCCTTGATCAGGAGAGGCAGCGGCCTCTTTTTTCTGGTTATCGACACTGAGCCGCCAGCCTGTCCCGCGCACGGTCTGCAGATAGACTGGAAATTTGGGATCATCTTCTAATTTGGTGCGCAGGCGGGCAATTGCCACATCAATCGACCGGCCCCGCATCCGCCCTTTTAACAGCTCCGAGATGGTCTCGCGTGATAAGGTCTTGCCTGGCGCATTGGTAAAACAACTCAGTAAATCCAGCTCAGCACTGGTCAGATAAATCCGCTGGGCCCCGCGCATCAGCATCGCACTGCCTGCATCAAACCGAAATGGCCCAAAATTCAGGCCCGTATTCTCAACAATCTGAGACTGCCGCTCTAAAATGCGGGTGATACGCAAAACCAGTTCACGCGGCTCAAAAGGTTTGGACATATAATCATCTGCCCCAGCCTGCAGCCCTTCAATGCGGTTTTCAGTTTCTGACAAGGCTGTCAAAAATAAGGCAGGGACCGGATTTTCGCCGCGCAGGGAGCGCAAGAATGACACCCCATCCTCGCCTGGCATCATCACATCAATCACCAGCAAGTCAAATTCCATGCTGGTCAGTACCCGCCGTGCCTGATCAGCTGAGCCAACATCGGTGACTCGAAAGCCGCTCTCTTCCAAAAAACGCCGCAACAAATCGCGCAGCTTCTCATCATCATCAATGACCAGAATATGAGCTGGCTCAGCATGCGGGGGTTGCGTGCGCCCAATCATCGCCGCTCTCCGCTGCCTTCTGCCTCCAGCCGCGTCAAAATCGCCTGTGCGTCTTCATCCAGCAAGGCCTGCAACACCTGATGAAAGCCTGCCACCGCCGCTGCCCCTGATTCGCGGTAGGCTGTGGCAAAACGACGGCTCTGCAGGCTGGCAATATCCGCTTCTAGCTCGGCCCCTTTTTGCGTGAGATAGAGCAAGCGCTGGCGGCGATCTTCTGCCCCGGTTTCCTGGCGGACATATGCTTCAGTCATCAGATGGGATAACACCCGGTTCAGGCTTTGTTTGGTGATGTTCAAAATCGCCAAGAGCTCGGAAATCGTAATGCCTGGCTGGCGGGCTACAAAATGCAGCACACGGTGATGCGCACGCCCCAACCCTAAATCAGCGAGCATGCGATCTGCTTCAGCGGTGAAATCCCGATAGGCAAAGAACATCAGCTCGATGCCCCGCCGCAATTCCTCCGGCCGCAGAAATAATCCTTGTTTAATTGCTTTTATGTCAGCCATGTTGACCAATCATACCAATCCTGCTAGCAAAAGAAAAGAGAGCGTTATCGATGGTTTTTGAAAGAATGATCGTAAATCCCTTCTTGATAAAGCAGTAATCAAACGTTCGGGGCTGGCAAATTGAAAGAGAATTACAATAAAAGGCCCGGTTATTGAGACCTCCGCCTTATTGCTGCGTCGATAAAACCAAAAAGGCGCAAACCCTTTGGGAGAGATGAAAATGGCACTGATTCCCTTTGATGACAGAGATGGGTTCATCTGGATGAATGGCGAGATGTTGGCTTGGCGCGATGCCAAGACCCACACCCTCAGCCATGGTTTGCATTATGCCAGCGCGGTCTTTGAAGGCGAGCGTGCCTATGGCGGGTCTATCTTCCGCTCAGCTGATCACACAGCGCGTTTGCGTCAATCTTGCCAGTATCTCGATTTTGATCTGCCGATGAGCGATGCTGAATTAAACGCGATTAAAGATCAGGTGCTTGAGGTTAATGGCATTGAAGAAGGCTATGTGCGTGCCTTTGCCTGGCGCGGTTCTGAGATGATGGCGATTTCTGCCCAGCAAACAAAAGTGCATGTCGCGGTCGCGGCCTGGCAATGGCCGAGCTATTTTGATCCAGAAGCCCGGATGAAGGGCCTGACCCTTGATTTGGCCAGCTGGCGTCGTCCAGCCCCTGATTCAGCCCCTGTCCATGCCAAAGCAGCAGGGCTCTATATGATTTGTACGCTTGCCAAGCATGAGGCAGAGCGCAAAGGCTTTAATGATGCGATGATGCTGGATTATCGCGGCTATGTAGCAGAGGCAACAGGGGCGAACCTGTTCTTTGTGACCGATCAGGGCGAAATCCACACACCAACGGCAGATTGTTTTTTAAATGGGATCACCCGCCAAAGCGTGATCCAGATGGCCCGTGATATGGGTTATCAGGTGGTGGAAAAACATATCCGCCCCGAAGAGATGAGCCAATATACAGAAGCTTTCTTGACCGGCACCGCAGCAGAAGTGACCCCGGTCCGCCAAATTGGTGAGTATGATTTCACCCCGGGCACAATTTGTAAGGCACTTATCGAAGGCTATGATGATTTGGTCTATGGCCGGCGTAGCCTCTCAGATACCAGCCTTGCTAAGATGAGCGCTTAGGCCCTCTGCATTTCCCGGATATTCAGTGTCACAAATAGCCGCGGGCAGCATGGAAATACTGCCCGCCTGTCCAGGCTGTCATCAGCGCGGCAACCCAGAGCATGGCGATACCCGCCTCGCGCAGGAATGTCATATCGCTGAGCAATTGATGGGCCACAGGTGCTGCGATTAACAAGCCGAGCGCCACCATCTGGATCGCGGTTTTCCATTTTGCCAGCTGTGTCACCGGCAGGGTGATCTCAGCCCCAGCTAGAAATTCACGCAAACCTGCGACCAGAAATTCGCGAAATAAAATAACCAGAGACGGGACCATATAGAGCCAGTTTATCTGCGGGTCTGTGGCGAGGGCCAAAATCACCGCAACCACCAATAATTTATCAGCGATCGGATCTAACATCCGGCCAAAGGCAGTGACTGATTCCCAGCGTCTGGCCAGATAGCCGTCCAGCCCGTCTGACACCGCGGCAAAGATGAATAACAACAAGGCTGTCCAGCGCCAGACATCTGCCAAATCCTGCCAGATGAGCATGGCGACAAGCGGGGCGATGAGCACCCTGAGGGCGGTGAGGATATTGGGTATCTGGCGTCGCCACATCTCAAAGCATCTCCGTTGATAAATCGAAACCAGGCCCGACTGCCTCTTTCGCCTATCCTTCGGTTTTAGCTGAATTTATAAATCGGCAGTAGCCCTGTTTTTCCAAAAAAGCCAAAAATCAGCTTTTGCTTATATCGGCTAGCTGCCTTGTCCATTGTGGAACCAGTCATAAATCTGCTGGGCGACCGCTTCTGAAATGCCATCTACCGCCATCAAATCGCGCATGCCTGCCCGTGCCACTGAACGGGCTGAGCCAAAATGGGTGAGCAAGGCTTTTTTGCGTTTTGGCCCGATACCAGGCACCCCATCCAGCGGGCTGGTCAGCGTGGCTTTGGTGCGCCGCGCACGATGCGAGCCAATGGCAAAGCGGTGTGATTCGTCGCGCAAACGCTGCAGAAAATGCATCGCTGGGGCATTAAAAGGCAGGGTAAAGCTCTCGCTGCCCTCCATATGGAATTGCTCGCGTCCGGCATTGCGCTCTGGGCCTTTGGAAACGCCAACGGCCCTGATATCTTCCAGCTCCAATTCTGCCAGCACCTCCAACACCGCATTGAGCTGGCCACGCCCGCCATCGATCAGCAATAATTGTGGCCAGTTGGCGGTGTTGCGCTCAGGGTCTTCTCGCAAAGCGCGTTCAAACCGGCGGAAAATCATTTGCCGCATCATCCCGAAATCATCGCCATCCTGCACGCCATATTTGCCATCTTTACGGATATTGAAAATGCGATAGCCAGATTTGATAAAGCCTTCTGGACCTGCGGCGACCATCGCCCCTATCGCATGGCTGCCTTGAATATGCGAGTTATCATATATCTCAACGCGGCTGATCGGCGTGTCTATGTCAAACAGCTGAGCCAGCTCATCCAGCAATTTGGTCTGGGCAGAACGATCGGCAAGCTGGCGTGCCAGCGCTTCTTCTGCATTTTTTAAAGCGAGCTCCATCACCGAACGCCGCCCGCCTCGTGCTGGCTTTGAAACTTCGGTCTTGCGGCCTGCCTGCAGGCTGAGCGCATCTTGAATCAGCCCGGCCTCTTCTGGCAGATGGCTGACCAAAATGGTTTTGGGCGGCGGCATATCTTCATAGAACTGGCCGATAAAGGCGGCCATCATCGTTTCTGGGCTTTCGCTGCCATCACCTTTCGGGAAAAAGGCTTTGTTGCCGTAATTGGTCCCGGCGCGGATGAAAAACACTTGAATACAAAATTTGCCAGCTTGCTCAGACAGCCCCAGCACATCTGCATCACTCAGCCCGTCCAGATGGATATCCTGATTGGCCTGAATAGCGGTCAGGGCGCGAATCCGGTTGCGCCACAGCGCGGCCTCTTCAAAATTCAGCGTCTCTGCGGCTTCTTGCATATGTTGGGCATATTCTTTTTGCACCGCATCAGACCGGCCAGATAAAAAGGCATGGGCAGCCCGCATTTGTGCGCCATACTCTTCTTCAGACACTTTACCAACACAAGGCGCCGTACAGCGCTTGATCTGATATTGCAGGCAAGGGCGGGTGCGCGCTGAATAAATCGCATCAGAACAGGTGCGCAGCATGAAAGCGCGGGTGAGGGTGGTCACCGTCCGGTTGACCGCGCTGGTTGACGCAAAAGGCCCGAAATAATCCCCTTTGCGTTTCTGGCTGCCGCGATGTTTGGTCAGCTGGCCAAAAGGGTGATCACGGGTCAGCAAAATATGGGCAAAGCTTTTGTCATCTTTCAGCAAGATGTTAAAACGCGGGCGGTGCTGCTTAATCAAATTTTGTTCCAGCAGCAGGGCTTCCACCTCTGTATTGGTGTGTGTCACCTCTAATGATTTTGTTTCAGAGACCATCCGCATCAACCGGCTAGAGAGCCTGTTTGGCTGGCTGTAGCTGAGCACGCGTCTGGCCAGCTGGCGGGCCTTGCCAACATATAAAATCTCGCCCTCATGGCTCAACATGCGATAGACACCAGGGCTGGCCGGCAGCGTATCGGCTGCATTCTTAATCACCTGCGCGCCAGTCGCATAATCCGGTTCAGGTGATAATGCCGCCGACACTGGATTGGCGTCGGCCTCAGCCAACGCATGTGATGGCGTCTTTAATGGCGTCTTTGATGGCCTGTTTGATGATGGGGGCTGTTCAGCCATGGGCGGCATTATCCTGAAACATGTTGGCAGCTCTGCTTTCTCAATCATTCTAGGTCCAAACCCGAATAACAGCAATGAAATGGGATGAACCGGGCCTTAAATCCAGCCCTAAATCTCTGCTAAATCTCTGCCAAATCTCAGCTAAATCTCTGCCAAACCTCTGCCAGATTTCTACCCGGCTTGCGTCCATTCAGCAGCGTCTAGCCTGTTTTGTTGTTGCAATATACCGGTTAAAGGCAGGTGCTAACCGCCGGAGTCAAAGGGGCGAATCGATTCGCGCAGACTATCAAAAATCTTATCCCCGAAAGCTGTGGATAAGTTTGTGGGAGAATCGCTGATTTGGGACCAGAAAGCGCAGAAATTAAGGCCTTTTATCGTTTTGCCTAAAAAATAGGCAAAAAATATATAATGAGTAAAAACAATGGGTTAAGTGAAATCAAGAGCGTTTTTGATCTCATTTTTATCAATTTGTCCTACAAATGTGGCAAAGCGTGTCAAAATGTGCACAACTTTAGCCGATTGTGGTTAATCCAGCAGCCGACATCGCTAAAAATAGACCATAAAAACAAAGCAATAACAGTGCCGTAACACGTCCGAGCGGGCGGCCACGCCAGATCAAAAGAGCCAATAAACCGGTGATGCCTATCAGCCAGGGCAGGGCAAATCCGCTCAGCTGATCTGAAAAGGGCAGCGGGGCCACCAAACCGGTGAGGCCGCCTATGGCTGCCAGATTGAAAATATTTGATCCCAGCACATTGCCAAGGGCCATATCACCGCGCTTATGCAGCAAGCTCGCCACCACAGCTGCGATTTCAGGCAGCGAGGTGCCAATCGCCACAATGGTCAGCGCAATCACCGCAGATGAAATGCCGCTGGCCTCTGCCAGTTGAACCGCGCCATCAACCATCCAATTAGCCCCGATAAGCAAGCCTGCGACACAAGCAAGGCTGGCAAGGCTGGCCTGCATCAAGGATGGCTTTTCTAAAGCTGCGTTATCATCGCCTGCTATGTCCGCCTCCAATTCGGCCTCTAATGCGCCGCTTTTTAACAGGCTGCGGATATAAAACCCGACCATCACCACCAAGCCGAAGCTGATGACAAAGCTCAAGGCTGAAAAGAGAAAGCCAGATAATGCAAATATAAGGGTTACCGCGAGCAACATCATCAGATCGCGCCGGCTCGCCGGCTCATCTGTGCGCACCGCAAAAAACAGCGCACCCAGCCCCAGCACCAGCAGGAAATTGGTGATGTTTGAGCCGATAATATTGCCAAGTGCGATATCAGGCTGGCCAGACAGGCCGGCATCCAGCGAGACCAGCAATTCAGGCGCAGAGGTGCCGCCTGCCACCACCAGAACGGCAATGGTCTGGGCAGGCAGCCTAAGGCGGGTTGCGAGCCCCAAAGTGGCTGGTATCAGATAATGGCCGGCGGTCAGCAGCACCGCCAAACCTGACATCAGCCAGAACAGAGAGTCCCAAATATTTGAGATCATAATCACGCCTTACATCACATCTTGATTTGAATAGCTTTGGTTGTTCGCCTGATGATATGCCCTAACTTGTGGTGGCAAGTCAAAAACTTGTGCTATATCGGGTGCGTAAATACCACCCGCCTCTCTTCAACAAAGCGGCGCATGTCATCACAGGTTTTCGTCTCTATGACACATCCTTTTTCAGATTCAAGAATGTCTCGCCCTGAGCTTGTGGCCTGGGGCCTGCTGTTGATTGCGCCTGCTTTATTTTGTTCGAACATGATCATGGCCCGTGCCATGGTTGGGATTTTGCCGCCTATCAGCATGGCTTTTTTGCGCTGGTCTGTTGTGGCATTGGTGCTGGCGGTTTTTTGCTGGCGCGAGCTCAGAACAAAGCACCAGGATTTGCGCCGTGAATGGCCGCATCTGCTGTTTTTAGGCAGCCTTGGCATGGGGCTGTGTGGCGGGCCTGTCTATCTGGGGGGCGAGCTGACCACCGCCACCAATATCGGCCTGATATATGCCAGCTGCCCGCTCTTTGTCGCGCTTTTCGCAGCTTTATTTTTGAAAGAACAGCTTCATCTTGGCCAAATCGCCGGCCTTATCATTGGCCTGTTCGGGGTCATCTGGATCATCGCAGAAGGCGCGCCTTCGCGCCTTGTTCGCCTGTCTTTCAATACAGGCGATCTCTGGATTTGCCTCGCTACCTTGTCTTTTGCCATCTATTCAGTGGGGCTGCGTCATTTCCCAACTCGCTTGTCGGCCACCTTGCGGCTGGCGGCGATGGCAGCTGGCGGTGCGCTCTGTCATCTGCCTTTCATGGCAGCAGAGCTGACATTGTGGGGGCGTGAGATAATCTTGCGCCCTGAGGTATTTGCCGGCCTTGCGGTTTTGGTCTTTATCTCTTCTATCGGGGCTTATGCGACCTATGGCCAGGTGGTACGCGTGCTGGGCGCGGTACGTGCTGGGGTCATTCTTTATATTGCCCCTGTCTATAATGCGGTCTTTGCGATGGTGTTATTGGGCGAGATGCTGACCGATTTTCATCTGGTCGGCTCAGCCCTTATTCTGCCTGGTCTCTGGCTGGTCGGGCGGGGCCATAACAGCCAAAGGGCTTAACCAGCCATTTGGCCAACCCTATCAGGCAGGCTTATCCCAGCCCCTATCCTCTATCAGCTCACATCATCCATTAACTTGGCCATTAACTTGGCCTTTAGCGCGGCTTTATAGCGCGGGAATTGGCGTCTTTTGGTGAGCGAATCACGCGCTCTGTTCCAGCGGCGGAGCAGCTTTGTTATGATCTGATCATCTGGCCAGCTGTGTTTTTGGCTATAGCCGATGGTGGTGGTGCGCCCATCTTCTTCAAAGGCTGGCGGGTCCAGATGCAGGATGGCGCAATCATGTCGCCACCAATGATGCATCAGACAATCAATCTCAAACATCTGTTTTTCCGGATGAGCCAGCATCTTCATTGCCGCCTTGCGGGTGAGGAAGTAAGCTTCAGATCCAAAATCATGATATTCCAGCAAGCTGAGATGCGTTTTGCGGGTCAGAGGGGCCAGCTTGTGGCGCGGCCTATTTTGCCGGCGGGTGGCCAGAAACACAAAATCAAGCCTATCTGCCTTTTCTATCAATCGTGCCAGTATCTCAGCCATCTCGGCTTTCTCAATTAGCCCCAGCGCATCATCTTCGAAAACCAGCCCATAATCTGCGCCGCTGTCAATGAGCGCCTGCCAGGCTTTGTGATGGCTCAGCGCACAGCCAAGGGCATTATCCTGAAACGGCCCAGCAGCATGATAGCGGCGGCGCGGCGAGACAAGGCGGGCTTTTTCATTTGCCTCTATCTCTGCACCGCGGACCGCATCGATAAAATGTGGCCTCAGACCCAATGCGCCAAGCCGCTCAGCCATCAGCTGGCGGCGTTCATCTGCCTCTGCAAAAGCGATGGTGAAAGCCGGAATAGAAGCCGGAATAGAGGCCGAAATAGAAGTCGAAATAGAAGCGGGTGTAACATCTGATGTCATCTGCTTACCCCTTGCTCATACGCTTTTCTAATATGCTTTGCTCATATGCTTTGCTCATACGCTTTTTTGGCGCGGGCGTGAACAAAGCTGAAAAAGAGGGAAATGGTGGGCCCGGCAGGACTCGAACCTGCAACAACACGGTTATGAGCCGTGGGTTCTAACCAATTGAACTACAGGCCCCAATATTTCCATTTCGCATCCCATCTTTTGCGCCCTATCGCATAATGCGCCAAAACATTAATGTTCTAGGAAGCTGCGCAACTTGCGAGACCGCGACGGATGCTTCAGCTTGCGCAGCGCTTTGGCTTCAATCTGACGAATCCGCTCTCGTGTCACCGAAAATTGCTGGCCGACTTCTTCTAGCGTATGGTCGGTATTCATACCAATGCCAAAACGCATCCGCAAGACACGTTCTTCACGTGGGGTCAGGCTAGCCAGCACCCGTGTGGTGGTTTCACGCAAATTCGAATGGATAGCTGCATCCAAAGGCTGAACCGCATTTTTATCTTCGATGAAATCACCCAGCTGACTGTCTTCTTCATCCCCAATAGGGGTTTCCAGCGAAATCGGCTCTTTGGCGATTTTCAGCACCTTGCGCACCTTATCCAGCGGCATAGACAGCTTTTCTGCCAGCTCTTCTGGGGTTGGCTCTCGGCCGATTTCATGCAGCATATGGCGCGAGGTCCGCACCAGCTTATTGATCGTCTCGATCATATGAACCGGAATACGGATAGTGCGGGCCTGATCTGCAATTGAGCGGGTGATCGCCTGGCGAATCCACCAGGTGGCATAGGTGGAGAATTTATAGCCGCGGCGATATTCAAACTTATCCACCGCTTTCATCAGCCCGATATTGCCTTCCTGGATCAAATCCAGGAATTGCAGCCCGCGATTGGTGTATTTCTTGGCGATTGAAATCACCAGACGCAAATTCGCCTCAACCATCTCTTTTTTCGCACGTGCGGCTTCACGCTGGCCGCGCTGGATGGTCAGGATCATCTCTTTGAATTCTGGGATGGACAGGCCCACATCATCGACGATCAGGCGCATCTTATCTTGAATACGGGCGATATCTTCGGCGTTATTCTCGTTAAATTTCTGCCAGGCCTTGGTCTTATATTGCGCGCCAGGCCAGCCTTTAACGGTCTCACGCCCGCTCCAGGCTTCCAGCAGCTGGGCACGTGGTACGCCAGCTTTGACCGCCATATTCATCAGCTGGCCTTCTAACTGGGTCACATGCCGGTTCAAATCGGTAAGCTGCGCAGATAATGCTTCTAGACGGCCGGTATTCAGATAAACGCTCTGCATCAATTCAGCCAGTGCAATGCGCTGATCGAGCAGCTTATTTTGCTCTGTGATGCTCAGCGCCTTGCCAGCGTGATCAGCGCCCAGCTTGGCATCTTGCAATTTTGTATAGGCCTGAAACGCACCGCTGACATCCTTTAACAAGGCCATCACATCATCCATCACCGCGCTTTCCATCGCGGCCAGTGACATGGTCAAATCATCGCGGTCATCATCTATGTCTGACTCTGATTCTGACGATTCGCCAAATTCGCCATCTGTCTCGCCATCGCCTTCATCATCCTCGTCGCGCTCATCATCCTCATCTTCATCTTCAGCGCTGCTCTCTTCGTCATCAGGGGCCTCAGCCAGACCTGTTGGGTCTCCGAGATTTTCTGCTTCTTCAAAGGTGGTGCCGCGCAGGCGGGCATAGGTGGTGTCCAAATCAATAATATCACGCAGTGGGACGCCGCCTTCTTCGATTTGCTGGCGCCATTGCATCAGCGCGCGTATCGTCAGCGGTGATTCGCAAATCCCGCCAATCATCATCTCACGCCCAGCTTCAATCCGCTTGGCGATCGCAATCTCGCCTTCGCGCGACAATAATTCAACCGAGCCCATTTCGCGCAGATACATCCGCACTGGATCATCAGAGCCAGACACATCGCCATCTTTTAGATTGCCGCTGGCTTGTTCTTCATCACCTGATTTGCTGGTTGTCTCATCCTCGCTGTCATCTGCTGAATCAACAACCGAGACACCCATTTCAGAAAGAGCTGACATCACATCTTCAATCTGCTCAGAGCTTAGCTCTTCTTGCGGCAAGGCTTCATTCAGCTCGTCATGGGTGACAAAGCCGCGTTCCTGACCTTTTTTGATCAGCGCCTTAATCTGTGTGTTGCTGGTATCCAGCAGCGGTGCATCCGCGTTATTCTCAGCTGGCTTATCTGCTGTCTTTGTTGCTTTGCGCGCCATAAAAGTCCCCCGAAAACCAAAGATATGGCAATGACCAATAAAAAAGGCTCAACGCCGCCGTCTGTGTTTGGAGAGCTGAATCATCTCGGTGATGAGTTCAGCTGCCCGCGCTGGTGCCAGATCCTTTGCTGGTTTTTCAAGCCGGTTCTGGATATCAGAACCAGCCAGTTCGGCCAGCAAGCTTTCATGGCCAGATATGCTTACATGATGTTTCACAGCCGCCGCGTCAAGGTCCGGATCGCGAATCAGCTGGTCTAAGACGCTGTTTTTTACATTTTCCAGCGATTCAGACGCTAAATTCAGTGCTGAGAGCTCTTCAAAATGCTCATGCGCCTGTGCCGGATGGTCTAGCAGCAATGCGAGTAACACTTTGTGTTTTGCTTCTAGGCCGGTGGCAGGGCGCCGGCGCATCGGCTGTCCATAGCCATAACCAGCCCCATATCCTTGCCCACCATAACGCTGATTTCCATAGCGATTATTGCCCTGACCACTCATCTGGCCGCCCAACTGCCCGCCGGCCTGTTGCTGGCGGCTGGCTTTGATTTGTCTGATCCGAAACTCGATTTCATCCATATAGGCGGTGCGGGTTTGATTATGGACAATCTGGCGTGCGGCATTGCGGATATGCTGCCAAAACGCTGCCATACCGCTGGGATCAGACACATCATAAAGCCCGGCGGTCCGCGACCAGAGCGCATCCATCAGCCCCGATGCGCTCTCTAAGATACGGGCAAACCCCTCACGCCCTTCTTCTTTTAAAATATCATCTGGGTCCTTGCCATCTGGCAGGGTGGCGATACGCACTGTTTTGCCTGGCTCTAAGACAGGCAGGCAGCGTTCAATCGCCCGCATCGCGGCTTTCTGACCTGCCGCATCCCCATCAAAACATAAAATCGGCTCTTCGCTCAGCCGCCAGAGCAGCTTGATTTGATCATCGGTTAGCGCGGTGCCAAGCGGGGCCAGGGCCCCGGCCAGGCCAGAGGCTGTCACCGCGATCACATCCATATAGCCTTCGACCACCAAAAGCGGCTTTTTCGCGCGGATCATCTGGCGTGCCTGACCCCAACCATACAGCACCATCTTTTTTGAAAAAACCGGCCCTTCTGATGAGTTCAGATATTTAGGCATCGCATCGCCCATGGCCCGCCCGCCAAAGCCAATCACTTTACCTTGCCGATCTTCTATCGGAAAAATAATCCGGTTTCTGAAACTCTCATAAATAGAGCCATCGCGATCTGAGCGCGCTGCCAGCCCAGCCTCTATGATCATCTCAGGGCTAAAACCGCGCTGTTGCAGGCTTTGCAACAAGCCACGCGGCGGGGCATAGCCTAGCCTGAATTGGCTGCGCATCTCATCACCTAGGCCGCGCTGATCCAGATAAGCACGTGCCGCCGCCCCGTCTGGTGTGTTCAGGTGATGGGCAAAATAGCGGGCGCTCGCCTCTAGGATATCCATTGTGGCAGCGCGTTGCTGGCTGCGGGCCGGGTCTGCCGGCATGGTGTTTGGCACCTCAACGCCAGCCAGTTCAGCTAAATGGCGCACCGCTTCCATAAAGCTCATGCCATCTTGTTCGCGCAGATAGGTAATCGAATCCCCGCTCGCCTGACAGCCAAAGCAATGATAAAAACCATCATCATCATTGACGTAAAAAGACGGTGTTTTTTCATTATGGAACGGGCAGAGCCCATTCATCCTATTGCCCTTTTTGACCAGTTTGACACGTTTTTGGACAAGGCTGGAGAGTGGCACGCGGGTGCGCAGCAGGGCCATGAAATCATCAGGCAGAGCCATCTCTCACTCGTTTTGACTGGTTTTAAATGCGGGCGCATTCATACATCATAATTGGATTTAATCTATCGCCTCAGGGAAATGAAGTGCAAGCCCTGTATCGGTAAAAGGCCCCAGAAAGGTAAAAGGCCCCAGAAAGTAAAAGACCCCAGAAAGGTAAAAGGCCCCAGAAAGTAAAAGACCCCAGAAAGGTAAAAGACCCCAGAATGTTCTGAGGCCTTAAACGCATATGATTCTGCTGCGGCTTTTTAACTTTGGCCCATCAGGCGTGTTTTTATCTTCTGGCTAGCAGCTGAAAAATCCATCTGGCCAGCATAGCCAGCTTTCAGCGCGGCCATCACTTTGCCCATATCTTTTACCGAGCTGGCTTCGGTCTCGGCAATCACAGCTTCAATGGCAGCGTCAATCTCAGCTTCGCTTAATTGAGCTGGCAAGAAATTTTGGATGACCAGGATTTCCTGCTCTTCTGATTCGGCCAGTTCAGGGCGCCCGCCATCACGATACATTTTGGCCGAATCGACACGTTGTTTGATCATGGTCTGCATCATGCTGAGGATTTCATCATCACCAATACCATCGCTTTGGCCTTTTGAGCGTGCGGCGATATCCCGATCTTTGAGTGCGGCGGTGATAAGGCGTATCGTGGATAAGGAAATCTGATCCTTACTCTTCATGGCTTCTTTCAAAGCGGCATTAATCTGGTCTCTGATCATCTTGGTGTCTCTTTTCAAGCTTTCGGCGCGACTCTGGCAAAAGGGTATTTATAACGCACAATAACACATAAGGCTCAGATGCAGTTAGGCGGCGCTGAAAGGGGAATGCGTCAATATCTCGATGTTGGTTATGGTGGTGAACGTCTTTGCTGTTCGTACGGTCATATTCTGCCCGTTGCGGCGATATCCAGATGCCGCATCGGGGGTGTGATTTAACCCAAAAGGGTGGTTTTGTCCAGCATCTGTCTGTTTCAGCCTCATTGATGGGCTGATACGGGTTTTTCACTTTGTGATATGCGGCGTGCATTTTATGCTGAACAAGTGGTTTATCTGCTTGACCAAATAGGGCGTGTTGGTATATCAAGCTGCAATTTTGAAAAAATTTTCGACAGCCTTGAAGATGATGCCCAAACTGATACAGATTTTCAGCCGACCTTTTGCAAGGTCTGTTGCATTTCTATCAGGTCTTTTGGCAGAGCTGACCCACGACCTGCTGGCCCACGAGCTGATAGATCATCAGGTCCGGCAGCGCTGGCTATTTGTGTGCGCATCATCTGACAACTGCTTGACAAAAAAAGGGGTATCTCATGTCTGAACCAACGCCGGCCGCCACCCAGATCAACCCTGCTGATTACACACCGGCTGAGGGCGCCACCGCCCTGCTGCTGCTCGCTGATGGCACTGCTTTTTGGGGCCAGGGTTTCGGGGCCGCAGAAATGAAAGTCGGCGAGGTATGCTTTAACACCTCGATGACTGGCTATCAGGAAATCATGACAGACCCATCTTATGCAGGCCAGCTGGTAACCTTTACCTTCCCGCATATTGGCAATGTCGGCTGTAATCCGGTGGATGTGGAAACAGACCATCCATTTGCCCTTGGCATGATTGTGCGCAATGCAATTACCGCCCCATCAAACTGGCGCCAGACAGATGGGCTGACCAGCTGGATGAAAGAGGTCGGCCTGCCAGGCATTTCCGGGATTGATACCCGCGCACTCACCCGCCGCATCCGTGATAAGGGCGCACCAACCGGCGCGCTGGTCCATGCACCGGACGGCCAGTTTGACATGACAGCCATTTGTGCAGCCTTGACCAGCTGGCCTGGTCTGGCGGGCATGGATTTGGCCAGCAAGGTCTCGACCACCTCTGCCCATGGCTGGCAAAAAGGCTCCTATGATATGGCTGCCCAGTCTGATACCAACCCAGATGCCCGCTTTAAGGTGGTGGCCCTTGATTACGGGGTCAAACAACATATCCTGCGCTGTCTGCGTGATGCAGGCTGCACGGTTGAAGTGATGCCGGCCGCTTCTTCTGCAGCTGATATTCTGGCCGCCAAGCCAGATGGCGTGTTCCTCTCAAACGGTCCTGGCGATCCAGCGGCTACCGCTTCTGCCTTTGCCGCTGAACAGGTCGCTGAGCTGGTCGCCTCAGAGACGCCGATTTTCGGGATTTGTATTGGTCATCAATTATTGGCCCATGCTTTTGGGGCCAAGACCTATAAGATGGAAACAGGCCATCGCGGGGCAAACCATCCGGTGCGCGATCTGCAAACAGGCCAGATTGAAATCACCTCTCAGAATCACGGCTTTGTGGTGGATCCAGACAGCCTGCCTGATGATGTGGAAATCACTCATATTTCCTTATTTGATGGTTCTGTTGAAGGGCTGCGCCATAAAACAAAGCCGGTCTTTTGTGTGCAATATCACCCAGAGGCCTCACCAGGGCCACATGATTCGCGCTATTTATTCAACCGCTTTGCCGATTTGATGGCATCGCACCAGAGATAGGCACCCTCAAAAAAGAGCCATTCTCACCCCGTTAAGGTTTTTATAGACGAACGCAGAAAGAAACGCCGCCATGCCACGTCGCTCTGATATCCAGTCCATCCTCATTATTGGTGCCGGTCCTATTATTATCGGTCAGGCTTGTGAATTCGATTATTCCGGGGCACAGGCCTGTAAGGCCCTGCGCGAAGAAGGCTACCGTGTTATTCTGGTCAATTCCAACCCAGCCACGATTATGACAGACCCTGGCATGGCAGATGCCACCTATATTGAGCCAATTACACCTGAAATGGTGGCCAAGATTATCGAAAAGGAAAAGCCAGATGCGCTGCTGCCGACCATGGGCGGTCAAACAGCTTTGAATACGGCGCTTGCGCTGCATGAAAATGGCGTGCTCGATCAATTTGGGGTTGAGCTGATTGGGGCCAAGCCAGACAGCATCAAAAAGGCTGAAGATCGCGCGCTTTTCCGTACAGCCATGGATGATATCGGCCTGCATTCAGCGCGCTCACGCACCGTCAACAGCTTTGAAGCGGCGATGGATGCGCTTGATGTGGTCGGTCTGCCGGCGATTATCCGCCCATCCTTCACCCTTGGCGGCGAAGGCGGCGGGGTGGCCTATAACCGCACAGAATTTGAACAGATTGTCTCAGATGGTCTGCGTCTGTCTCCGGCCAGTGAAGTGCTGATTGAAGAATCGCTGCTGGGCTGGAAAGAATTTGAAATGGAAGTGGTGCGCGACAAAGCCGATAATTGCATCATCATCTGTTCGATTGAAAATATGGACCCGATGGGCGTGCATACTGGCGACAGCATCACAGTGGCCCCGGCCCTGACCCTGACCGATAAGGAATATCAAGAACTGCGCAATGCTTCGATCGCGGTCTTGCGTGAAATTGGTGTCGATACAGGCGGCTCGAATGTACAGTTCGCGATCAATCCAGCAGATGGCCGTATCATTGTCATTGAAATGAACCCGCGGGTCAGCCGCTCCTCAGCCCTTGCCTCCAAAGCCACTGGCTTCCCGATTGCCAAAATCGCGGCCAAGCTGGCGGTCGGCTACCGGCTGGACGAGCTGATGAATGATATGACCGGTACCACCCCGGCCAGCTTTGAGCCGACGATTGATTATATTGTCACCAAAATGCCGCGCTTCACTTTTGAGAAATTCCCTGGCGCGGTGGCTGAACTCTCGACCTCAATGAAGTCTGTGGGCGAAGCGATGGCGGTTGGCAGAAGCTTTCAAGAAAGCCTGCAAAAAGCCCTGCGCTCAATGGAAACCGGCCTTTCTGGTCTTGATGAAATTGAAATTCCGGCTGAGGATGACACCCTTGGCGGCGATCCTATCCGTGGCTGGCTTTCTGGCCAGACCCCGAACCGCTTGCTGCGTATCGCCCAGGCCATGCGTACTGGTATGAGCCTTGATGACATCCATGCCATCACCAAATGGGATATGTGGTTCCTAGAGCAGATTGCTGGCATTATCGACGCCGAAGCTGTGATTGCCAAAGGCGGTCTGCCCACCGATGCAGATGAGATGCGCAATCTGAAATCCATGGGCTTTGCTGATCGCCGTCTGGCCCAGCTGACCGGCATGGAGGATGCAGATGTGCGTGCGGCGCGTGAAAAGCTGGCCATCCAGCCTGTCTATAAGCGTATTGATACCTGCGCAGCTGAATTTGCCTCTTCAACCGCCTATCTTTATGGCTGTTATGAGCCAACCGCAGATGCAGAATGTGAAGCCCTGCCAAGCGATCGCAAAAAAGTCGTGATTTTAGGTGGTGGGCCAAACCGGATTGGTCAGGGTATCGAATTTGACTATTGCTGTGTGCATGCCTGCTATGCGCTGACTGAGGCGGGTTTTGAGACCATCATGGTGAATTGTAACCCAGAAACCGTCTCTACCGATTATGACACCTCAGACAGGCTGTATTTTGAGCCACTCACCGATGAAGATGTTATAGCCCTTATCCGCAAAGAACAGCAATCAGGCGAAGTGCTGGGCGTGATTGTCCAGTTAGGGGGGCAAACACCGCTGAAGATCGCCGCTGCAATCGAAGCTGCTGGCATCCCTATTTTGGGTACCAGCCCAGATGCCATTGACCTGGCCGAAGATCGTGAACGCTTCCAACAGCTGGTCCATGAGCTGGCCCTGAAACAGCCGCCAAATGGCATTGCCACCTCTGCTGAACAAGCCCATGCCATTATTGATGAAATTGGCCTGCCAGCGGTTATCCGCCCGTCTTATGTCTTGGGTGGCCGGGCGATGGAACTGGTCCATAATAAATCAGATCTGGATCGCTATATGCGCGAGGCGGTGGTGGTCTCAGGCAGCAACCCTGTCTTGATTGACCGCTTTATCGATCATGCGGTTGAAGTGGATGTGGACGCGCTGTGTGATGGCACAGATGTCTTTATCGCTGGCATTATGGAACATATTGAAGAAGCCGGTATCCATTCAGGTGATTCGGCCTGTTCTCTGCCACCGCAAAATCTCTCAGATAAGGTGCTCGATGATATCCGCGCCCAGACCGCCAAGCTGGCTTTGCGCCTTGGTGTGGTCGGCCTGATGAATGTGCAATATGCAGTCAAAGACGAGGTGGTCTATCTGCTTGAAGTGAACCCGCGCGGCAGCCGGACGGTCCCGTTTGTCGCCAAGGCCACCGGTGTGGCTGTTGCCAAAATCGCCTCACGCCTGATGGCAGGTGAAAAGCTGGCCAGCTTTAACCTCTCCGAGAAAAAGCTGGATCATGTGGCGGTAAAAGAGGCGGTCTTCCCGTTTGCGCGCTTCCCGGGTGTGGATGTGTTCCTTGGCCCAGAGATGAAATCAACAGGCGAGGTGATGGGCATTGATACAGATTTTGGTCGTGCCTTTGCCAAATCTCAGCTGGCGGCCAGCACCCGTCTGCCGGTGTCTGGCAAGGTGTTTATCTCAGTGAAAGACGCAGATAAGCCAGCCTTGCTGGATATCTGCCGTGATTTATCTGGCAATGGTTTTGAGATTCTGGCCACTGCAGGTACCGCCCGCTTCTTAAATGAGGCTGGTATTACCGCAAAGCCTATCAATAAGGTGATGGAAGGGCGCCCACATGCGGTGGATGCCATGCTCTCTGGTGATATCCAGCTGGTGGTGAATACGGCCCATGGGGTGGCTTCAATTCGTGATAGCTTCTCACTGCGCCACACCGCCTTGACCAATAATATTCCTTATTACACCACCATCGAAGGGGCACGTGCGGCCACGGCGGCCATTTTGGCACTCCAGACCTCAGACCTTCAGGTGCAATCTATTCAGGATTATTTGCCAAAATCTGCTTAATCGGGTTAGGCTCAATGCTGGTATGGGTGCCGCAATTTCATCGGCACACCACCAGGCATTTGGGATCAAACCCCTCGTCATGATTGAAAAAATATAGAGTTTAGGAAATGGAAAAAATTCCGTTCACCCCGCAAGGGCTGTCTGTCCTTAAAGAAGAGCTGGCCCAGCTGAAAGGCCCTGAGCGTCAGGCTGTTATCCAGGCGATTGCAGAGGCGCGCGAGCATGGCGATCTCTCTGAAAATGCAGAATATCACGCCGCACGTGAACGCCAATCCTTCATCGAAGGCCGGATCAAAGAATTAGAAGATGTGACCAGCCGCGGTGAGGTCATTGATCTCGGCCGTCTGACTGGCGAGACCGTTACATTCGGCGTTAAAGTGACCATCGTGGATGAGGAAACAGACGAGGAAAGCACCTATTCTATCGTCGGGCCTTATGAAGCGGATATTGAAAAGCGGCTGATCTCAACTGGCTCGCCCATCGCCAAAGCCCTTATTGGCAAATCCGTTGGCGATTCAGTTGAGGTGCAGACACCGCGCGGCCCGCATCCTTATGAAATCCTGTCCATTGAGGTGTTGACCAGCTAATCTGCTGGCTTGCAAACCCTATTAGGCGTCCTCTTCATCCATCTCAGCTAAATGGCTTTCCAGCGGCACCCCTGGCAGGGTTTTGCGACTGCGGATCGCAAGCGCTGTTTTGACATGGCTGACATTGGGGGCAGGGGTCAGCTTATTGGTCAGGAATTTCTGGAAATCATCCCAATCATGGGCCACTATTTTCAATAGAAAATCTGTCTCACCCATCAGCATATGACATTCGCGCACCCTGTCCCAGCTGCCAACCAGCGCTTCAAAGGCCTGCAAATCGGTTTCTGCCTGGCTGGTCAGTCCGACAAAGGCGAAAATCACCACACCCCAGCCCAGCGCTTCACCATCAATATCCGCGTGATAGCCTTTGATAATGCCAGTATCTTCTAATACCCGCACACGGCGCAGGCAAGGCGGGGCCGAAATGCCGGCATTTTTCGCCAATTCGACATTGGTCATGCGGCCATCTGACTGCAGATCGGTGAGGATTTGTAAATCCACCTTGTCTAATTTGTGTTTTCTGGACATATCGGCTTCAATAAAGGGGGTCTGTTGCGTGATAAAAATATTCAGCCCTTCATTTGATAAGGCTATGATAGCCTGAATTGGAGCGCAAGAAAATTACAAAATTTAAGAATATTATTTCACGATTTGCGTATATAAGATGCCTTGACTTGTAACATCATGGTGAAAATGGATTAAGATGATGAATTGGCTGGATAAAATGCAAGAAGAGGCAGCTGCTGCCCGGCCGCCTGTCTGGGTCATCTCAGATGGCACAGCTGGCATGCGCCTGCAGGCGGTGGCCCTTGCCAAGGCACTTGACCTGCCTTTTACTGAGCTTGAGCTGCGGCCCAGCCTGTCATTGCGCTTATTTCCCTCTCTTGGCCGGGTGCCTGGCTGGCCAGTATCAGCTTTGCGAGCGGCGCGGCCGAAAATCTCAGATTTGCCGCCATTGATCATCACTTGCGGGCGGCGTATGGCCGGGATTTCCTTTGTATTGCGGCGTCAGGGGCGCAATCTGCATCAGGGCGGGGTGCGCACGATACATATTGGCGATCCACGCTTGCCCAGCCATTGGTTTGATCTGCTGGTGGTCCCAGCGCATGATCCGGCCGCTCAACTGGCACAAGATAACCCGCAGATTCTGGTCTCGACCGGCTCGCTGCATGCCCATAATGCGCATTCTATCGGCCAGGCAGCGATGATATTGCCGCGCGCTTGGGCTGACTTCAAAGCGCCTTATATCGCGGTGATGATTGGCGGGGATAATAAACGCTATGCTATCACAGCGGCGCAAATGGCCGATTTTGCTGAGACGCTCAAGGCGCTGGCCAAAAATCAGCGTGCCGGTCTTGCGCTTGTCCCGTCGCGGCGCACGCCAAAACCGCTTTTAAAGGCACTTACCGAGAGGCTCGGCGATATTCGCCATCTGATCTATGATCCCGCCAGTGATGATTTCAACCCCTATCCAGGCATACTCAGCCGGGCCAAGGCGGTGGTGGTGACCTCAGATTCAGTGAATATGACCAGCGAAGCCTGTATAACCGGTCTGCCTGTTCTCAGCTATTTCTGGCAGCCAGAG
>JBMHDN010000041.1:0-53732 GCA_049889355.1 Puniceispirillaceae bacterium (SeqCode)
TTACCCCCCTCAATTTTCTTTCCTATCTCCCTTTTCTTGCTCTTGGCGGGGGGGAGTGCTAGGAAAGGGGCGTTGGGCAAATGCGCGCATATGTCCTTTTGATATGGCGCGCTGAATGCAGGATAATGCAGGCATGACGCAAAAGACGGATTCACAAACGGATTCACAGACGTATTCAATGAGAACAGAAGCACAAACCCTATTGCCAGCGGGCTTGTCAGACCTGCTTGATCCGCAGGCAACCCAGGATGCAGATGCAGCGCAAGCGGTGATGCAGCTTTTTGCCCATTTTGGCTATCAGCGGGTCAAACCGCCATTGGTCGAGTTTGAGGAAACCTTGCTAGGGCAGGGGCCAGGCGCGGCATTGGCCAATCAGTCTTTCCGGGTGATGGACCCGATGTCTCACAAAATGATGGCCTTGCGGGCGGATATGACAGCGCAGATGGCGCGCATCTCCGGCAGCCGTCTGGCACATCTGCCACGCCCGCTGCGCCTTGCTTATGTGGGCGAGGTGATGCGGGTGGTCCCAGATGCGCTCAACCCAGAACGCCAGATGGTTCAGGCTGGGGCAGAGTTGATTGGCCGTGATGACAGTGCAGCTGTTATCGAGGTGTTGGGTTTGGCGGTCCTGGCCTTGCGCAAAGCCGGCATTACAGATTTAACCGTTGATTTGAACAGCCCGCGCCTCTTGGACAGCTTACTCAAAGATGCAGATGATGCAGCGCGCGATGCCTTGATGCTGGCGGTACGCGAACGCAATGCCGCAGATTTGGACAAGC
This sequence comes from Puniceispirillaceae bacterium (SeqCode), assembly GCA_049889355.1. Lineage (GTDB taxonomy): Bacteria > Pseudomonadota > Alphaproteobacteria > Puniceispirillales > Puniceispirillaceae > JBMHDN01. The sequence continues at coordinate 780 of JBMHDN010000041.1, forward strand.
TGGGCTCAACCGGCGCATTACTGGCCAAATTAATGGCGGCCTCTGGTGATAATCCGGATGGGCTGAAAGCGTTGGTATCGATATGTCCACCAGAAACAGCAAGCCTGTTACAGATGCTGCTGGACGCTGCCAATGGTTTTAAAGAGGCGTTCGGGGATGTGAAAATCACCCTCGACCCGCTTGAAACCCGTCATTTCGATTATCACACTGGTCTTGGTTTTTCGATTTTCGGTGCAGGCTTGCGTGGTGAGATTGCCAGAGGCGGGGCTTATATCACCGGATTTGGCGAGGTGGCAACTGGCCTGTCAGTCTATATGGAACGGGTACTAAAAGCGCTGCCTGAGCGCCTGCGCCCGCCGATGATTTATTTGCCGGTGGATGCAGGCCTGCGTGCTGGCCTTGCCTATCAGGCACGCGGCCGTCATGTGATTTTAGGGCAATATCCGGCTGGCAGTGCTGAGGCAGAAGCAGAGGCAACTCGCCTTGGCTGTCTCTATATTTTGCGTGATTTGGCAGGACAGCCCGAAGAGTTGGCCTGATAAGCTAAGAGATAAACAAGCTGGACAAAATTTCAGCTGAGAATAAACAAGGTTAGCCTGACCCAAACGGGCGGGTGAAAGATGTAATACTTTAAGGATGGTAACATGTCTCATGTCGCGGTGATTGGCTCTCAATGGGGTGATGAGGGTAAAGGCAAGATTGTTGACTGGTTGTCTGAGCGTGCTGATTTGGTGGTGCGTTTTCAAGGCGGGCATAATGCTGGCCACACGCTGGTCATTGATGGTGTGGAATATAAGCTCTCGCTTCTGCCATCTGGGATTGTGCGTTCAGGCAAGCTGTCTATCATCGGCAATGGGGTGGTGGTTGACCCATTCCATCTGGTCAAAGAAATCGGCATTTTGCGTGCACAGGATGTTGAGATTACTGCAGATAATTTGGTGCTCTCAGAAGCAGCAGCACTGATCCTGCCTATTCATGCAGCGGTGGACCAGGCACGTGAAGCCCTGAAGGGTAAAGAGAAAATTGGCACCACTGGCCGCGGTATCGGCCCAGCTTATGAAGATAAGGTGGCACGGCGCGGCCTGCGGGTGGCTGATTTAACTGATTTGGCTGGGCTGAAAGACAAGCTGGATGCGCTGGTCGCTTATCATAATATTTGGCTCAAAGCAGCGGGTGCAGAGGAAATCTCTAGCGACAGCCTCTATGCAGAACTAGCAGAGCTGGCCCCGCAACTCACCCCTTATATCGGGCGTAGCTGGCAGAGGCTGGCTGAAGCACGCAAGGCTGGCAAGCGGATATTATTTGAAGGTGCACAAGGGGTCATGCTGGATATTGACCATGGCACCTACCCGTTTGTGACCTCATCGAATACTGTGGCCGGACAGGCTGCTAATGGCACAGGTACAGGCCCAACCACCATCGGTTTTGTGCTTGGGATTACCAAGGCCTATACCACCCGTGTGGGGCAGGGGCCTTTCCCAACTGAAGATTTTGGTGCAGATGGCGACCGGATGGGCGAGCGTGGCCGCGAATTTGGTACGGTAACAGGTCGTAAGCGCCGCTGTGGCTGGTTTGACGCCGTTATGGTGCGTCAGGCAGGGTTGACTGCTGGCATTACTGGTATGGCACTCACCAAGCTGGATGTGCTGGACGGGTTTGAGACACTGAAAATCTGTATCGGCTATGAGCTGAATGGTGAGAGGCTGGATTATTTCCCCTCTGAAGCAGCTGCACAGGCTGCCTGCACGCCGATTTATGAAGAAATGCCTGGCTGGTCAGAGACCACCTATGGCGCGCGTTCATGGGCGGAATTGCCAGCCAATGCGGTGAAATATATCCGCCGGCTTGAAGAGCTAACCGGCATGCCGGTTTCTCTGCTCTCCACCAGCCCTGAGCGAGACGACACCATTTTGGTCCGCGACCCCTTCGGCGAGATTTAATCTGCTGAAAAAGCTGCTTAGCAAAAGGTCAGGTTAACAGAGAAGCTAGCCTTTTATTCCGGTTGTGGCAGGAGGTTGAGCTCTGCTGCTTTGTGGCGGACGGCTTCAGCCAGCTTTTCAAAGGCCCGGACTTCAATCTGGCGGATACGCTCACGGCTGACATCAAATTCCGAGGCCAGCTCTTCGAGTGTCAGAGGCGGGTCCATCAGGCGGCGAGCCTCAATGATACGCTGTTCACGCGCATTGAGGCCAGCCATAGCTTGGGCCATCAGACGCTGGCGTTTATCCAGCTCATCACTCTCAGCAAAGCTGGTTTCCTGATCAATGCGATCATCTTCAATCCAGTCCTGCCATTCACCAGAGCCTTCGCCATCCTGGCTGAGCGGCGTATTGAGCGAGCGATCACCGCCAGACATGCGCTGGTTCATCGATACCACATCATCTTCAGATACGTTCAACTCATCTGCAATATGGGTGATTTGTTCAGGCTTTAAATCACCACCATCAATCGCGTTAATCTGGCCTTTAATCCGGCGCAGATTGAAAAACAGCTTCTTTTGAGCCGCGGTGGTGCCGATTTTCACCAGAGACCAGCTGCGCAGGATATATTCCTGAATAGAGGCTTTAATCCACCACATGGCATAGGTCGCAAGGCGGAAACCGCGCTCAGGGTCAAATTTCTTGACCGCATGCATCATGCCGACATTGCCTTCAGAAATCAGGTCAGCCAGCGGCAGGCCATAGCCGCGATAGCCCATTGCGATTTTGGCAACAAGGCGTAAATGGCTTGTTACCAGCTGATGTGCAGCATCAACATCGCCGCGCTCAGCCCAGTTTTTGGCCAGCATATATTCTTCATCTGGTTTCAGCATCGGAAATTGGCGTATCTGATCGAGATAGCGCGAGAGGTTTCCGTCAGGTGTCAGTGCCGGTATGACCGCATTTTTGCTCATAGACCAACCCTTTCTTATCTCCTGTTATCCCCACTATTTTGTATATGGGAAGCCGGAACGGGTTTGTAAAGAGGCTGAATCGAGCTCAGCCACCTGTTGCGCGGCGGGCGATAAAAGCTTCCATCTGTTTTAGCAGGTTTTGCATATCTGCCGGCAGGTCTGTTTCGAAATGCAGATGCTGGCCAGTAATGGGATGGTCAAACCCCAATATAGCAGCATGCAAGGCCTGACGCGGGAAGGCCCGTAATGCAGAGAGCCCCTCGCGGCTGGTCCTATCTGGCATCTGGCCTGCACGCGGGGCTCGCCCATAGAGCGGATCGCCAATCAACCCATGACCGATATGGGCCATATGGACCCGAATTTGGTGGGTGCGGCCGGTCTCGAGCACACATTCCACCAGGGCCCCGAAAGGCGGCAAATCGCGCAAGGTAGAATAATGGGTACGGGCATCTCTGCCATCGGCGATCACAGCCTGGCGTTTGCGATCTGTTTTATGCCGGCCAAGCGGGGCATCCACAACGCCTGATCTGGCCTGAGGCAAGCCCCAGATAAGGGCCTGATAGCGTCTGTCCATATCATGTTTGGCAAACATCTTGCTGAGCTTCTGATGCGCGGCTTCTGATTTGGCAGCGACCATCACACCAGATGTATCCTTATCCAGCCGGTGGACAATCCCAGGGCGCATGACCCCGCCAATGCCACTCAGGCTATCGCCGCAATGGGCCATCAGCGCATTGACCAATGTGCCAGTCTCAGAGCCAGGTGCAGGATGTACCACCAGACCTACAGGCTTATTTACCAAAATCAGATGCTCATCTTCATATAAGATATCCAGCGGGATATCTTCAGCTTGAGGCGCCGCTTCAACTGCAATCGGTAGGATCAGGTGATAATGCTGGTCTGGTTTGACGGATGCAGCGGGATTCGATATTTTCGCGCCATTACAGGTCAGATGCCCGTTTTGGATCAGCTGTTTCACGCGTGAACGCGATAAATCATCGCGCGCCGCTGTCTCTGCCAGATACCGGTCAAGGCGGGTGCCTGTATCGGTTTCAGACGAGGTGAATGTTAATTCAATTTCTTCGCTCATAGACCGGACCATAGCTGTTAAAGGGATAAATCACAATGACAGACCAGAAATTAGAGCCAACTGAGCATGCCAGTGCTGATCAGCCTGCCTTGTCTGACAAGATGGTCAGCCGGTTAAAACTGGTATCGGGCCTGATGGGGGTTGCGATTATCATCTGTTTTATCCTGCTGATCTATGGGCTGGCCCAGAAAGCAGGTGAATTAAGTGATATGCCAAAAGAAGCCCGCTTCACCTTGCCAAAAGACAGTCAGCTGAAATCTATGTTTGCGGGTTCAGACGGGCATGTGCGTCTCTGGCTTCAAATGCCAGATGGCGATATGATCCTCACGCTTGATGGGTCAGGTGCTGAGGCAGGGCGCCTCTATTTGGATCGCTGAGCCCTTTTTTAGCTGCCGCTACCAATATCATAGATGATACGTGATATCTCTGATTCCAGCGGGAATGAGAGCATGCCCATCACATCATAGCCTAGCATATAAGGCATAAGATAAAAGCGGATCATAAAGAAGAACCAGGCCACATAGACAGGATAGAGCCGCGGGACAAGAAAGGCCGGCGTAATTGGCCCAAAACGCTTGATGATGGGATCTGTAACCCGGACAAAAAACCGCATAAAGAAAAACCGGCTGTCATCTGGCAGGAAAATAGACATGCCAAAACGCCCGAGCAGGGTCCACATAATGGCACCAAGCGCATAGTCAATGAGCAATATCCAAAGCGGAAAAGCATCCATCTGATTTATCCCCCTAAAATCACTTACCCACCCTAGCATAGCCGCCAGTTGTTTCAACTGGAAAGCCAGTGGCTTTTGCAGATTGGAAAAGCCCTTATCGGCATTAAAAAACCGGGGCAGTTTCCTGCCCCGGCTTTGTAAAAATAGTGTGTATCAGTCTGGCTGATTTAGCTCTGGATAACCTTACCAGATGGGATGCGGATTTCATCCACCATCTTCTGGGTTTCAGCATCCGGCTCTTCTGTCATCAGGCTGACTGCGATCATCAGCACCGCACTCACCGGCATACCGATCATGCCAAAGCGCAGGCCATCAAGACCCAGCCATGGTGTACCGCCAGCGAACTGGACATAATACAGATAGGCAAAACCAGCCAGGAAACCACCAATCATACCGGCAATCGCCCCTTGACGGTTGGCCCGCTTCCACCAGATGCCAAGCACCAGCGGGAAGAACAGACCTGAGTTGGCAAAACAGAATGCCCAAGCCACAGCACCCAGAATTGACGTCAGCTTGAGAGAGGCAACAAGCGCCCCTGCCGCACCCACGCCAAGAAGCAGGATTCGGGCCACAAGCAGACGTGTTTTGGTGTCTGACTTTGGATCGATCATCTTGTAATACAGGTCATGTGACAGCGCGTTGGCAATCGCCAGCAACAGACCATCAGCGGTTGACATAGCAGCCGCAAGACCACCAGCGGCCACCAGACCTGAGATCACATAAGGCAGGCCAGCAATTTCAGGTGTCGCCAGCACAACAATATCTGCTTTCATGAAAAATTCATTCACTTGCAGAATACCATCGCCATTGCCATCAACAATCTTCAAGAAGCCAACATTGCCCCATTTCTGGATCCAGTCGAGTGCCTGAACATCAGCAATAGACTTGCCCATAATCCCTGTTGCCAGATTACCATCGAGCAGAGACAGCTTGGTGAAAGTTGCCAATGCAGGTGCGGTGAAATACAGCAGGAAGATGAAGAATAAAGACCAGCCCACAGATGCGCGTGCCGCCTTTACAGATTCAGTGGTGAAATAGCGCATCAGCACGTGTGGCAGAGATGCAGTACCTGCCATCATACACAAGACCAATGTCGCAAATTTCCACTTTTCCATAGTGGTTGTGGCCGGCTCAAAGATTGAAACCTTCAAAGCTGCCAGACCACCTGCTTCTGCTTGTGCAGCTGCAGTTGGAAGCAAGCTGCCAACACCCAGCTGGCCTTCCAGTTCCTTAACCCGCATCACCGCATCGCCATAAGCAAGCTGAGGGATTGGGCCATAACCAGTCTTCATTGACATCCAGACCACAGGGATCAGATAGGCAATAATCAGCACGATATATTGGGCTACTTGTGTCCATGTAACCGCGCGCATACCGCCCAGCATAGAACAGACCAAAATACCGGCCAGTCCTAGCCAAACACCGACTTCAAACGGAATCTGCAAGGCACGTGAGGCCACAATACCAGTACCGGTAATCTGGGCTGTCACATAGGTAAATGAGGCGACCACCAGAATGATCACCGCACATAAACGCGCCACATTACCGCCATAACGTGTGCCAATAAAATCTGGCACAGTGTAACAGCCGAATTTACGCAAATATGGGGCCATCAGCGAGGCCACAAGCACATAACCGCCTGTCCAGCCGACCAGGAACGCCATATAAGGATAGCCTTTGAGGTAAATACCACCAGCCATCGCAATAAATGACGCGCCTGACATCCAGTCTGAACCGGTTGCCATGCCGTTAAACACAGCAGGAACAGACCGCCCTGCCACATAATATTCATCTGACTGCATTGTGCGAGACAGAACACCAATGAGGGCGTAGATCGCAATCGTAAAGCCCACAAACATATAGCCAATCGCGTCAGCACCTACACCGGCCTGTTCGAGAATGGCCATCAAAATCACAAATGCCAGAAAGCCGAGCGTATAAAGCCCGTAAATCTTCCCGAGATTTGCGATGAATCCACCTTCTAGTTTAATCATCACTATATCTCCTTAAAAGCGGTATATTGCTTAGTCTTCAGCGACGCCGCATTCTCTGTCGATTTTGTTCTGCTGGTTCGCAAACCAGAAAACCAAAATCACAAATGCGACCTGTGAACCCTGTCCGGCCATGTAAAAGCCGAACGGGAAGCCCAAAAAGGTTACACCCGACAAGCTGTCGGCGAACCAATGAACGACATATGAGAAGACGAACCATATCGCCAAGGTGATATAAAGCAGGCGCTTGGTCCGAGACCAATGGTCCTGCTTAGTCGAAGCTTCGCTCATAATTTCCCCCTGAAAAGACGAAGCTGCAGCCAACCAGACTAACTTTTCTACTTTTTTGCCTCTAGCTGCATTGCTCCTTCAGACTAGACTCATGCCAGCGATACATGGCACAACCAAACAGAACGGCCATATCACTGACACACGAATTGTAGCGTCAATAGACACTCAGTGTTTCAAGCCTAGCGCATAAATGTAAAGAAACAAACAAAAACGAACAAAAATGATCATGCTGCGTTCACTTGTTTCCAATATCGGGGCGAAATTCAGAACCATTTTCAAGCTTAACCCGCCTCAGCCTATCACCAGCATAGATGAGGCACAGCGTTATTTGGCCGGCACTTCAGCCTATATTTCGCAATTCACATTATATGCTTATGTCAAAGCGCGTGCCGGCACCCGGTTTCCCGAATTATTCGAAAATGAGACTTACCTGACGTCTTTAAAAATTGCCCGCTGGCATATTTTTGCTGCTTGTTTGTCTGATCTCTGTCTATATTTTGGGGCCAGATTGGCAGCCCAGGCCAGATGCCCTGCAGAAGAATGCGCTCGGATCACAGCTGAATTAATGGGTGCCGCGCTGGCTGAGCAAGAGCAAGAGGACATCCCGCTGGCTGATTTGCTGGCCTATTTACCGCTATATCAAGACCGTGTCAGCCAGATAGACTGGTTCAGTTATGCGGTAGGGCCAGATGCGTTCACCACCTCACCTGAGGCGCTGATGAAATGGGCCCCGATTGATGAAGGTATGAAGGCACAGGATGCTGGAAATGTTACCCACAATCTGGCGATGCGCTGGAAACATATTCGCGCAGAGCTTGTTCAGCGCCTCGAAGCTGACGCAGTTATCGATGACGCCAAAAAATCGACCAATTAAAATCGACCAGTTAAAAACGACCAGTTAAAAACGACCAGTTGAAAACAGCCAGTTAAAAATGACGACCTCATAGTCGGCTCCCATTTGGCTATGCGCCTGATTTCATGATTTCGTGAATGTGATCTGGTCTCAGCGGGCATCAGGCAGTATATAGAGACCAGCGCATTTGTGTATCTAACCCCGTTTCGATGAAGAAAAGAGGCAGTCTATGTCTGTTCAATATGTTTATACCATGCAAAATCTTGGCAAGGCCTATCCAGGCGGCAAAGAGGTTTTGAAAAATATCAGCCTGTCCTTTCTGCCTGGGGCAAAAATTGGCGTACTTGGCCTGAACGGTGCCGGTAAGTCTACCTTGCTGCGTATCATGGCTGGTATTGAAACAGATTTCTCAGGCGATGCTTGGGCTGCAGATGGTATTCAAGTTGGCTATTTGCCACAGGAACCTGACCTGGATTCCTCTATGGATGTAACAGGCAATGTGATGTCTGGCATGGGCCGGGTCAAAGAGCTGGTTGACCGTTTCAACGAAGTCTCGGCACGTTTTGCAGAAGAAATGAGCGATGATGAGATGAATGACCTCATCGCAGAGCAAGGCGAATTGCAAGAAGAGATTGATGCGTTGGATGGCTGGGATATTGAGCGCAAGGCCGAGATTGCGATGGATGCGCTGCGTGTACCGGCAGGTGATGCGGATGTCACCAAATTATCAGGTGGTGAGAAGCGCCGCGTGGCCTTGTGCCGTCTGTTGCTCAGTGCACCTGACATGTTGCTGCTCGATGAACCGACCAACCATCTGGACGCCGAATCTGTCGCCTGGCTCCAGCGGTTCTTGCATGATTTCCCTGGCACAGTGGTGACCATCACCCACGATCGCTATTTCTTGGATGAGGTCGCTGGCTGGATTCTAGAATTGGACCGCGGTCAGGGTATCCCTTATCAGGGGAATTATTCAGGCTGGCTGGAACAAAAACAAAAACGCCTGGAACAAGAAGGGCGCACCGAAGATGCGCGGGTGAAATCCTTATCGCGTGAACTGGATTGGGTGCGCTCTGCACCTAAGGCACGTCAGGCCAAATCAAAGGCCCGTTTGAATGCCTATGAAAAACTGCTTGAAGAAGGACAGTCAGCGCGTGAAGAAACCGCCAAGATTGTTATTCCTGCAGGTCCGCGTCTAGGCGATGTGGTGATCGAGGCAGAAGCGCTTAATAAGGCCTTTGGTGAGAAGTTGCTGATAGAAGATCTCAGCTTCCGTCTGCCGCCAGGTGGTATTGTCGGGGTGATTGGTCCGAACGGTGCTGGTAAAACCACCTTGTTTAAAATGCTGACTGATAATGAAACACCAGATAGCGGTCATCTGCGTCTGGGTGAGACTGTTCAACTGGGCTATGTTGATCAGTCACGTGATGCGCTGGCAGATGATAAAACAGTCTGGGAAGTGATTTCAGACGGGCTTGACGAGCTGGAACTGGGCAACCGGACCATGCCATCACGTGCCTATGTCAGCCTGTTTAATTTCAAAGGCAGCGATCAGCAAAAACGTGTTGGCCAGCTCTCTGGTGGTGAGCGCAACCGTGTGCATCTGGCCCGGATGCTGAAATCAGGGGCCAATGTGCTGCTGCTCGATGAACCAACCAATGATTTGGATGTCGATACCTTGCGTGCCCTCGAAGAGGCTTTGCTAGAATTTGCTGGCTGTGCCGTGGTGGTCTCGCACGATCGCTGGTTCCTAGATCGGATTGCAACCCATATTCTGGCTTTTGAGGGCAATTCACATGTGGAATGGTTCGAAGGCAATTACGAAGCCTATGAAGCAGATAAGAAGCGCCGGATGGGCGCTGAGGCTGACCAGCCAACACGCATCCGCTATAAGCCGATTAGCCGGAGCTAAGACAGGCGCGCATTTGCATCAAAAACAAAAAGTCAGGCAGCATTGCCTGACTTTTTTTATCTGTAGATTCTAAAATGGTTAGTATCTCAACTTACTGATCGAGGTTTTTTGCCTGATCTTCCAATGCGGTGATGAGCGCGGCGAATTTACCGCCACCTTTGCGAATGATGGCTTTATTTTCCTGTTGCTGGGTTTTCAGCATGGAAATATTTTCTACCTGTACATCTATGACCCGCACTGGCTTATCAGGCAGGGTGGCAAGGCGCCAACTCAAGACGATATCTGCCTGATTGCCTGATGGGTCAGAGACCACCCCATTGAGCAACAACATCTTATCACCTTTTGGCACATGACCATTTGTACGATAGGTGAGGCCGGTTAGCTGATCCAGCTGGCCTGCCAGAGAGCGCACCAGCACATCTTTGAACAGTTCAGCATAGCGTGCTTTTTCATCCTCAGACGCTGCCCGCCAATATTGGCCGGTTGAAGCACGGGTGATGGTGGCAAAATCAAAATAGCTATCCAGCAGGCGGCTGATTTCCACCTCGCGGCCAGCTTGGTCAAGTGCTGTATTATTGACCAAGGCCAGTGATTCGATAACCAGCTGGTCAATCAGCGCTTCAGCATCGACCAGCCTATCGGCCTTGGCGATATGGGCAGGACCAACGCTTAGAAAGGTTAAGGCAAGAAAGCCTGTAAGTGTTTTAAGAAATTGGCGTCTCATCCTAGAACCCTTATTGCTTATTCAAAAATAGTTTCAAACACATCATCTGCAGCGGTGCTGGCATCATCTGGATTCTGGTCAGCCAGCAATCCTTCGCGCTGTTGATAATAGACCGCCCGCACCCGTGCATAAGGGTCAAGTGATTCATATTTGACCTGATTGATCAGCTCAAAATTCTCAGCCCTGACAGAGACAGCCCCCATCGGTATTTGGGCGGTGCGCAACGCCTCTGTGGTCTCGCCTGTATTCAAAATAGACAGCGGGTTAATCGCAAAATCAACAACGCGTCCTGCCAACTCACGGCTGGTTGATCCGCCTAAGACTGGCATCACCACATAGGGTCCCTCTGCGATATTGGCTGCTGCCAATGTCTGGCCGAAATCTTCACGTGTCGGGCGTTCATCCTCATCCATCAAATCCACTAACCCCAGCGTCAGCCCGTTCACGGCAAAGCGCAATACAGCCAGACCTGCATTTTCAAATTTGCCCTGCAAGGTTGAGTTTATCGCGGTGTTCGGCAAGGTCACCCAATCCAGATGATTGGCAATGGCGCGCTGGCCACCAGAGGGAACCACACTGCGATAGCCATCTGCCACAGGTTCTAACACTGCCGAATCAAGACCCATATTAAAGGCAAAAACAGAGCGGTTGGTCTCTTCATAGGGGTCATGCATGTTTAAGGCAGCTTGATCGCGTCCAGATGAACAAGCGCCCAACATCGCGATAACGCCAATCGCGCATGCCTGTTTCAACCTGAGCAAAAGGACATTTTTATCATCTGTTGACATAGTCATGACTAGACGGACCCATCTTATTTACATCCCCAGCGGCTGTCATCTGCGCCTGCTGATGTACAAAAACTAAGCTGCACGCCGCCTAAATGCAAGAGAACCATTTTATACACAAACACAAACAAGCAATTCTTTGCCAGCCCTGTCTTTTCACCTTAACTATGCTACATTTAGGGCCATATTGTGACCTGAGGTGATGAAGGTGATGAACACAGACAGATCATCAGCCCGCCCCATCCTATTTGTTCTTGTTTTATTCTTATTTGATTTAGGTTATTTCTTAGGACCTTCTTCTTTTGTTTCATAAGATTGTTTTGTGATTATGTCTCATCCTGTAATGCCTACTTCTGATGCCCCTCAAGCGCCTTGGCTGAACGGCCTGAATGCGCCGCAAAAAGAAGCGATTGAAACCTTGGATGGTGCAGTGCTGGTGCTCTCAGGGGCCGGGACAGGTAAAACCCGCGTGTTGACCTCGCGTCTGGCCCAGCTGATCGCCCAGCGTGCCGCCAACCCTTATAATATTCTGGCCGTGACCTTTACCAACAAGGCCGCACGTGAGATGCGTGAACGGGCAGGCCAACTGGTGGGGCCTATGGCAGAGCAGGTGATGCTGGGCACATTCCATTCTATTGCCGCGCGGATGCTGCGCACGCATGCTGAACTGGTCGGGCTTCGCTCGGATTTCACCATTTTAGATACAGATGATCAGCTGCGTCTTATCAAACAGATCATGGAAGCCTCTGGTCTGGATATTAAGCGCTGGCCGCCACGCGGTTTGAGCGCGTTGTTCGGACGCTGGAAGGATAAGGGGCTGACCCCTGAAAAAATCGGCCCTGCAGAAGCCGGCGATATGGCAGATGGCCGCGCCAAACAGCTTTATGCAGATTATCAGGCCAGATTGCTGGCTCTCAATGCGGCGGATTTCGGCGATTTATTGTTGCATATGCTGACCATTTTTACGCAGCATCCCGATGTGCTGGAAAAATATCAGAGCCGGCTCACTCATATTATGGTCGATGAGTATCAGGACACGAATATCGCCCAATATCTCTGGCTGCGTTTGTTGGCGGCCAAACATGGCAATCTATGCTGTGTCGGAGATGATGATCAGTCTATTTATGGCTGGCGCGGTGCAGAGGTGGGCAATATCCTGAAATTTGAAAAGGATTTCCCGGGTGCAACCATTGTGCGCCTGGAACAGAATTACCGTTCTACGGGTCATATCTTGAACGCTGCCTCTGCGCTGATCGCTCATAATGAAGGGCGGCTTGGCAAAACGCTCTACACCGCAGATGCAGAAGGCGAAAAAATTCGCGTTTCAGGCTATTGGGATGGTCAGGAAGAAGCACGTGCCTTGTCCAGTCAGATAGAACATCTGATGAAAGATGGGCATGATTTGAACGAAATCGCCGTGCTGGTGCGTGCTGGTTTTCAGACACGTGAATTTGAAGAACGTTTTATTGCGATTGGCTTGCCTTACCGGGTGGTGGGCACACGCTTTTATGAACGTGCTGAAATCCGCGATGCGCTTGCCTATCTCAGGCTCGTGCAACAACCAGCTGATGATCTCGCTTTTGAGCGGATAATTAATGTGCCAAAACGCGGCCTTGGTGATGCCTCTCTGCAGGTGATTTATGCCCATGCACGCGCCATGGGCCTGCCCTTGCTGGCAGCGACTTTGCAGCTGGTTGAATCAGACGAGCTGAAACCACAGGCACGCCGTGCGCTCGGTCAGTTTGCTCAATCTATCAGCCGCTGGCAGCAGATGAAGGCTGAAATGCCACCGCGCGAGTTGGCTGAGCAGATTCTGGATGAATCAGGCTATACCCATATGTGGCAGACTCATAAATCAGCAGATGCGCCAGGCCGGCTTGAAAATTTAAAAGAACTCACCCAATCGATGGAAGAATATGACACGCTTGGCGGGTTTTTAGAGCATATCTCCCTTGTCATGGACAATGAAACAGCCCAGGAAGGCGGCGAGGTCACCTTAATGACTTTACATGCGGCAAAGGGACTGGAATTTGATACGGTCTTTCTGCCAGGCTGGGAAGAAGGGGTCTTTCCTTCTCAGCGTAGCATGGAAGAAAATGGCGCGGCTGGCCTCGAAGAAGAAAGACGGCTGGCTTATGTGGGCATTACACGTGCGCGCCGTCAGCTCTTCATGAGTTTTGCTGCCAACAGGCGGGTACATGGGCTCTGGCAATCGGCGGTGCCGTCTCGCTTTGTCGCTGAATTACCAAAAGAAGCTATTCTAGAAGATATGGCACAAGGGATGGCGATTGGCCGGTCTGAACCGGTCATGGTCGGTCATGCAGATAGCCGTATCGGTCAACCAGGCTATGGCCCCGGGTGGGGGCGGATGGCCCGCCGGCGTGATGAAAAGCTGCCTGCAGCCCCGATGCGAGATCAAGATGGTATGATCGGCTCTGGCCATTCTGTTTCAAGCAGTTCAGCTGCTGGCTGGCAGGTCGGCATGCGTGTTTTTCACCAGAAATTCGGCATGGGTGATATTATGAATATTGAAGGTGATAAGCTAGACGTGTTCTTTGACAAAGCGGGCCGGAAAAAGGTGGTCGCCTCATTCATCACACCGGCATCAGAAGCCTAAAAAATTAACGTTCAAAAGAGATATTTATGAAAACCGATTGCTGGTCTGTTGAAATCATCCTCACCAAAGCACAAGAGGCGCTCTTGCCAGCGATTGAGGTGGGGCTTGAAGAGGTGCTGGCTGCCAGTGCTCTGTCCAATAGGCGTGAGAGTGAAGAGGCTGTCTTTTCAGAGGCGCTGATTGTTGAAGCATTTTTTGAAACAGAGCCTGAACGCGCTGTGCTTGATGGTGTGTTGGATCGAATTGAGTCAGGGCTGAGCGAACAGGCAGCCATCATATATCACGCCAGCCGCGACTGGCTGGCTGAAAACAGAGCTGATTTTCCAGCCTTGGCGATTGGCCGGTTTTGGATTTATGGCTCGCATATCAATGAGGCGCGCCCTGCAGCTAGCCTGCCTCTTTTGGTAGATGCGGCACTTGCCTTTGGGTCAGGTACCCACCCAACCACAGCTGGTTGTCTGATGGCCCTTGAATTGGTAGCGATGAAACAAAAGCCAGGCTATGGCACACCAACCAGCCGCATTTTAGATATGGGCTGTGGCAGTGCGATTTTGGCCATGGCGGCGCGCCGTCTCTACCCGTCAGCCTATGTCATGGCCAGCGATATTGACGGCCCTTCTGTGAGAACCGCGGCGGAAAACCGGCGGCTCAATCATTTTGCCCCTGCCGGATTTGAAGCGGTAGAAGCAACAGGTTTTCGCCATCCCATTATCAAAAAACGGGCACCTTACCAGCTTATATTCGCTAATATTCTCGCCCCGCCTCTCAAAGCGATGGCAGGTGATCTCAGCCGATCATTGGCGCCTTCTGGCCATGCTATTCTTTCTGGCTTGCTCAGCCATCAGGCAAATGCCGTTATCGCGCGTTATCGCACACACGGCCTGATGCTGGTTCAAAAGCTTGAGATTGATGGCTGGGCAACCTTAATCTTGAAAAAGCCAGCAAACGGGAAGGCCAGATAATGCAAAAAGACAGCCAGCAGCGTCTTGATGATTTTCGTGCCTTGCTGAAATCGCGCGAACTGGACGGATTTTTCATCACCCGTGAAGATATGTTTCAAGGTGAGGAAGTGCGCCCTGCAGATGAATTTCTGGCCTATCTCACCGGCTTTACTGGTTCTGCTGGCTATGCGCTGGTCTTGCAAGATAAGGCAGCTGTTTTTTCAGATAGCCGCTATACCATCCAGCTGCAACGCCAGCTTGATGCCAATCTGTGGCAGTCTTATGACACTGCTCAAACCAGCCTGACTGATTATCTCACGCAAAATATGCCAGCTGGTGCAGACAGGCTTCGCCTTGGCTATCATAGCTGGTCATTAACCCGAAAGCGGGCCAATGCTCTGCCAAGCAAACTGACGATAGAGGGCAAGGATATTGCCATTGAATGGGTAGGGCTAGAGGCGCATCCGGTAGCGGATATCTGGCAGGATAGACCCATTATACCTAATCGGCATGTCTGGCGTCTTGCTGATGATATTGCCGGTAAATCAGCTAGCGAAAAATGTCAGACCGCAACAAGCGATCTGGCTCTGGCACGGCTGATTTGCCAGGTGGATGTGGTCAATTGGCTGTTCAACATACGCGGTGATGATTTGGTGAACACGCCTTATCACCTTGCTTATGCCCTGCTGATGCCGTCAGGTGAGGCTATTTTGGTGGGTGAGGCCATACGCGGTTTGCCAAAAGAGCTGGCACATCTGACTTATGACGCCTTGCCTGACTATCTAAAAGAAGCAGCTATAGATGAGCTTCAGGTTGATCCAACAGCCTTGCCAGCCGCGCTAGCCCTGCAATTAGAAGCAGCAGATATCGCACTTTGTGAAGGCTCTGAGCCACTTTTGGCGGTCAAGGCGTGTAAAAACCCAGCTGAAATTTCAGGTTTTAGAACAGCACATCATCTCGATGCGCTGGCCTTTGTGCGGTTCTGGCATTGGTTTGAAACCGCTGGTCTGGCGATGGGTTTGAACGAGACCATGCTGGCCCAGCAACTTCATCAGACACGGCTGATGTCAGATGCTTTTATATCAGATAGTTTTCCGGCGATTGTCGGGTTTAACGAAAATGGGGCGGTTGTGCATTATCGCGCAGAGGCTGGGCGTGACGCGGCGATTGCCGGCAATGGCGTTTTGCTGATCGATTCAGGCGGTCAATATCGCACCGGCACCACGGATGTAACCCGCACATTTGCCATTGGCACGCCGCCTGCTGAGGCCATTACCGCCTCTACCCATGTGTTGGCTGGTCATATTGAACTGGCACGTTTGCGCTTTGCAAAGGGAACAACCGGTGCCCAGCTTGATGCGATTTGCCGGGCGCCGCTCTGGTCAGCTGGTTTAGATTATGGTCATGGTACAGGCCATGGTGTCGGCCATATTTTGAGCGTGCATGAAGGGCCAGTCAGCATTTCAAAACGCTGTCATCTTGCCGTGGAAGAGGGGCATATCCTATCCAATGAACCTGGTTATTATGCGCCGAAAAAATTTGGTATTCGCCATGAAAATTTGATTTTGGCGCAGACAGGATCAGATGGTTTTCTGAATTTTGAAACCCTGACCCTGATACCCTTTGATGCGCGCCTGATAGATGCCAGCTTGCTAAATGAAGCTCAACTGGATTGGCTTAATCTCTATCATCGCACGGTTTATGAGCGTCTCAGTCCTGATCTTGAGCCTGCGCTTGTTAGGTGGCTTGAACAGAAAACAGCACCGCTTATCTGAAGGCAGTCTGCATTAATTTGATGGATTGCTTGCTTGATCGGCAAGGGCAATCCAGGCCGCTTCATCTAGCACTGTGATCCCTAATTCTGCTGCTTTCCGGGCTTTGGAGCCAGCTGCATCACCAGCGATCAGATAATCTGTTTTGCTGGATACAGACCCAGATACTTTTGCCCCAAGGCGCTCTGCCAGCGCTTTTGCTTCATTGCGCGACATCTGGGTAAGTGTGCCTGTAAAAACGAGGACTTTACCGCTGACAGGACTATTGGCTGCTGGTTTTTCTGGCGGTGTCGGTGTCATTTCAACTAGCAATTCACCCACAATTTGCTGGCTGATGGGATCGATGAAAAACCGGCTGAGATCGCGGGCAACCGATTCCCCTATCTGGTCGATATTGGTCAGCTCTTCCCATGCAGGCGATGTTTCATCCGCTGCGGCAATGGCGGCTTCTTGCAAGCGCTCAAGCGCGCCGTAATGCATGGCGAGTAATTTTGCAGTGGCTTGTCCAATCTGGCGGATACCAAGTGCAAAAATCAGCCGCTCAAGAGGGGCTGTACGCACTGCTTCAATTGCGCTCAAAAGATTATTAATTGAGGTCTCACCATACCCGTCAAGGGCCATGAGCATTTCGCGTTTATCAGCCAGCTGGAAGATATCAGCAGGCGTGTTCAGCCAGCCAATCGAACGGAAGAGTTCAACCTGCTTTGTGCCAAGACCATCTACATCCAAAGTCTCGCGCGAGACAAAATGTTTCAGGCGTTCTAGGCTCTGGGCTTCACAAGCAAAACCACCTGTACAGCGGCGCACTGCTTCACCCTCTGGGCGGATAGCCGGATGGTCACAGATAGGGCAGGTCTCAGGAAAGTAAAATTCGGCTATCTCTCTGGTGCGCGCTTCTTTTTTGACTGCAATAATTTGCGGGATAACATCACCGGCGCGTTGCAACACCACCTGATCACCGATACGTGCATCCAGCCGCCTGATTTCATCTTCATTATGCAAAGTGGCATTTGAGACAGTAACCCCGCCAACAAGCACAGGCTCAAGGCGTGCAACCGGGGTGAGCGCACCGGTGCGGCCAACTTGAATATCAATATCAATCAGCTTTGTCTCTGCCTGTTCAGCTGGGAATTTATGGGCTGTGGCCCAGCGCGGCGAGCGGCTAACCTGACCCAGCCGATTTTGCCAGTCATAGTCATTCACCTTATAGACAACACCGTCAATATCATAAGAAAGAGACGGGCGGGCCGTGCCAATCGCCTCATAAGTCGCCAGTAACGCTTCTGTATCTTGACATAAACGGCTCATCGGGTTGACCTGAAAACCAACCGCGTTCAGCCACTCTAGAAACTCAGCATGGGTTGAGGCAGGAGCCAAGGATAATGCGCCGCTGGCATAGGCAAAGAATTTAAGCGGACGCCGTGCTGTGATCTCAGGATCTTTCTGGCGCAGCGAGCCAGCCGCCGCATTACGCGGATTGGCAAAAATCTTGCCGCCTGCCTCAGCCTGACGTGCATTTAAGGTGGTGAAATCCACCTTATCCATATAGACCTCACCTCGGATTTCAATGAGATCTGGAATGATCGCACCCTCAGATGCTTTGAGCTGATGCGGGATATCTTGAATGGTACGCACATTGGCGGTTACATCTTCGCCCTCGCTGCCATTGCCTCTGGTCGCAGCCATGACCAGCTGCCCCTTTTCATAACGCAGGCTCAAAGACAGCCCATCAATCTTGGGCTCGGCTGTCATTTCAATAGCGGTATCTGGGCTGAGGGCCAAAAAGCGGCGGATACGGTTGATGAATTCTTCTAACTCTTCATCATCAAAGACATTTGAGAGCGAGAGCATTGGCTGCGCATGTTTGATTTTGCCAAAACCTGCAGCAGGGCTAGCACCGACTCTACCTGACGGGCTATCAGCCCTGATGAGAAACGGAAAACGCGCTTCTATCGCACGATTGGCACGAACCAGTTGATCATAGTCTTGGTCACTTATCTCAGGGGCATCTTGGGTGTGATAGAGCGTGTCATGATAGGCAATCTGACTGGCCAGTTTTTCCAGCCATTTGGCGGCTACATCCTCAGCAAGATGATCAATATCCTCAGGAAGCTCATACTGCATCTGATGCCCCTTAGCGCAAAAAACAGTTTAAAAATCGTAATGGCTCAATGGCCATGAATAAGCCGGACAGCCGCCGCCCGTGCTTCTGGGGTGATAATCTCACCTGAGAGCATGCGGGCGATTTCATCGGTCCTTTCATGCTCGGTCAGCGGCCGCGTGACACTCACCACCTTATCATCCATCACTGATTTGGCGATTTTTAGATGCGCATTGCCACGCGCAGCGACTTGCGGAGAGTGGGTGATGACAAGAGTCTGCATCGCGGTACCTAGCTTGCCAAGGCGACTGCCAACAGCCGCTGCCACAGCCCCGCCTACACCTGAATCCACTTCATCAAAAATCAGCGTTTTGGTGTTTTCACTCGCGGCGAGCGCAACTTTTAAAGCCAATAAAAACCGCGCCAATTCACCACCAGAGGCAATGCGGTCAATCGGGCCAGTGGCCTGACCCGGATTGGTGCTGGCCTCAAATCGGACCTTTTCCATACCTTGCGGGCCCCAACGGCTTTCATCCAATCTTTGAATGGCAGTGGTGAAAACGGCATTTTCCAACTTAAGCGGCGGTAATTCGGCCATCACCTGGCTGTCCAGCTGGCTGGCTACCGCATGCCTTTTTGTGGAAATCGCCTCAGCCAATTGCAGATAATCCTGGCGCGCAGTTTCTGCTGTGGATGCCAATTCAGCAAGAATATCAGTTGAATTATCCATGGCGGCAAGTTGTTCAGACATGCGTTGATGCATGGCGGTGAGTGCATCGGTGGTGCATTGATGTTTGCGCGCTTGTGCCCGCAATTCATATAGCCGCTCATCAATCGCCTGGAGCCGCATCGGATCGCCATCCAGCTGCTCGCCAGCAGACTGAATAATCGCACGGGCTTCACTTAGCTCTGTGCTGGTTCTCACCAGTGCTTCTAACGCTGGGCTGATGGTCTCGCCAGCTAGGTCAGCAATCTTTTCCAGCGTGTTCAGTGCGCGGCTATTGAGCGCTTCTAGCCCGGCCTCATCACTGATGAGAGCCAAGGCTTCTTGCAGGGCTTCTGCGATGCGCCCTGCATTGGCATGTAGTGCGCGCTCATTAACCAAGCTTTCTTCTTCGCCTGGCATAGGGGCAAGATTATCCAGCTGCATCACCGCATCGCGCAGCCAGTCCTCTTCCATCTGCGCTTTGGATAGATGGTCGCGCATTTCTTGCAATTTCCGGCTTGTTTCCTGCCAAATTTGCCAGAGATGTGCCATCTTTTGCGCCTCAGCGCTCTGGCCTGCAGCGCGATCTAGCAAAGTGATATGGGCGGCGCTATCCAGCAAGCCTCGGCCTTCAAACTGGCCTTGAATTTCAACCAGCATATCGCCGGCTTCACGCAGAGTCCCAACAGATACAGGCGCATCATTGATAAAGGCAAGAGAGCGGCCATCTCCGCGCAATTGGCGGCGTAAAATCAGCTCGTCAGCCTGTGGCAGGCCGGCCTGATCTAACACATCCCATACCGGATGATCGCTTGCCACCTCAAAGGCAGCACTAACCTCAGCACGCTCTGTGCCTTGGCGTATCAGATTGAAATCAGCCCGGCTGCCAAGGGCCAATCCCAGCGCATCAAGCAAGATGGATTTACCCGCACCTGTCTCGCCGGTCAGCACCATCAGGCCGTCATCGAAATCCAATGCCAGCGCGTCAATCAAGACGATATTTCTGATGCGAAGATGTGCGAGCATATCAGTTGAACAAGTTTAAGGTCGTATCAGTCAAAGTTTCCAGCAAACTCTTAGGCCCAGGGCGTGTCGGGTCGTCCACCAAAACCAACAAACGCTCTGTCCAGACAGAGTTTGGATAATTATATAAAGCCACTGCCCCTACGCGTTCAGCCTCATCAATCAGCCCTAATGAGAGATATGCTTCACTCAAACGGTAAAGGGCCTCTGGGACCTGACTGGTTGTATCAAACTGGGTGATAACAACTTCAAAACGCTGAATAGCCGCGTTGAAATGTCCTTTTTCCAGATAAAAACGGCCAACTGCCATTTCTTTGCCTGCCAGATGCGAGCGGGTCAGATCGAGCTTAAGCTGCGAATCACGCGCATAGGTGCCTTCAGGATAGCGGCGGATGAGATCTTCAAAGGCTTCAAGCGCGCGGCGCGTCATATCTGCATCACGTTCTACATCGACAATTTGCTCATAGAAACTTAAAGCCCGCAGATAATAGGCATATTCGGTATAGCTATGCGCAGGATAGAGCTCAATGAATCTGTCCAGCGCATTAACCGCATCGCTATATTGGTTGGCTTGATAGAAAGACCAGGCTGCCATCACCTGCGCACGCACAGCCCAAGCAGAATAAGGGTGCTGGCGTTCCACTTCCTCAAATTGTGCGCCAGCCTTTTCAATATCGCCGGTAAGTACGGTGTCCAGCGCCTCATTATAGAGCGTATCAACAGGCTGTTCGACTTGTTCAAGCGTGTCATATTGGGTGGAATTCACACAACCCGCCAGCAACAGACAGCACACAGATAGGGTAATAGGCAACAGGCGGTTTTGTGTCATCTCAGCTCTCACTTGTCTGACGGGACAGCTTCCCGTTTCACGCAGGCTTTACACGGTTTTAATCTGGACGCATACCGCAAGACCAATGGCAAGGGCATGACCCGCTTAACATAGCTTGTCGCATGGCTGGTGAAAAGCCCCGAATGGTGCTTCTATATGCCTTTGGATAGGGTGAGGGGATGTTTTAAGCTGTTGCGGCGGCGGCCATTTCAGGAACATGCAGCTGAGCATGATGGCGCTGGCTGCCATCTGCGCCCTGGATATAATAGGCATCTGGCTGAGACAGCAGCTTTTTCAGCAACCGGATGGTCAAGGCATGACCGGGGCGTGATGTTTGCATATGGCCTGCAAGAGACATGCCCAGAAGATAGAGATCGCCAATAGAATCCAGCACCTTATGACGGATAAATTCATCATTCATCCTGAGGCCGGTTTTATTCATCAGGCTGCCATCATTCACCACAATCGCATTATCAAGAGAACCACCGCGTGCTAGACCCGCTTGGCGCATGCTCTCAACATCGCGATATAGGCAGAATGTCCGTGCGGCTGCCAAATCACGTGTAAAATCATTTTGCCCAGAGACATAGCTGAGATTTTGAACGCCAATCAGCGCATCATCAAAATCAATTTGTGCATCAATAGATAATTTATGCTCATCTGATGGCTTTAATTCTGCAAAGCCGCCCTTGTCATTTTCGACACGCACAGGCTTGGTGATCACCAGCATCTGGCGCGCAACACCCAAATCAACCAGACCTGCATTTGCAATCAAGTCAGTAATTTGCTGTGCACTACCATCCAAGATAGGCATTTCGGTGCCGTCTATTTCAACCCGCACATTATCCAGGCCTAGCCCGGCAAAAGCAGCCATGAAATGTTCAATGGTGTTCACCCCGATACCCGAGCTATTTTCAATGCGGGTACATAAGGGCGTTTCAACAGCATTTTCAGCCGTTGCTTGGATTTCATTATTGCGGTCTGTGATATCTGTGCGCACAAATGTGATACCGCTATTGGCAGGGGCAGGGCAAAGCCGCACCTCAACAAAACGACCAGAATGCAGACCAATCCCAGTGATTGTCACTTCTTTGTGCAGACATGTTTGGAACATGGTGTCTGGGATAAGCTGTGCAGGGGACATATGCATGCGGTTAACGGGCCTGTTTGCCAAAATCAGATGGGTCACGTGATGCGTGAGTATTCTTACAAGCTGAAGATAGCGAGGCCAGTTGGTAAACCCAAATCACATTTGGTTACTTAATGTTGCAAAAGGCAGGTTCGGGATGCTTTTTACCCAAACCTGCCTTTTTTAAGTGTTTTTTTAGATTTTCAGCTGACCTTAATTGGCCTGACGACGCAGAAAGGCCGGAATATCCAGCTCGTCCATATCCTCTTCTTCAGGCTGTGATACATTCATCGGGGCCTGTTCTGCTTTTTCAGACTGGATAGCCAATTGCCCTAAATCCAGCATTGGCACTGTCTGTGCAGTCTCTTGCTTGGCGTCCTCAGGCTTGGCCTCTGCTGAACGGCCGAGCGGGAACTGGGCTGTCTTGCCTGCTTCTGCGGTAGCAGGCTGGGCCGCTGCTGCAGGCTGAGGTACAGGTTCCGGACGAGAAGACCAGAGACCAGAGATACGGCCAATCAGACCGCCGCGCTGACTCTCAGCTGTGGTCTGTGTGGTCGCAATCATCTCATCACCTTGTGTCTCGACCACCGGGGCAGGGATGAATACAGGCTTTGCTTCTGCCTTTTCCTCTGTTTTTGCTGGCAAGCTGTCTGAGGCCGCATCAGCGCGGGAAATCGGCTGCATATCCTCAGTTTCACGCAGTTCCTGTGTTTCGCTGCTCGGCATTTCAAAGAGACTGCTGTCATCTGTGTCTACTTGCTCAGCCGGTGAGCTATCTGCATGAGCCAAACCCACAACTTCCTCTAGATCCAGCTGGTCAGTGGCATCTTGCATCTGTACTTCTTCGGTATGCTCTGCTGGCGCCTCAGGCGCGTCAGTCATACTGTTTGTTTCTGCTTCTGCGAAATCAGTGCTGGCCTGAAAAACAGGCTGAGGCACGTCATGGACCACAGGCTGAGCTGGTTGATGGAAGACGGGTTGCGGGGCAGGCTGAAGATCAGACTGGAACGGCAGGCTGCCTGTTTGGGCCATCGCATCAATGCCGGTTGCGACCACAGATACCCGCATCACACCTTCCATCTTCTCATCAAAAGCTGAGCCAAAGATGATAACAGCATCTGCATCAACTTCCTTGCGAATACGGTTTGCCGCTTCATCTACTTCAAACAAGGTCATATCCATGCCACCGGTGATGTTGATCAACAGCGCATTGGCACCCTTCATGGATGTGTCATCCAAAAGCGGGTTATTGATGGCAGCTTCAGCGGCTTCGGTGGCCCGGTTATCACCTGATGCCTCACCAGTACCCATCATCGCCTTGCCCATTTCAGACATAACGGCCCGGATATCAGCAAAATCGAGATTGATCATGCCAGGCTTGATCATCAGATCTGTCACGCCGCATACGCCCTGGTGCAAGACGGTGTCTGCCATATGGAACGCATCTGCAAATGTGGTGCGCTCATTGGCCAGGCGGAATAGATTCTGGTTAGGAATAACAATCAGCGTATCGACAAAGCCTTGTAATTCGCTGATGCCGTCTTCTGCCTGTGCCATCCGGCGTTGCCCTTCAAATTCAAAAGGCTTGGTGATGACGCCAACTGTTAGGATGCCGGCATCTCGTGCAGCCTTTGCAATCACCGGAGCGGCGCCTGTCCCTGTGCCACCACCCATGCCGGCGGTGATAAAGACCATATGTGAATCAGCCAGTTCGGCCATCACCTCTTCCAGGCTTTCTTCTGCTGCACGGCGTCCCATTTCAGGCTTTGAGCCGGCACCAAGGCCGCGTGTCAGACCGGTGCCGAGCTGGATTTTGCGGGGGGCCAGTGAATGGGCGAGGGCCTGGCCATCTGTATTAGCAACCAGAAATTCAACCCCTTCAAGGTCTGCTGAAATCATATTATTCACCGCATTGCATCCTGCACCGCCAACACCGACAACGGTGATCTTTGGGCGCAGTTCCTGGGTGGTTTGTGGCATAGTCAGATTGATAGTCATGAGTGTGCTCCTTTTTGTTCAATCAGTTGGCAATATGGCCGTTTTGCTGGCCAAAAAGCTGGCCGATTGAGGGTGTGGTCTGTCGCAAGCATCTGTGAGAGACCGTTGCTGCCTTATGCCAGACAGCAGGGGCAGACAGGGCGATCTTGACGCCGCCTTGGTCTGCGTGAAATGCGTGTGTTTGTGTGTGGTGGTGTGGAAAGCTGTTCATTTTCCTGTTACCTCCTCTGATGATGAGCAGTTTTGTTTGATTTGTTGCATGGGTTTGCTCCTGCTCTTTGAAACGCTTAAATATGTTCCCTCAGCCAATAGCTGAGACGGCCAATCGGGCCTGATGGTGTGCTGGGTATGCCAAGATAGACATCTTCTTCTTGCGGGCTTCTGGCCAGATACAACGCAAAGCCGATAGATGCGGCGAGGCTGCCATTGAGATTGATGTTCTCGGTGCCAGTCAGACCCTCAGGCTGGGTGAGGATGGCTGGCCGCTGAAAGCTGCGGCTGACGAAATCAGGCAGCCCCGTTAGCTGGGCACCGCCACCGGTTAGGATGATGCGTCTGCCCATCGCGGCCTGCATCCCGGCCTGCACCAGTTTTTTATTCAGCATTTCCAGAATTTCTTCTAATCGTGGCCGGATGATATCGCTCAGCAGCTGGCGTTCGATCACCTCGCCATTGCTGAGGCTGATGGTATCGCCGCGGCTCAGTGCTCCTGAAATTGCTGAGTTGAAGACAAAATTATCACCGCTGGCCGGCACATCAGATGGCCGCTCAAAGCTGGTTTGTTCCATCTGTAATGCTGGCTGTAATGCTGGCTGTAATGCTGGGTTGATTGCCCCGTCCAAAGCCTTGAGGCGTTCTGCATCATGTATCGAAAGATTGAGGATGCGGGCAATATCGCGCGTAATATGAATCCCGCCCAGCTTGACGCTATCCACATAGATCAGCTTTTTATCCATATAAAGGGCCGCAGAGGTCGTCCCGCCGCCAAAATCCAGCACCAGCGCGCCCAAATCACGATCTTCATCACTTAAGCAAGCTTCGGCTGCCATGGCCGCTGCATGGTGAAAGGAGCCTGTTTCCAGATGGTTGATACCAATCGCTTGAGATAAATTAGCATGGGTAGAGCCAGAGAGAGTCAAACAGGTGGTGTCAGTTGCCAGCTTTTCAGCGCGCATACCAACAGGATTTTCGACATTGCGCTGGCCATCCACCAGATATTGAAGACGTTGGCGATCAATCACCAAACGCCCTTCTGCTGGTGTATTATCTTTTTGGCGGGCGGCAAGACGGCGCAAATCACGCGGGGTTATCTGGCTATCGGCCAAATCAATCTGATGACGATAAATTGCTAATCTTGGCTGGCCAGCGGCGGTGACCAGATGCAGTTGATTGATCGTCAGCCCAGCTGCGCGCTCTGCTATTTGGACTGTTTTACCAAGCGCGGTTGAGAATTTCTCTAAATCGACAATTTCACCTTGTTTCAAGCCTTCAGAGGCATGCAACGCATGGCCCAGCAACACCAGACGCCCATCGCTGGCCTGCTCAACAATCAGTACAGCCAATTTTGAGCTGCCTGCATCCAGCACACCAAAGGGGCCGGTGCGACTGCCCATAGTTTTTTTCGGCTTCAGTCCCAGCATGGCCTACACACCTCCTGCATATATGTCTTTGTCATCTCAAGGCCCCTTTTGCTCATGTCTTCTGGCCGTTGCCGCGCACCGGGATAGTGGGCTCAACAATCAGCTGGCCTTCTATGCGCATATCAATGGCGATCAGATCGCGGGCGGTGATTTGTTTTTCGCGGTCAAGCAAGGCCAGACGTGACCAGGCAATGGCTGGGTTGCTCTCTGGCAGTTTGATGGCCACCCCATTTTTCAGATGCACATCCCAGCGCCGCTCAGAGATATATTGAATGGCCCAAACCTCAGCATAGAGATCTGGCTCGGTTTTCAGCGTATCCAGCATCAAGGCAGCCTCTGTGGCCGCGCCATCACCTGATACAACAGGCAGATGGCCAAATTGCGTGATGTCAGCTTCACTAATAATCGCGCCTTCGCGGTCGATCAGCTGATGACCTGATGGGCCTTGCAGGAGCGCGGTTGGCCGGCGTTCTTGAATAAATAAGCGTAGCTGGCCAGGCAGATGGCGTTCAATGCGGGCATTTGAAACCCAGCCTATATCTTCAATCTTGCGACGGGTTTCTTCTAAATCTACCGCCAGGATAGGCATGCCTTTATAGAGCCCAAGTGCGGCGTTTAAACGGTCATCCGCGGTATAATGGCGGCCATATATTTTGACACTATCTAGGCTTAAACCTGCTTGACCGCTTAGCGTAACCAAATCGTCCATTAACGGTGTGCGCTGGCTAAAGCCATAACCAGCAGTGGATATAATGCTGAGGCCAAGCACGCTAAGGGCCACCATCTTGAAAGACGGCAGTCTGCGTCCTTCCTGGCGTTGCTGTTTCTGGACAGCTTTATCTTGTGCCGATTTTAGCCATCGCATTGTGCCATCTCCAGCAATTGAGAAATCAGTTCAGCTCCATTGATTCCGCAAAATGCGGCCTGTTCAGGAACCAGTGAGGTCGCTGTCATCCCGGGCTGGGTATTTACCTCCAGCATGTAGAGTGTGTTTTTATCTGGATCATAGCGATAATCTGCACGCGCAACACCGCGGCAACCCAATACCGCAAAGGCTGTCTCAGCCCATCTCAACGCCTGTTCAGTGATCGCTTCAGGCAGGTCAGCTGGCAGGATATGGGTCGAGCCGCCTTGGCTATATTTGGCCTCATAATCATAGAAACCATCTGATTGGATATCGGTGACACACAAGGCTTTGCCATTCAGCACGGCAACCGATAATTCTTTGCCTGGGATATAGGCTTCTGCCATAAGCGAACTATTGGCCGGCCAGTTGCTTTTATGCGGGGCAGGGCTGTCAGCCTCAATGATTTTCACCCCAACACTTGAGCCATCATTGACTGGCTTGATGACATGGCTACCAGTAAAGTCAGCAGGCACCAGCCGGCCGTCTTTTTCGTTAAGGGTCAAGAGTGGCGGTACCGATATCCCTGCATCAGAGACCAGCTGGCGGGTGATCAGCTTGTCCATCGCCATGGCTGAGGCCAGAACACCGCTATGGGTATAGGGGATATCCATCAGATTTAAGACACCCTGGACGGTGCCATCTTCGCCCATTTTGCCATGCAGCGCATTAAAGATGAGATCAGGTTTTTTGTCAGCCAGCTGCGCAGGCAAATCGCGGCTCAGCTCTAATAATTCGGCCTGATAGCCTGCATTTTGGGCTGATTCCAGACAAAAGACAGCTGAATTGCGGCTGACTTCTGCTTCTGATGTCCAGCCACCCATCAAGATGATCACCTTTTTTGTAGGTTTAACTGCCATGGCCTATACCCGTCCGATGCGCCGGATTTCCCAGCGCAATTCAATATCTGCGGTTTCTTTGACTTTGCGGCGGACTGTTTCGCCCAGATTTTCCAAATCAGCCGCGCTGGCTCCATCGCTATTGATCATGAAATTGCAATGCTTATCGCTCATCATGGCCCCGCCTACTCTCAGGCCACGACAGCCTGCTGCGTCGATCAATTGCCAGGCTTTATGGCCGTCGGGATTGGCAAATGTTGACCCGCCTGTGCGTGCGCCAACCGGCTGGCTCTCACCGCGCTGGGCAATAATGGCTTTCATCTCAGCGCGCAACTCGTCTGACGGGGCCGGGCTGGTCTTGAAACGCGCCTTGATGAATATCCAGTCTTTTGGCGCACCAGTGGCCCGATAACGCATCTCCATTGCCTCAGGGCTGCGCGTGCGTATCTCGCCGCCACGTGTCAGGGCGGTGGCTTCAATCAGCACATCTTTGAACTCGGCCCCATAAGCACCTGCATTCATCGATAATCCGCCGCCAACTGTCCCTGGAATACCCACCATAAAAGAGAGGCCGCCCAGCCCATGACGCGCAGCATAGCGTGCCACCTCGCCATCATGGGCTCCTGCAAAAGCGGTAATTTCGCCCTCTTTATGGCTAATATCTGCCAGCGCACCTGTCAGGCGTATGACCGCGCCCTCTAACCCGCCATCACGCACCAGAAGGTTCGAGCCTGCACCAATAACCTGAAGCGGCATATCATTAGGTGCAGCTTTTAAGAAGGCTTGCAGATCGGCCATATCTGCCGGTTCAAACAGCCAGTCTGCAGGACCACCAACCCTCAGCCATGTCAGGCCTGAGAGCGGCGCACCCGCCACCAGCTTGCCGCGCAAATCAGGCCAATTTATATGCTGCCAGTTCTGGGTCATTGATGGCCCTCCTTCATGACAGATGAGCCGCGCTTTTGGGCCAGCTGTTCTGGCAATGCCGCGGCCCAATGGGTGATAGAGCCAGCCCCTAAACACATCACCAAATCGCCAGGCTGGGCTATGTTTGCGATGATATCACCCAGCTGATCTGGGCTGGCCAGCACATGGGGATCGCGATGGCCAAATTGGCGTAGACCCGAGGCTAAATCCTCCTTTTCAAAGCCGGCCAGCGGTGTCTCGCCGGCAGCATAAATATCAGCAACAAGCACAGTATCTGCATCATTGAAACAGGCACAGAAATCATCAAACAGATCGCGCAGGCGGCTATAACGGTGTGGCTGGACCACCGCGATCAGCCGGCCTTCTGGGCAATAGAGACGACCTGCGGCAAGCGCTGCTTTAATTTCAACTGGGTGGTGGCCATAATCATCGACAATGGTGATGTTATCCACTCGGCCCTTCATATCAAAACGCCGACCCACACCTGTAAAGCGGGCGAGCCCTTTATGGACGGCCTCAATGCCAATTCCCATCTCCAGCACAACCGCGATCGCGGCTAGGCAGTTTTGTACATTATGCTGACCCAGCATCGGCAGGCGGATATCCTTAATGCGTATCTCGCCATTTTCGGTTGGCTGAAGATGTTCGCCCTCCAGGCGATCTGAAATTAGCAGGTCAAAAATCATATGGGTGCCGTCATGGCGCAGCTGGCTAGCGCGCACATCGGCATTGGCGGACAGGCCATAGGTAATAACCCGCCTGTCAGAAATGCGTGGCAGCAATTTCTGCACAGTCGGATGGTCGATACATAAAGTGGCAAAGCCATAGAACGGGATCGAAGAGATAAAATTCTGGAAAGCCAGTTCCAGATTTTCAGCTGTGCCATGATGGTCCAGATGCTCAGGGTCAATATTGGTTACAATCGCAACAGTCGGCTTGAGACGCGAGAAAGAGCCATCGCTCTCATCGGCTTCTACCACCATCCAATCACCAGCCCCAAGGCGCGCATTACTGGCCCAGCTCTGGATAATGCCGCCATTAATCACTGTTGGGTCCAGCCCCGCCGCATCCAGCAAAGTGGCCACCAGCGATGTGGTGGTGGTCTTGCCATGCGTGCCGGCCACTGCCACAGACCAGCGCAAGCGCATTAGCTCGCCCAGCATCTCAGATCGGTGCACAACAGGAAGGAATCGCTCGCGCGCCGCCACAACCTCCGGATTATCTGGTTTGATCGCCGTAGAGGTCACAACAATAGAAGCTTGTTCTACATTCGCTGCCGCTTGCGGCACGTAAATCGGAATACCCGCTTTTTGCAGGCGTTTGACATTGGCATTTTCTGCAATATCAGAGCCTGTAACCTGATAGCCCAGCTCATGCAAAATTTCGGCAATACCGCTCATGCCGATACCGCCGATACCAACAAAATGAATCACACCAATGGATAAGGGCAGGGCAGTCATGCGGCTTCTTTCAGATTGGAGGAGGTGGCAAGCTGGACAGCGAGGTCTGTCATCGTCTGCAGGCTGGCGGCGGCATGTAGGGTGCGCGCTTTGTCAGCGAGGCGTTGGCGCAAATCAGGCTGGTCTAGCAATGCTGTCAGCATTTCACCCAGCTTATCTGTCTGGGCCTCTTTTTCACTCAGCATCAGCGCGCCGCCTTTGCCGGCCAATTGGTTGGCATTGGCGCTCTGATGATCATCCAGCGCGGCCGCAAAAGGAATAAATAGAGCAGGCCGTCCGGCGGCTGCAATTTCCGCAACTGACGAGGCCCCCGCTCGGCTGATGATCACATCTGCCTTTGCCATTTTTTCAGCCATATCGGTAAAGAAGGGCGCAATGTCGGCCTCAATCCCAGTTTCGGCATAGTACGCGCTCACCTCATCTATGTGTTCTGGACGGGTTTGCTGGGTGATATGCAGGCGCTTTTGTATCGGTGCTGGCAGATTGGCAATGGCTTCTGGCAGGCGTGTTGCAAAAATCGCCGCCCCCAGAGAACCGCCAATAACCAGCAGGTTCAGCCTATCCTTCGGCTCAGCTTCATAAGCTGGGATAGCGTTAAAATCTGCACGTACAGGCAAGCCTGTATGGATGATGCGGGCTTTTTTCGGCAAGGGCGTGCTATCGGGCCAGCTCAGCCATAAATGGCCAGATATATCAGCCAGCCAGAGATTAGCCCGCCCAAGGCGTCCATTTTGTTCATGTAAAGCAGCTGGCTTTTTCAGTATCTTTGCGGCCAGCAGAGGCGGCGCGGACGGGTAACCGCCAAAACCAACGACCCCAGCTGGTTGTTTGACCAGTAAAATCGCGAGTGATTGCACAAATCCAACAGCGAGGCGCGCCAGCGCAAAAAGCCGCTTCACCACAGAGCCTGCAAAGGGCGATGCTGCCGAGATCACATGTAAGGGCAGGTCAGATACCTGTTGTTTTCTGATCAGATTAGCACCGCGCTTATCGGTCATTAAACCGACCTTGTGGCCTTGTTTTTGAAGCGCATCTGCCAAGGCAAGTGCCGGGAAGATATGGCCACCTGTACCGCCAGCGGCAAGCATGACATGCAGCTGTGTCATCCCTTGCCTCCTTGCATCGCCAGCTGGGTTTGTGCTGGTGCTTTTTGTGGTGCGCTTTGGACAAAGGCGTTCAGTTCTGATTGGCTGTTACGGCGTCTGGTCAGCGCGAGGATAAAGCCCACGGTTAGGCCACTTGCCAGCAAAGAAGAGCCGCCATAGCTGATGAACGGCAATGTCATGCCTTTGGTCGGAATGAGATTCACAGATGAAGCCATGTGAATGGCGGCCTGAATGCCAAATTGCATCGACAAGCCAGCACCTGCGATCAGGTTAAATAAGCCAGGTCCGACAGCAGACCGGTTAAAGCCGCGCAAGACGAAAAAGCCGTAAAGCGAAATCACAAACAGACAGGCGAGCGCGCCATATTCTTCGGCAGCGACAGAGAAAATAAAGTCAGCATGCGCATCAGGCAGATGATGTTTGACCTGACCATCACCCGGGCCTACCCCGAATAAGCCGCCATCTGCAAAAGACTGGATTGACCTATCTGTTTGCATAGACCCGCCATCCAAAAAGCGGTTCACTCGGCTGGTTACATGCGGCAGATAAAGATAGGCTAGGAAAATCGCCATTGGCGCAAGGGCAGCACACACCAAGACCAGCAAAAGCGGCATACCGGCAAGGAACATCTGGAAGCCCCAAGTCAGCACGATAACCGCCGTCATCCCGACATCTGGCTGGAGAATAAGGACTGTTACAATGATCGCCAATACGCCTGTTGCCCATGCCCAGCCCGGGAAATCATCTCCCTCACGCCACAAGGTCAAGAGCCAGGCACAGACAATCGCAAAAAACGGCTTGGCAAATTCACTTGGCTGAAGGCGCAAAGGCCCAAGGCTGATCCAGCGTGTTGCCCCTTTGACCTCAGGCCCAACAAAGAGCGTGGCCACCATCAGGGCAAAAATGCCAAGCAAGCCTAATAGCGAGAGGATGCGCACCTGCCTTGGCTCTAGCAGTGAGACCGTGAGCATCGCTATCAGCGCAGGGACCAGATAGAACATCTGGCGCCACACAAAATGTTGTTCAGGCAAGCCAATACGGCTTGCCACAGGCGGGCTGGCTGCCATCACCAATACCGCACCAACAGCCATCAACAGCAAGGCAATACCCAGCAACCAGCGATCGACTGTCCACCACCAAATGCCGACAAGGCTGCGATCTGTGCGTTCTAGCAACATCACACCGCCTCCTTATTTTTGGCTGTTTCAATCCAGGCATTGACCAGGGCGCAAAAGCTATCGCCGCGCGCTTCAAAACTGGTGAACTGGTCAAAAGAGGCCGCCGCGGGCGAGAGGATCACCGGCTGAGGATTGGATGATATCTGAGGGCGTGGCTGTGTCATCGCCAGCTCAAAGGCTTCTGCCAATGTTTCGCACTGATGCACATCACAGCTATTTTCAAGCGCCTTTGCAAAGGCAGCCCGGTCCTGACCATAGAAATAGGCAGCGGCCAGATTTTTGAAATAAGGCTGGCAGGGTAGGAGGCCATCTTCTTTAGCCTCGCCGCCGGCCAGCCAAATGATATTGTCAAATGACGCCAATGCCCGTGCGGCCGCCTCACCATTGGTGGCTTTGGAATCATTAATGAAAATATGTGTATCTGTCTGCGCAACTGGCTGGAGGCGATGTGCCAGGCCCGGAAAATCAGTCAGTGCCGCCTCAATAACAGCTTCACAAATGCCTAGCTGGCGGGCGATCGCTACGGCTGCCGCTGCATTTTCCAGATTATGCGCACCAGATAAGGCCAGATTTTCACCAATGCTAGCCGGGACAGATCCGGTATCGAGACGCTGACAATGTCTATGGCGGGCGGCCATCTCATCTAGATTTTTTCCACTGCCTAAAAACGCCACACCCTTTTCAGCTGGATGGGCCAGAATCTCTTCCTTGGCTGCGCGATAGCCTTCCATGCCGCCATGACGGGCCAGGTGATCAGGGGTGATATTTAAAATAACAGCGATATCAGGGCGCAGGGAGGGCGTTATTTCAAGCTGGTAGGATGAAATCTCAACAACCCGGACGCCAGCCGCGCCCTCTTGATTTGCGGGTGCAGGCAGGCTGGCGATTGGCGCGCCCAGATTGCCACCTACAACATAGGCCATACCGGCTTTTTCAAGCATATGCGCTGTCAGCGCAGTGGTAGTGGATTTGCCATTGGTGCCGGTAATCACCACCCACTTTGAAGCTGACTGCAGGTGAATAGCCAGTTCAATTTCGCTGATCAAGGGCACCTGATGGTCAAGCGCCAGTTGCGCGGCGGTATGGGGGGCAGGGTGGGTATGGGCAATGCCAGGTGATATCACCACCGCATCTAGATCAGACCATGGCCAATTTTCAGGCGTGCGTTGATCTGTTGGCGCAATATCAGCCATATTCGCTGCTTTATCATCATGCACAACAACTGCTACACCCTGCGCTTTAGCCAGCGCATAGGCTGCCATGCCAGATCGGCCGAGGCCTAAAATGGCAATGCTGGTCAGCTGTTTTGGTGGGGTGCGATGAATCACGGCGTCATATTACCTCAGCTTCAGGGTGGAAAGACTAATCAAGGCGAGGATCACCGAGATGATCCAAAAGCGGATAACAATGGTCGGCTCGGCCCAGCCTTTTTTCTCAAAATGGTGATGTAAAGGGGCCATCAGGAAAATCCGCTTTCCGGTGAGCTTAAAGCTCGCCACTTGGAGCATCACCGAGACGGTTTCGACCACAAACAACCCGCCTGCAATGGCCAGCACCAGCTCGTGGCGTGTCGCAACTGAGATGGCACCAAGCGCACCGCCAAGGGCCAGCGAGCCTGTATCGCCCATAAAGACGCGCGCCGGCGGGGCGTTAAACCACAAAAAGCCAAGGCCCGCCCCTATCAGCGCGCCGCAAATAGTGGCCAGCTCGCCTGTGCCCGGCACATAAGCAATCTGCAAATAGGTGGCAAACTGGAAATTACCTGAGAGATAGGCAATCAGCGCAAAACAGCCGGCGACAATCATGACAGGTACAATCGCCAGCCCATCGAGCCCATCTGTCAGATTGACCGCGTTAGATGCGCCAACCATCACAAAAATAGCAAAAGGCACATAGAATAAGCCCAGCGGAATCAGCACATCTTTAAAAAATGGTACCGCTACCGCATAGCGTAATTCGGCAGGTGAGAGCTGGATAAAAATCAGGCTGGCGAACAATGCTGCGATGATCTGGCAGACCAGTTTGGTGCGCCCGCGCATGCCATCGCTTGAGCGCTTGGTCAGCTTGAACCAATCATCAGCTGCACCCACCAAACCAAATGACACCATCACCAGCAAGACAGGCCAGAGATAAGCATTATTCAGCGGTACCCAGAGCAGGGTGGAGATGACAAAGCTGCCGAGAATCATCAAACCGCCCATGGTTGGGGTCCCTGCTTTTTGCAGAATATGGCTTTCTGGACCATCTTTGCGGATAGGCTGACCTTCTGCCTGCTGGGCTTTCAGCCAACGGATGAAGGCAGGACCGATCATCAGGCTGATCATGAGGGCTGTCATCATCGCCCCACCTGTTCTGAAGGTGATGTATCTGAACAAATTGAAGAGCTGGAAATCATCAGCATATATCAGCAGTAAATCAGGCAACATGCGGCTCTCCCCCAGAGCGTGTTGATGTTTTTTGGGCAATAGCCAGCAAATCAGCCGCGATATGATGCGCACCTGAACCATGTGACCCTTTGATCAAAATCACATTGGCTTGTTTGAGCATGTCTTGAGCTGAGGACAGCGCATCTCGCCAGTTCTCAAAGCACTGGACAGACATTGCTTTATCCAATGTTTGGGCCAGAGATGTCATATAAGGGCCAATCGCAATCAGATGCGTGATACCGGCTTGTTCAATTTCTGTTTTCAGGGCGCTATGCGCTTCATCTGCAAAGCTGCCTAATTCCAGAATATCGCTCAAAATGGCGCCTTTATGACCGCCAGTTTGGCGACCCAGTTCAGACAGCGCGGCCATCATCGATTCAGGATTGGCGTTATAGGCATCATCTATCAGCATACAAAGATGGCTGTTTGTCTTGTATGTAGCGCGCCTGCCGCGCCCTGGCATGTCCTGCATCTCGCTCAACGCATCCAGACCGGCTTGCCTGTCCAGTCCCAGATGGTGGCACACAGCCATGAAGCTGAGGCTATTCACCGCCCAGTGCCGCGCGGTCATGCCAAGACGGCCATTAAGGCTCGCATCTGCTATGCTCAGCACCAGCGACTGGCCGGTTTGATCTGGCCTCGCATCAACAAGCCGGATATCGCTTGTCTCATTTTCGCCAAAGCTGAGGATTTGAGTTGCCCCATGCTCAACAGCTAACTTTTTGAGATGCTCAAAAAACGCATTATCACGCGGCAGAATTGCAAGACCTTTTTTATCAAAACCTTCAAAGATTTCAGCCTTTGCATCTGCTATGCCGCTCAACCCGTCAAAATGGCCGATATGGGCAGCGCTGATGGTGGTGATGATCGCGATGTCAGGCTGGAAAATCTGAGACAGGGCACGGATTTCACCTGCATGATTCATACCCATCTCTGCGACACAAAACTGGCTGTCAGCGGGCAGGTTGGCTAAGGTCAGCGGCAGGCCGATATGATTGTTTAGATTGCCTTTGGTGGCATAGGTTTTGCCAAAGGCTGAAAGGCCTGTGGCCAGTATCTCTTTGGTGCCGGTTTTGCCAGCAGAGCCAGTAATGGCGATTTTCACGGCCTTTGTTTGCTGGGCAGCAAAACGAGCGAGGGCTGTAAGCGCCTCCAGCACATCCTCCACCACCAGCTGAGGCACAGTTGCGCCTGCCACCAGCTGGCTGGTGAGGGCCATCTGATGCTTATCAGCCTCTAAATCGACAACAAAATCATGACCATCAGACTTAGTGCCCTTTAAGGCGACAAAACAGCCTGATGGCCCCAGCTCCTTTGAATTAATCGCCAGATGAGACGGCGATTGCACGGGCATATGGCCTGCTGCCCAATGGCCACCTGTTATCTGTGCCATATCTTGATGGGTAAAGAGAAGGGTCATCTGCGCGCCTCCTCTGATTGCGCAGAGGCTGCCAGCGCATTTCTGGCGATCGCTGCATCATCAAAAGGCAAGGTCTCATGGCCGATCATTTGAACTGTCTCATGGCCTTTGCCTGCTATCAGCAGGCCATCATCCGGGCCGAGCTTGTCAATGGCTGTCTTAATCGCGAGATCGCGGGGTGATATCTCATCAGCCTCTGGGCAGGCTTTGATGATGTCAGCACGTATCGCAGCCGGGTCCTCATGGCGCGGATTATCATCTGTGATGATGATTTCATCTGCAAGCTGCGCTGCCACTTCGCCCATTAAATGACGCTTGGATTGGTCGCGATTGCCACCACAGCCGAAAACCACGCTCAATTTGCCAGATACTTCGGCGCGCATGGCTTTTAAGGCCACTTTTAGCGCATCAGGCGTATGGGCGTAATCTACAACCACACGGCCAGTACCGGCGGGCCCGTGGATGCGTTGCATCCGCCCTGGCACAGGTTTGAGATAAGGCAGAGCCCCGAGCGATTCAGCCAGAGACAGGCCGGAGCGCATCGCCGCAACAGCTGCCATCAGTGCGTTCACTGCCTGAAAATCACCACTAAGGGCAATCGGGTAGATATAAGATTGGCCTTGCACCTCTAGATGGATGGTTTGACCAAAATCATGGGCTTCGATCTTGTCGATCCTGAAATCAGCATCCTTATGGCGGCCAATGGTGGTTACCACACAATGCTGGCCTCTCAGCCGTGCAGCCAGCTTTTCACCCCAGCTATCTTCCAGCGCAATAATGGCCTGACCTGCGGGTAGCAAATCACGTTCGAACAACAAGGCTTTGGCCTCGAAATAGGCATCCATTGTGTCGTGATAATCCAGATGGTCCTGGCTGAGATTGGTAAATAAAGCCAGATGGATAGGTGTGTCTGCCAATCTCTGTTGAACAAGGCCATGGCTTGACGCTTCAAAGGCAAGATGCGTGATGTTTTGGTCTGCCAGCATATTTAGCGACTGGAAAAGCCGCTCTGTGGGCGGTGTGGTTAGCGATAAAGTGTTTTCTATGAGCGCCTTTTTGGGATCTAACGGGCGTACTGGCACAGAGCGGCGCAGGCCAAGCGTGCCCATAGAGGCGCTGTTCCAGCTGGCACGCTGCCAAATCTGGCGCAAATATTCAACAATCGACGATTTGCCATTAGTGCCTGTCACCGCGGCGATAAAGCCAGGGCGTTTTGGCCAGAAATAAGAGCAGCTATGGGCATAGGTCAGGCGCGTATCATCGGAGACAATACGGGCAATATGCTCTGGTAAATCCAGAGCCCTGTCATCAGTGATAACTCCAATCGCCCCGCGTGCCAGCGCATCGTCAATATGATCATGCCCATCTGACTGGCTCCCTTGCAAGGCGGCGAAAACCATACCAGCTGTGATCTGGCGCGAATCGCTGCCAAGGCCGGTCAGGGTCTGATGGGCTATGTTTTCTTCTGTGTCATCTGCCAAGAAACCGAGGGCAGACACAGCCGGCTTGGTGGCCAGATAGGTGATCAAATCAGAAAGATGCATAAACCGCCTCCTCTCCATCAATAATCACTTCTGGCAAGAGATTGAGGCGCATTTCAGGCGACATTTCGGCAATAGGATGCACACCTAATAGAGGAGCGGCCTGCTCTACCACTCTCTTCACGATAGGGGCGGTGACCCAGCCCGCTGTGGCATAGCCATAGCTGAATTTTTGGCCTTTTGGCTCATCGACCATCGCAAAAATCAGATAGCGCGGGTCATGCGCTGGAAAGGTGCCGACAAAAGAAACGCGGTTGGCTTTGCGATCATAACCCTTAGCTTTGATTTTCTCAGCCGTACCGGTTTTGCCGCCCACCAGATAGCCTTTGGCCTCTGCAAAATTGCCTGTCCCTGAGGGGTGAGCGACCACCAGGCGCATCATAGAGCGCACTGCACGGGCTGTCTCGGGGCTGAAAATACGGCTGCGGGTGAGGGGCGCGTCTGTGCTGCGCTTTATCAAGGTGGGCTCAATATAAAACCCATCACCTGCCGCAGCAGAAATCGCCGCAGCTGCCTGAACCGGGCTGACCGAGAGACCATGCCCAAAAGAGATGGTCAGGCTGGCAATGCGTCCCCAATTTTGTGGGACTAGCGGGCGGGCATTTTCTGGAATTTCAAGATTGCTGGGTTGCAAAAGCTGCAATTTATCCATAAAGGCACGCTGGGTTTGAGGGCCAATTTTATCGGCCATATGTGCTGAGCCGATATTAGATGAATGCACCAGAATTTCTGAAATATTCAATGCCCGCTTAAACGGGTGATAATCGCGGATAGCAAAGCGTGAAATGCGGATAGGCTTGGCCACATCAATGCGATCTTTAATCTGGACAGCACCGGTCTCAAGCGCAATCGCGGTATTCAGGATTTTGAAGATAGAGCCCATTTCAAACACACCCTTGGCTGCTTGATTAAAACGGGCCTTGTCAGTTGAGCGCATTAAATGGTTGGGATCAAAATCTGGCAGAGAGGCCATGGCCAGTATCTCACCATTTTTCATATCCAGAATAAGACCTGCCCCTGCAATTGCCTCAAAGCGTTCGATCTGGCTGCTGATTTCGCGGCGCAAAATTGCCTGTAAGCCCAAATCAATAGACAGCTGAACAGTCTCGCCGCGCGCCAGCGCATCATTCATACCAGCCTCAATGCCAGCAATGCCTTTGCCATCCACATCAACCGCGCCCAAGAGATGGGCCGCTTCTTGTCCTTGTGGATAGAGGCGGGTAGAAGAGGGGCTAACAAATACGCCTGGCAGGCCAAGCTGCAAAATCTCAGCATGGCGGCGCGGCGTGATCTTGCGGTCCAGCTCAACATAGCGGGTGTTTTTGCCCAGCAGCTTGTAAATATCATCAGCTGATTTATCACTGATCAGCGGGGCAAGGCTGTTTGCCACACGCCGCGGGTTCAAAAGCTGTTTTGGATCGGCATGCAAGACCATAACAGGCAAGGTAGAGGCTAAGAGCCGTCCGCGCCTATCCACAATCAACCCGCGCTCTGCGACCGATTGCGGTTTTTGATAGCTTTTCGCATTTTCACTAAATACCGCAAGCTGGAGCGCTTGTGCCCCAATGCCACCAAAACACAGACAAGCGAAAAACGCCGCAAAAGCCAGCCGGCCACGCGCGATTTTCCAGCTTTTGGCTGGCTCAGGACGTGCAGGCCAAATCAGCGAGAGCAGCCAAGGTCTTTTTGATATATTGGCAGGCTGGCGGGGCATGGTCTAACGCGCGCCTCCTGTCAGTGCCACCGGACGTGCTTTTGGCACTGTTACAGATAGGGATGGGACCTTAGGCTGTTGACTGGCCTCTAAGACATTCGGGCCATCACCGCCTGACGCGCCCTCATCCTTGCTGATGCTGGTTCCGGGGCGCATAGGTATAGCCTGAAGCGGCAAAATCCGATCTTTGGTGATAGGCTGCATGGCCAAGAGGCCTGAAGAGAGGGTCTGGATGCGATCAGGGCGGCTGAGATAGGCCCATTCTGCTTCCAGAACCAGCGTGTTTTTCTTTTCAAGCTGAATTTCGCGTTTCAGGCGCGCCAGCTCGTCATACCGGCTATCAACAGAGGTCTTGACCAGATAGAGGCCGCCGCCACACAGCGCGATCAACAGGCTTGCAATCAAAATAATACGCATAAGGATCAAGCCTCCATTTGATGGTGGTTCGCGGTTGCATCACGCTGCCAGACTGGGGCATCAGTGCGCCGTGCAGCACGTAATTTTGCAGAACGTGCACGTGGATTGCTGGCTGCTTCTTGCGGACTGGCGGCAATGGCTTTGCGGCTGATGAGCTCAAAACTGGCAGGCTGGGCGATGGTGTCTGGCAAATGGCGTGAAGGGCGGGCACCGCGTCCTGAGCGAGGAGTCAGAAATTGTTTCACCAGCCGATCTTCTAGCGAATGAAAACTGACTACCACCAATAGGCCACCTGGCTTGAGCACCGCTTCTGCTGCGCTGAGCGCGTCTTCAATTTCCCGCAATTCGTCATTGACCTCGATACGCAAGGCCTGAAAAGTGCGTGTCGCCGGATCAGACTGGCCTGGTTTCGGGCGCGGCAATACAGAGCGCACAATATCTGCCAGCGCCAAGGTGGTGGTAATCGGCGCGCTCTCTCTGGCTTTAATAATAGCCCGCGCAATCCGGCGTGATGCCCGATCCTCGCCATAGCGCCAGATGATATCTGCTAGCTTGGTCTCTGACGCATCATTCACAATATCGGCAGCGCTGAGGCCTGATTTGGACATGCGCATATCCAGCGGCCCATCACGCATGAAAGAAAAACCGCGCGCCGCCTCGTCAAGCTGAGTCGAGCAAACCCCCAAATCAAAGACAATGCCGTCTAGCTGACTAAAATCAGTCTCTTGGATCAAGCTCGACAGATTGCCAAAGGTGCCTTGCAATAATAAAAAGCGGCTACCATAAGATGCCATTTTCGCCTGGCCACGTGCAATCGCATCAGGATCGCGGTCAATTGCTGCCAGATGACAGTTCGCGCTGTCTAATATGGCTGAGGAATAGCCGCCATTGCCAAAAGTGGCATCCAGATAATAGGCGTTGTCTTTTGGGCTGAGTGCGCCGAGCACCTCAGGCAACATGACGGGAACATGCAATCCCGATGCCTGGCTCATCGCCCCTCCAATCCAGATTGTCTGCGGCCAAGCTTCAGGCTTGGCATGCCACCTGATTTTGCGCGATCTCTGGCCTGCTTTTCACGGTTATGGAAGCTGGCAGGTGCCCAGATCTGAAAGGAGCGCCCAATACCTGCAAAAAGGGCTGTGCCATCTAGCTCGGCAAAAGAGATGAAATCAGCTGAGAGCATCATCCGGCCTTCGCTGTCCAGGCGCATTTCCTGTGCAGAAGACAGCATAGCCTGCAAAGTGGCTGCTTCTTCAGAGAGCGCATCCAGCTCGTCAATCGCATCAACAATTTGATTGATCCGCTCAGGGCCACATCCTTCAAGGCAGGGGTGGGTTAGTGATTTGAAGAGATAAAGAGGGGCATGCTGGCGCTCCAGCACTGACCGGAAAGGCGCCGGCACAGACAGCCGACCTTTTTTATCAATCCGGTTCTCGAATGTGGATAAAAACAAATCCACTTTTCATGCTCCCCAAAAAACGCGTTTCACCCTTGTTTCTGTTCTGTCTGATGCAGAGGGACGTCTCCCGTGCAGAAACTGGGTTATTATGGGATATCATGGGATTTGATGGTTCGTCAATGGGAAACAGCATGTTTTTCATGGGAAAACCTAATAAAATCAATGTTTTAAAAGTGATTTATAAGCATATTTATATAAAACACTGTATTCATTGAATTATTTTGTATTTGGGAGATTTGTTCTGTTTGTTCCTTAAATGTTCTGTTTTTTCGATAACACATTGATTCCACGCATGTAATTACTGAGGCTGAAGCGCTGTTCAGCTGGCAGAATAGAAAAGATGTTTGGATGTTTGGCAGGCGAAACCGATAGGCTCAGCGTGACCTCTCCAGCCTGATCAGCATAGAGCCTGTTTTGGCTTCAATTGCGCGGGCGAGCTGGATGTTAGGGCGTGTTTTCAAGGCCTTTTTGACCGCAAGCCGCACCGCGAGCCGCGAGCCGGAAAGAGTCTGAACAGTCAGCCACTGTCCTTCTTTTGATTGAATTTGAATTTTTACAAGGCCTTTTGGTTGGGGTGCCATAACCTGCTCCGCTTCCTTGGTTAGATGATTTAGCAAGGGCGGAAGCTTAGCAGTGGTTAACTTAAAAAAAAGTTAATGAGGCATCAGATTTTTTATCTATCTGCCTAGTTTGAACAAAGTGAGGGTCAGGCCTATGCGGGCAATTGAAAAAAGCAAGTCAGATGGCCTATAAGCCGGGTTCTGTTCAAGGCAGTTAAAACTGCCTCTTGATGGCTATTCATCTAGGACGCCTGTTGCCAGACATCTCAAGCAACCTACCCGGGCATCTCTGGCAGGATCACCAGTGCTGAAATCAGCCATGCCGCTCTCGGTTTTGCTTCGGATGGGGTTTACCCTGCCAGTGCTGTCACCAGCCCTGCGGTGCGCTCTTACCGCCCCTTTTCACCCTTACCATGCCGATAAAGGGCATGGCGGTCTGTTTTCTGTGGCACTTTCCCTGAGGTTACCCTCGCTGGCCGTTAGCCAGCATCCTGATCCTGTGAAGCCCGGACTTTCCTCTCGCCGCACGCGGCCAGCAGCCATCCGGCCATCTGCATTGCAGTTCATATTATCTGAATATTTGATGAGATGGTCAAGATGACAGGTTGGTCATACACACAGAAACCTCTTGTTAAGAGGCCGCTTCAATCTCTTCCCGCTTCATTTCCAGCTCCAGCCAGCTTTCTTCTTTTATCGCTTTGTCTGCGCGATCTTGTTCTAATTTGGCGGCGATTTTCTGATAGGCATCTGGATCGCGGGCAAAGAAATCCATATCAGCCAGTTTGGCTTCTGCCTTTTCGATAGCATCTGTCAATTTTTCAATTTCAAGCGGCAACTGCTCCAACAGCCAGCCCTCTTTATAGCTCAGCCTGTCGGTGCGCGGCGTCTTTGGCTTTTCCTTTGGGGCTGCCTTTTTCTTCGCTTTGGCTTTTTCTTCTTTTTTCACGCGTCGAGCCAGGTAATCTGAATAGCCACCTGCATGGGCGGTGATTTTGCCATCCTCTTCAAAAGCCAGCACCGAGCTCACGGTCCGGTCGAGGAAATCACGATCATGGCTGACAATCAAGATGGTCCCGTCATAGGTTGCAACCACTTCTTGCAGCAAATCAATGGTTTCCATATCCAAATCATTGGTGGGTTCATCGAGCACCAGAAAATTATGCGGCTGGGCAAATATCTTGGCTAAGAGCAACCTGTTCTGCTCACCACCAGATAGGGTGCCGACACGCTGGGTCATTTTGTAATCATCAAAGAGGAAATCACGCAGATAGCTGGTCACATGCCGCGCCTTGCCATCAATCTCTACGGTTTCACCGCCATCTGGGCATAAGGTTGTCCAAGGCGATGATTCAGGATTAAGCGCCGCTCTGTTCTGATCAAAATAAGCAGCCTCTAGCCCAAAGCCTAATTTGACATAACCAGCCTGTGGTTTGGTCTGATGCAACAAGACACGCACCAGAGATGATTTACCTGCCCCGTTGGGCCCAACAATCCCAATACGGTCTTTGCGTTTTAAAAGCAGGTTAAAATGGCTGAGTAAAACACGCTGGTCCTCAACACCATCGTCATTTTTGAGCAGTTGGGCAGGCTGGTCACCTCTGAGAGCCGGATTGGCTGGCACAGTGATGGTCAGATTGCGGGCTTCGAGTACGACCTGTCCGCCAACCGTGGCATCACCTGCATCGATACGCATCTGGCGCGCCATAATGCCGCCCTCTGAGGCTCTGGTTTGACGCAAAGCCGCCAATTCACGCAACCGCCCTTGATTGCGTTTGCGGCGGGCTGAAATGCCCTGATGAGACCATCTGGTTTCTTCTGCGATTTTCTTATCAAGCTTAGCCAGCTTCACTGCTTCTTCGCTCAGAATGCCATCTGACCAGTCTTCAAATTGGTCAAACGCGCCATCACGCCGGCGCAGCTTGCCCTGATTGATCCAGATAATCCCAGTGCCAAGAGAGCGCAAAAAGGCCCTGTCGTGACTGATCACCACCAGCGCGCCCTGACGGGCTTTCATCAGCCCTTCCAGCCATTCAATGGTGGGTAAATCCAGATGGTTTGTCGGCTCATCAAGCAGGAGGATTTCAGGCTGACTGACCAGTGCACGTGCCAGCGCGGCCCGCCTTGCCTCCCCGCCAGACAGCCCATCTGTCATCCGCGCCGGGTCCATCCCCATTTTCATCAGCAATTTTTCAGCTTTGTGCATTTGGCTGAGATGGTCAATCTCTTCACCATCCAACCCTTGCACCACATAAGAGGCAAGGCTTTGTGCCCCTTTAATATCAGGGGCTTGTGGCAGATAAGCAACCGACGCGCCAGGGCTGACCCACAAGCTGCCTTCATCAGGCTGGGCTTGCCCGGATATCAGCTTCATCAAGGTGGATTTACCCGCCCCATTGCGACCAACCAAGGCCAGCCTGTCACCCGCATGAATAGATAAATCAATGTGGCGGAGCAGCCAGCGATCACCTAAATTGACGCCCATATCACTTAAAGTCAGCAGCGGTGTTGCCATCAGCTATGCCCCTCGTGATGACGTTTGATCACATCATAAGCCGCATTGATGCGGGCCAGCCTTTCTTCTGCTGAATGAATGAATTCCTGAGGCAGCCCTTCGGCGATGAGCCTGTCTGGGTGATAGCGTTTATTCAACTCTTTCCAGCGATTGCGCACCTGTTCTAGGTCTGCCTTTTCAGGTAAATCCAGCACTGCATAAGGGCTCTCATCACTGCCGCCATAAAGGGTGCAAAAGCGGTTAAACTCGTTCTCATCATAGCCAAACAGGCGTGAAACCTCAGCCAGATA
Source organism: Puniceispirillaceae bacterium (SeqCode) (assembly GCA_049889355.1). Lineage (GTDB taxonomy): Bacteria > Pseudomonadota > Alphaproteobacteria > Puniceispirillales > Puniceispirillaceae > JBMHDN01. The sequence continues at coordinate 45,558 of JBMHDN010000041.1, forward strand.
GGCCCATTCCGGTGCTGATATTTCGCCATCTGCCGCGGCAATGAAAAACAGCAGTTCTAATAATTGTTCAAGGATAGCATTTTTTGGCCCGAACAGGCTGGCAGCCTGTTTGGCATAGGCTTCAAACCCGTCTGGTGTCTGGCGGGCCAAGTCCCAGAAGCGGCCAACATCGCGCACATCTTTTTCCGGAATATGCACCTTGCGCCGAAAGGCATTTATTTCCGAGCGGGTGACGGTTCCATCTGCTTTGGCCATTTTGGCAGAGAGCGCGACCACCGCAACGGTAAAGGCGACTTGACGGGTGCGGGCTTCGGCCTCAGGGTTGAGGCGTTTGCCGATTTCGCGCGATGCCACATGGCCTGCCGCCGCGCCAAGCAACGCGCCGATAGGTCCGCCCAGCATTGCGCCAGTTGCACCGCCGATAATTATGCCCCATATACTCATGGCAGATGTTTAACCGCCATTTACCATAGGATGCAAGCAAGTCGTGCCCGCTTCAGATATATCAGATATCGCTATTTTTGATTTTAAAGGGCTGAAATGCCCCTTGCCTGTGCTCAAAGCGCGTCGTGCCTTAAAGTCAGTAACGCCAGGGACCATCATCCGGTTTTTGGCAGATGATCCCGCCGCCCCGCTTGATTTCGCTCATTTCTGCGAAAGTGAGGGCCATATTCTTATCGCACAGGATGACCATCCGGCAGAGGGGCATCTGCCTGCCAGCTTTAGCTTTGATGTGCAAAAAGCTGATAGCCAAAAGGCCTGAGACAAGCAGCATGAAAGGCGGCAGCTTCGGGCCCTTTATCTGGACCATCATAAATCCCCAAGGCCTGACAATGTACAAAAAAACCAGGGGCTGGCATGCCGCTTAGTTTTGAGACAGCCGCTGCTGCGCGCAAAGGTCGGTGATAACGCACATCATCTGCTATGAGCGCTTCGAGCCATTTGGTCAGCCGATGAATCCGGTGCGCGCCAGTCAGGCCGATGTCCTGAGCCAGCTGATCATATCCGACCAGCTCTTGGCGTGCCAGATAGCCAGACAGCAAGGTGAGGGCGTTTTTTTGCCAGTCATCTGATTTTTGCCAGTCATCTGGTGTCGCAGCTATCATGTTTTCATTCTTGTTCATACCCTCCATCTAGGTGGCCTAGGCACCCCTGTAAAGGCAAGAATTTGTCAGATGCTGTCTTAAAGCATCTGGCTTTGCCCCTTATTTTGGTCTAGTGCTAGGGGCTATGAGCACCAAAAAAACAAAATATTTCTCCAAGCCGGCACCCTCATTGCTGTTTATGCTGCTATTTTATGGCGGCACATTGATGTTGACCCTGATCATCACGCCTCTTTTGATCAGCCATCGCACATCCATCTGGGCCGGTCATCTCTGGGGGGTGTATGTGCGTGCTATGTGCCGCATCTGTGGTCTTGGATATGAGATAACGGGTTTGCCCGCTGGTGGGTCTCAAGCTGCAAAAACACAAGTGATTTATGCGACAAAGCATCAATCAGCTTGGGAAACGATGGTGTTATTCAGCCTGCTGGATCATCCGGCGGTGGTGTTGAAAAAAGAATTAATGGCGATTCCCATCATGGGGTGGTTCTTTGCCCGTGCCCGACATATACCTGTTGATCGCAAAGCAGGTTTGGCTGCGCTTAAAAAATTGCAAAAACAGGCAAAAGAAGCTGCCGATGAAGGCCGCTCCATCATGATTTTTCCGCAAGGGACCAGAGTCCCCCCAGGTCAAAGCGCGCCCTATCAGATCGGGGTGTTTGCTCTTTATCAAGGCGCACAGCTACCTGTTATGCCCATTGCCTTAAATAGTGGCCTTTTCTGGCCTAAAAATGCACTGGGACTCAATAAAGGCACTGTCCAGGTTTCTTGCCTGCCACTCATAGAGCCGGGCTTGTCTCGGAAAGATTTTATGGCCAGATTAGAAGAAGCAATTGAGAGTGAGACACAGCGGCTTGGCGGCTAAGTGGCGCTTTTTGTTAGAGCAGGGAGGCAATCATGGATGGTGAGAGTTTTGGCGGCGGCGGGATGCAGCGCAATGTGCTGGGCCAGCGTCTAATCCCATGTTCGTCTGATCCCATGACAGGTTTTTTTCGAGATGGTTGTTGTCATACCAGCCCGCAGGATATGGGGCTGCACACCGTATGCGCCTTGATGGATGCTGATTTTCTGGCTTTTTCAAAGCAAGCAGGGAATGATTTATCAACGCCGCGCCCTGAATTTGGTTTTCCAGGGCTGAAGCCCGGCGATTATTGGTGTTTATGTGCGGGGCGCTGGGAAGAAGCACGCCGTGCGGGAAAGGCCCCAAAAATCAAGCTCGCGGCGACAAATCAGATCACGCTGGCGGTGGTCAAGCTGGATGATTTAATGGCGTATGCGCTCGATGCGCCAAGCCCTCGATAGCCGCACTGGAACAGAAAGATTGATGATGTCATCACCGCCACATCATGACCGTGATGAACCCGGATATCTTGAAACCGGGCAGCAGGAAGAACCACAACAGGCTCATCCAGATGCCAGTCTTTGGATGATTTGGATGGGTTTGGTGCTGGTTTCGGTAGCTGTTTTGCCGTTTTTGGTGCGCCACACTGAATGGGCACGTGCGATTGCTGATGCCTGCCTCAGCCTCGTTCGGAGCTAAAAACAAGGTTCAGCACGTCACCTTCAGATCACATAAAATGCTTCAGATTCGGCATCTGCGATATCTTGTGCTATAGATAAGATGGGAGTGGGGGGAATCCTGCGCTTCTGTGCAGAGGTGTCCCCCAGCTGAGTTGGGACCGGCTAGGATTCTCACACTAGGGGACGCTTCTGTTACGTCATGCCTTTCTGGATGGACCAGTAAGGCGAGGCGATTAAGCGCTTTTTTTCGGTAATTCTTTCCACCCTGCGGAAGAGTTCAGGAAATCCCAAATTTATCCTGCTTGAAGTAATCCAGCCAGTTTGTCGAGCTGTTGATTTGCCAGCACCAATTGTCGGCGTAATTCTGCTATCTCAGCCTGACAGGCGGCGATATCAACCTGTTCTGAGACAGTGGCTGGTAAATCACCGCGACCTTCAATGAGCCAGGCAGGCTGTACACCCAAAAGACCGGCCAGTCTGATCTGTAAATGGGCCAATGGCTCAGAGCGGTCAGCTTCCCATTCCAAAACGGTCTCTTCATCAAGCCCAAGCTGTTGTGCAATCTCTAATGCGGAGAGGCCGCGTGCCAGCCTTGCTTTGGTCAAGCGTCCGCCCGGGGTATGTTCAGAATCAGCACCCAAATCTGGCATATCCAGATATGCAGCACCGCTAGTCTCGGTATATTCAGCAGTCATGTTCAGCTCCAGCCATGTATACTCCCCAGTCTCATTTATACCAATCACCTATCGCCAGCGTTGTTAGGCAAACGACCAAAAATGCAGTCAGGTCACGCCAACATGACGGGTATCGGATGCGCTTGTAGCCAGATAATCTTGTTGGTAGTCTTAGATGATGGTGTAAGAAGCAGGACAGATGAGGAGCGTTGGTGTCATGCAAAAACGGCGTATCGGTAAGGGTGGTCCAGAAGTGTCGGCCTTGGGCATTGGAGCTATGTCTTTTTCAGATTTTTATGGTGCATGTGCGCCTGAACAAGCCTTTGAGGTTTTAGAAAAAGCAGTTGAGCTTGGCATTGATCACATCGATACCGCTGATATTTATGGCAATGGCATCTCAGAGACCCTGATAGGTGCGTTTCTGGCCAAACAAGGCAAGCAGGCAGATGGGCTATTCCACATCGCCACCAAGGCCGGTATTGCGCGCGACCCAGATACCAACGCCCGCTATTACAATAACAGCTTAGCCTATTTGGAAGAACGTTTAGATCAGTCTTTAAAGCGGTTGGGGGTCGATCAGGTTGATTTATTCTATATCCATCGGCGAGATGGCGATATGCCAATCGAAGAGGCAGCAGGGGCACTGGCCCGGCTGGTTGAAAAGGGCAAAACACGGGCGATTGGCTTTTCTGAAATCGCCCCGAGCGCGTTGGAGCGGGCCTTAAAAATCACCCCTGTGGCTGCGGTCCAGTCTGAATATTCGCTCTCCACCCGCAGCCCTGAATTGGGTCTGGTTCAGCGTTGTGCAGAACATGATGTGACCCTCGTGGCTTTCAGTCCTGTTGGCCGCAGCTTACTCACCGATAAGCCACATACATTAAGCCGGGTTCAGACCATGCCCTTTATGGTCAATAACCCGCGCTTTATGAGCCCAAATCTTGAGGCAAATATTGACAGAACCGCGCCATTCCGTGCCTTGGCAGCAGAGCTGGGTGTACCAGCGGCAAGCCTTGCAATAGGCTGGGTCTTGGCGCGCGGCGATCATATCCTGCCTATTCCGGGCACCCGGTCAGCTGACCGGCTTGAAGAGCTGGCAAAAGGGGCGATGACACCTTTATCTGCCGCTGTGTTAGAGGATATTGAAAGATGCCTGCCTGTGGGCTGGGCACATGGCGACCGCTATAATCCAGATCAGTGGAACGGGCCAGAACGCTATTGTTAAACGCTATTGTTAACAGCACAGCTATGTTTGCATGGATAGGCCTTGTCTGGTCACAAGTCTGAGAGATGATCCGGATTGACGGATACGCCTTTCAGACAAGTTTCTTTATTCAAATTAACTAATATGTTAGGGATAGGGTCACGCCTACGGGGAAGGCGATGCTGAAATGAGGCCCTTTGTCAGAGGAGCATGAAGATGGATAAAGAGACCAAACTTGCGATTAAGCGGATGCGCGATATTCAGAAAATCCGCGCTGGCTATGCTAAAAAACTGACCGTTCTAGAGACCAACCTGACCAAATTAGGCTGGGAGATCACCGTTGGTGAAGCGGCTAGCGATGATGCGGCTATGGCCGTGGCAGCGCGCTCTGTCGATCAGGCGATTTTATCAATCCAGAGCGCATTAAACGCACTGAGCCGGGTTGAGCCAGAGGTACGCGAAGTCGCAACACCAACACCTATCGCCTCACAGCCGCCAAAAGTGGCTGAGTAAAAAAAGGGTTGAGTAAAAAAGGGGGCTGAGTAAAAAAGCCACCAATCGAATTTGATGAAACAGGCCTTATCCATTTGGATGAGGCCTTTTTTACTGTCTGCTCTTGTCGGTTCGCACGAGACAGCCTAGCCTTTGGTTATGACCTGTGCCGTCCTTGTTGTTTTTGGTTTTGGACACATAAAACAGCTTTGATCAGGAGACAGAGATATGACCATTAGCTTTTTGTAATCAGTGGAACAGCATTTTAACGCGGCCGCCGCCTTGATGGATATGCCAGAAGGGTTAACTGAGAAAATCCGCGTGACCAATAATTCTTACATTGTACGATTTGGGGTGCGCTTGCGCGGCAAAATGTTCACCTTTATCGGTCATCGATCTGTGCATAGCGAGCATTTCCAACCGGTCAAAGGAGGAATCCGCTATGATCTGCATGTCTCATTAGAAGAGGTAGAAGCCCTTGCCATGCTAATGAGCTTGAAATGCGCATTGGTTGAAGTGCCTTTTGGCGGTTCAAAAGGCGGTTTATGTATCAATCCCCATGATTGGAGCGAGGCTGAGTTAGAGCGCATCACACGGCGTTTTACCCAAGAGTTAGCCAAACGTCATCTCATCAGCCCATCTCAGAATGTGCCTGCCCCTGATATGGGAACCTCTGAGCGCGAAATGGCCTGGATGGCTGATGAATATCACCGGCTTTATCCGATAGAGCTCAATAGCTGGGCCAGCGTGACCGGCAAGCCGATATCAAAAGGCGGTATTCAGGGCCGTATTGAGGCAACAGGGCGCGGCGTGCAATATGCGTTGCGCGCCTTTTTTGACCACCCCGAAGATGTGGCAAAAACCAGCCTGAGCCCCGGTCTGGCAGGCAAAAGAGTGATTGTGCAGGGGCTGGGCAATGTCGGCTATCACGCTGCTTTATTTCTGGCCGAAGAAGAAGGGGCGGTGATCACCCATGTGCTCGAACGCGGCGGTGCGGTGGTCAATCCACAAGGGATCGCGATTGATGCGCTGAAACAGCATCTGGACAAAAAGGGCAGTGTCGAGGGTTTTCCCGGTTTTCAGAAATCCGGGCCTGAAATGCTCGAAGCTGAGGCAGATATTTTGATCCCGGCGGCGTTAGAAATGGTGATTACACAAGAAAATGCCCACCGGATTAAAACCCCGCTTATCATAGAAGCCGCCAATGGTCCGGTCTCAGCAGAGGCAGATGCTATTTTGCGTGATAAAGGTGTGGTGATTATCCCTGATCTCTATGCCAATGCTGGCGGGGTGACTGTCAGCTATTTTGAGTGGATCAAAAATCTCAGCCATATTCGTTTTGGACGGCTGCAAAAACGCCAAAGCCAGGCCCAATTTGAAGCCATGATTTCTGGCATGGAGGATATGACAGGGATCGCATTTCCTGAAAAACAAAAAGCCAAAGCGATGCATGAGATGAGCGAATTGGCACTGGTTCGCTCAGGTCTGAAAGATACGATGCGCAAAGCCTATGAAGATATCAGCGCAGAATGGAACAGCAATCCTAAGGTGGTGGATTTACGCAATGCGTCGATGCTCACAGCGCTTAGCCGTATTGTCAAAAGCTACGGATCTCTTGGCTTGTAGCGCAAACATATACAGATATTTTGGGGAATAAATCAGCGCTGGTGCTGGCAGAGAGACTCGAACTCCCAACCGCCCGATTACAAATCGGGTGCTCTACCAATTGAGCCATGCCAGCACAACAGCGAGCTGATAGCCGGTTATTTAATACAGCCGATTTGATTTTGCAAGCACTGAAAAAGCGGCTTCTTTTGATTTGTTGTTTTCTGTTGGCTTAGGTGCGGTTTAGCCGGCAGGTGGCATAGAGCGCAATACCGGCTGCGACAGAGACATTCAACGATTCTGATGTTTCATGCATCGAGATGGCACATAAATGATCACACGCCTCTCTGGTCAGCCGGCGCATGCCATCTCCTTCTGCCCCTAAAATAAGGCCAAGGCGCGCGCTTGTGGCCAAATCATCCAGCATGGTGGTCCCATTGGCCGCCAGTCCGGCCAGCTCAATGTGGGCCTCTTTCATGGCATCTAGCGCGCGGGCGAGATTGCCAACACGGATGATAGGCACATTCTCTAACGCGCCAACCGCTGCTCTGGCCAGAAGCCCGTTTTCCTCTGGGGCATGCCGGCTTGTCATCACCAGCCCATCTACCCCAAAAGCGCGTGCTGAGCGCAAAATAGCCCCGACATTGCGGGGGTCTGTTACCTGATCTAATATCAGCAGCCTTAGATCATGCTGGCCCATAATCATTTCTGTCAAATCAGGACTCTCTAGCGGCAAAACCTCAAGCGCAATACCCTGATGCACGGCTTTGTCTTGCCCGTGATCCAGCCGGTCCAGCAGATCTTTTTCAACAATCTGGATTTTTGGAAGTGTCTTATTATCAGCGGTCTGTGCAGCCGCGCACCAACCCTTGACCAAATCTGCCATGCGGGCGGTGGCATAAATCGCAAGGCAGCGCCTCTCCGGATTCTTAATGGCCGATTCACAGGCATGAGTGCCCCAGATAAAAAAGCCTTGGGCAGAACTGCGGAGCCGCTTTTCAGTCTGGTTGGCTCTCTGAGGTGCACGTTTAGAGCCAGCTGCTTGAGATGCCGCAAATTTATCATTATTGCCGCCATAATGGCCAGTTGACCGGCGCGGTGTAGCGTGACGATCTGCATTTCGACCTTTTTGATGTTTTTTTTGGGCCATTTTGAGTTTCCTGACTTGACATAAGCGCGCGTGTTTCTTATTGGCAGTTCAGCAAGTTTTGCGCAAGCTGTTCACGCAAGTGGTCAGATTAAGTAAATGGTGAGGTGGCCGAGTGGTTAAAGGCAGCAGACTGTAAATCTGCCCGCGTAGCGTACGTAGGTTCGAATCCTACCCTCACCACCATTTAACTCACCCTGACATGACAGTTTTTTAAGGTAAGCCCAAGTGAGCGGGCGCGTCTGAAAAACACCAAAGTCATCAAGGGCAACCTGAATAAGGGCGGAAAAAGATGTCCAAAGAGAAGTTTGATCGTTCGAAGCCGCATGTGAATATCGGCACGATTGGCCATGTTGACCATGGTAAGACGACGCTGACCGCAGCGATTACGAAGGTGATGGCTGAAGCAGGCGGCGCTGAGTTTCAGGCCTA
>JBMHDN010000042.1:0-23359 GCA_049889355.1 Puniceispirillaceae bacterium (SeqCode)
GAGATGGTGATGCCAGGCGATAACATCGCTATGGTTGTGACCCTGATCGCGCCGATTGCGATGGATGAAGGTCTGCGCTTTGCGATCCGTGAAGGTGGCCGCACTGTCGGCGCCGGCGTCGTCGCTTCTATCGTTGAATAAGCGATTTTAAAGAGCTTAGGAGTGTAGCTCAATTGGTAGAGCACCGGTCTCCAAAACCGGGGGCTGGGGGTTCGAGCCCCTCCACTCCTGCCATCATACAAACCCTCAGCAGCAATGCTGGGGGTTTCTTTCATCAAACCGGCTGATTTTTTCTTTTTTCTTTTATTAGGATGTCATTTTTGAACGCAAATCCTGCATTGTGCAGATTGCCAGCCGATTACTTTTTGAATTGACATTATGCGTTATCTCGCCGCCATAAGGACCTTTTTACATGCATATACCATCACGCCTGAACGACTATCTCTTTGGGTCCTCTTCAGGCAACCTCAATGGTCAGGCTTCTACCCGCCCTCAGCTCACCACCCAGCAGATCATCATTGATTTGCTCTCTGGCCTGACAGTGGCCTTGGCGCTTGTCCCGGAAGCTGTAGCCTTTTCTTTTGTAGCAGGTGTTGACCCGCTTGTTGGTCTTTATGCAGCCTTTTTTGTCGGGCTGGTAACCGCGCTGATAGGCGGGCGCCCTGGTATGATTTCAGGGGCAACTGGCGCGCTGGCGGTGGTCATGGTCTCGCTGGTTTCAGAACATGGGACAGCCTATTTATTTGCGACTGTGGTGTTGATGGGGATTATCCAGATTCTGGTTGGTGTGCTGCGGTGGGGTAAATTTATCCGCATGGTCCCGCATCCGGTCATGCTAGGCTTTGTAAATGGACTGGCGATTGTGATTGGCGCCGCCCAGTTAGAACAGTTCAAGACAGTATCTGATACTGGGGCGAAAAGCTGGATCACCGGCACAGAGCTCTATCTGACCCTCGGTTTGGTTGGGGCAACCATGCTGGTCATTTATGTGATGCCTAAATTGACAAAAACCATACCGGCACCCTTGGTCGCAATTGTCGCGATCAGCGCGATTGTATTGGGCCTTGATTTACAGGTGACACAGGTCGGTGATTTGGCTGCCCTGGCTGGTGGCTTGCCTGAATTTCAGATTCCGATGGTCCCTTTCACCTTTGAGACCTTGATGATTATTCTGCCCTATGCGGTGATTCTCTCGGCGATTGGTCTGATTGAAAGCTTGCTGACTCTCAATCTGGTGGGTGAAATCACTGAACAACGCGGCGGTGCCTCTCAGGAATGTGTGGCACAAGGCAGTGCTAATCTCATCACAGGCTTTTTTGGCGGTATGGGCGGCTGTGCGATGATTGGCCAGTCGATGATCAATGTGAAATCAGGTGGGCGTACCCGTATTGCCAGTACCGCAGCAGCGCTGTTTTTGCTGGCGATCATTCTGGTGGCCTCGCCTTGGATTGAATTGATTCCAGTGGCCGCACTTGTCGGGGTCATGTTCATGGTGGTTATTGGCACCTTTGCCTGGCATTCGATTAAAACACTATTTAGAGTGCCTGTTTCTGATGCGCTGGTGGTGATTGTGGTGACCTTTGTCACCGTGATTGCCGATTTGGCTATTGCGGTATTGGTCGGGGTGATTATGTCAGCCCTTGTCTATGCCTGGAACGCGGCCAAGCAAATTCACGCCTCAACCCGCCCGTCCGTGCGTGAAAAAGGCGCGCTGGTCTATGATATTCAAGGCCCGCTCTTTTTCGGTTCTGTCACCAGCTTCCGAGAATTATTCCATATTGCTGAGGATCCAGAAATGGTGGTGATAGATTTTGCCAAATCGCGCATTGTGGATCAATCTGCCTTGCAAGCCATTCAGGATGTGGCTGAGAAATATAATGAAGCAGGCAAAATTGTAAAATTGCGCCATTTGAGCCGAAATTGCCATCAATTGCTGCGCAAATCAGGTCAGCTGATTATCGATAGTGATGATGACCCAGATTATGATTTGGCGGTCGATTATGCCGTGAAACTGGGTGTTTTCGGCAGCGCGGAATAACAAGGCTGCCACAGCATATTTTCTTTTTGAAAAGGGTGTGATTTACTCTTAACGGGTGTGATAGGGGCGGCTGGTATCTGTTCTTATTAGACTGTCATGTAGGACCACCTTTTTCATCAAGGAAGGCGCACAGATGGCGCATTCAGATTTGCCAGCTGGCATCCCACACAGATTTAGCGGCCCATCTGCTTGGATAGGGGCTGAATTGGCACAAACCCCTGAACGCTGGCTCACCAAGCTAACCCCTGCACAGATAGCTGAATTAGAACAGGCTGGCAGAGCTTTTCTCAACACCGGACGTGATATCGGGCATATCCAAAAAGAGGATTTCATTCTCCCGACATTCGCCCGCCATCTAGAGGCGATGCGCTTTAAGCTGGTCCATGGTGTGGGTGTCGAGGTGCTGCGCGGTCTACCGACTGACTCTTATGACAAGAAGCTATCAGCTGCCATTTTTTGCGGTATCGGTGCGCATTTAGGCTCAGCCCGCTCTCAAAATGCTGCGGGTCATATTCTGGGCCATGTCCGTGATACCGGGGCTGACCTGCGCGATCAGAATACCCGCATTTATCAGACCAATGCCCGCCAGAGCTTTCATACAGACAGTGCAGATGTGGTGGGTTTACTCTGCCTGAAAGAAGCCAAAGAAGGCGGGGACAGCCTGCTGGTTAGTGCTGAGACCATCTTTAATGAAATGGCGGAGAGGCGGCCTGATTTACTGGCTTTGCTATTTGATCCGCTGGCCACAGATAGGCGCGGCGAAATACCGGTGGGTATGAAGCCTTTTATGACGATACCGCCGTTAAACTGGTATGGCGGCAAGCTTACCGTTTTTTATCAGCGTCAATATATTGATGCGGCGACTCGTTTTGAAGAGGCCATGGCACTCACCCAAGCGCATATTGAAGCACTCGATTTGTTTGACAGCTTATGTGACGACCCGAAATTACATATTAAAATGCGACTGGCCCCGGGTGATATGCAATTTGTCTATAATCACAGCCAGCTTCATGATCGCACGGGCTTTATTGATTGGCCTGAGACTGAAAAAAGACGCCATCTCTTGCGACTCTGGTTGTCGATACCAGATGACAGGTTGTTGCCCTATTGTTTCAAGCAACGCTATGGGGCGATTGAACCAGGCAAGCGTGGTGGCATTATCACCGAAAAAACACGCCTTCATGCGCCGTTGGACTAGGTGGCGGCGCCTTTATCAATTCAACGGAGAGACCAAGTGAAACGTATCTATAATTTTGCCCGCCAGCCATCTGCTCGCAATTACACTATCTCTGATCTACAAGCCTTAAAGGGGACAGATACCAAGCTCAGCATGGCAAACCCAGCTAATAATGAGGAAGTGCTGGCCTGTGTTGAGGCTGGGATTGATTTATTTGTTGTTGGCGGTGAGCAAATCGAAGATGTACGGGCGATTGCTCCGACTCATTTCACCGGTGTTGGCAGCACATGGGCGCAGTTTGGATCAAATGCAGAGATTCTGGATCATGCGTTTGAGATGATGCGGAAAGGCGGCGATCTCTATTATACTTTGCGGTCTTTTGATGTGATGGAAATGCTCTCTAATGAGGGGATTCCAGTGCAGAGCCATATCGGCCTTATTCCGACCTTCAGCCATTATTGTGGTGGCCTGCGCGGCTGGGCACGTAAAGCAGATGAAGCCATGGAATTATTCAAGACACTCAAGCGCATGGAAGATGTCGGTGTGGTGGCTGTCGAAGCAGAATGTATTGCCGAAGAGGTGCTCGAAGCGCTGAATGACAAAACATCCATTGTGACCTTCTCGCTTGGCTCAGGCAAGGCAGGTGATGTGATCATGTCTTTTGTCGCTGATATTTGTGGCGAGCCCTCAGAAGAGGATACACCGCCAAAACACGCCTATGCCTTTGGCAATGTCGGGCGTCTGCATAAACAAATCCATGATGAGCGGGTGGCCGCACTTGGCGCATTTCATAAAGAAGTGTCAGCTCGCAATTTTCCCTATGCTGAGACGAACATCAAAATGCATGCAGGTGAACAGGAAAAATTCCTCGAAGCGCTGGATAAATGGACACCCACCCATCAGTAATGGGATAGGCGCAGCAGGATAGGGCAGATGGCAAACCAAGCTGAACAGCTTTTTAAGGTATTGCTGGATAAAGCGTATCAACGTTATCTGGCCACGCCTTCTCTGCGCCAATTTTCAGGCTGGCCAGCTGATTTGATTTATCAACCACAGCAGGCAAAATCAGTGCCAGCCTGTACCGCCATTAAAAACTGGCCGACAGATGACCCCTTACATCTGGCAACCAAAGATGTGTGTGATATCGCCAGATGGAAACAATCCTATTCTCTAGATGAGGTGGGTCAGGCCTTTTTAGATGCTTATGGCTATATTGAGCTGGTCGGTCCAGACGGGGTGTATCGCTCAGATCAGCTGCGCGTCTTCATCGGCTATTGGGGGCCTGATATCCATTATCCCTGGCACCGCCACGAAGCAGTTGAAATCTATCAGGTGATCAGCGGTGCTATGCGCTTTGAAACACAAGACGGCAGCCAGATTGATATTGAGGAGGGAGACACCCACAGCCATAAAAGCTGGCAGGCCCATCAGATGTTTATTGGCCCGAAAGGGGTTCTGGCCCTCGCGCTCTGGAAAGGAGCAGGGCTGGCTAATTTACCGAGCCTTGATGAGGCCTGATCACCATTAAGGATGCGCTTAAATCTGCATTCTGGCCACGATTTCTTTGCAAATTGCACAGCAATACACAAAAGCTTAACAATTTCTGATTTGCGCGTTTTTGATTTTTGTATCACCTTTTGCTTATAAAGAGGTGTGTCATGAACAATGCATTTTATCGTAAAGTGGGGTTTGGGCTGGCACCGGGACAAGAGGCGCCAGCTGACCCTTTAAAATGGGCACTTGGGCAGGTTGACGAAATGCCGCCTCTGCCTTGGCCAAACAAGCTGCCAACATCCGCAGAACAGTTAGCGCGTGAAGGTGAGGAAGTCTATACTGACCGGAAGGTTTTGCGCGAGAAGCACAAAACAGATCGCAATGCCTATCGGGCAGCACGTAAGGCGTTGAAAATCCGATTGGGTAAAGAGTTTTATCACGCACAAGAAGATATTGTGCGCACCCATGCGGCCTTGCATTCAGGGGCGCCTATTTATGAGCGTCTGACGATGTTCTGGGCCAATCATTTTGCGCTCAGCGATAAAGACAATTTGAAACAATATCAGTCCGGGCCTATGTATCGCGAAATCATACGCCCGGGTCTGGCAGGTAAATTTTCGGATTTATTGCGCGCGGTGACCATCAGTTGGCCGATGATCCAACATCTGGATAATTCACAATCCGAAGGCCCGCAATCTAAGCAAGGGCGTTGGCGCAAGCAAAATAAAGGTGAAGCCACCACCATCAATGAAAATCATGCACGTGAATTGCTGGAATTGCACACGGTCTCACCTGCAGCAGGCTATACACAAAGGGATGTTATCCAGCTCACCTATATCATGACAGGTTGGCGTGTAGGCTACAGCAAGAAGCGGTTGGAATGTAATCCGGTTGTTTTTAAACCAGAATATCATCAGCCAGGGGCGCATGAGGTGTTGGGCAAAAAATATAAGCAACGCAATCTGGATAGTAAAAACAAGCTATTGGATGTGATGGACGATTTAGCCCGCCACCCCAGCACTTATCGCTATATTTCTTGGAAGCTGGCGCGCCATTTCATCACCGATGAGCCGAGTGAAGAGATGATTGCCCCGATAATCAAAGCTTGGGAAGACAGCGATGGTTATCTGCCCGCGGTACATGCTGCGCTGATTGAGCAGGTCTGGGCGCATGGCGCGGCTCATCATAAATTTCAGATGCCGGCCATCTGGCTGACCCAAATGCTCAATATGTCAGGTATGGAGGCGCTCCCCTCTGCAAAAGTGATGGCTGATTTTTCTTTTGAAAGAGAACCCTCAAAGCATATCCGCACTATCCAGCGGGCATTGAGTGAGTTAGGACATGAACCTCTGGCTTCAGAGCAGCCAAATGGTTACCCCGATACCGAAGCCAGCTGGATTAGTCCGGAATTTCTCATCCGGCGTATGGCTTTGGCCTCTCGCTTTTATCGCATTTGCCGGAGTGAATTTGACAGCCATACAGCGATGGAAGCCTCAGCAAGGCAGAATTTTGCACCAGAAGATGACGTAATGAGGCTTGTCTATCAGCAAGGCGATTCAACGCAGCGTTTCACCCTTTTCTTTAACCACCCGAGGATGTTGAAAGCATGACCGATACACCGCTCTTTATGTCGCGCCGCTTCTTTCTGGGCGCAGGGGCCAGCCTGGCCTTGCTCGGCAGTCCTCTTTTTTCAACCCCAGCCGCTGCTAAAGCACCAAAACGCAATCTTGTGGTCATTATGCTCAGAGGCGGGATGGATGGCTTGACCGCGGTGCCGGCGCGTGATCCTCAGATGAATAAATCGCGCCCTGATATTTCAGTTGAGGGGGTCAGAAAGCTCACTTCTGATTTTACCCTGCATCCAGAATTGAAACATTTCCACAATCTCTGGCAGAGAGATAAAGCAGCTGTGGTTCATGCCACCTCTATCCCCTATACAGGCCGCTCTCACTTTGATGGTCAGAATCTGATGGAATCAGGCGGGCATACACCTTATGCCGAAAAAACAGGCTGGCTAGGGCGCGGGTTGGAAGCTGCCGGCCTTGAAGGGCTGTCCGCCACCCTACCTATTCCATTGTTGTTACGAGCAGGAATCAACCCCGATAATTATTTTCCAACCTATTGGAGCCCACCGCGCCAGGATACGATGCGCATGTTGCTTGAGAGCTACGAAAATGAGCCGCTTTTAAAGCAAACCATGGCAAAGATTATTCAGCGTCCGGCCGCGATGCTGCAAGAACAAGGTGGGGGTCGAAAAGCACCAGAGCTGGCCAAAACAGCAGCAAGAGAGTTGGCACGTGAAGATGGCCCGCGCGTGGCTGTCTTTGATATTGGCGGTTTTGATACTCATGCTGCCCAAGGCGGGGCAGATGGCGAGCATGGGGCCAAGCTTCAAATGGTTGATAAGGTGATTGAACGGCTGGATTCTGGTATGGGTGAGGCTTTTGATAACACGCTGGTTGTGACCTTAACTGAATTTGGCCGGACATTGGATCAAAATGGCGGCTATGGCACTGAACATGGTTATGGGACCGCTATTTTAATGGCAGGCGGTCTTGTGAAAAAGGCCCAAATCCATGCAGACTGGCCTGGCTTGAAATCACGTGATTTATTTGAAAAGCGTGATTTGAACGCCACTATTGATGCGCGTGCCATTTATGCCTCTGCGATGGCAGCTTGTTTTGACCAGGATTTTGAAAAAATGCGTCGTGACGTTTTCTGGGGAGAAGCCATGCCAGACCTCACCACCACGCTCTTCAAGGTCTGATAAAGATGACAAATGTGAGGCGCAAGAGCGTTAAAAATCACTTGCACTTTTTAAGTGTTTGATTTAACTTGCGCTTCACCTTTCATGGGATTTAGGGCTGGTGCGCGAATGTGCCGGCCGATTTTCTATGGGAAAAAACATGTTTTCAAAGGGTTAGCTGATTCTGTCTGAGGTGCAGGCAGGGTGGTTATCAGAATCAGGGGCGGACATCCAAGATGGCAAAAACTTCTCCGGCACAATTTGTCAGACAGGTTCGTCAGGAAATTGGCCGTATTTCATGGGCCAGTCGCCGCGAGACAGGTTTGGCGACACTGACCGTTTTTGTGATGGCAACAATTGCAGCACTGTTTTTTCTGGCAGTCGATGCAGTGTTGTCAAATGTGATTCAATTTATCATTGGGCTGGGGTCCTGAGGATTTAAGTAGCGAGAAGCGGGTGATACTGATTGGACAGGGTCACACGTGCGATACTTGGCAGATGTGAGGCAAGAATGGCAAAACGCTGGTATGTGGTGCATGTCTTTTCAGGTTCTGAGAAGAAAATGGCACAAGCGATCAGAGAGCAGGCTACAGCAAATGGTCTGGAAGAGATGATCGAAGATGTGCTGGTCCCGACCGAAGAAGTGGTCGAGATGCGCCGTGGCGCCAAAGTGCAAGCTGAAAAGAAGTTCTTCCCGGGCTATATTCTCGTGAAAATGGAACTGAGCGATGCAAGCTGGTCTTTGGTCCAGTCACAGCCGCGGGTTACAGGGTTTTTGGGCGGTAAAGGCAAGCCAGTCCCGATCACCAATAAAGAAGCTGAGCGTCTGCTCAAGCAAATGGATGAAGGGCCACAGCGCCCGACCACATCAATCACCTTTGATGTGGGTGAAGAGGTTCGGGTCATTGATGGCCCGTTTGAATCATTCAACGGGCTTGTTGAAGAGTCCGATGATGAGAAGGCACGCCTGAAGGTGTCAGTGTCTATTTTTGGACGCTCCACCCCGGTCGAGCTGGAATACAGTCAGGTGGAAAAGGTTTAACTGCGGGCCACCCCTGACAGTGCTGAAAAAGTGAGCAGGAGCTTTGGCTAGCCAATATGGGCTGGTCAGGCGTTAGAAAAGAGAGAGTCTTATGGCTAAGAAAATCGAAGGATATCTCAAGCTGAATATCCCGGCTGGCGGTGCGAACCCGTCGCCACCTGTCGGTCCGGCGCTGGGTCAGCGCGGGGTCAACATCATGGAATTCTGTAAAGCCTTTAACGCGGCAACAGAATCTCTGGAAAAAGGCATGCCTATTCCTGTCGTGATCACTGTGTATCAAGACAAGTCATTCACCTTCACCACCAAGACAGCCCCTGTCAGCTTCTTCTTGAAAAAAGCCGCTGGTCTGCCAAAAGGTGGTCAGGAGCCAGGCCGTTCAGTGGCTGGTAAGGTTACCATGACTCAGGTCCGCGAGATCGCTGAGCAGAAGATGAAAGACATGAACGCTGTCGATATTGATGGTGCTGTCCAAATGGTATGTGGCTCCGCACGTGCGATGGGCCTTGATGTGGTGGAAGGATAAGAAGATGGCCAAGACTGGAAAGCGGCTGAAGGCCGCCTATGAAAGCGTTGACCGCAACAAAGCTTATCCGCTCGCAGAAGCGGCCAAGCTGGTCAAGGATAACGCAAAGGCAAAATTTGATGAAACCATCGAAATCGCGGTGAATCTGGGTGTTGACCCACGCCATGCTGATCAGATGGTGCGCGGCTCTGTGCCAATGCCACATGGCACTGGTAAGTCAGTACGCGTTGCTGTGTTTGCACGTGATGCCAAGGCTGATGAAGCTAAGGCAGCAGGTGCAGAATTTGTTGGTGCAGAAGATCTGGCAGAAGCCATCCAGAATGGCGAGCAGGGTTTTGACCGTGTGATTGCCAGCCCAGATATGATGGGTGTGGTTGGTCGCTTGGGTAAGGTCCTTGGTCCACGTGGCCTGATGCCAAACCCAAAGCTGGGTACTGTAACCCCGGATGTGGCCACTGCGGTCAAGAACGCCAAAGCTGGTGAAGTCCAGTTCCGCGTTGAAAAAGCGGGTGTGGTGCATGCAGGCATTGCCAAGGCGAGCTTTGATGCACAGCAAATCGAAGAAAATGCGGCTGCTTTTATCGAAGCGATTACAAAGGCACGCCCTTCTGGTGCTAAGGGCACCTATATGAAGAAAATTACGCTGAGCTCAACCATGGGCGCAGGCGTGTTTGTTGAAACCGCCTCTTAAGGCTGGTTTGGCATAAGAAATTCATAGCCAGCGCGGCGTAGCTGGGCTGGCTATGGGCTGAGGGACAAATATCACGTGATAGATGGACCTCAACCTGTCCAAGACTGCAGGTGTGCCGGCCCGATTGATGGGTCATCACTTAATCTCCTGCAATAGACGGGGGCAACAGCGAAATTCCATGTCTTCTGACATGGATGCTTTAGCTTCTGTGGGCAGGCCATTGGCAGATTGATGAGCATGCTCTGATATCTGTTTTGGTGAAACCGGGAAATTCATTTCCCAAACACTGGAGAAGATCAGGTGAACCGGACAGAAAAAGCCGAACTGATCGAAACACTGCAAGAGACCCTGTCGGGCGCCACCACCGTGGTGATCGCCCATCAGGTTGGTTTGACCGTTGCGGAAAGCACCGAGTTGCGCCAGAAAATGCGTGAGTCAGGTTCAACATTTAAGGTAACCAAAAACCGGATTACCAAGTTGGCACTGGCTGGCACAGATTTCGAAGGGCTCACAGACCTGTTTACCGGGCCAACAGCGATGGGAACATCTGCTGATCCGGTTGCAGCTGCAAAGACGCTCGTCGACTATGCCAAATCCAATGACAAGCTGACCATCGTCGGCGGTGCACTGGATGGCAAAGTTCTGGACAAAGCAGGTGTTGAGGCGCTCGCCACAATGCCATCACTCGATGAATTGCGTGGCAAGCTTATCGGCCTTGTGCAAGCACCTGCTGGCAAAATTGCTGGTGTCATCGCGGCACCTGCAGGCGGCCTCGCACGTGTGATCAAAGCACATGCCGACCAAGGCTAATACCAAAAATTGCAGTCGAACTAAGATCAGAAGTTAAAGCCTAAAGGAGACAATTATGGCTGATATCGAAAAAATTGCAGAAGAACTCTCTGCATTGACCGTTCTGGAAGCTGCCGAACTGGCAAAGCTGCTGGAAGACAAGTGGGGCGTATCTGCTGCTGCGCCTGTAGCTGTTGCTGCTATGCCTGGTGCTGGTGGTGATGCTGGTGGTGCTGGCGCTGAAGAAAAGACAGAATTCGACGTAATTCTGGCTTCAGCTGGCGCTTCAAAGATCAATGTGATCAAGGAAGTCCGCGCAATCACCGGCCTGGGTCTGAAAGAAGCAAAGGACCTGGTAGACGGCGCGCCAAAGCCTGTGAAGGAAGGCGTTTCAAAGGACGAAGCAGAAGAAATCAAGGGCAAGCTGGAAGAAGCTGGCGCCACCATCGAAGTCAAGTAATTGACTTTGAAGGCGTGCCAGAACCCGCACCCTTAAACATCTTGAACCGGACAGTCTCCTGTGGCTGTCCGGTCTCTGAGCTTTGATAGGGTATCTCTGCTCAGATGCTGTTTTACGAACAAGCCCTGAAACGGGCAGCTCATAGAACAGTTTTTAAACCGCAAACATCTGGGTAACCGGTTATTTGCGTATATATTATGATTGAACATCTCTTGAGAAGGACATGTCACATGGCACAAAGCGTGAGTAAAATGGACGTGAGTAATCTGGATAGCCGCAAGCGTGTGCGCCGTAATTTTGGGCAATTGACCGAAGTCGCACCGATGCCAAATCTCATTGAGGTGCAGCGGGCATCCTATGACCATTTTCTGCAGGCTGATATTGCCACTAAGGATCGCACGCAAACAGGTTTGCAAGAAACCTTTAAATCGGTTTTCCCAATCCGTGATTTCAATGACCGCGCCGAGCTGGAATTTGTTTCATACGAGCTGGAAGCCCCGAAATATGATGTTGAAGAATGTCAGCAGCGTGGCCTGACCTTTGCCTCGCCACTGAAGGTGACCCTACGCCTGGTTGTCTGGGAAATTGACGAAGATACAGGTGCCCGTTCTATCCGCGATATTAAAGAGCAGGATGTCTATATGGGCGATATGCCGCTGATGACATCAAACGGTACTTTTATCGTGAATGGCACAGAGCGTGTGATTGTCTCTCAGATGCACCGCTCACCTGGCGTGTTCTTTGACCATGATAAGGGCAAGACCCATTCTTCTGGCAAGCTGCTTTTCGCTGCCCGCGTGATCCCCTATCGTGGCTCATGGCTGGATTTCGAATATGACGCCAAAGATATTCTGAATGTCCGGATTGACCGCAAGCGCAAATTGCCAGCAACAACCCTTTTGATGGCGCTGCCAGATGCTGAGTCTGATGAGATGATGCAGGCCGCCGCCCAAGCCAAAGAAACAGTCGATCCAGCCAATATCGCTGGCATGACACGCGAGGATATCCTCTCTACTTTCTATGGTATTCTCAACTATGTTCGTGATGGTGATGCCTGGCGTATGCCATTCAGCCCAGAATCACTGCGCGGTCAGAAACTGACACGCGATCTGGTCGATGCTGAAACAGGCGAGGTTGCCGCCTCAACCGGGACTAAGCTCACCCCACGTGCACTGAAAAAGCTTGCTGAGGCTGGTCTGGCCTTTGTACGTGCAGAAGATTCAGATGTGATTGGTCGCTTCTTGGGCCAGGATATCGTGAATATGCAAACCGGCGAAGTTGTAGCAGAAGCAGGGGATGAAATCACCGATGCCTTACTGCTGACACTCGGCGAGATGGATATCACTGAAATTGATGTGCTGAACATTGATAACGTCAATGTGGGGCCGCATCTGCGCAATACATTGGCAGCAGATCGGAATAATTCACGTGAAGAAGCGCTGGTTGATATCTACCGCGTCATGCGTCCTGGCGAGCCGCCAACATTGGAAGGTGCGCATGAATTATTCCAGAGCCTGTTCTTTGATCAAGAACGCTATGACCTCTCAGCGGTTGGCCGGGTAAAGATGAATGCGCGTCTGGATCTTGATTGTCCGGATGACATGCGGGTGCTGCGTAAAGATGACATTCTAGCTGTACTGAAAGTGCTGGTTGCACTGAAAGATGGCCGCGGTGAAGTGGATGATATTGACCACCTCGGCAACCGCCGTGTGCGCTCAGTTGGCGAATTGATGGAAAATCAATATCGTATTGGTCTGCTGCGTATGGAACGGGCGATCAAAGAGCGCATGGGTTCTGTTGAAATTGACACCGTGATGCCTGCTGACCTGATTAATGCCAAGCCAGCCGCTGCTGCGGTGCGCGAGTTCTTTGGCTCATCTCAGTTGTCACAATTCATGGATCAGACAAACCCGCTCTCTGAAATTACGCATAAGCGGCGTGTTTCAGCCCTTGGGCCGGGTGGTCTGACCCGCGAGCGTGCGGGCTTTGAGGTGCGCGATGTGCACCCAACGCACTATGGCCGTATCTGTCCAATTGAAACACCAGAAGGTCCGAATATTGGTCTGATCAACTCGCTGGCAACCTATGCGCAAATCAACCGCTATGGCTTTATTGAAACACCTTATCGCAAGGTTGAAAATGGTCAGGTAACAGACGAATTCCGCTACATCTCAGCGATTGAAGAAGGGCGCTATACCATCGCTCAGGCCAATGCTGAATTGGATGACAAAGGCAATTTTGTTGGCGAACTGATCCCAGCACGTCGTGCCGGTGAAATTGGTTTGGCCCGTCCGACCGATATCGAATATGTCGATGTCTCACCAAAACAGCTTGTTTCTGTCGCTGCGGCGCTCATCCCGTTCCTTGAGAATGATGATGCGAACCGTGCATTGATGGGATCAAACATGCAGCGTCAGGCTGTGCCACTGTTGCGGGCTGAGGCGCCAATTGTCGGGACTGGTATTGAGGGGCGTGTAGCACGCGATTCAGGTGTAACAATTGTCGCCAAGCGCGCTGGTATCATCGACCAGGTGGATGCCACCCGTATCGTGGTGCGTGCAGATGATGCAACTGACGCGTCCGTATCGCCTGTCGATATCTATTCTCTGCTAAAATTCCAGCGGTCAAACCAGAACACCACTGTCAACCAGCGCCCGCTGGTGAAGGTGGGCGATCATGTGGCCAAGGGTGACATCATTGCAGACGGCCCATCTACTGAAGATGGCGAATTGGCACTTGGCCGGAATGTGCTGGTGGCCTTCATGCCGTGGAATGGTTACAACTTTGAGGATTCCATCCTGATTTCCGAGCGTATTGTGCGTGATGACGTCTTTACCTCTATTCATATTGAAGAATATGAAATCATGGCCCGTGATACCAAGCTGGGTCAGGAAGAAATCAGCCGCGATATCCCGAATGTTGGTGAAGAAGCCCTGAAAAACCTCGATGAGGCTGGCATTGTCTATGTCGGTGCTGAGGTGAATGCAGGTGATATTCTGGTTGGTAAGGTAACGCCAAAAGGCGAAACCCCAATGACACCAGAAGAAAAACTGTTGCGGGCAATCTTTGGCGAAAAGGCCTCTGATGTGCGTGATACCTCACTGCGTGTCCCACCAGGTGGTGCCGGCACCATTGTTGAAGTGCGTGTCTTCTCACGCCGGGGTCTTGAAAAGGACGAGCGTGCACGGGCGATTGAACGTGCAGAGATTGAGCGTCTGGCCAAAGACCGTGATGATGAACAAAATATTCTGGAAGGCGGCTTCTTATCTCGTATGCATAAGCTGTTGGATGGCCAGACTGTGGCTTCAGGTCCAAAAGACTTGAAAGCTGGTACTGTGCTGACCAAAGAGATGCTCGAAGAACTGCCAAAATCAGCCTTTACCCAGATTGCGGTCAAGGATGATTCGACCCAGAAGGCAATTGAAGCCCAGATTGGTGATTTCGAGCAGTCTATCAAGCGTCTGGATGGTCGTTTCTCTGATAAGGTCGACAAGCTCCAGCGCGGCGATGAGCTGATGCCTGGCGTGATGAAGATGGTCAAAGTCTTTGTGGCGGTTAAGCGCAAGCTACAGCCAGGTGATAAGATGGCCGGTCGCCATGGTAACAAGGGTGTTATCTCGCGCATCATGCCAGCTGAAGACATGCCATATTTGGAAGACGGGACCCCAGTTGATGTGGTGCTGAACCCGCTTGGCGTGCCATCACGTATGAATGTGGGTCAGATTCTGGAAACCCATCTGGGCTGGGCCGCACGCGGTCTTGGCAAGCAGATTGGTCAGGCAGCTGAAGCCGCCCGCGCGAAGCAGGATACCTCAGGACTGCGTCAGCAGCTTCAAGCGGTCTATCCAACTGAGCAATATAACGACAAAATTGCCCATATGAGCGATGACCAGGTGATTGAGCAAGCCCAGCGTCTTGATCGCGGTGTACCAATGGCGACGCCAGTCTTTGACGGTGCACGCGAAGCTGATGTGGTGAGCTTGCTAGATCAGGCAGGTCTGTCTAACACTGGCCAGGAGTGGCTAACAGATGGCCGAACTGGTGAGGTCTTCGACCGTCCGGTGACTGTTGGCTATATCTATATGCTGAAACTGCATCACCTGGTGGATGAAAAGATCCATGCCCGTTCAATTGGCCCATACAGCCTTGTGACCCAGCAGCCATTAGGCGGTAAGGCACAATTTGGTGGCCAGCGTTTCGGGGAGATGGAAGTCTGGGCACTTGAGGCCTATGGCGCGGCCTACACCCTGCAGGAAATGCTGACTGTCAAATCAGATGATGTGACAGGCCGGACAAAGGTTTATGAAGCCATTGTACGCGGCGATGATGATTTCGAAGCTGGTATTCCAGAGAGCTTTAACGTTCTTGTGAAAGAATTGCGCTCTCTTGGCCTGAATGTTGATTTGCATGATGCTGACTATTCATAGTCATCACCACGCATAGCACACGGCATAAAGCCTGACGGCGGGCAACAAAAATTGCCCGCCACCCAAGTACAGAGATTTAAAACGAGCCAGCAACTGGCGGAGGCAAGAAACCATGAATGACCTGATGAATCCATTTGGCCAGACAAACGTTGCCCAGGGTTTTGACAAGATCAAAATCTCCATCGCATCACCAGAGCGCATCCGCTCTTGGTCTTTCGGTGAAATTAAAAAGCCTGAAACCATCAATTACCGGACATTCAAGCCTGAAAAAGACGGCCTGTTCTGTGCCCGTATTTTCGGCCCAGTGCGCGATTATGAGTGCCTGTGCGGTAAATATAAGCGGATGAAGTATCGCGGTATTATCTGCGAGAAATGTGGCGTTGAGGTTACCCTCTCCAAAGTCCGCCGCGAGCGTATGGGCCATATCGAACTGGCTGCACCAGTTGCGCATATCTGGTTCCTGAAGTCTTTGCCATCTCGTATTGGCCTTCTGGTAGATATGGCGCTCAAAGACCTTGAAAAAGTGCTCTATTTCGAAAATTTCGTTGTAATTGAGCCTGGCTTAACGCCATTGGAAAAAGGCCAGCTGCTCAGCGAAGAAGAATATTACGATGCGCAGGATGAATATGGCGATGATGCGTTCCGTGCTGAAATCGGTGCAGAAGCTATTAAAACCATCTTGTCTGATCTGGATATGGATGCTGAGCGCGAGACCATCCGGGCCGAATTGCTGGAAACAGGTTCAGAAGCCAAGCGTAAGAAGCTGGTCAAGCGTCTTAAGCTGGTCGATGCTTTCCGTGCGTCAGGCTCACGCCCAGAATGGATGATTTTGGATGTTGTGCCGGTTATTCCGCCTGAGCTGCGCCCGCTGGTACCACTTGATGGCGGCCGTTTCGCAACCTCAGATTTGAACGATCTTTATCGCCGGGTGATCAACCGTAATAACCGCCTGAAGCGTCTGATCGAATTGCGCGCACCTGATATTATTGTGCGTAATGAAAAGCGGATGCTGCAAGAAGCGGTGGATGCGCTGTTTGATAATGGGCGTCGTGGCCGGATTATCTCAGGGGTGAATAAGCGCCCGCTGAAATCGCTGTCAGATATGCTCAAAGGCAAGCAAGGCCGTTTCCGCCAGAACCTGCTTGGTAAGCGTGTTGATTATTCAGGGCGTTCTGTAATCGTGGTGGGTCCTGAGCTGAAGCTGCATCAATGTGGCCTGCCAAAGAAAATGGCCCTTGAGCTATTCAAGCCGTTTATCTATTCCAAGCTCGAACTGTTTGGCATGGCAAGCACCATTAAAGCAGCCAAGCGGATGGTTGAAAAAGAGCGTCCTGAGGTATGGGATATTCTGGAACAGGTTATCCGTGAACACCCAGTTATGCTGAACCGTGCACCAACCCTGCACCGTCTTGGTATCCAGGCGTTTGAACCTGTATTGGTCGAAGGCAAGGCCATTCAGCTCCACCCGCTGGTCTGTACAGCCTTTAATGCTGACTTTGACGGTGACCAGATGGCGGTCCATGTGCCATTGTCACTGGAAGCCCAGCTAGAAGCGCGCGTGTTGATGATGTCTACAAACAACATCCTCAGCCCAGCCAATGGTAAGCCGATTATTGTGCCATCTCAGGATATTATTCTGGGCCTTTATTATCTGTCTATGGAGCGTGAAGGCGAGAAGGGCGAGGGCATGGCCTTTGCCGATATTCAGGAAATCCTGCTGGCCCTCGATAATGGTTCTGTCAGCTTGCATGCAAAGGTGAAGGCGCGTGTCACCACCTTTGATGAAACAGGTGAGCGCGTAACCAAAGTGGTAGAGACCACCCCTGGTCGTGCGCGTCTGGCTGATTTGCTGCCTGGCAATCCGAACATCACCTTCTCACTGGTCAACAAGCTGATGACCAAAAAAGAAGTCACCAATGTGATAGACACCATCTATCGCCATTGCGGCCAGAAAGACACAGTCATTTTCTGTGACCGTTTGATGGCCCTTGGTTTTGGTCAGGCTTGTCGTTCAGGCATTTCTTTCGGTATCGCTGATCTCACCACACCTGAGAAAAAAGCCAGCTTGGTTTCAAAGGCTGAAGCACAGGTGGAAGAATTTGAGCGTCAATATCTCGATGGTCTGATCACCCAAGGTGAAAAATACAACAAGGTGGTCGATGAATGGTCAAACTGTTCAGACCTTGTCGCCGAAGAAATGATGAAGGGTATTTCAACCCCTGTGGCTGGTGAGCCGATCAATTCTGTTTGGATGATGGCCCATTCAGGTGCGCGTGGTTCTGCTGCCCAGATCAAACAGCTGGCCGGTATGCGTGGTCTGATGGCCAAGCCGTCAGGTGAGATTATCGAAACACCTATTAAGTCGTCCTTTAAAGAAGGTCTTGATGTGCTGGAATACTTCAACTCCACACACGGTGCGCGTAAAGGTCTGGCCGATACCGCACTGAAGACAGCGAACTCAGGTTATCTGACACGCCGTTTGGTAGATGTGGCACAAGACAGCATCATCACCCAGGTGGATTGTGGTACCGATAAAGGTCTGACAATCCGTCCGGCAATGAATGGCTCTGAAGTGGTTGATTCCCTCTCAGAACGTATCCTTGGCCGTTTCCTTGCTGGTGATTTGGTTGATCTGAAAACCAACGAAGTATTGGTCAAGGCTGGCGAGATGGTCACCGAAGACCATCTGGAAGCGATTGACGAATCTGGTGTGGATCAGGCGATGATCCGCTCTGTGTTGGTCTGTGAAGCGCCAACGGGTGTTTGTGGCACGTGTTATGGCCGTGACCTGGCCCGTGGTACCACTGTGAATGTAGGCGAGGCTGTGGGTGTCATCGCGGCCCAGTCTATCGGTGAGCCGGGTACCCAGCTGACCATGCGGACCTTCCACGTTGGTGGTGCGGCCCAGCGTGGCGCCGAAGCCAGCTCTCTGGAAGCTGCGATTGCGGGTAAGGTCCAGCTGGTGGATGTGTCAACAGTGACAGGTGCAGATGGCAAGGCGATTGTGATGTCACGTTCATCTGAGCTGCTGATCTTGGATGACCAGGACCGCGAGCGTGAGCGTCATCGTCTGCAATATGGTGGTAAGCTGTTTGTTGAAGATGGCCAGATGGTGAATCCGGGCGATCTCTTGATTGAATGGGATCCCTATACAGCACCGATTATCACTGAAAAAGATGGTATCGCGAACTTTGTTGATCTCACCGATGGTATCACCATGCGTGAAGTGGCAGATGAAACAACAGGTATCGTCAGCCGCGAAGTGATCGAAAATAAGGGCTCAGGCTCATCAGCTAATCTGCGTCCACGCATCACCATGCGTGATGATCAGGGCGAAGTGCTGACCTTGTCGAACGGTCTGGAAGCCCGCTACTTCTTGCCAGTGGGTGCGATTCTCTCTGTTGAGAATGGCAATCCTGTTAAGGCAGGTGATGTGCTGGCACGTATCCCGCGTGAGAGCTCTAAGACACGTGATATTACAGGTGGTCTGCCACGGGTGGCTGAATTGTTCGAAGCGCGTAAGCCGAAAGACTTTGCCGTTATTTCAGAGACAGATGGCCGGGTGGAGTTTGGCACAGATTATAAAGCCAAGCGCCGTATCCGTGTGGTCCCGCAAGATGCCGAAATGGAAGCAGTGGAATATCTGCTGCCAAAGGGCCGCAATCTGGCAGTGAATGAAGGCGATGTGATCCGTAAAGGTGATTTGCTACTCGATGGCTCACCTGTACCGCATGACATTTTGAATATCTTAGGTGTTGAGGCATTGGCCGATTACCTGGTGAAGGAAATTCAGGATGTGTATCGCCTGCAAGGTGTGAAAATCAACGACAAGCATATTGAAGTGATTGTCCGCCAGATGTTGCAGAAGGTTGAGGTCACAGATGGTGGTGATACAACCCTGCTGGTCGGTGAACAGGTCGAGCGTGAGGAATTCGTCAAGGCAAATGAAGCAGCTGAGGCTGAAGGTCTGCGTCCTGCTCAGGCTAGCCCGATTCTGCTTGGTATCACCAAGGCATCCTTGCAAACACGCTCCTTTATCTCTGCGGCGTCATTCCAGGAGACAACACGGGTGTTGACCGAAGCATCCGTATCAGGTCTAGAAGATCGCCTCGAAGGTCTGAAGGAAAATGTTATTGTTGGGCGCCTGATTCCAGCCGGTACCGGTTCTGTCATGAACCGCATGCGCAGAATCGCAGGCGATCGCGACAAAACCATTGCTGAGACACGTGCTGCACGTGCTGAGGAGATGGCAGCTGAACAGGCGGCTATCGAATCAACAGAGGCAGACGCACCAGCGAGTGCAGAAACAGAACTCTAAAGACCCTGCCCCAGGCTAGGAACAGCCAAAAACGGGGATCAAATCAGGTGTTTTACCTTAAAAGGCATGCTTCACAGGCTGGGGCATGCCTTTTTTATCAGCAGAAACAAGAAAAGCGCGATTCGCCCGGCCAATTGGGCGCTGGCCTTGGTGTTTTGTCTGTTCATGCTGATAAAAAAGCTTGACCATCGTGTCGGTTAAAAATATAGTCCGCGCTACCTTGATAGATCAGGTGGTGGTCAGAGGCTGCCCCGCGTAATGCGGATTTGGCGCTTTTAGTCCAGACACTGGTAGTAAATGCAAGGTAGCGGACCTGTTAATCAGGTCCAAAAAACTGAGGCATTCCGTCTGTTTAACAGCAGGAGTCCTTTTCAAAATAGTTGAAAAGGATTGGGGGTGTCTTTTCGAATTGAACATGTAGTTGGAACCTAAAGGTGGAATATGCCAACGATTAACCAGCTCATCCGGCATGGGCGCACCCGCCCGGTTGCTCGGAACAAAGTACCAGCAATGGAAGCCTGCCCGCAAAAGCGGGGGGTATGTACGCGCGTTTACACCACGACACCTAAGAAGCCTAACTCAGCGCTTCGTAAGGTTGCTCGTGTACGCCTGACCAACGGCTTTGAAGTCACCAGCTACATTCCAGGTGAAGGTCACAACCTTCAGGAACACTCAGTGGTGCTCATTCGCGGTGGTCGTGTAAAGGATTTGCCGGGTGTGCGTTATCACATCATCCGTGGTGCGCTTGATACACAAGGTGTGTCAGACCGTCGCCAGCGCCGTTCGAAATATGGCGCCAAACGGCCTAAGTAAGGAGTTCGGAATATGTCTCGTCGCCGTCAAGCCGAAAAGCGCCCGGTTCTGCCTGATCCAAAGTTCAAGGATAAGGTTGTATCAAAGTTCATGTCATGCCTGATGTATGACGGTAAGCGCTCTGTTGCAGAAAAAATCGTATATGGTGCGTTTGATCGCATCGAATCAAAGACCGGCAGCGAGCCGGTAAAAGTGTTTCATGATGCACTTGAAAATGTACGTCCTCACCTGGAAGTCCGCTCACGCCGTGTAGGTGGTGCGACCTATCAGGTGCCGGTTGAGGTGCGTGCGGACCGTGCGCAAGCACTGGCTATTCGCTGGTTGATTGATTCATCACGCAAGCGTGGCGAGACCACTATGATTGACCGTCTGTCAGGCGAGCTGATGGATGCGGCAAACAACCGTGGCAACGCTGTGAAAAAGCGTGAAGACACCCACAAGATGGCGGAAGCAAACCGCGCTTTCTCACATTATCGCTGGTAAAGCATAAGCTGAATTTATCTCATCGGAGCACCTGACCATGTCACGTCAATATCCTCTCGAACGTTATCGTAACTTCGGCATCATGGCCCACATTGATGCTGGTAAGACAACGACTACTGAACGTATCTTGTATTACACAGGTCGGTCACACAAAATTGGTGAAGTGCATGATGGCGCGGCAACCATGGACTGGATGGAGCAGGAGCAAGAGCGTGGTATCACCATTACCTCTGCTGCGACCACCTGTTTCTGGTTCCGTACTGAAGATGGCGAAACACCATCAGGTGAATATGGTTCAGACACTGAAGAAGCGAAGTTCCGCTTTAACATTATCGACACACCAGGCCACGTTGACTTCACCATCGAAGTTGAGCGTTCACTGGCTGTACTTGACGGCGCCGTATGTGTGTTGGACGCGAACGCTGGTGTTGAGCCTCAGACAGAGACTGTATGGCGTCAGGCTGACCGTTATGAAGTGCCACGCGTCGTATTCGTGAACAAAATGGATAAGATCGGCGCTGATTTCTATAATTGCGTTGATATGATTCGCGACCGTACAGGTGCTGTGCCACTGCCAATTCACATGCCAATCGGCGCTGAGAGCGAATTTGCAGGCCTGATTAACCTTGTGACCATGCAGGAATGGGTTTGGAATTCAGAAGATTTGGGCGCGTCATGGGAACTGCGTCCAGTACGCGACGAATTCAAAGAGCAGGCAGAGAAAATGCGTGCTGACCTCATCGAAATCATTGTTGAGCAAGATGATGATGCGATGGAAGCTTTCCTCGAAGGTGAAGAGCCAGATGTTGAGACAATCCAGCGTCTGATTCGTAAAGGCACATTGAACATGTCATTTGTGCCTGTGCTGACAGGGTCTGCCTTTAAGAACAAAGGTGTTCAGCCAATGCTGAACGCGGTTATCGATTACCTGCCAGGTCCGCTTGATGTGCCGTCTTACAAAGGCTTTGCACCAGGTGATGAGACTGAAACACGCGATATTGTGCGTAATGCAGATGATGCTGACCCGTTCACCGGTCTGGCGTTCAAAATCATGAATGATCCGTTTGTGGGTTCACTCACTTTCCTGCGTATCTATTCAGGTACAGTGAAGAAAGGTGATGCCATGATGAATGCGACCAAGGGCAAGCGCGAGCGTGTCGGTCGTATGATGATGATGCACTCAAACAACCGTGAAGAGATTGAGATTGCACATGCTGGCGATATTGTTGCGCTGGCAGGCATGAAAGAAACAACCACTGGCGACACATTATGTGACCCAACCAAGCCGGTTGTTCTGGAAACCATGACTTTCCCTGATCCGGTGATTGAAATTGCGATTGAGCCAAAATCAAAGAACGACCAGGAAAAAATGTCTCAAGGCCTGCAGCGTCTGGCCGCAGAAGACCCATCTTTCCAGGTATCTTCAGACAATGAATCAGGTCAGACCATCATGCGTGGCATGGGTGAACTGCACCTCGATATTCTGGTTGACCGTCTGAAGCGTGAGTTCAAGGTGGAAGCCAATATCGGTGCACCGCAGGTGGCCTATCGTGAAACCCTGACCAAAGAAGTCGAAATCGACTACACCCACAAGAAGCAGTCTGGTGGTTCTGGTCAGTTCGCTCGCGTCAAGATCAAGTTCGGCCCGCTGGCTGAAGGTGGTTATGACTTCACTAACTCTATTGTTGGTGGTGCGGTGCCAAGAGAATATGTGCCTGGTGTTGAAAAGGGCATTATCTCAGCAAAAGATACAGGTGTGATTGCCGGCTTCCCGGTTATCGACTTCCAGGCTGAGTTGATCGATGGTGCGAGCCACGATGTTGACTCATCTGTTCTGGCCTTCGAAATTGCTGCACGTGCAGCGTTCCGTGAAGCAATGGAAAAAGCAGCACCACGTCTGCTTGAGCCAGTGATGAAGGTCGAAATCATCACCCCAGAAGAATATATGGGCGATATCATCGGCGATTTGAACAGCCGCCGGGGTAACGTAGGTGGCATGGAACAGCGCGGTAATGCGCGTGCTATCGATGCGATGGTCCCATTGGCAAATATGTTCGGCTACATTAACACATTGCGTTCTATGTCTCAGGGCCGCGCGCAATATTCAATGCAGTTCGACCATTATGAACAAGTGCCTCAGGCGGTTGCGGACGAAGTCCGCGCCAAGATGGCTTAATTAGACAACAGAATTTAGAAAAAGACGGATAGGAGAGACCTGATGTCCAAAGAGAAGTTTGATCGTTCGAAGCCGCATGTGAATATCGGCACGATTGGCCATGTTGACCATGGTAAGACGACGCTGACCGCAGCGATTACGAAGGTGATGGCTGAAGCAGGCGGCGCTGAGTTTCAGGCCTA
>JBMHDN010000043.1:0-55523 GCA_049889355.1 Puniceispirillaceae bacterium (SeqCode)
GTATGGGGGGTGTAATATCAATCTCTTAAAGGTATCACAAAAGGTGTCACAAACAACTTGATGATAATTATATAAAATATTATCTTACAATTAGTTAAACACTATCATGGTTCCTAGAGATTGCGTCTCAGCCGCACCATAATTTTCCAATCCATCGTTTCGACCATACCCACGCCACCCTTTGTTATCCAGGGCTTGCCAATGGTTAACTATGTGGGTGGTTTTATATGCAAGAGAAGACATGCGTCATGTTTAGATTTGTCATTTTGCTGATAATGGTGATTGTCTTTCGTTCATCAATTGCGGACAGCAATCTGCCTAACGCAAATGAGTTAAGACACATGAAATCGGCCTTCAAGATAGGCGGTAATAGAGGAATTGGACTGGTAAAATTGCGCAGGCTAGAGTAAGCCAGAGGATAAATCACCAGAAGTTAGCGGTGTAGTGGTAAAAGTGAGTGAGGCAAAAGTGAGTCCAAGTCATTCTGAGCGAAAGCCTGCTGATCTGAAAACATCTAACGAAGTTCATCTCAGCATTGAAGAGCAAAATCAAAAGGCCTATTACAACGCCATCGCCAATGCCTATGACACGCATTATGCCAGCGCGTCCAGCTTGCGCTACCGTGGTGAGCTGTTTGACCGGTTCTTAAAAAATGAGCCGATTGAAGGGCTGAAGGTGCTAGATGCCATGTGCGGTGGCGGTCAAAATAGCGGTTATTTCATGATGCGTGGCGGGCAGGTGACTGGTGTTGATATCTCTGATGAGCAATGCAAAAATTATGGTGCCAGATATCCTGAAAATGAAGTGATCTGCTGCTCACTTTTTGACAATGGCTTGGCGGAGAACAGCTTTGACTGGATCATCACTGACTCGCTCCATCACATGCATCCAAAGACACAAGAATGTATGGCTGAATTTCATCGTTTGCTGAAACCAGGTGGCAGACTGGTGATATGGGAGCCAGCCGCAGGGTCTATCTTCGATTATATGCGCCAGCTCTGGTATAGGCTGGATAAGAAATATTTCGAGGAAAATGAAAAATCGATTGATTTGCCGGCGCTGACCAAAAGCCAGCACGCTCAGTTTTCTCTGCAACGGAAACTCTATGGCGGCTCAACATCCTATCTATTCAATAATCTCAGTATGGCGCTGCGGATCAGCCCTACAAAATCAGAATTCAGATATAAATTTTTCGATATCATTGAACGGGTCTTTGAGCTGTTTCAGACCAAACATACCTCGCTATGGTTTATCGCCATGTTCGAGAAAAAGCTGTGAGCCGCCATCTCTCTAGAGACTGATTTCTAGTCGCTCACCATTCTGTGCATTTTGATATGTGATAGGGTGGAGCCAAAGTTTTAAACGCAGTGGCTCCACATAGGCATGCCCCACTCATTTTTCAGGTCTGTTTAGATTGGATTCTACATAGTACTGACTGAATGTCTTAAAGCCCTGTCTATATATGACAGCATGTTAAACACTAAAGCGGTGCTGGGGTAGAAGATATCAAAACTTGTCAAGGATGAAGCCGGCAGCTGGTAAAAACAGCAACAATGTTATTTTTGAAACCGTGTTGAATATCGCATCTCCAGTGGCTCTGAACGCGTCTGATATCTGAGAATGGAACCAGGATGATGAAATGATGACGGCCCCTCTGAGCAAAATAATGGCCAGAATCACAAAACAAATGATCTGGATTTTGTCATCTGTGATGAGATGTATCATGAAGCCGGAGGCAATGATGATGCCCAGGTAAAGCACCTTATTTCTATGCCCATATGTCTCAATAATAAAAGCGGCAAGAGATTGTGATAATAAAATTAGGAAGAAGAAAATCCCCCAGTAAAAAGCTTTCACATCACCTATGCCAAGCTGAATAATAGGTTGCCAGAAATTAATCAGAACCATGTAGAGATAGGCGATCACCAGCAAAAAGATCAGTAAAGGAACATTGCGACGGATAAAGACCAAATGATCTACCCCGAGGTTCAAGGTCTTTTGATGGTTTTTAGAAGTGTCTTTCAAAATCATCGATGCGATGATGAAGGTGATAAACATGAATGCCGCAGATATAAACCATATCTGGCTATGAGCGACGTCAGTAATTAAAAAGGGTCCAACAAGCGCACAAGCGGCCATAAACAAATGCTGTTTTTTCTGGAGGTTCGATAGAATGACATGCTTGTGTTCATTTTCGACACCATTGAGGAGCATGGCAATAAATGCACCGGAGAATAACGCAATCGATATTGCATTGAAAAATTCTGCAACCATGAAGATATAAAAATGAGAACCCAAACCGGTGATCAATAACCACAGACATGAAGCCAGAATGGCCAGCTTTATGGATAAGGATTTGCGCGTTCGATCAGCAATATATGCAAAGGGGATATCGAACACCAAAATGATAAGTGCCTGAAAGGATTTTAAATATCCCACTTCGATTAATGATACATCTTTTGTTGTGAGATAAAGAACAGACACACCGCCTACCAGCATGCGGACCGCAGCAAAAAGCACGCCCAGCCAAATCAGTTTTTGCAATCTGTTATCTATTTCTATTGGCATATGTAACAATGGGGGTTTTGAACACAAGGCTGCGTTTCTATGCGGCATCGCGCCGTATGGAAGCCGATCCGTTGATTGATGGTCAGAGGCGCTTCAAATTCCCCTAAATATTTCAACACATCCAGAACAGCATAGCCTGCTTTGGCATAGAAGATGGGCCTCTGATGAAGCTGAAACTGAGGTCATCTTTTCCTCCATATGCTCTATTATAAAACAACTAAATGTAGCAAATTAAAATAGTTATGTGACAAAGGGCTGCTTTTTTGCCGGTTGGAAGGGGCGGGCGCGCATCAAAAAAAGCAGGTTTAGTTTCTGGCCAGAGCTGATATATTTGGCGCGAAAATATCACAATTTGAGAGCAGCATAATGACAATCAATGAAACAGAATTGGCCGAAGCACGTGTCGCATGGGGTGAGGGCATTATTGCCATTTCCAACGCCTATGAGGCAGGCGGGATTGAACAAGCCCGCGCGGTGGCCAGCTCCATTCTAGATGATCTGTATGGTCTTGAATTCGGCCCTATTTTGTTCAAGCCGACTTTGAGCGGTGGAGCGCAGACCTTCCGGCCGACCAAAGAGGGTGCGCTCTCTTATTTCGTGGGTCATGATGCCAATTATCCGGCAGATGGTGGATTTGGGATCAAACATTGGCGCAAGGTGACCTCCAAGACCTCCGCCTCTTTCATGCAAGGCGATGTGGCCATGTGGATGGGCTGGGTTACCCTGACCGATAAGGATGGCAATGAGGTCACGGTGGATAAAAGCTTTGGCTATAAAAAAGATGCAGGCGGCAATTTGAAAATCGTCCTGCATCACTCATCATTACCCTACCAGCCCTAATCCGAGGCCTTTAGGGATAGGCTACATGTGCGTGCGAGCGCTTATGCGCAAATGCCGTGCTTGTGGCAGAGGTTCTTTTCAACATCTCATCCTGCACACAACCTCTCTTCGAAAAGATGCGTTTCAACGCCAGATTCGGTCTTTTCTGGCCTTTTCAGACTCTAAATCAGTTTTGGATCATGAAAGGTGTTGACGCGCAAAAAAAAGACACTCTATCCTGTTGCTCGGCCTGTTTTTTGGGTCACAGGGGGAATGTACAATTTTTGGTCAAACGGTCTTAAAATCGTTTTCTAATATCGGTCATTTGCAAGATGGACGGTTTTTCTCAGGCTTTGTCTCGCCGGCAGTGTCTGCACCGTCGCCTATGCACCCGCGTCAGGCATGCAAATTTACGCTTGGTGCAGGTGATTTATTGCGTTTGGAACTGGATGGATATACAGGGCAAGTGGCTTTGTTGGCATTTGGCGATGATGGCACGCGCCTTGAACAGCAATGTGGCTGGGGCAAGCCTGTGCCACTTGATATGGCCAGTTTTGACAGCGCATATTTAACAGATTGGATAATCAGTCAGGGCGGTAAACCAAGCGAACACTCCACAGCTATTATTCTAACAGGCTGCGATGAGGCGGTGATTTTGCGTCCTGCACAAGCCGCAACCATTTGGGTGGCTAATCTGGCTCATGGCTATGAACTTGTGGCCGGCGAGGTGGCAGGCCCTATTTTTGTCTTGCATCAACCGGCTTCTTATAAGCCGCTTTTGCCTGAGCCGTTAGGTCATGTACGCGACGAATTCACCGTCAAACGCGGCACCGCTATCGCCTATGAGCTGTCAAAGGGCGAGTATGTCCAAATTATCGACATTGAGGGCCAGCAATGTTCTGATTTTCAGGCGATGCGTCAATCCAGCTTAGAGGCCAAGCTATCAGCTGGTCTTGAATGTCTGATAGATAATACCGCCACCCGCTCTATGGTGGGGCGTTCTTATCCGGCACCTGGTCTCTTTGACAAATTTTATGATGCAGACATGCGCCCGCTTTTGCGTGTGGTTCAAGATACATGCGGGCGTCATGATACCTTTGGTCTGGCCTGTACAGCACGCGGTTATGAAGAGCGCGGCTTTCCAGGTCATCTCAATTGCTCAGACAATATATCAAACGCGCTCTCCCCTTATGGGGTGGCACCGCGCTCAGCCTGGCCGGCGATTAATTTTTTCTGGAATACATGGGTGGATAATACGCATCAGATCTGCACCGAAGAGGCCCATTCACGGCCTGGTGATTATGTGGTGATGGAGGCGCTGGATGATGTGCTGTGTGTCTCAACCGCCTGCCCGGATGACATTGACCCGATTAATGGTTGGAATCCGACTGATATTCATGTCCGGATTTACAGCCCGAAAGTGCATATTGAACCTGCTATAGCCTATCGCATGAAGGAGGATGCGCCTATGCAGACTAGCCGGCCTTCGGCCTTTCATGAACGCCTTGAACCTTTGACAAATCATTTTGCCCCGGCACGTGATCTCTGGGCTGCCGTCTCTTTTCCAGGCACTGGATCAGTTGGTGAATATTGGGCCTGCCGCGAGGGTGCCACCCTGCAGGATATGAGCAGTCTGCGCAAAATTGATATTATCGGACCTGATGCAGAGCGTCTGCTCCAGCTGGCGATGAGTCGCAATATCTCAAAGCTGGCAGTCTGGCGGGGGCTATACAGCCTGATGTGTGATGAGCGCGGCGAGATTATTGATGATGGGACACTCTTCAGGCTTGCCCCGCATCTCTTCCGCTGGTGTTGCGGATCAGAAGAGAGCGGGCGTTGGCTTAGCCAGCTGGCAGAGGAAAATGGCTGGCAGGTCCGCATTCATGATTTGGGTGGCGCGCTGCCTAATCTGGCCCTGCAAGGTCCAAAATCACGCGACATTCTGCGCAAAATCATCTTCACCCAGCCTCATGTGCCAGACCTTGATCAGTTGAATTGGTTCGGGGTTACAATTGCCAGGCTAAATGACCGTGAAGGGGCGCCTTTTATGCTGGCCAGAACAGGCTATACAGGCGAGCTCGGCTATGAGCTTTTCTGTGCAGAGCAAGATGCGCTGGATTTGTGGGATGCGCTGATGACAGCAGGGGCGGATGAGGGGCTTGTCCCGATGGGTTCAGCGGCGCTGGAGACCATCCGCATTGAGGCAGGCCTGGCAGGCGCACAAGAATTTTCTGCTGGTTCAGATGCGCTGGAAGCGGGCCTTGGTTTTGCAGTGGATATGCGCAAAACTGATTTTATCGGCAAGGCTGCATTAGAACGCAATATGTCAGCCCAGCGCCGCAAGCTGGTCGGCTTAAAATTTGCCTGTGATGATGTGCCGCTTCATGGCGCAGCGATATATCAAGGAGAACGGCAGGTAGGTGTGATCACCTCGGCCACCTATTCTCCAATGTTTGAACACACGATTGCGATGGCAAGAGTGTCGGTTGAGGTTGCAGACCAAGGCCGTGAATTAGAGGTTGGTCAGCTGGATGGACGCATGAAACGTCTGAGTGCACAGGTGACTGAACTCCCATTTTATGACCCAAAACGTGAAAGGGCGCGGGCATGAGCAACGCTGTTGTAGAGCTGGAAAATGTATGGAAGGTCTTTGGTGATCGTGCACCAGAGGCCATGCAGGCGATCCGGCAAGAAGGAATTGGTAAGCAAGAAGTATTGGAACGCTTTGATGCTGTTGTCGGGGTGAAAGATGCCAGCTTTCAGGTGCAGGAAGGTGAAATTTTCTGTCTGATGGGCTTGTCAGGTTCTGGCAAATCAACCCTTGTGCGCCATATCAACCGGCTGATTGAACCAACCGCTGGTGCTATCCGCATTTTAGGTGAGGATGTTGGCCAGCTGAAACCAGATGCCCTGCGCGCCTTGCGTGCGGATAAAATTGGCATGGTGTTTCAGAATATGGCACTTCTGCCACACCGTTCTGTGCGCGATAATATTGGTTTTGCGCTGGAATTGCGGGGCATGGATGAATATCACAAATTCAAAGAAGCTGAACGGGCGTTAGAGACTGTCTCGCTGCATGGCTATGGTGACCGCCTGCCTTCTGAATTATCTGGCGGTATGCAACAGCGCGTAGGCTTGGCCCGGGCGTTGGCAGCAGACCCTGAAATTCTGCTGATGGATGAACCTTTTTCTGCGCTTGACCCGCTTATTCGGCGTAATTTGCAAGATGAATTCCTCAGCCTCTCAGAAAATCTGAAAAAGACGACTGTCTTCATTACCCATGATTTGGATGAAGCCATTCGCATGGGCGATAGAATCGGCATTATGAAAGATGGCGAAATCGTCCAGATTGGCACAGCAGAAGACATTGTAACCGCACCTGCCGATGATTATGTGGCTGATTTTGTGGCTGGCATTTCGCGCCTCAAGCTGGTTTCAGCGTCTAAGATTATGGTGCCTGCAGATGAGCATAAAAAAATGCATGGGGCGCTACCTGAAGGGGGGCCAGAAGCACGCCCCGAAGATGATTTGGATACGTTGGTAAGCCTGAGCACAGGCACTGATTTACCTGTGATTATTAAAGCAGATGGCAAGGCTGTTGGCGTTGTGACAAAAGATACGCTGCTCAGAGGCTTACAAGGGGGAGCCGCGTGATGGCTGATACACAAGTGGCAAATACAGATGAACGTGATGTCTCGATTGGCGAGTTCGTCCAGGTCTCAAAGAGCTATTATGAAAAGACATTTGAGCGTTTGCAGCGCGGCGAGCTGCCACGTTGGCATATCAATATCTGGGGGCTTTTAATCCCGTGGTTCTGGGCAGCCAGACGCGGTGTCTGGCTGATGTTCTGGCTTGCACTAGCTATTGATGTTATCGCTATTGCTTGCTTGATGCAGGTGGTGAAATTTACGCCGCTTTTGGCAGAGGCGATGCTGAACCCAGATGCGAACAGAACGTTGATACCACGCTATACAGGCTGGATTGAGCTCTATAGCACTGTGGGGTGGTCTATGTTAGTGGTTGGCCATCTGTGGCTCGCTTCCATGGCCAACCGTTGGTATTTCGCGCAATATAACCGCTGGCGTATCTTGGATAGTGTGGCAAGTGGTGTTGGCATAAAGCGTGTGCTGACTGCCATTATTATCATCCTGATTTGTGTGCCGATTACCACCTACCGCTCGACCCAGCTGCGGGCAGATGAACGTGCCTGTCTCAATCAGGTGAAATCAGGTGAGATTGTCGCTGATTTGTTGGCCCGCTATGAGGTGAGTGATATTGGTGCGCTGACAGGTGCCTTGGCAACCGAACTGGCGGCCGTATCTGCCGAATATGACCGGCTAGATGGGCTCGACAGCCCGACCAAGGCAGAGAAAACCCAGCGCAGTGCAACACGTAAACAGCTGCGCAATCTGGAGCGTGAAAGCAAAGCCGTAGATGGCTATCAGGCGATTACGGCAAAAGACCGGTTTGATTGTGCGTTTATTGATGATTTCCCAACGCTGACACGTATTGTCCCGCCTGGCGAGGTGCGTTATCGCCGAGTCCCTGATGAGGCAGCTATCGCGGCAGGGGATGAAGATGCAACCATGGTGATTGAACAGCGCAAACCGCCTGTTGAAGGCCGGCGGGTGACCATCTTCACCTATAATGCAGAAGGTATTGATACCAGCATTAATTATCTGCGTGCCCAATATGCCGGTTTCTTTGATGCGATGACCCATGTCTTGCGTCAGTCGCTTATTCGGGTGGAAGTGGCCTTTATGCAGACACCATGGCCAGTGATCGCTTTCTTGTTCCTGGCACTCAGCTGGGCCTATACCAACAGAGCGACCACTATTTTTGTGGCAGGTAGCCTGGCCTTCCTAGCCGTGTTTGAATTATGGCAGGTCGCGATGCAGACCATGGCCCTCGTGGTAGTGGCGACAGCCATTTGCGTGATCATTGGCCTGCCAGTTGGGATCTGGATGGCGAAAAATAAATGGTTCAGATGGCTGACCGAACCGGTGTTGGATGTGATGCAAACGATCCCGTCTTTGAGTTATCTGGTCCCTGCGGTGGCTTTCTTTGGTATTTCACAGCCACCGGCGGTGCTGGCCACTGTGGTCTTCTCAATCCCGCCAATGGTCAAGCTAACCGCACTTGGTATTTTGCAGGTGCCTGAAAGCACCAAAGAAGCGGCATTGGCCTTTGGCAGTTCGAACCGACAATTGCTGACCAAGGTGGAACTGCCGATGGCGATCCCATCCATTATGGCTGGCTTAAACCAAACCATTATGCTGGCGCTCTCAATGGCGACCATCTCTGCCTTCATTGGGGCAGCAGGTCTCGGCGCGCTGGTAACAGAATCTCTTGGCGATGCACAGGCTGGTAAGGGCCTGCTCGCTGGGATAGCAATCGCCCTTGTGGCGATGATGATTGACCGCATCCTTCGGGGTATCCGCGCGTCTTTCAGTCGTATTTAACCCTAAGCAGACCAACCAAATTATAATATGGAGGAAACAATGAAAAAACTGCTTATTTCAACGGTCTTTACCGCTGCCTTGCTGGCAAGTGGTGCCGTATCAGCTCAAGAAAAGGTCATGATTTCTGACCCGAGCTGGAATGGTGCACGTGCTATCGGTCATGTGATTAAAGCGATCATCACTCAGAAAATGGGTGGCGAAGCTGAAATCCTGACTGGCATGAACCAGCAGCCAGTGATTTTCGCTGGTATGGATAAAGGCGATGGCTCTATCGATGTACACCCAGATATGTGGATGCCTAACTGGCAGTCAGCATGGGATGAGTATGTTGATGGCACCGGTGGTGTGAAGACCAATGGTGGCTATGCTGGTACATCAAAGCTTTTCGTTCCAACTTACATGACAGACAAAATCAAGTCAGTTGAAGATCTGAAGAACCCAGAAATTGCTGCGATGTTTGACACTGATGGCGATGGTCTTGGTGAATATTGGGCAGGTGACGTAACCTGGGCGTCAACCAAGCGTTGGCAGATTAAATTTAAAGATTACGGCCTGGATAAGATGTGGGAGCCACAGATCATCTCAGCAGATACCTTTAAAGCTGGCCTGGCTGCTGCCTATGCCGCCTCAAAGCCTCAGCTGTTCTATTTCTGGACACCAGAAGCGCTGCATGTTCAGTACGACCTGACTGCACTAGAAGAGCCAGCTCGTTTTGAAGGCTGTGAAGATGTAGATCTGGATGCTGAAAACTGGCTGGAAGTATCTACATTTGAATGTGCCAACTCTGAAGCACGGGTCTATGTAGCTTACTCAGCGTCACTGGAACAGCGTAATCCAAAAGTGGCTGCTATGATGAGCCGTATTGAGCTGACTGGCGACGAGGTGAGCTTGTGGATTAACGAAATGTTTGACCTGAAGCGTGACCCAGCTGAAGTGGCTGAAGAGTGGATCGCTGATAATGAAGCATTGGTGGATAGCTGGATTAACGGCTAATCTGTCTCTTTAATCACAAACAGATTGAAACCGCGCGCTTGTCGTGCGGTTTCTTTTTTGCCTGCCTGATAAGGGGGCTAGTCTATATCCAGCAAAACCGCCGGGTCAAACAAATCGCCGCGCCAAATGGCCAAGCTGACCATCGGGCTATCTAATGTGTGCATCGCATGAGGCTGATTGCTGTGGTGGAACATCATATCGCCTTCGCCTAGATGCGCATCTTCACATCCCGCACGCTGAAAGACAGCCTGTCCAGACAGAATAAAATATAATTCTTCTGCCAGATGGCTGTGCCAAGGGTAATGCAGGCCCGCTGGCATATAAACCATGAACATCCGCATCGTATCACACGCAAAAGGGCTGTGCAGGCCAGTGATGGAAAAGCAACCAAGGCGGCTGGCAAAATCATATTTTTCTGGATTGGCCTCTCCTGGAGGTGGTGTATAAATCTCGCGCCATTGCATATGCGCACTTGCTGCCTGAATAGCGCTAAGCACATCTGCATATTGAGATGATTGCTTAAATGTTTCCTGTTCAAATAAATGCCGGCTCGGATGGTCAAGCGGGGTCATATCCTGTTTAGGCAGCGTGCGATCCAGCGAGGCAAAATCTGCGAGTTGTGGCACCTTCTGATATAAATCCCAGACAGTGGCCAGCAATTGATCATAAATATCTGGCTGTATCATCTTCGTCATCCCTCTCTGGTTCATCATCTCTTTCTCTGGAGCGTCTTATCTACTGCCAGTGGTTGCGCACCATCGCAGCCTGAATAGAACCAGCCGTCTCATTTATGAAATAGTCTGTCTTTTTTCTAATCAGCGACATTGAAATTTTCTTCTAATTCACTCTAGGCTGGAGCGCAAATATGTTTTGGGGAAGACAAATTATGAAGGGCTTCACGTCATGATTATTTTGACAAGTCTTTCAAATTAACGCTCTATTCTGCATCAAACAGGTTTTTCAAGGAGGGGTGCTTTGGAAGAGATGAATATGTTCAAGCCGCTAACCGCGACTATCGGCGCCGAAGGGGCTGGCATCCAGCTCAAAGATATTGTCGCTGAAAATAGTGGTAGCGCTGCTGATATGCTGCGTTCAGCCCTAACAGATCATAAAGTCCTTGTGTTCCGTGATCAGCATCCAGACCCTGCCACGCATATTGCGGTTGGCCAGCGGCTGGGGCAATTGGCGCCCAAGCACCCGCTTTATCCAAAAGTCGAAGGATATGAAGATATCATCCGCATCATTAATGATGATAACAATCCGCCAGAAAATGAAATCTGGCATGCCGATGTAACCTTTGATGAGAACCCCTGTTTTGCCGCGGTGCTGCATGGGGTGAATATCCCGCCTGTTGGTGGGGATACGCTGTTTGTGGATATGGCAGCCATTGTGCGGGATATGTCGCCTTCTTTTAAGGCCTATTTGCGCACACTCACTGCCTATCATTCGATGGAACAGGGGTTTAAATTTATCCATGACAGGCAACAAGATGACCGCGCATCTGCACTATCAGATAGCGACAAGAGCCAATATTCTGCTACCCACCCTGTCTTAAGACCACATCCGATTACAGGGGCAGAAACCTTATATGTGAATGCCAGCTTTACAGAATATGTCCACGAGTTGAGCGCGTCAGAATCGCGCCATTTGCTGGATTATCTCTTTAGCCTTGTGCATCATCCGCGTTATCAATTACGTGTGAAATGGCAGCCCGGTACAGTGCTCATTTGGGATAATTGGGCCACGCAACATTTTGCTTGCGGCGATCACTATCCTCAGCATCGCGAGGTTCAGCGTGTTACCGTGCAATTTGCCCATTAAGTCATGTCGCTTGCTTGGCCAGCTTACCATCTGAAAAAAAGCGCGCTTTGTGCGTGAAAATTCTTGCGTATTTTTCAATTTAGTGAAAACGTTTTAGAGTATTTCACGAAAATGGGCGCATTTTCGCGGATGAATGAGGGGGAAGCATGCTTGATCATGCGGGACAGAAAGCAACCGATGGCGGCTTGGGGCTGAGCGAGCGCTCCTCTGGCCTGATTGGCAATGATATTCGTGCATTGCGTCAGGGACGTGGCTGGACATTGGCTGAGCTTGCTGCGCATCTTGGGCGTTCGGTTGGTTGGCTAAGTCAGGTTGAGCGTGGCTCTTCTGAACCAAACCTCTCAGATATGCGCCAAATAGCAGCCTTATTCTCCTTACCTGTCAGCTTCTTTTTCTCACATTCGCCCGCCGGAGATGAGGCGGAGCACATCGTGCGTGCAGGTCAGCGGCGCCTGA
The DNA here is from genome assembly GCA_049889355.1 of Puniceispirillaceae bacterium (SeqCode). GTDB lineage: Bacteria > Pseudomonadota > Alphaproteobacteria > Puniceispirillales > Puniceispirillaceae > JBMHDN01. The sequence continues at coordinate 12,120 of JBMHDN010000043.1, forward strand.
TGAGCGATGATGATACAGGCCTGACTGAAGAGCTGCTGTCGCCTGATTTGGGCGGGGCTTTTGAAATGGTGCGTTCAGTTTTCGCGCCTGGTGCACGTGTTAAAGCACCAGTTCAGCGTGAAACTGAGGAAGCTGGCTATGTCATTTCCGGTCAATTAGATTTGTGTATAGACGGCACAACCCATGTGCTGCAGGCCGGCGACAGCTTTCGCTTCGCAGGCGATGTGTTTGAATGGGAAAATAACGGCAAGGATGAGGCGGTTGTGATCTGGGTGATTGCACCGCCAGTTTATTAGCAGACCTTTTATTAAAAAGGTGTGTTGAGTGGGAATAGTGAGGAAAAAATGACAGATCAACAAGATCAGCAGCAAAAAGCAACAGGTACTCTGCCATCAACCGCGCGAGTCGTCATCATCGGCGGTGGTTCTGTGGGGACATCTGTACTCTATCATCTGGCCAAAATGGGCTGGACAGATTGTTTGCTTCTTGAAAAGAACGAGCTGACATCTGGCTCTACCTGGCATGCAGCTGGCAATTGCCCGAATTTTGTCGGCTCATGGACCATGATGAAAATTCAGTCCTATTCAACCGAGCTTTATCGGCGTCTGGGCGAAGAAGTCGATTATCCGATGAATTATCATGTGACAGGGGCTATTCGCCTTGCACATACCCGCCAGCGCATGGAAGAGTTCCGCCATGTTGAAGCGATGGGCCGTCAGATGGGTGTTGAGCTTCAGGAAGTCACCAATGAAGAAATGCGGGAAATTTATCCCTTTATGGAAACCCATGATCTCTATGGCGGGCAATGGGATCCAACTGATGGGGATATTGACCCGGCACAGCTGACACAAGCTTTTGCAAAAGGCGCACGTGATTTGGGCGCACAAATCATCCGTTTTTGTCCTGTCACCAATGTAGAGCGGGTCAATGATGAATGGTTGATACATACACCAAACGGGTCGGTGCGTGCTGAATATGTGGTGAATGCTGCGGGTTATCGCGCTGATGAGGTGGGCAAGATGTTTGGCCGTGATGTGCCTTGTGTGTCGCTGGCCCACCAATATCTGATCACCGAAGGTATTGACGAGCTGAGCACTCGGTCTGAAAAGCTGCCGCTCTTGCGTGATCCTGACAGCTCTTATTATCTGCGTCAGGAAAAAGATGGGCTATTGCTGGGACCTTACGAGAAGAACTGTAAGGCACATTGGGTTACACCAGATGACCCACGTCCTGATGATTTCTCGTTCCAGCTCTGGAATGATGATCTCGAAAGATTGGAATGGTATATTGAAGATGCCTGTAAGCGGGTGCCAATCCTGGGTTCAGCTGGGATCACCAGAGTGGTGAATGGGCCTATCCCTTATACACCTGATGGCTTGCCGCTGATCGGCCCGATGCCAGGTGTGAAAAATGCCTTTGAATGCTGTGTCTTTACCTTTGGCATTGTACAGGCTGGCGGTGCTGGCAAGCTGATGGCAGAGATTATTGTTGAAGGCGAATCTGAGACTGATAGCTGGGCTGTAGACCCGCGTCGCTTCACCGACCATGTGGATAATGAGTATGCGATTGCTAAGGCACTGGAAGTCTATAGCCATGAATATGCTATGCATTTCCCGCAGATTCAGTGGCCAGAAGCACGTCAGGCTAAAACCTCATCACTTTATGAGACCTTAAAAGAAAAAGGCGCCGCCTTTGGGGCATATGGTGGCTGGGAGCGTGCAGATTATTTCTTAAAAGAGGGCGAAGCCCCGCATATGGCAGATAGTTATGACCGCCAGCCTTGGTTTGATGCGGTGGGTGCAGAATGCCGTCATGTGGCTGAACATGCAGGTGTGCTCGACCTCTCAGGCTTTACCCGCTATGAGCTGAAAGGCGAGGGGGCACGCGCATGGCTGGAGACGATGGTCACCGGACGCCTGCCAAAGCCTGGCCGTATTGGTCTGATCTATTTTGCTTCAGAAAAGGGCAAGGTCATCACTGAAATGACAGCCACCTGTTATGGAGAAGACCATTTCTGGCTGATTACAGGGGCTGGGGCCTATTGGCATGATCGCGATTGGCTCCAGCATCACCTGCCAGAAAATAGTGGTATCACCATCACCGATATCACACGTGATTTGGGTACCTTATTGCTGACTGGGCCAAAATCACCTGCCTTGATGGAAAAGCTCACCGGCCAATCCATGGCACAGGCTGATTTCCCATGGCTCAGCCACCAGCCTCTGCGGATTGCGGGCGTTGATTGTACGGCGATCCGTGTATCTTTTGCTGGTGAAGCGGGCTGGGAGCTGCATGTGGCGATGGCAGATATGCCAAAGCTATGGGATGCCATGTGGGCAGATGGCGCAGAATATAATCTGGGTTGTTTTGGGATGTTGGCCTTGGATTCCATGCGTCTTGAAAAAGGCTATCGCGCTTGGAAGTCAGATCTAACCTCAGATTACACCATGCTGGAAAGTGGACTTGGCCGCTGGGTTAATACCTCAAAAGACAGCTTTATCGGCAAGGCAGCGTTGCAGGCAGAACAGCAGCGCGGTGCCAAGCGTCGTTTCATTACCCTGACGCTGGATGATCCAGCTGATGATGTGCCATTTGGTGAGGCTGTGTATCTCTCAAGCATCCAGATTAACGGCGCTGATGCAGGGCTCGTTGTCTCGGCTGGCTATGGACACCGCGTTGGTAAATCTATTGCCTATGGTGTTGTGGATGAGGCGGCCTTACCATCTGATGGGTCTGAGGCAAGCCATGAGATTGAAGTGCATGTTCTAGGACGTCCACGCAAAGCCACATGGGTTGATGGTGGTGTTCTCTATGATCCACAAAATGAGCGGGTGAGGGGGTAATCATGTCAGTTTCACTTCCTTCTGAAGCACAAGTTGTCATTATTGGTGGCGGTGTGGTGGGCTGCTCAGTGGCTTATCACCTGACCAAATTGGGCTGGCGTGATGTGGTATTGCTCGAGCGCAAACAACTCACCTGTGGCACCACCTGGCATGCGGCAGGTCTGATTGCTCAATTGCGGGCTACCCAGAATATGACAAGGCTCGCGAAATATTCGCAAGAGCTCTATTACGCATTAGAAGAAGAAACAGGCGTTGCCACCGGCTTTAAACGCAACGGGTCTATTACTGTTGCGCTCAGTGATGAGCGGATGGAAGAGCTGCGGCGTTCCGCGGCGATGGCCCGTGCTTTTGGGGTGGAGATTGATGAAATTGACAATGCTGAGATTGGCCGTCTCTATCCAGATTTGAACCTTGAAGATTCAGTGGGCGGTGTTTGGCTGCCCAAGGACGGTCAAGGCGATCCGGTCAATATCACACAAGCTCTTGCCAAAGGCGCCCGCAATGGCGGTGCCAAAATCCTGCAAGGTGTGAAGGTTACAAACATCCTCAAAGAAGGTGGTAAGGCCGCAGGTGTCGAAACTGATCACGGCACGATACGCTCAGAATTTGTAGTGAATTGTGGTGGTATGTGGGCGCGCGAAGTCGGCGAGATGGCCGGTGTATCTGTGCCTTTGCATGCGTGCGAGCATTTTTATATCGTAACCGAAGGTATTGATGGGCTGAAATCAAATCTGCCTGTGCTCAGAGTGCCAGATGAATGCACCTATTACAAAGAAGATGCCGGCAAAATGCTGGTTGGGGCGTTTGAGTTGAAATCAAAGCCTTGGGGCATGGACGGTATCCCTGATGATTTTGAGTTCGGGACACTGCCAGAAGATTTTGACCATTTTGAACCCATTTTAGAAAAGGCAGTAACGCGGATGCCAGTGCTGGCCACCGCCGGGATTCAGACCTTCTTTAACGGGCCAGAGAGCTTTACACCAGATGATCGCTATATTTTAGGTGAAGCCCCTGAGCTGAAGAATTTTTATGTCGCAGCTGGCTTTAATTCAGTGGGCATTCAGTCAGCTGGTGGGGCTGGTAAAATGCTGGCTGACTGGATGGCAAAAGGCAATGCGCCGATGGATCTCTGGGATGTAGATATCCGCCGCATGCAGCCTTTCCAGACCAACCGTAGCTATCTGCATGACCGGGTGAGTGAAACCCTTGGTCTGCTTTATGCAGATCACTTCCCCTATCGGCAATTTGCCACCTCACGTGATGTGCGCCGCTCGCCTATCCATCATCGCCTAGAAGAGGCAGGTGCGTGTTTTGGTGAGTTAAATGGCTGGGAGCGGCCAAATTGGTATCTGCCAAAATCGGCGCGTGATGCTGGTGAAAAACCAGAATATCGCTATAGCTGGAAACGCCAGAACTGGTTTGGTTATAACGCCGATGAACATAAAGCCGTGCGCGAGAAAGTCGGCTTGTTTGACCTTTCCTCATTTGGGAAAATCATGGTGATGGGTGCAGATGCTGAGAGCGTCTTGCAACGCATTGCCTGTAATGATGTCGCGGTTGAAAATGGCCGTATCGTCTATACCCAATTCCTGAATGAAGATGGCGGGATTGAGGCAGATGTAACCATCACACGCCTTGATAGTGACAGATTCATTGTCGTCACCCCTGCAGCCACTATCCGGCGTGATGTGAACTGGATCAATCGCCATATACCAGATGGTGCGCATTGTATGGCGATGGATGTTACCGCGATGGAATCAGTGCTGGTGGTGATGGGTCCAGAGGCTCGCGATTTCTTGCAACCGCTGATCCCGCAAAGCCTTGATAATGCTGATTTCCCATTTGGGACCATGCAGGAAGTTGAAATAGGCTATGCAAAGGCCCGCGCCCACCGCGTCTCTTATGTGGGCGAGCTGGGCTGGGAGCTCTATGTTTCAGCAGATATGGCAGTACATGTCTATGACACGCTGATGAAACGGAGCCAGGATCACGCCCTGACTCATTGTGGTTTGCATACGCTTGATAGCTGTCGCATTGAAAAAGCCTTCCGCCATTTTGGGCATGATATTTCATCTGAAGATCACATTCTTGAAGCCGGCCTCGGTTTTGCCGCCCGCATTGGCAAACAATCTGGCCGGTTTGGTGATTTCATTGGCCGCGATTCGGTGATGCGCAAAAAAGATGAAGGGCTGAATGCCAGAATGATGCAGTTCAGGCTGAGCGATCCTGAGCCGCTGCTTTATCACAATGAGGCGGTTCTGCGCGATGGCGAGATTGTCGGTTATCTGACCTCTGGCAATTATGGCCATCACCTTGGCGGGGCTATTGGCCTTGGCTATGTGCCGTGCCGTGATGGTGAGGATGCGAAAAGCCAATTGGCCAGCAGCTATGAAATTGATGTTGCGGGCCAAAAGGTGGCGGCAGAGGTGAGCTTTAAGCCGCTTTATGACCCAACATCCGAGCGCATGAAAGCTTAGTCACAACCAATTATGAGTGAGGTGATGAAAATGAGTGAGACAATGACCACACCACGTTCACGTCGTTCAGGCGGCCGGATGGCCCGTAAATCGCTGCGGGCGGCTCCATTGGCAGAGGAATTACGCCCAGTGCGTGCCGGCCTTTCTGGCGGCCAGTATAAGCCGCTCAGCGCGCGCGATGTAGCGGCGATTGAAGAAACGATTTTTCAAATTCTTGAAGAAATTGGTCTCTCGCAGGCACCTGAGACTGGCATAGATTATATGGTTTCAGTAGGGGCGATTGCGGGTGAAGATGGACGCGTGCGTTTCCCGCGGCGGCTGGTCCAAGACACCATTGCCAAAGCAGCACGCAATATCACCTTGCATGGTCAGGATCCAAAATTTGACCTCGATCTCACTGGTGAAAAGGTCCATTGCGGGACGGCCGGTGCCGCGGTGCATGTAGTGGATGTCAAAAATAACAGCTACCGCGAGAGTTTCTTAAAAGACATCTATGATGCGGCGCGTATCGTTGAGAAAATGGATAATATCCATTTCTTCCAGCGTCCGATGGTTGCCCGAGATATCGAGGATCCGCTCGATTTGGATGTAAACACCATCTATGCCTCTGTAATGGGCACGCGCAAACATGTCGGAACCAGCTTTACTGAAGCCAGATGTGTGCCAGAATCTGTTGAGTTGTTGCATAAGATTGCAGGTGGCGAAGAGGCATGGCGTGCACGTCCATTCGTCTCCAATTCAAATTGCTTTGTGGTGCCACCTCTGCGCTTTGCGACCGAAAGCTGTGAGGTCATGGAAGAATGCGTCAAGGCTGGTATGCCTGTGCTGCTGCTCTCTGCCGGTCAGGCAGGGGCCACGGCGCCTGCCAGCATTGCTGGTGCTGTTGCACAGGCTGTTGCCGAGGTGCTGGCTGGTCTTGTTTATGTGAATGCAATGGTGCCAGGTCATCCGGCGATTTGCGGGACCTGGCCTTTCGTGTCTGATTTGCGTACAGGGGCGATGTCTGGTGGGTCTGGCGAGCAGGGATTGCTCACTGCGGCTTGTGCACAGATGATTAATCATTTTGGTCTGCCCTCAGGTGCAGCTTCTGGCATGGCAGATGCGAAAATGCCTGATGCACAATCAGGCTATGAAAAAGGCAGCACAACCGTGATGGCTGGGCTAGCTGGGCTGAATATGGTCTATGAAACAGCAGGCATGCACGCATCCTTGCTTGGTTTCTGTCTTGAAAGCCTTGTGATTGATAATGATATGATTGGTCAGTCTATGCGCTGTGTGCGCGGTATTGAGGTCAATGAAGATACATTGAGCCTGCAAACCATGCGTGACGTGTGTTTGGACGGGCCTGGTCATTATCTGGGACATGATGCGACGATTAATGTGATGCAAACCGAATATGTCTATCCGAGTGTCTCAGATCGTTCTTCACCAAAAGAATGGGAAGAGCTGGGTAAGCCGGTTCTGGTTGAAACAGCGGGCAAAGTGGTTGATGATATCCTCACCAACTTCCAACCCGATCATATTTCTGAAGACCTGGATAAAATCATTCGCCAACAGCACAAGATTTTGCTCAACAGCTAGGCGCTTAAAAAAAGAAAGGGAGGTATATTATTATGCCATTTGATACAAATTCACTCGAAGAACACTGGATGCCCTTTAGCGGCAACAGGGATTTTAAAGCAAACCCCCGTCTGGTGGTAAAATCCGAAGGCATGTATTGCTGGGATTATAAGGGCGGACAGCTGATTGACGGTTCATCTGGCCTGTTCTGTAATCCGGCAGGTCATGGCCGGCGCGAAATTGCTGAAGCTGTTTATAACCAGATGCAGGAAAATGACTATATCCCGCATTTCCAGCTGGGTCATCCTGGCTCATTCGAACTGGCTGAGCGCGTAGCCCGCCTTTTGCCAGAGCCAATGAACCACGTATTTTTCACAAATTCAGGTTCTGAATCAGTGGATACAGCGATGAAAATGGCCCTGGCCTATCATCGCGCGAGAGGCGATGGCCAGCGTACCCGCTTTGTCAGCCGCGAGCGTGCCTATCACGGGGTGAATATGGGCGGTGTCTCACTGGCAGGCATGGTTAAAAACCGCGAAACCTTTAACCTGACGCTGCCAAATATTTCACTGATGCGTCATACCCAAACTGAAAATCAGTCTTTTGTCAGAGGCCAGCCTGAGACAGATGCGGATTTGGCAGATGATTTGCTGCGGATTATCGAATCCTATGGTGGGTCTACCATTGCAGCGGTATTTGTTGAGCCAGTTGCCGGTTCGACTGGTACATTGGTACCGCCAGTTGGCTATCTGGATCGCTTGCGCAAAATTTGTGATGATCATGGCATTTTGCTGATCTTTGATGAGGTCATCACTGGTTTCGGGCGTATGGGTACACCTTTTGCGGCGCATAAATTTGGGGTAACACCTGATATCGCTACCATGGCAAAGGCACTCACCAACGGGGCAATCCCAATGGGCGGTGTGGCTGTACGTGATGAGGTCTATGAGACTGTTACCAATGCTGCGCCTGAAAATGCGATTGAATTTTTCCATGGCTATACTTACTCAGCACACCCAGCAGCCTGTGCCGCTGGCATTGCCACGCTAAAAATCTACGAGCAAGAAGGTCTGTTTGAGCGGGCCAACGAGATGAGCAGCTATTTCCTAGATGCCATCTGGACGCTCAAAGACCATCCGCTGGTGAAGGATCTGCGCGGCATTGGCATGATGGCTGGCGTTGAGGTGCACCATGATGGTGTGCCAGGTCGCCGCGGCACGCAAATGCAAAAAGATATGTTCTGGAACGGCCTGCATGTGAAATTCACAGGCGATGTTGCTATTGTCGCCCCTGCCTTTGTGGCAGAGCGTCATCACATTGATGAGATCGTCGATAAGATGCGCAAAACTCTGGATCAGCATGTCGCCTAGGGCTGCTGCCCAAAAGCCGTGCAAATCGCCTTCATCCTGAGGGTGATGACATAAATAAGGAGGCAGGCCTTTCTGATGTTCAGATTGGCCTGTTTCTTTTTTTTGGGGCACAAAACCCATTGCCAAGTTCAAAAAAGATACGCAGGATCATATAAAAAGGGAGGGCCAAATGGACCAGATAGAACAGATATCTGCAGATGCGCTGATCAATCTGGCGCGCTATCCGATAGATCAGCCTGGCCCTGCGCGTGATGCGTTGCTTGCTGAGGTTAGAGCATCTCTGGCTGAAGATGGCTGTGCGGTTTTAAAGCAGTTTTTGACCCCTGCCGGCATTGCCCGTATCGCTGGTGAAGCTGATCAGGTTGCCAGCAAGGCACATCGCTCATTCGGTCGGACAAACCCCTATTTCACTGAAGATGATGAAACACTGCCAAGCGATGACCCCAGGCGGCGCTTTTATGATCGCTCAAATGCCTTTATCCCGGCAGATAATTTTCTCAAAACAGGCCCGTTGCGGCAGGTTCATGATTTTCCGGCCTTTGACCCGTTTATCAAAGACTGTCTAGAAGAAGAAAAATTCTATCGCTATGCCGACCCGCTGGCAGATGTGATCATCAATATGGCCGAAGAGGGCAATGGCTTTCCCTGGCATTTCGATACCAATAATTTCACCGTGACACTGGCGATACAGAATGCAGATAGCGGCGGCGATTTTGAATATGCACCTAATATCCGGCGTGATGGTGAGGCTTTTGATGAGGTGAAAGAGGTCTTAGATGAGCGCTCAGATAACGTGCGTAAACTGACCTTGGAGCCTGGCGATCTTCAGCTTTTCAAGGGCCGATATTCACTGCACCGCGTTGCCCCTTTATTTGGTTCTACACCGCGTTATGTAGCGATTTTCTCTTATGTTGAAGAGCCAAATATGGTCGGCTCACCTACCCGTACAAAGCAGCTCTATGGGCGTGTATTGCCTATCCATATCGCACGGGAAAATATGCGCAATGACAGCTATCTGGACTGATGAGCCAGTGGGGTTCTGGTGCCTGTTATAAGCCGAAATACCAGGGCACAAAGGCGGTATAGACCAGCCAGACCAGTATCAAAAGCGGTGTACCTACAATCACGAAATCTTTGAATTTATAACTGCCCGGCCCCATCACCAACAAGCTGGTCTGATAGGCAAAAGGGGTCATAAAAGCACAATTGGCAGCAAAGATGATGGTGATGGCGAAAATCCGCGGGTCAATCCCAATCTCTGCACCCATTTCAAGCCCAATAGGCGCAAAGAGCACCGCACAGGTTTTGGTGCTGATGATATTAGACATGAGGGCCACACCAAGGAAAAAGGCGCTCAAAACAAGCCTTGGATTTTCAGTGCCGGTGCCTGAGATGATGAGATTGGCAAGCAGACTGGCGGTGCCTGTTACCTCCATCGCCGCCCCTATCGCAAGCGCAGCAGCAATGGTTGTCACAATTTTTACATCAATGGCGCGCACAGCTTGTTGGATGTTCAGGACGTTAAAGCCTACCATCGCCAGTGCGCCCAAAGTGGCGGCAATGACAATGGGAAGAATATTTAACGCGGCACAGAGCACCACTGATAAGAAAATCAGGGCCGCGCGATGGCCTAATTTCCAATTTGGCAATTCTTCAACTGAATATTCAACCAGCACCACATCCAAATCATCACGCAAACCGCGGATGGCTTGCTCATCACATTTGACAAGCAGCATATCGCCTGCTGCCAAGCGCGCACTTTTAATCCGGCTACGGACCATATTTGCGCGGTGCTGAAAGCCCAGCACTTCACAATTATGGAGCTTTTCAAACCCGCTATAGCCGATACGCTGGCCAATCAAAGAAGAAGAGGGGGTGACCATCATCTCAACAATGATCTGGTCTGATTTTTCATGATGGGATGACTTATCCTGAAAGCCAGGTGCTAATTTTAGGCCAAACCCCGATTTCAACAAATCGGTCAGTGTCTCTCGGCTTGAGGCCACAGCGATTACATCTCCTTTACGAAAATGCATACCAGCAAATGACGGCAGGAAAGTCCGTCCAAAACGATGGAGCATGCGCACCTTTAAATTTGGGAAATCAGTGAAATGATCGCCATTCACGGCTGTACCAATCAGCTTTGAATCGGCCTCAACTTCTAATTCAGCAAGAAAAAACTTAGGTGATCGTTCTCGCAAACGGCGGCTAAGATTGCGGCGCCCTGGCAATAGTTTTGGGGCGATAAGGGTGACATAGGCAAGGCCAGTGAAAGCCAATAACAGGCCTGGCACGGTAAATTCAAAAAAGCCAAGGGCCGGCATGCCGGCATGGGAAACAGCATCGGAGACCAGCAGGTTCGTGCCTGAACCTACCAAAGTGGTCATGCCGCCAACCACGGCCACAAAGCTGAGCGGCATCAATAATTTTGAGGCGGGAACCTGATAGCGCTGGGCAATAGACTGAATAATGGGGATGAAAATTATCACCACCGGAATATTATTCAAAAAGGCGCTGATCAGCAAAACAGTGAGCAGGGATATCAGCATGGCGATCCATAATTTGCCCATGCTGAGGGCGAGAACCCGTCTGGAAATGGTCTCTAATATCCCGGATTTGGACACGCCCTGACCTACAATCAAAAGGGCAAGTACTGAAATCAGGGCTGGATTGGCAAAGCCGGCGAGAATCTGGCTGGAGGGCAGCAGATTTTGCCCGGCTGCGTCGAGGACAGGGAAAAAATTGAAGAAAAGCAGGATCGCCGCTATCACCCCGACCGCGGTGAATTCCATCGGGATATCATCTTGCGCATAGCAAATGAAAGCCACAATAATCAGCGCAAATAAGAAATAGGTATGCAGTGATATATCAAGCAGATGTAACACGTCTTATCCCAAATTGCAGTTCAGCCTTTAAGGATAGTTCATGTTCATAAAGCTGTCCAGCCAGTGCCCATGGCTTGTGATATCGATGGATAGCAATCCTGTCTTTGCGTAAAGCGGTATGGTGTATCGCTGCGTTTGTCCTTATTGTTGGTCTGATGGAACTGATAACTCGGCAAGCCATGCGCTAATTTCAGCATTATGCTCACCCAGCTTGGGCACATGCGATGCCGGCTGATATGCGGTGATTTCATCGAGTCTAAAGGGGAGGGTTGGTACCTGCTCGCCATTTGACGAGGCCTGTACAAAGCCGCGTTTTTGCACCTGATCTGAGGCCAGCGCCTCAGGCAGGCTGCGCAGGCGCGCACAAGGCACGCCAGCCTCTTGCAAGATGGGCTCCCATTCTGCGGCCGTCTTCTTGCTGAGTTCTGCCTCAATTTCTTGGACCAGCTCTTCTGCATGGGCTTTACGTGCGCCACCTTCACTAAACCGTATATCTTTTAGCCAGTCTGCTCTGCCGAGTGCCTTGGCCAGACTGGCAAAATGTGATTCTTCATTCACCCCAAGCGACATGATACCGTCTTTGCAGGGAAAGCTGCCAGCCCCAGGTGAGCGGCTATTGGCCAGATTACCGCGTCTTTGAGGCGCATTGCCTGTCTTTAAGTAATCGGTGATGGTAGAGCTCATCAGGCTGAGGCCGGTTTCCAGCATGGAGACATCCACAAAGCTGCCTTTGCCTGTTTGTGTGCGGGCATATAGCGCTGCAGATATCGCAAAGCCGGCACTCAGCCCTGTGGCATAATCCAATATAGGTGCGCCAGTACGTATTGGCCCGCTCTCCAGCGTCCCTGTTGCATCCATCAAGCCGCAGGCGGCTTGAATATTCACATCATAAGCCGCTGTGTTTTCTTGCGGCCCACCGCGTCCATAGCCGGTGAGCGCGCAATATATCAAATGCGGATGGCGGGCCATCACAGAGGCTTCATCCAGCCCTAAACGCTGCATAGTCTTTGGAATGTGATTTTCGACCAGCACATCTGCCTTAGACAAAAGCTGGTGGAAGCGCGCGCGCCCGTTTTCTGTTTCCAGATCAAGAGTGAGTGATTCTTTTCCAGCGCCTTGGGTCAGATAAGAGGTGCTCATGCCTGCGCTGGCCGCTTTTGCATCGGTGCCACCACGATGACGGATGGCATCACCTTTTAGCGGCGATTCAACTTTAATGACCCGTGCGCCAAGCAGTCCAAGATAATAACTGCAAGCAGGACCAGCTAAAACATGTGTAAAATCAATTACTAACAAATTATCAAATGGTTTTTGTGCAGACATGCGTGCTCCCCTTTGAACGAGACAGGCCTTTGCCTTAACTTACCGATTTCGGCCAGAATAGGGCAAGGTGCATCTGTGCAGGTCAAAAAATTATGCACTGTTTCATCAGATTGGGGTGAATTGGCTAGACAAAGGAGCCGCGCATTGTAATAGTCTTTGGACGCTGTTCATCAACAGTGCGCCCCAATTAAAGGCACGATGTCGAACGGCACGTCTTATTCTCTGGCGGTGAAAAATTTGAAACGCTCTGGCATATATTCGGGAGGATATAATGAATTTTGCTAAGACTCTTGTCGCAGGTCTTGCTGCGTCTACACTGATGGTCGGCGGTGCTGCGCTTGCTGATTATCCAGAAAAGCCAATCAAAATCATGGTCGGTTTCTCAGCTGGTGGTGGTACAGATACAACTGCTCGCGGTTTTGCCTCTTACATGCATGAAGCCCCATCAATGAATGGCATGCCTGCTTACATCGTGAACCTGCCAGGTGCATCAGGCCAGAAGGCCGCATCTGCTGTTCTGGATGAAGAGCGCGATGGCCACACATTGTACATGATCAACATCGGTACATTCATCGCTGGTGAATTGGCAAAAGGCGACGACCGCCCTTACCATATTCCAGATGATTTTGTGAATCTGGGCTGTGCATCACAGTTGGTAACCTCACTGCAGGTGCATTCATCAAACCCTGCTCAGAACATGCAGGAATTCATCGCCAATGCAAAAGCATCAGGCGACACCATCACATGGGGTACTTCAGGTGCGGCAACTATGCACGCAACCATCGGCCATGTGTTCTTTGACAGCCAGGGCATCAAGCATAAGAAAGTGCCATTTAAAGGCGGTTCAAAAGCACGTGCTGCGCTGGTATCTCAGTCAGTTGACGCTGTATTTGGCGGTGTGAACACCATCCCTGGTTTCGAAGCTGACATCCGCGCATTGGCCTCTGCTGGTGCTGAGCGTGATCCAATGGCCCCTGATCTGCCAACCTTTGTTGAACAGGGTGCACCAGGTGTTGAGTTCACCGGTCTGATGTGTCTGTTCGCTGCTAAGGGCGTATCTGACGAAGTGAAGGCCGATGTCGGTGCTGCGATTGAAACAATTGCTGGTATCTCAGGCTATCAGAAGTATATGGGCAAGAACGACCTGGCGTCATTCTACACCAATGCTGCTGACGCTGCGAAGGCACAGGACGTCATGTTTGACGTGATGGGCCCAGTGGTTGCACAGATTATCGCTAACCAGTAAGTTCGCGTAAATTAAAGCGGGGCGAGCCTTTATCTGATAGAGGCTCGCCTTGTTTTCATGTTTTTACATATTTTCTTTCAAAAATGACGGCCCGAGGGGGAGCAGGTGGATTATCAAAAATATAAAATCAAAGTGGAATATGGCGTGAGTGCCACGGTTCTGCTGATTGGCGTGTTTTTTATCTTTCAGGCCTTTACCATTGAGACCTCACGCGAAGCGATTGGCCCACGCACGATGCCACTCATCCTAGCTCTCTCTATGACGGCGAGCGGCATTTGGCTGGCGATACGCGCCTATACAGGCAGAGCCGGCGACTTAAAAGAAGGCTACGGCTTTTTGGAAAGCGATGTGAAGCGCATTTTCCTGGTGATTGGCTGTGGCGCGCTTTTTGTTGTGCTGTTCTGGGGCTTTGGTTATTTCACTGCCCTGATTTTTACCTTTATTGCCATGCTCTATAGCTTTGGCGTGCGCAACTGGTTTGCGATGATAGCAGGCGCTATTCTGCTAGCCTTCGCCTTCCAAGCCCTTTTCATGGGGGTCATGTTGTTGAATGACCCGAAAGGTGCGCTGATTGACATGCGCCCTTATACAAATTGGATCACAGGAGCCAAATAACATGATGATGAACCAATGTGCTGGCTTGCGTGAGTTTTTTGACACGCTGGGGCCACTCTCTGTTTTCTTTGATATTTCCTGTGGCTTTGTCATTCTGTTCAATGACCCGTTTGCGCTTGGCTTTGTGCTGTTGGCGGCACTGGTCGGTATTGTGTTTGGCGCATTGCCAGGCCTGACCGCGGCCGCGGCGATTGCCATGATGTTGCCTATCCTGATTGCCTATAATGACGAGATTGGCGGCCTTGCTGGTCTGGCCTTTCTTTATGTGATTGGCAAATCTGGGCGCTATGGTGGCTCTATTGCGGCTATCTTATTTAACACGCCCGGGACGGCGGCCTCTGCCGCCACCATGCAAGATGGCTATCCGATGACACAGCAAGGCAAGCCAGGCAAAGCGCTGAAAACAGCGACAGTTGCCTCAGCCTATGGTGATTATTTTGGTGAGATTATCTTGATTTTCGGTGCCGTAACTGTTGCGGCTTTCACGCGTCAGTTTGGCCCGCCTGAGAATTTTGCAATTTATCTGATGGCCTTTGTGGTAATCGGCTCAGTGGTGAGTGATTCTATCATCAAAGGGATTATCTCAACTCTGTTTGGCGCGGTTGTTGGCCTGATTGGTGAAGATATCATCACCGGTCAGTTTAAAATGACCATGGGTATTGCTGAGCTGGAAAGCGGTATGGCTCTGGTGCCGCTCTTGATTGGTGTGTTTGTGATTTCTGAGGTCATTATTCAGGCTGAAAAAGCAGCTAAGATGAAAATGATCGATATCAAGCCGCAAAATCTGGATGACCCGACTGCCCATTACTTCACCTGGGCTGAGTTTAAGCGGTGCTTCCCATTGATGTTCCGCTCTTCTATCTATGGCTCGCTCATTGGCATGATGCCTGGTCTCGGCTCGTCTGTGGCTTGCTTTGTGGCTTATGGCGAGGAAAAGCGCCGGGCGAAGAATAAAAAGGAATGGGGGACTGGTATCGTTGAAGGTATTGCGGCCCCTGAATCAGCCAATAATGCGGTGTCTGGCCCGTCTATGATCCCGCTTCTCTCGCTGGGTATTCCGGGTTCAACCATTGCAGCTGTGCTTATCGGTATGTTCCTTGTAAACGGCCTGCAGCCTGGGCCGACAATCTTTGCAACAGAACCACCGCTCTTTATGGGTGGTCAGCTGATCAGTCCGCGTGAATTCATCTTTGGTGTATTTGCGGCTGGTTTGATCGGGATCGCCTGTTATGCGCTGATTGGCTATTTTGCGGCCCCGCTTGTCGGCAGACTGATTGCGATGTTGCCGACTAAATATCTCTATCCATTCATTTTCATGACAGCCTTGGCGGCCAGCTATTCATCACGTGCCTCTATTTGGGATGTGGTGTTCGCGCTGTTCTTCGGGATAGTGGGTTATGCCATGCGGCGAACCAATTTCTCAGCAGCAGCCTTTATCATTGCCTTTGTGCTGACCTCTAGTATGGAAGAAGCCTTCCGTCAGTCTATGATCATCTCTGATAAAGGGTTCTACGTATTCACCAGTTTTGAATATGGCGGCAAATTCTCTTATGCCCCTATCTTCCTATTCATTGGTGCCGCTGTTGTTGCTTTCCGTGCCTGGTCTTCATTCCGCGCACGAAAAGAGGAATCAGCCTAAGATAAGTACCTTAAAAGGCATGCTGTGATGGCATGCCTAACTGGATTTGTGACGAAAAAAATGGACCCTCGTATCATCTTCAACTTCCTGTTTGGACTTGTTGGCGGTACGCTGGCTTATTTTGCCGGAATGCCCCTCCCATTTTTGCTGGGGGGCTTTCTTGGCTGTGCCAGCTTTGTGCTTTATTACGAGAGAGATGGCAGGCATTTGCCGCCCTTATCGCGCTGGGTGCGGATGGTCTTTATGGCGGTGATTGGGACAATGATTGGATCCCGCTTCTCGCCTGATCTCCTCATACTTATGCCGCATTTTTGGTTGTCAGTTGTTGCGGTTATTGGCTTTATTTTCATTGCCCATGCTGGCAATTACCTGATTTTCAGAAAGGCCGGCAATTATTCAAAATTAGATGCTTATTTTGCAGGCCTGCCAGGCGGTATCGTCGATTCGATCGCGCTGGCTGAGCAGGCGGGTGCAGATGTGCGTATCGTGACCATCCAGCATTTCATCCGGATTATTCTGGTGGTGGTAACCGTGCCCATGCTGTTCTGGCTGATCAGCGGCAATATGGTTGGCTCCATGGCAGGTGAGACATTGACCGCAGATGACTGGGATTGGTCTGATGTAGGTGTCATCATCATCATTGCCATGATCGGGCTTTTTGGTGGCAGGCGCTTGAAATTGCCAGTAGCGCATTTGATGGCGCCCTTGATTTTGGCCCTTATGCTGTCAGTTTCCGGCGTGGTCGCGATAGATATTCCGCCCGGGGTCCAGCATTTGGCCCAATATATGATAGGGATCTCCCTTGGGTCTCAATTTTCAGGTATTTCACGCAGCTTGCTGGTCCGTGGCCTTAATATGGGGTTGGTCTCGGGTCTTTTCATGCTGATATTGGCAGTTGGTTTTGCGTTGGTACTGACGGCCTTTGTACCGGCCAGTTTTGAAGTGATGTTTATCAGTTTTGCTGCTGGTGGTCTGGCCGAAATGAGCCTCATTGCACTGTCTTTGAACTTCAATCCAATTGTGGTGGCCCTCCATCATCTTGTGCGGATATTCTTCACCATCTGGATTGGTAATTATCTCTCAAAATCAGTGTTCAAGCTGGTGCCGAAATCAGGTGATGTGAAATGATAGCACTCGGCAAATATAGAGGTTTTTCTATCGCGCTTATCCCCGCTGCGATGGGTGGGGCGATTTGGTCTGGCCTTGGCCTGCCGCTGGCCTGGTTGATGGGTGCGGCGATTGTAACCGGATTTATCAGTTTCTCAGGCCTTCAGATTAAGCTGCCTAAAGGGCTCTACCTTCCCTCTCTGGCAGTCATTGGGGCAGGGGTTGGTCTGACCATTACACCTGATGTGGCGCTCCAGATTAGCCGCTGGTTTCCGATGATGGCGGTGATGGGATTTGCTGGTGTTGTGCTGGCATTGCTGCTCACCCCCATTGTCGCACGTAAAGCCGAGATGAAACACAGTACGGCGTTCTTCTCGCTGATGCCAGGCGGCGTGATCGAAATGGCCAATATTGGCGAGCCACACGGCGCTGACCGTACCACCATTGCCACCTTGCATGCGATAAGGGTGGCGTTGGTTGTGGGTATATTGCCGTTAGGGCTGTTCTTTTTCTTTCCCTCAACAGGGCTGGTCTCTGAGGTGGTTCAGCTTTCAGCCTTTGATTTGCTGCTGGTTTTGTTTGTTGCGCTGTTAGGTGGCTGGCTTGGCCAGAAATATAACCTGCCTGCGGCTTGGCTGCTCGGTGCCTTGCTGGCGGTGGCATTATTAACAGCAACCGGCGCGGTGGATGGCCAGATTCCAGAAGCGCTGATGGCCATTGCGCAGATTTTTGTCGGCATGTCTCTCGGTGCAAAATTTGAGCGCGAGAAATTGCAAAAGCTACCTCGGGCGATGGCAGTGGGTGGTACGGCTCTTTTGGCCATCATCTTTGCCATGGCCCTTATCGGTATTTTATTCAGCCAGTTTTTGCCAATTGATGCGGCGACAATGATTTTGGCTTTTTCTATAGGCGGATTGGCAGAGATGGTCCTCACGGCCCGCTTTTTAGAATTAGATATGGCCATTGTGGCTGCTTTTCAGGCCACACGCGCTGTGTTGGTCAATAGTTTTGCCGGTACAATCTGGAACTGGTACGATAAGAGACGTCAAATAAAGGAATAATCATCATGTCTGTCATGCAGAATGCTTTCGCCGCAATGCCGGAAAATACCACCATCACCGAACAAGCTGCGCAGTTTATAGAGACGGTCAGCTTTGAGGATATTCCAGAAGAGGCCTTATATATCGGCAAGCGTTGTATCATTGATGGGCTGGGGCTTTATGTTGCCGGCTCAGAAGAACATTCGCTGGAAATCCTGATTGCCGAAGCTCAAGCTATGGGTGGGCGCGAAGATGCCAATCTGATATCTACAAATCAAAAAGTGCCGGCACCCATGGCAGCGCGTGTGCTGGGCACCGCTGGCCATGCTCATGATTGGGATGACAGCCAGGTGAGCCTTGACCCTGCCCATATTTATGGGCTGTTGACGCATCCGACCATTCCGCCATTGACCGCCTCTCTGGTGATGGGCCAGGCCCGCGGTCCGCTCTCTGGACGTGCGTTCATGCTGGCCTTTCAAACAGGCTTTGAAGTTGAGGCTAAAATTTCTGAATGGATGCTGCCTCAACATTATATGTCAGGTATGCACTCATCAGGAACGGTTGGCACTTTCGGGGCATTTGCTTCGGCTGCCAAAATTATCGGCCTTAAAGGAGATAAGCTGCGCGCTGGTTTTGGGATTGCGGCCAGCTTTGCGGCAGGTATCCGGTGTAATTTTGGCACAATGACCAAGCCGCTTCATGTCGGGCGTGCTGCTGAAAATGGCGTCACAGCTGCATTGCTGGCTGAGCGCGGCTTTACCGCTGATCCAGCAGCCTTAGATGGCCCATGGGGCTTCATGGCGGTGCAGGGCGGCGGCTGTAGCCCAGAAAAGCTAGGTCAAGGCTTTGGCAAGAGCTGGACCATCATTGACCCGGGCGTGTCTATCAAGCCTTATCCATGCGGCGTGCTCACCCATCCGACCATTGATTTGATGCTAAGGCTGGTCAAAGAAGGCGATATCCAAAGTGATGATATTGAAACAGTCACCGTTCATGCAGGAACCAATATCCTGAAACCTATCCGTTATCCGATTGCGGCTAATCATTTGCAGGCGAAATTCTCGCTGCCTGCGGCATTATCGATGATCGCGCTGGCCCGCAAGGCAGGTAAGGTTGAGTTCTCAGACGCCTTTGTGGCTTCTGATGCGATGCAGGCCATGCAGCGGCGTATGCGCACTGAATTAGATGAAGAGATTGAAGCACAAGGCTTTGATAAGATGCGCTCGCGTATTACCATTCAACTCAAAGACGGGCGCGAGATCGCAGGCTGGGCTGACGAGCGTTATCGTGGGGGGCCTGAAAACCCGCTGACTGACAAAGAAGTTGAAGATAAGGCGCGTTCATGTTGTGCCGGTGTCTTGAGCGATGCGGAACAAGATGAGTTGCTGGCCAAAGCTTGGGCCGTGCTGGATTTAGAGGATGCCGCAAGCGTCCTTTCCGCCACGCTTACCACCAGATCCTAAGCCTTGGATGACAGGCCTCAGGACGAAAAAACCTGTATTGGTGTGTGTTGATATTCAACAAGGTTTTCAAGACACAGCCTATTGGGGCGGCGGCCGGAATAACCCGGCTGCCGAGTCTGTCTGTATAAGCATTATGAAAAAATGGCGAGAGCTGGGGCTGGATATCATCCATGTCCGCCATAGCTCAACCAATCCCAACTCACCCTTGCATCAGAGCCAAGATGGGTTTGCTTTTTATCTAGGAGCTGAGCCAGAGGCTGGCGAGGTAATTGTCACCAAATCGGTCAATAGCGGTTTTATCGGCACTGATTTAAAGGCACTGCTGGATGATAAAAAGACACAGCATGTTGTGATTATCGGGCTGACAACAGATCATTGTGTATCCACAACCACGCGGATGTCTGGCAATTATGGCTATCAGACCTATCTGATTTCAGATGCGGTGGCGACCTTTGACAAGATAGGCGCCGATGGCCAGCATTATCCGGCTGAATTGATACACCAAACCGCGCTGGCTAGCTTGAGAGATGAATTCGCGACAATCCTCACCTCAGAGGATATGTTCAAGCTGATATAAGGCGGCTTCATAATCCTTTGCATAGGTCTAACATCCTGCGGCTTTTTGACAGGCAGGGCGTTGGCCTCTTTTTCACTGTGCCTGAGTTTGTTATGCTAGCTCTACACATTAGGTAAGGCAGATATGCAGGCATCATCAACCTCTCCATTTTCTATCAGCTGGCGCTGTCGTCATAGCTGGAAGCGGGCGTCAAAAAACACCTTTTGGTGTTTACTAGGCTGCTCTATTGGTGATTTCGGGACCATTGCTTTTTTTCAGTTCACCGGTATCGCCTGGCCCGTGCTGGCGATTATGAGCCTTGCCATTATCAATGGTATTTTAACGTCTATTGCGCTTGAAACCTATATTCTCAGCCGCCAGATGGCCTTTAAGCTGGCGTTTCAGACGGCGGTTGGCATGTCGCTGATCTCAATGGTGGCGATGGAAGCGGCGATGAATCTCACCGACTGGCTGCTCACCGGTGGGGCTATCCTGACCTGGTGGGTTATTCCCCTGATGTTATCCGCCGGTTTTCTGGCGCCTCTTCCTTATAATTACTGGCGCTTAAAGGCCTTAGGCAAAGCCTGTCATTAACGCCGTCCTCAGCTCAACCCCTGTCATAAAATAGCAATATCCTGGCGACATGCTATGGTGATGAGGTGATATGCGTTGCTGAGGAGGGGGACATGCTGATCGTCATTTTAAAATTCTTTCATTATTTAGCACTATTTGTAGCAGGTGGTATTGGTATAGGGGGTGCGGTGATCAGCTCAGCCCATCAAAAAGCCCAGCAACCACCAGCCCCACATGTGGGTAAAGCGCTTCAGCTCTTAGGCTATCTGGGGCTTGGGTCTATTCTGGTGCTATGGGCCACTGGATTTGGCCTAGCCTATATGATTTACGGCACGATGAATATTGGCACGGCTTTTCATATCAAGCTGCTTGGCGCAACTGCATTACTGGCAAGCTCTGCGCTGGCTAATTATCATCTCTACCGCGCCAGCCAGGCAAAACAGCCACCAAACGGGGCTTATATGAAACGGCTGATGATGATTGGGCGCGGCGGGCTGGTGTTGGTGCTCGGCGGCATTGCGGTGACAACCACGCTGTAAAGGCGGCTGAAATGAAAAAGGCGGCCTTGGTGCAATATCAGGCCGCCTTATGAATATGGTGCTGATAAAGCGATTATTCAGCGTAACAGCCCACAGCCGAATCACAGGTAACTGTGCCGCCATTTTCCAGATGTTCCATCAATGCCGGATCATTCTCGATAATTTGTTCTAAGGCTTCTTCTGCCACCGCTTCAAAGGCTTGTTCAGCAGCCTGACGGGCGGCTTCATTGGCCGCATCCACTGTGGCAAGATTAACATTGGCAGCAACCCATTCTGCCGCCAGCTTCGCATCTTCTTCTGCCAGTACTGCCGCTTGCTCAGCAAGCGCCTGTACCCCCACTGAATCACTCAGATTGGCAGTGTCTTCAGCGATATCGGCCACAACCTCTGCATTGGTCAGACCATCAGGATCATTAGCATAGGCTTGTGTTACATTGGCGGTCAGGGCCTTTACGACATAATCAGTGATGAGCGTCTTAATGCCTTCTTTGGATTTGCCGCTGATTTCAGTGAGAGGCACGAAAATCACTTCATCTTCCACCACAAGGAAGAGATTATCGCCATTAATCCCAGAAGTTTTCTGATTGCCAAAAATATCCGTTTGCTTGGTGGCATTCAGGATATTTTGTGCTTGTTCAGGCGAGGCGCCATCATAAACCTCACCATCACCACCCAACACCTGACCTGATTTCAAGGTCAGCGCATGAGCTGAAAATGATAAAAATGCAAGGGCTGACAGGCCAGTCATAAGTAGCGCACGCATAGATAATCCCTCCAAGGAATAAATTAGTATTTACGAATATACAGGATTGGACGCCATAAATGAAGTGTCAGCAAAAAGGGCATCTATTAATAATGCGGCGGCGGGCTGTCTTCTTCAGGTTTCAGAATACCGCTATCAGAGTGCGACGCACGCAGGCGGGCCTTTAAATGCTCAATCTGCAACCGGAGAGTGGCAATCTCGCGTTGCTGTGCATAGAGCTCGTCGCTCATGGCCTGCATATCTTGTTGCAGATAGGCGAGCTGTTCTTGAAGGTCTTGCATCGGATCAGACAAGCGAGTCTCCTGTGATAAAGCCGGTAGGCGAGCCTGCCCAGTTCTTTAATTCAGGTTTGAAATAGGGCAGGCAGTCTTGCTTCTCTTGAAAACCCAGATGGTGCATCACGGCGCCCAAAGCCACCTCGGCTGCCCGCATATGGCCATCTCGCGCTTTTAACATCAGCCCCAAGCCTGATCTGTGGAAACTAGCCGCATAGACACCTTCTGCCCCGATCTTAACCGTCGCATCACCGCCATAAGCGGCATTAACAGCGCTGCATGCCCGTCCCTTTCCTGCCATCAGCAGCGGGGCTGCGGCAATCGCCTCTGCAATCAGCCGGACGGCCTGTTGGCGGATAGGTGAGAGAGAGCTGGGGTTAGCAAATTGTGCAAAGCCAGTCGCCCAATGATGCAGATAGCCAGTGGGGGCGGGCGCTCCGCAGCCATCTATCCCCATCGCCATATCGCTCAGATTCTGGCCGATCATCTGGTTTAATATGCCAATAATTTTTTGCTGAACTGGATGGTCTGGCAGATGGTAATTATCTGAAGATACGCCCATTAATTTTGCCAAGATCAGCATGCCTGCATGTTTACCAGAACAGTTATTATGGATTTTGTCCGGCTGTTCATGCTGGCGCACTTGTTCAATCAGTGCCGCCTGATTTAGCGACCAATGCGCACCACATATCAGATTATCAGGTGATATTTCAAATTTCTGCAATAAGGAAGCAACCTGATGGCTATGTTCAGGTGCACCATTATGGCTGGCACAAATGACCGAGATATCTTCATGGCTCAGCCTGTCAATCTGGCCGGTTTCGATCAGCGTTTCAATGAGGGCAATTGCCTGCAGAGGTTTCATGGCAGAACGCGGAAAGACCAGCCTGTCAAAGCGACCTTTTTTTAAGATGATATCACCGGCAGCATTGCACAAGGCGATATCAACAAGATGTTCGGATTCCACCTCTCCTGCACGGTAGATTGAAACCCGATAGGCATGATGGGTGTCGCATTGCGCTGTCATTGTCGGTTTTTATATCCCCATTCGTTCACTCTGTCTTTTACGCCATACCAGCTATTTACAAAAGACATAAACCAGGGATTGCCGTCATAAAGCGGTATCGCAGGTGGTGGTGGGCCGTAAAAGCAGCTTGGTTTATTGCGCAACCCAAGGGCCATCTCAGCTGTTTTTATCCCCAGCCAGCGGGCCCAAATTGTCCCCGACCCGCCATAGCCAGCGACGTAATAAACACCGTCTTTCTCGAAAATTGAGGGCAGGAAACGCTGGCTGAAAGCAACATTGCCAAGCCAGCCATATTCTGCCTCAAAGGCACCCATATCTGGGAAGATTTCGAGCAAGCGGTCTTTCAAAAACCGGGCTGATCTTGGTGAAAGCTGTTCTTTATCAAAGCTGCGCGCGCCCAGTAAAATGCGGTCCTGGTCAGGTGTAGGCCTGAAATAGCAATAGAGATTGGCGGTATTGCCATACATGCGCAAAGCCGGCATCAGCTCTTTTACCTTATCGCGACCCAGCTTTTCAGTGACGATAATCGCGCTCTGAACGGGGACCAGACGCTTGCGCAGAAACGCGCCAATGGGATGGGTGCGCCCTGTATAAGCATTGGCGGTGTTGATAATGATAGAGGCTTTGATATCACCGCGACTGGTGCGGATGGTTTTGGTTGCGCCATCCTTGATAATGTCGGCCGCGATGGTCTGGCAGGCGATATGGACACCTGCCTCTATCACACGGCTCAGCAGGCCAGCAAAAAATCGTCCTGGGTGAAAGCCGCCAATATCGCGCCTGAGCAACCCACCAAAAAACCGGTCTGTGGCAATTTGTTTATGCTGCTCAGAACGAGGAATGAGTGTTGCCTCATGGCCAGGCAATTTATTCAATGCCGCTGCCTGGCGTGCCATCGCCTCATAGTCGCGGGTTGAGAGCGCGCCGGCAAAATGACCATGCATCTGAAACTGGCAGTCTATCTTTTCATCTTGAATAAACCGCGCCATATCTGCACGTGCATCTGCCCCTTCCAAATAAGCGTCATCTGCAAAGGCGGTTCCAAATTTTTCACTCAGCGCAGGATGTGAATAACGGATAGAGCCACTGGTGATACCAGCATTGCGCATCGCAGCACCAGCAAGGCCAGGCACACCTGCATCCAATATCACCACTTGCCGGCCTTGGCGTGCAGCGGTAAGCGCAGCGCTCAACCCAGCAAAGCCACCGCCAATAATGACGATTTCTGCCTCACCGGGCAGCGGTGCATCAGCGATGTCTGGCAGCTGGGTTTCATCCCACCAAAACGGCGTTTTTTTCATTAAGCCCTCTTGTCTGCTGGCTATGCTCAGCCACGCATACGCGCGCCGCTCGGATCAAAAGGTGGCTCAATCGCAAGGCGTGCTTTCCTGCGGATGCCCAGCACTTCGATTTCAAACAGCCCGTCTTCTGCAATCTCTGCCAGCTCAGCTGGAATATAGCCTTGTGCCATAGAGGCGCCCACCCGGTGTCCATAGCCGCCTGAGGTGATCCATCCAACCACTTGCCAGTCGCCGTCTCTTTGTGCATCTGGCTTGTCAGTTTGAGTGCCTTTCTCATCAAAGCGCGGTGCGCCATGACCATGGGGGTTTTCGACAATTGGCTTGGCCACCTCACGGCAGGACCAAACTGGCTCATCGCCCATTACATCTGCACTGCCCTCATCCAGAATAAAGCTGACACGCCGCATATTTGGGCCGTTTTCCAGCTCACGCGCTGCTGCATCGCGGCCGATAAAGTCATTTTTATCAAGCTTGATAAAGCGATCCATTGCGGCTTCAAACGGTCCGTAAATCGGCCGCAATTCAGCAAACCAGGTGGGGAAGTTTTTCTCAAGACGCATGGAAAGAAGGGCGCGCATACCAAAATCGCGGATGCCAAATTCAGCCCCTGCTTCTTTCAGCCCGTCATAGACTTTACGCTGATAATCAGGGCTCATCCAGATTTCATATCCCAAATCACCTGTATAGGAAATGCGGTTCACCATACAAGGCGCACCATTCACATCCATTTCACGGAAATCCATAAAGCGGAACGCCTCGTTTGAGACATCTATATCCACCAGTTTGGAGAGTACATCGCGTGATTTAGGACCAGCGATAGACAGGCCTTGCAACGTCATATCATAGCGGCGAACATGCACCGATTTATCAGCTGGTAGATGGCGTTCAAACCAGCGCATATGATATTTGGTCGCCGCCAGTGAGCCAAACATCACAAAACGATCTTCAGCTGCTTTTGCAATGGTGAAATCACCTATCAGCTTGCCATTTTCATTCAGCATCGGGGTAAGCACCAGCCGGCCAAGACGTGGCATTTTATTGGTCATCAGCTGGTTTAAGAAAGCCTCGGCTCCTTGGCCAGTGATTTCATATTTTGCAAAATTGGAAATCTCGGTAATCCCGACACTTGTCTCTACGGCTTTGACCTCGGCAGCGACATGTTCAAAATCATTGGAATGATGGAAGGACAGCACATCATGGGCTTCTGCCTTAGAAGGGGCAAACCAGAGCGGTGTTTCCAGCCCCCAGCTATCGCCCATCACGGCGTTATGCTGATCGACCATTACATCATAGAGCGGTGTGGTCTGTTGCGGGCGCGCAGCTGGCAATTCTTCATTTGGATAGCTAATTGAAAAACGCCGTGAATAATTTTCCCGCACTTTTGCATTGGTATAACGCAAAGTGGCCCATTCGCCATAGCGGGCGACATCCATCGCAAAAATATCATGACCCGGATCGCCATCGACCATCCAATTGGCCAGCGCGAGGCCGACGCCGCCCCCCTGGCTAAAGCCTGCCATCACCGCACAGGCTGACCAGAAATTGGTGAGGCCGGGCACTGGTCCGACCAGCGGATTGCCATCTGGGGCAAAGGTGAAAGGCCCGTTAATCACTTGTTTGATACCGGCCTTTGCAAAGGCAGGGAAATGCTTAAAGCCGATCTCTAATGAGGGTGAGATACGATCTAGATCAGGGGCCAGCAATTCATGGCCAAAATCCCAAGGTGTTTCAACGGGTGACCACGGCTTACAGGCTTTTTCATAGGTGCCGAGCAACAGCCCATTGCGCTCTTGGCGGGTATAAATCTCGCCTTTGAAATCGATCACCCCGACCAATTCGCGGCCGGTTTCTTGATTAAAGGCGGTGACCTCTTCCATCTCATCGGTCAAAAGATACATATGTTCCATCGCCAGCACAGGCAATTCCAGACCGACCATGCGCCCAACCTCACGCGCCCAAAGCCCGCCTGCATTTACAATATGTGCAGCTTCACGCAGACCATTTTCAGTATGTAATTCCCATGTGCCATCTGGCCGCTGGCTGATATCTTTGACTGGATTGCGCAATTCAATCTGGGCGCCCAGCTTTTGTGCTGCTTTGGCATAAGCATGGGTGGTGCCAGACGGGTCCAAATGCCCCTCAACTGGATCCCAGAGCGCGCCTACAAAATTGCTTTCATCCATTAAGGGGAACATTGCTTTGGCTTCAGAGGGGGTGATGAGTTCTGTTTCCATGCCAAGGGCGCGGCCACGTGCATGGGTCAGGCGCAGAAAATCCATCCGCTCAGCTGAATCCGCCATCATCACACCGCCGGTGAGGTGCAGTGAGCAAGATTGGCCAGATAGTTCTTCTAACTCATCATAAAGAGAGACAGTATAGGCCTGCAGCTTGGCGACATTGGGATCGCCATTTAGGGTATGAAAGCCGCCTGCGGCATGCCAGGACGAGCCAGAGGTGAGCTCTGAGCGCTCAATCAACAAGACATTTGTCCAACCTGCGCGAGCCAGATGAAACAAGACTGAGCATCCGACAACACCGCCACCAATCACAATCGCATCATAGCTTTTTGACATAATCTATCCTTTAAAAAACCGCGCTAAATTCAAGTGAGGAGGTGATGATACCGCTCTGCAATGCGCGCGCAAGCTCTTAATCCGACATCTTTGGCGAGGCTGGGTAGATTTTTCATTTTTTAAGATGGGGTTCTGGCATTTAAGGATAAAAAGAGGCTTGTCAATTAGACGCCATGGCCTCAGCCTATGGACGGATTAAAGGCTAGGGGGAAGTCATGAGCCAACATCTTAACCAAGAAATGCCAATGGCTTTTTGGCGTCCGTTTCTGGCGATCATGACAGCTATGATATTGCTCGGGCTGTCTGATAATCTGGTGGTGATCGTCTCAGATGATATTGGGTTGTGGCAGCTTCATGCGGTGCGCGGTATTTTCTGTATTCTTTTTGTGCTCGGCTGGATGCGCTTTCATCACATCAATCCGGCTATTCAGAATCGTAAAGCGGTTGTGTGGCGCACCTTTTTTATCACTGTCTCTATGCTACTCTTTTTCGGCGCGTTGCCCTTTGTCGGGGTAGCTATTGCTGGTGCAGGGCTGTTTACCGCGCCCATTTTTGTTTTGTTATTCGGGCTTGTCCTGTTTGGAGAGGCGGTGGGTCCACGGCGCATTGCAGCAGTTGTGCTAGGCAGTATCGGGGTGGTGCTGGTGCTGAATATCGGGGCACCGAATTTTACCTATTTTGCAGTATTTTCGGTGCTGGCAGGGGCGTTTTACGCGGCGACCAATATCATCACCAGACGCTATTGTGCAGATGAGCGCACATTGGTGCTGCTGTTATGCTATGTGGTGGCCATTACCACTGCTGGGGTTGTGATTGCCAGCATCAACAGCCTGTTTTTTGAGGCAGCGAGTTTGTCAGAAGCCCAGGCCTATCTCATGCGGGGCTGGGCACCGCTGAGCCTGCAAAATACTGCTGTGATGGCGTTTCAGGGTTTTGTGACGGTGATTGCGCTGGCGCTCATCACCTGGAGTTATCAGACAGTGGAGACCTCCACCATTGCTATTTTGGAATATAGCTATCTGATTTTCGGTGGTTTTTTTGGCTGGCTATTCTGGTCAGACCAGCTAAGCCTGACCAGTTTCATCGGTATTTTTGCCATTGTGGGGGCGGGGGCCATCATCACGCTTCGCCATAAATCAACAGCGTGAGGCGCCCGCTATCATTTGCGCTGATCAGGCGACCTGATTAGGCATCTTGATTGAGCGCATCCATAGCTGGGATTGTACCTTCACGGCGGGCGATATAGTCCAGCAAGGCTTCGTTCACCCCTTCATCCAAGGCCGGCTTTTCATAATCTTTGAGCATCTGGCGTGCCGTCTGCAAGGCCCGCTCTGTGGTGCCAATTTCGCCTTCGGCAACCCATTGTTCGAAAGAGTTGTTATCAAACTGCTTTGGCATGAAAAAGGCTTGCTGGAATTTCTCTTGTGTATGCGGATGGCCCAGATAATGCCCGCCTGGTCCGATATCGCGCACCGCTGACAGGGCTTCGTCAAAATCATCCCATTTCAGACCTTCTGCCATCCGATAGCCCATGGCGCATTGTTCGGCATCGACAATGAATTTTGCGATAGAGCAATGCATGCCTGCTTCGTTCCAGCCAGCTGAATGCCAGATATAATTTGCCCCCGCCATCAAGACCGCCATCAAGGTGGTCGCTGATTCATAGCCAGCCTGCGCATCCAAAGTTTTGGCCCCGCCAAGGGTGTTTGAGGTCCGCCATGGCACCTGATAATAGCGGGCCATCTGACCGATCATGAAATTCATCAGGCTGATTTCTGGCGTGCCTGCCATGGGGGCACCAGATTGCATCGAGACAGTTGATAGATAATGCCCGTAAATCGCAGGACACCCTTTGCGTACCACTTGTGTGTAGGCAAGTGCAGAGAGTGCCTCTGCATTGAGCTGAGCCACAGTGGGCACCGTAGAAGCAGGCGTGTTGGCCCCGCCCAATACGAAAGGCGAGCATAAAACAGGTTGGTTGCGGCGGTTAAAAGCCCGCATCGCAGAGAGCATGGTTTCATCCCAGACAAGCGGGCTGTTGCCATTACAATTGCCCACCACGACCGGATGCGTTTCAAGATAGTCTTCACCAAACAGAATAGCGCACATTTCCAGCACATCTTCAGCATTCTTGCCTGAGGTCGTCATGCCCATAAAGGTCTTGTCAGAATGGATCATAGAGGAATAGGTGATACGCAAATGGCGGTGGGATACCGGATGGTCCATCGGCTCTACAATATGATGGGCTGAAGAATGCAGCGCCGGCAGCATATGCGATAATTTATGAAAATCAGCTAAATCAGCCAATGTTGGCGCACGCCGCATATCATCTAAATCGCGCAGATAAGGCGCCCCTGTCATCGGCACGAATATAGAATTGCGGCCACCTAATTTCACTGATTTTTCGGGGTTGCGGGCATGAAGTGTGATTTCTGATGGAATGGTGCTTATAAGCTCTTTGACCAGTGCTCTGTCCAGATGCACAGTCTCGCCGCGTACATCTGCGCCGATGCGCCTCCAGTCCTCAAGGGCAATGTCATCTCGAAAGACAACACCGACATCTTCCAAAATATCAAGAGACGCCTTGTCGATCATTTCAACCTGATCAGCGCTCATCGGCTCCGTTAAGGGCAGTTTGCCTTGTAAATGACCAAGCATCTCATGGTTTGGCTTGGTGCGCGCGGCACGTCTCTCACTGCGTCCACCACGCCGGGTGGCTGTGCTTGCTTCGCTCATCTGCTCTTAATCCCTATCTGATACCGGCTTCCCAGAAAAATAAAATACATATTGTATACATTGTAAATAGCTTTTATGCTCAAAGTAATAATATTGGCCGCGTTTCTGCAGCTGAGTGTCAATTTTAAGGAAGTTCTAAGGAACGTCTCAGAAAGTTTTAAACAATGGTTGCCTCAAAAGATGCCATTTTGGACCAGCTGCGCCGCGAGATCATCACGCTCGAACGCGCGCCAGGGGCAATGCTGGATGAGGCCAGCCTCTGCAGTGAATTTGATATATCCAGAACACCGATGCGCGAGATTCTGCGCCGTTTGGATGGTGAGGGGTATGTGCAAGTGCGCGAGAATCGCGGCGCCATCGTCTCACCTATGGATATGCAGTCTATGCGCCAGTTCTTCCTGACCGCCCCGATGATTTATGCCAGCATATCGCGGCTTGCCGCCGAACATGCACGCCCGGAACAAATCGCTGAACTTGAGATGATACAGTCAGATTTTAAAAAGGCAGTGGCCAGCCAGTCTGTTGAGAGCATGGTTTATTTCAATGACCGGTTTCATTTTCAGATTGGCGAGATGGCAGATAATGCCTATCTGCAGCCATCTTTGCAGAGATTATTGATTGACCATGCACGAATAGGTCAGACTTTTTGGACCTCTCAAAAGGATGTTGAGGCAGATAAAGTGCATGAAGCATCGCATCATCATGACCAGCTGATTACTGCTTTTGAGGCGCATGATGAAGAAAAGGCTGTCGAAATTACATTAGAACATTGGCAATTATCACGGGTTGAGATGGATAAATATATCCACCCTGACCCGCTGGCATTAGATACGCTCTTGACCGGATAGACGGATAGGGATGAGAAAAATGGATTTTTATGGGATTTATACGCCGGTTATCACCCCTTATTTTGAGGATCACACCATTGATGAGGCCGGCTTTGAGGCCATGTTGGAACATCTGATTGCTTCAGGGGTTCAGGGCATTGTGATTGCCGGTACCACAGGCGAATATTACGCTCAGACAATGGAAGAGCGGGTGCGGCTGCTCAATTTGGGCACGGAGATTGTCAATAAGCGTACAGCGGTTATTGGCGGGACCGGGGCGATGCGCACTGAAGATTCTATCGCACTGGCTGGCGCGGCGAAATCAGCAGGTGTAGATGCGATTTTGGTGGCAACCCCGCCTTATGCTGTGCCAACAGGGCGGGAAAATGCACTTCATGCGCTGGCTGTTGAGCGGTCAGTTGATATGCCGGTTATGCTCTATAATTATCCTGGCCGGATGGCCGCCGAGATGGATGAAGATTTTCTGGATCGGGTTGGCCAGTCTGCAAATTTCCGCGCGATAAAGGAAAGCTCTGGTGATATCAACAGGCTGCATTTACTGGCCCGGCGTTATCCACATATTTCTATTTCATGCGGGATGGATGATCAGGCACTCGAATTTTTTGCTTGGGGCGCCCAAAGCTGGGTCTGCGCTGCCTCTAATTTCGCCCCTAAAGCACATCTTGCGCTCTGGCAGTCTTGTGTTGTTGAGGGCGATTTTGCAAAAGGCCGCCGGATCATGAGCGCAATGCTGCCTTTGATGCAGGTGCTCGAGCAAGGCGGTAAATTCATTCAATCTGTAAAATATGGGGTGGCCCGGTTAGGTCTGCCATCAGGCCCGCCGCGCCTGCCACTCAAGCCGCTGAATAAAGATGAGAAGCGGACGATGGATCAGGTGATTGACCGGATGAACACAACGATTGACAGCATCTTAAGCGAGGAGAAGTAATATGTCTGACCTGCTGAGCTATGAAGATTATCAGGCACTGGCCGCTGAATTAACGCTCCCGCGCGCCTCACATA
This sequence comes from Puniceispirillaceae bacterium (SeqCode), assembly GCA_049889355.1. Classification (GTDB taxonomy): domain Bacteria; phylum Pseudomonadota; class Alphaproteobacteria; order Puniceispirillales; family Puniceispirillaceae; genus JBMHDN01. The sequence continues at coordinate 43,881 of JBMHDN010000043.1, forward strand.
TTGACGGCGGTTATCATGCCTGTAGCGGTGATAATCTGAAGATTGAAAATCCGGCAACTGGCGATTTGCTCTGCGAGATCGCCATGGCAGAGGAACAGGACGTCAATCTGGCTGTGGAAAAAGCCCGCGAGGCCTTTGATCAGGGTATCTGGTCAGAATGCCACCCCGCCACGCGCAAAGAGGTGCTGATCACCCTGGCTAAATTAATGAAGCGTCATCGCCATCAGCTGGCTGTGCTGGAATCGATTGATAGTGGCAAGCCTGTTCAGGATTGTGCCTTGATTGATATCCCAGAGAGCATCAATACACTGATTTGGCATGCTGAAGCGATCGATAAAATCTATGATCAAAAAGCACCGGCTGGGCCAGATGCGCTGGCGGTGATTGAGCGGGCGCCGATTGGCGTGGTCGCTTGTGTGCTGCCTTGGAATTTTCCGCTTCTGATGCTGTCCTGGAAATTGGGGCCAGCTTTGGCAGCTGGTAATAGCCTGATTGTCAAACCTGCTGAACAAACACCTTTATCTGCACTTTATCTGGCCCAATTGGCAGCAGAAGCGGGTATCCCGCGCGGCGTTTTCCAAGTGTTGGTCGGTGATGGCCCAACCACTGGTCAGGCCCTTGGTCTGCATGGGGATATTGATATGGTCAGCTTCACCGGCTCTACCGAGACCGGCAAACGCTTCCTTGGCTATTCAGCGCAATCCAATATGAAGCAGGTAACTTTGGAATGTGGCGGTAAAAACGCCTCTATCGTGATGGATGATGCTGAGGATTTAGAAGCCATAGCCAGCCATATTGCGATGGGCGCTTTTTGGAATTTGGGCCAGAATTGTTCAGCCATCTCGCGCCTGATTGTGCATACAGATATCAAAGAGGCGCTGGTGGATAAGCTGCGCGCCCATGTCAAAGAATGGCGCATGGGTGATCCGCTCAACCCGTCCAATAAGCTGGGCGTTGTGGTGGAAAAAGCACATGAGGCAAAAATCCGCCATTATCTGAATATCGCCAAATCAGATGGCTTGGATGTACTGGCTGGCAGTATCTCTGATGAGATCGCGCCGGTGATTATCGATATACCAGATGCCAGCCACCCGCTGGCAGTAGAAGAAGTTTTTGGCCCTGTTTTGAGCGTTATTACAGTGCGTTCGTTGGATGAGGCGGTGCTGATTGCCAATCGTTCAGATTATGGGCTGGCGGCCAGCTTGTTCACATCGAATATGAAGCGCGGCCTTAGGGCAGCACGTGCCATTAAAGCAGGGACGGTAACTGTCAACAGCTATGGTGAAGGCGATATCACCACCCCATTTGGCGGCTATAAACAATCTGGATTTGGCGGCCGTGACAATGGCCTTGCCGCGCATGATCAATTCACAGAAGTGAAAACCATATGGGTTGATCTGAGCGATAATGCGCCAGATGAGATGTAAGTCAAATGGGCAAGCAGTTTAGCGCATCGCGTCTGCCAAAAGATCCAGGGCCTGCTGGATGGCATGAGATACTTGAGCCGGCCCCGCGCTACCCTGAAGCAGAAGGCACGCTGAGCACAGACTGGCTGGTGATTGGCGGCGGCTTTGCCGGCCTGTCTGCAGCCAAACGGCTCTTGGAATTGCGATCTGGTGATAGGATCATGCTGTTAGAAGCAGGGCGTATTGGCACAGGGCCAGCTGGCCGGAATTCAGGCTTTATGATCGATTTACCGCATGAGCTGGGTGCAGATAGTTATGCTGCTTCTGAAGAGGTGGATAAAAAGCAGATTACGCTTAATCGTCATGCACAAGATTTTGCCCTCCAGGCAGCAGCAGAATATGAGATGCCAGCTGAAGCCGTTCAGAAAATTGGGCGGGTCAATGGGGCGGTGAATGCCCGCGGTCAGCATCATAATGATGACTATGCCGCGCATCTGGAACATCTTGGCGAATCTTTCACCAAATTATCGGCCTCGGAAATGGCAGAGATGACCGGCTCTGATTATTATCGCTCAGGCTTGTTCATGCCAGGGGCGGTGTTGCTCCAGCCTGCCTTATATATTCGTGCGCTGGCTGAGGGGGTAACGCAAAAAACATCCCTGCCTGTCCAGCTTTTTGAACAAAGCCCCGCACTGCATTTTGAAAAGCAGGGTGAGGGGTGGCTGGTCAAAACACCAAAGGCCACTATCACCACCAAAACCATTTTTATGGCAGTCAACGGCCATGCTGAGAGCTTTGGCTTTTATCAGAACAGATTGATGCATGTCTTTACCTATGCCTCGATGACTGAGCCACTGGATGCGGCCCAGCAAAAAGCCCTTGGTGGGCTAGATAATTGGGGGATCACACCGTCCGATCCGATGGGCTCAACCGTGCGCCGTCATACAGGGATTGGCGGCAGCCGTATCATTGTACGCAACCGCTGGAGCTTTGATCCGAAAATGGAAGTATCGGATGCGCGTATCACCGCCTATGGCCGTGACCAGGATAAAGCCTTTTACGCCCGTTTTCCAAAATTGCGTGAGGTGAAAATGGCTTATCGCTGGTCAGGGCGTCTGTGTCTGTCGCGCAATTCTGTCCCTGCCTTTGGCGAGCTTGAGCCCAATCTCTATTCGGCTTGCTGTCAGAATGGTCTGGGTACGGCAAAGGGGACACTTTCAGGCATTGGGGCTGTGGAACTGGCTTTACGCTCAAATTCGCCGATTGTCCAAGATTTGCTGTCTTATGATCCGCCCGTCAAACTGCCACCAAAACCGATTGCCACCATCGGGGCTAATCTGGTTCTAAAATGGCGTGAGTTGAAAGCAGGGCGTGAAATTTAACCTCGTATCATCTGGTAGAAATCATCTTTTTTAGATTTTTCATATTTGACATAAACCTCTCATCCCCTGTATTTTTCAAGTAGTTGCACGGGGGGATATGCGTGCGCTTTTCATATATTTTCAAAAGGCCTTCATTCTAAATGTTAGATAATGAGGCCTCGCGACAGGAAAGATGATGCGTTACTCAGCTTTGGGTTTGCTTGTGGCTGTTTTATGTGTGTGGGCTGTTTTGTTGCTTGCGGGTGATTATGCGCTGGCACATCCCGCGCTTTTCACCCTGAATTGCCTATTGCTGAGTTTATTGTTGGCCTTGCATTCCTCACTATCACATGAGGCTGTGCATGGTCATATCATCAAGCCGCGTTGGCTCAATGACGCGCTTGTCTGTCCGAATCCCTCTTTGTTTCTGCCCTATCTGCGCTATAAGCAAACCCATATTCAGCATCATGAATGTGAGGCGCTTGGACATCCGACAGAAGACCCGGAGAGCTATTATCTCCGCTCTGATAATTGGGCAAAACTGCCAATTATAGGCCGGTTAATACATCACCTATTGAGCACTTTTATGGGTCGGCTTTTCCTTGGCTGGCTGCGGATGTGTTTTGGCGGGACTGCCAGCGATGTAAAGGCCTGTTTGCGCGGTGATAAAGCTGTTATTTACGCCTGGTTGGTGCATTTCCTCACGCTGATACCGATACTTGCTGTTCTCTTTTCTTCAAGCTGGATCAGCCTGCCTAGCTATATCCTATTTTGTGTGGTGCCCGCTTCTATGCTGCTAACAGTGCGCTCTTATATCGAACATCGCGCTGAGCGCGAAAATGAAAACCGTTCAGTTATTGTTGAGTCAAATTGGTTCTGGAAACTTCTGTTTTTAAACAATAATTTGCATCTTGTGCATCATGAAAAGCCACAATTATCCTGGTGGGAAGTAGGGCGTGATTTTGGGCAAAACCGCGCTTACTGGCAGGCACAAACACAAGGCTATTTCTTCACGGGCTATGCAGAGGTGTTCAAAGCCTTTTTCATCCGTGCACCGCGCTGGCTTTCCCCGCCAGTTTATCCGGACAAGCCTAAACATCACGAAAATTAGAGCTGGCTGCAACCGCAGTCTTTTAAGGCGATAAAGCCCAGTTTGTGGCGGCAGCAGCATGCAGGGCTGTTGTGTCAAAAACCGGCAGCTCTACATCATCTGGCTTAATCAGCATTTCAATTTCGGTACAGGCCAGCGCGACAGCCTCAGCGCCTTTTGAACCAAGGCGTTCGATAATCTCCTGATAGGCTTGACGGGACGCATCATTGACAATGCCAAGACAGAGCTCGTCAAAGACGACCGCATTGATGATATCAATATCCGGCTCATCTGGGATCACCACATCAATCTTAAAATTATCTTTCAGCCGACGCGCATAGAAATCCTCAACCATGGTAAAGCGGGTGCCGAGTAAGCCAATTTTCGAGATATTGGCCTGTGCAAGTGCTGCACCTAGCGTATCAGCGATATGGAAAAACGGAATACTGAGCGAGGCGGATATCTGGTCATAAACTTTGTGCATCGTATTGGTGCAGAGCAAAAGGCAGTCTGCACCTGCTTTTTCCAATATCAATGCTTCTGCTGATAATTGGCGGGCAATTTCATCCCAGTCGCCCGTGCGCAAACAGACTTCAAGCCCGCTAAAATTGACCGAGTTCAGCAATATCCGTGCTGAATGAAGGCCGCCTAATTCTTGTTTTACTTGGCTGTTAATAAGGCTGTAATAGCTGGTTGTCGATTCCCAGCTCATGCCACCTAAAAGTCCGATCTGACGCATCTATTCAATCCTCACTTCTGCTGTTTTGCTGTTTGTTGATGCACCCACCCTATCAGCGCTTTTTCATAGCTTTCAACGGCCCGATAGGAGCGCATGGCTGGGCTAAGTGCGGCAAGCTCATCAATAAGGGCTGCGAGAGCCTCTTTATCATATTGCCATTTTTTAAGCGGGGATAGCTTTGTCTGAATGGTAAATAAAATGGCTTCAGTTTCTGGCAATTTGACAAAGCTCTGGACCTCTTCTCGGCAATATATAGCCGCGCCAACATTTTCTGGCGTCAGGACGGGTGCGAGGCCTAGTTCATGATGGTCGGTATGTCCAGATAGCCGTTTGGGTGCATGCAGCCTGTCGCCAATTTGCAACGTCCAATTTTTCCGCCGCGAAAATTTCTCTCTTTCCATATGATCAAACAGCCTGTTCACCGGATGGTTCAGCTTTTCAGCATAATGTGGGACAGGGTGATGGATATTGAGCAGGGGCTGGCCCATTTTTTCATCAAGATGCCAATGCGCAGGAAAACATAGAACAGCTGCTGTAAGCCGCCATTGTGCCTCAATTTCACCCCGCTGGAGGATCAAACAATCTTCCATGATCTCACCCCCCACAGACAAGAGCGGGTGCACCAAGGGCTCTTTTGGTCTGAGCGGCGTTTTGGCATGTTGACGCACCAGCTCAGCAGCTTCCGCGCAAGCGTCTAGGCTCTGTGCTTCGGCTGCGAAAACAGCCTGTCTATGTGTATCTAATAATATCTGACGCTGGCCCAAAATATCTGTATCAACTTTGGCCAGCCACTGATCTGGCCTGATGGCCGTCAGACCTATCTGAATGGGATTTGGGCGTTTCATCCAAGGAGCAGATGGATAATTTTTGACGGACATAAGGCGTGGTTCCTCAAACAACTTCTATAGCTTTAGCCCACAATAAAGCTATCTGGCCAGTCTTCTGGACAACCTTCTGGACAACCATTTGGGCAACCATCTGGGCAACCATCTGGGCAGGCTTGGACGATAACGACTTCTCTTTACAAAAAAGACTGACCCGTTCAGAATTTCAGCGGACATTAGAATACACTAATCAGCGTTTTTTAAAGAGGGTAAAATGGGATCTGTAATACCACCTTTCCACCTTGCCTTTGCGGTTACTGACCTGCCGGCAACACGTCATTTTTTTGAAGAAATCCTTGGCTGCTCAGTCGGGCGTACATCAGAACGCTGGATTGATTTCAACTTTTTCGGCCACCAGATCACCGCCCATCTGGTTGACCAGCCATTATCTGCTGCAGAAACCAACCCGGTTGATGGTGAAAAGGTGCCCTCTCGGCATTTTGGGATCATTTTGGAAATGGAAGACTGGCATCAGCTCAAAGATAAATTACAACAGGCAGGCACCCAATTTTTGATTGAACCACAAATCCGCTTTGAAGGTGAAGTGGGAGAACAGGCGACTATGTTTTTCCATGACCCCTCGGGCAATGCCATGGAAGTCAAAGCCTTTAAAGATTACAATATGATATTTGCTACGTGACCAACGGGAAGGGTTTGCGCCGCTGGTTTCTTCTTTATCCCGAACTTCAAGCTGTGTGAATCAGTCTTCACCAACCACGCTGAAACTGCTGCCTGGCACCTCAATGATTTCATCTAGCTGGGTTTTATCAAAATCATCCAGACAGCCCGTGTTAAAGCCAATCATGTCATCACGCCGTCTTTTGTGGTGGGTGTAAATCCCGCAGGTTTTGCAGAAATAATGCCTAGCTGCCATGGTATTGAACTGATACAAGGTGAGGTTTTCAGCACCGCTTTTCAGGTTAAAATTTTCTGGCGACACCGCGCTCATCAGCGCCGATTTGCGTTTGCAAATTGAACAATCACAGACCATGGCTTTTTCAATTTTGCCTTGAACCTCAAAGGTAACAGCCCCGCAATGGCAGCTGCCTTGATGATGAGTCATATGTGCCTCCCTCTTGCATAATGAACACGCTTTTCAAGTTGGTCTTCATAAAGCGCCCTGTCAATGAGGTGCTGGCAATGAGGTGCTGGCAATAAGCCATTGAGGACGCAGAGGCGAGGTCAGAACAGACCAAGCTTTCGCATCAGCGGATAGGTAAAATAGAGATGAATCGGATCTGGTACCAATAGCCCGGCCAGCGCTACCACCACGCCAAAGCTTTTCAAGAGCTGGCTGAGGCTGTCCTGGCCTCGGCGCCAGATGCTAAATATATAGATGCCATAGAGCGAAATCATCTGGGCCACTTTTTTAAATAAAGCCCTGACCACAGTGGGTATCTTGGCGCGGCCAGATGAAGAGGTCAAGTTATGACCTATGAGATTAAATCACGTTTGATTTTTGATAAAAAGGAATACACCTCCGGCGCGCGGCGCATTCAAACGGCCACCACATTGATAAGCCGCTCAAGGTTTGTAACAGATCAGCAATATATGATAATAAACTCATATTATGAGATAGAGGGCCGGCTTGTCCCTCAAACCGGCATTTTCAGGAGGCAATGATGGTTCAAAAATGGTCTGCTCTTTTGTTGATTGGTGCGATATGTGTGGCCGGTTCGGCACAAGCCCTGACACTGAAATCAGGTGAGGTGCTGGGCTCAGATGGCGCAGTCTATGAAGGCGCATCGCCTAGCCAAATGGAAAATATCAAAAAAAGAGCCATCGAATCAGGCAAAAATGCAGGCGTCACGGGTGATAATGTGTTTGTGGTCACCGGCGAGCAGGTGGTCTTTATTCCGGTCTCAGAGCTGGCTGGCAAATCAGATGAACAGATGGAAGAATTGGTTGGTACACGCGTCATCCAGTCGGTAACAGGGCTGCCTATCACCTTTTCTGAATTTAACGCTGTTCAAGCGATTGCGAGCGAAACAGGCAGAGGCCTTGGCGAGGTTTTAGGAGAGCAGATTGATGCTGGCGCCCTCTCTTTCCTGAGCCGCAATCTGGATGAATTAGATGCAGATGTGGCCGCCGGTGCCAAGCTGATTGAAGAGAGTGGTATCAAAGACCAGATTGCCAATAGCGGCCTGTTTGATCCGGCGGCACTGGACAGTCTGGATGAGCAATTGAGCGACCTAACACTGGAAGATGCCAGGGGTGTGATTGAAGAAGTCAACAGAGTGCAAGATGAGTTCGCCGCCGCGGTTGCGGCCCAGCGCGAGGCTGACCCTGATTTCTTTGAAACAGCAGAAGGTCAGGCATTGCTCGAAGAAGCTGGCCTCGAATAAAGCCGGCCTCAGATATTGCAGCTTGTGCGGCATAGAAATTTGATTGAGTTTCACATGCAAGCTCATATAGTTACAGTTACAGCTTGGTGCTTTCAGGCTGTCGCCTCATCATCCTTTTGGAGGAAAAAATGAAAAAACAACTCACATCCGGGCTTGCCGCACTGGCCATGGCACTTGGCCTCTCCGCGGCCAGCCTGCCAGCGCAAGCCGCCGAGGTCACACTGCGCTTTCACCAATTTCTGTCATTAAAGGCAGATATTCCGGCACGTGGCATTGAGCCTTGGATCAAGAAAATCGAAGCCGAATCAAACGGCCGCATTAAGATTGAGCATTATCCGTCTATGCAGTTGGGTGGCGCGCCGCCAGCACTTTATGGTCAGGCCCGTGATGGGGTTGTCGATATTGTCTGGACTGTGCTTGGCTATACGCCAGGCCTGTTCCCAACCGCAGAAGCTTTTGAGCTGCCCTTTATGACAGGCGAGGCAACAGGCGGTTCGGTCGCGTTCCATAATTATATGATGGAATATGGCCAGAATGATTTCCGCGAGGTTCAGCCGCTGGCTTTCCATATTCATGGCCCTGGCATTATCCATATCAAAGGTAAGGCTGTGCGCGATATCAGTGATCTGAAAGGCAAAAAGCTGCGTGGTCCAACACGTGTGATTACTGGTATGCTGGGTACCCTTGGGGCAACCCCTGTCGGCATGCCTGTTCCAGCTGTACCAGAATCGCTCTCAAAAGGCGTAATCGATGGTGCGGTGATTCCCTATGAAGTCTCTGTGCCGCTGAAAATTGCTGAGCTGACTGACGCACATACAGGTTTTGAAGGCGATAAGGGGCTTTATACAGCCACTTTTGGCGTGCTGATGAACAAAGCAGCCTATCAGAACATGCCAGCTGATCTGCGTGAAATCCTTGACCGTAATTCAGGCCCTGAAATGGCCCGCCTGTTTGGTGCAGCGATGGATGCTGCTGATAAAGTTGGTCTGAAAAAAGCCCAGGATGCAGGCAATGAAGTGGTCTTTTTGAACGCGGCTGAAAAAGCCAAATGGGAAGCTGCTGTTCAGCCGGTCATTGATGGCTGGATTGACGAGATGAATGGTAAGGGCATGGATGGTGCTGGCTTGGTCAAGGCCGCACGTGCCGCTATCGCAGGCCAATAATCTTGTCTTTCAATTGACTTGAAAACATAATTTGAGAAGGCCGCCTTGGTTCAGATAAACCGAGGCGGCTTTTTTATGCGCAATCTTGGCAACATTCATTGAAATCAGGCCAGCCATTTTGTATCAGTTGGCAAAGGCTTGGCGTTTGTTCTGATAAATGCGGCTTTTCGATAATGTGGTAAAAAGGCAAACCTGCTTTGAAATTACTGATAGATTGGATTGAACAGCTGGCGCGCTGGTTTGCTTTGGCAGGCGGGCTGATTTTGCTGGTGCTGGTGGTGATGACGATTATTTCGGTCACTGGCCGGACTATCAATGCTTATGGTTTTGGGCCTATATTGGGTGATTTTGAGCTGGTTGAGCATGGCACAGCCTTTGTGGTGTTTTGTGCGCTGCCTTATTGTCAACTGCGCTATGGCCATGTGGCTGTTGATGTGCTGGCACGAAAATTTCCCTATATTCTTGGCTGGATAGTGGCGCTTGCCAGTCAGCTTGCTTTTCTGGCGACCGCCTTTCTGATTAGCCGCCAGCTATATTTGGGCCTGCTTGATAAGCTGAATTGGGGTGAAACCTCATTCATTTTGCAATTGCCTGTCTGGTGGGGCTATGCTGCCTCTTTGCCAGCAACCGGGCTCTGGGTCATCACAGCGCTGATCACGGTCTTGCAAACAGCCTTGGCGCTTAAAACCCGAAGAGAATTGCCATGACATCTCTTGAAATAGGTCTGTGGTCACTGCCAGTGATGCTAGGGTTGATTTTGGCCCGCGTGCCGATCATGCTGGCGATGTTTGGTGTTGGGGTGATTGGTCAGTTTATCTTGCTGGGTAATTGGACGCCGATGCTGGCGCAGATGAAAAACATCACCTATTCAACCTTTTCGAATTATTCGCTCTCTGTCATTCCAATGTTTTTGTTGATGGGACAGTTTGCCAGCCGAGGCGGCATGTCGCGTGCCTTATTTAACGCTGCGAACCGCTTTATTGGTCATCGGCGTGGTGGCTTGGCATTGGCTTCTATAGCAGCTTGCGGCGGGTTTGGCGCGATTTGTGGCTCTTCTCTTGCCACCGCGGCAACCATGGGTCAGGTTGCACTGCCTGAGCTGCGTAAATATGGCTATTCAGACAGGCTCGCCACCGCGGTTCTAGCAGCCGGCGGCACGCTTGGGGTTTTAATCCCGCCTTCTGTTGTGCTGGTGATTTATGCGATTTTAACTGAACAGAATATCGCCAAATTATTCATTGCTGCCTTCATACCGGGCTTTCTGGCGATACTCGGTTATATGCTGACCGTGTGGTTGATGGTGCGGTTTGGCGGTGAAACAGAACAGCATCAATCCAAGGCCAGCATATCTGAACGTCTGACAGCTTTACGTGAAATCTGGCCAGTGGTTGGCATTTTTATGCTGGTGATCGGTGGTATCTATATGGGTTGGTTCACCCCCACCGAAGGCGCCGCAGTGGGTGCGGGTAGCACGGGTTTGGTCGCCTGGCTCAATGGCGGGCTGAACCGGCGCGGGCTGGAAGATGCTATTTTGGAAACCGCGCTTTCCACTGCCATGATTTTTGGCATTTTATTAGGGGCAGCACTGTTTAATTCTTTTCTGGCTTATTCGCGGGTGCCGTTTGAGGCCGCACAATTTGTCCAAGAGATGCAAGCGAGCCCTTATCTTATCCTCGCTGTTATTCTGATAACCTATCTGGTTTTGGGCTGTTTTATGGACAGCCTCTCGATGATCATTCTGACCATTCCTGTCTTTTTCCCAGTGTTTCAGACACTTGATTTCGGTCTGAACCCAGAAGAGGCCGCTTTGTGGTTTGGTATTCTGGTTTTGATTGTGGTTGAGGTCGGGCTGATTACACCGCCAGTTGGGATGAATCTTTTTGTCATCAATAAATTGGCCAAAGATGTACCGCTTGTCGAGAGCTTCAAAGGCGTACTTCCCTTTGTGGCCAGCGATTTGGTAAGGGTGCTGATATTAGCCGGCTTCCCGGCTATCACGCTTTTTGCTGTGCGCTGGCTGTTCTGATACGCGCGCACCTTTATAAAAAAGGCCAGAGGCGGGCTGAACCCACTCTGGCCTTTCATAGGTTTAAAAAAGATAGCGGTCTATTCTACGCCTTCAATAATCCGTAAATCGCGGACAACCCCGCCTTCCAGCGCGTCGAGCGCCACTTTATATTCAGGCGAATCATGCGCCGCGATGGCCGCTTCGACAGAGTCAAATTCCAGTAGAACGGTGCGCATATTCAAGCCTGCCTCATAAATTTCAGCTGGCATGCCACGGGCCAGAACCTTGGCGCCATTTTTCACCAGTGCAGGGCCAGCCAAATCGGCATATTTTGCTAGCTTTTCTGCATCTATCACTTCTTTATAGGTTGAAATCCAATAGGCTTTGGCCATCATTCATGCTCCTCATTTCAAATCTGGCTTGTGTGGCGGTGCAGTTTTGGACCACCACCCGGAATTCTTTTGTGACCCTAGCCTCTGGCATGTGAAAAATCCATGCAACAGATGAAATTTTGTTCTAATTTGACAAGAGCAATAGACGGTAAGGCCAAAAATCAAATTGGTTGGTGAAGGCGGTAAGGGTGACATCACGCGATAATCAGGAATTTGGCCAGCTTTCAGCTTTGAGTGATGGACAGATACGCAAAA
>JBMHDN010000044.1:0-6539 GCA_049889355.1 Puniceispirillaceae bacterium (SeqCode)
GTTCAGTGGGGCAAAGCGCTGCGCACCCGTGCCGCCACCACCACGTCCATCACCTGTGCGATAGGTGCCTGCGGCGTGCCAGGTCATGCGGATGAAAAACGGACCATAATGGCCATAATCAGCTGGCCACCATTCCTGAGACTCAGTCATTAAATCTGTGAGATCTTGTTTTAAGGCCCAATAATCCAGCTCTTTGAACGCTTTGGCATAGTCAAAGCCTTCATCCATCGGGTTAGAGCGCGCATCATGCTGGCGCAGCAGGCCGAGATTGAGCTGGTTTGGCCACCAGTCTCTGTTAGAACGCACGTCACTCTTGGCATGCGCGGTGCCATGCATGACGGGGCATTTTGAAAGTTCATTCATAGGTATCTCCTTCGAGCAGATTTATCGCCTGTGTTCAATCCTGAAGCCGGTCTCAATATCGCGCGTGATATCGCCTCTCATTTGTTACTATGTGGTTGTTTTTATGTTCGTAAAATTGAAATAAATTTCATGTAATGTTAGATTTAATCTAACAAACAGACCGTGTTCCTTTGAGGAAGTGAGATGAAGCTATACCCGTCCAGCAAACAGCTACAATATCTGGCAGCTTTATATCAGCACCGTCATTTTGGTCAGGCGGCATCTGCCTGTTTTGTGACCACCCCCACTTTGAGTGCCGGTATCAAAGAGCTCGAGCAGGTGCTGGGGGTAGTCCTGGCTGAAAGGTCAAACCGGTCTGTTCATTTTACCGCGGCTGGTGAGGCGCTGGCACGGCAAGCGGTCAAAGCCCTTGCACAGCTTGAAGAAATGACGCAAATGGCAAAGGCGCAGCAAGCACCTCTTTCTGGGCCATTCCGCCTTGGCGTTATTCCCACCATCGGACCGTTCTTAATGCCGCCTCTGGTAGCTGAACTTGCCGGACATCATCCAGATCTCGATCTCTATATTGAAGAATATCAAACAGACATGCTGCTCAGCCAGCTCAGAGACGGGCGCATTGATGCAGCGGTCATTGCCCTGCCTTACATTATCGATCAGTTTGAGAGCCGATTTATCTGTGATGACCAGTTTTATTTCACCTGCTCGCGCTCCCATCCGCTTGCCGCATCACCTAAACTGAATTCGCAGGCCCTTGATGCAGAAACAATGCTGTTGATGGGAGAAGGGCATTGCCTGACCCTGCATGCGGCGCCTTTTTGCCAGCGTCGCGGACAGGCACCGGTGCTCTGGTCTGCCAGCTCTATCTTCAGCCTTGCCCAGATGGTGGCAGCCGGACAAGGAACATGCCTGTTGCCTGAGATGGCGGTTCAGTCAGGCCTTTTCGGTCGCTCTGAATTGTCATTTGTCCCGCTGGAACAAGAAGCCCGCCGTGAGATACATCTGATTTGGCGTCCAACCACCACCAGCAATGCCAGTCTGGATGCGCTGTATCAACGTCTAATCAAAGCTGTATCTACTACATCTGCATTATGAGGGCAGAAGGGCTCAATCTGCATTGGTTAGTGCCATAAAGGCCGGCCAGGCTTCTGGGTCGATGCAGGTTTTATCGCGGCAGGCCGCATTGCAAAACCCATAGATTTTTCCTGCCATCTCCAGAAAATGCGCAACAGGCTGACCTGAATAAGGGCAAAGATTATTCACAGAATCTGTACGTTCTGTTGGTGTGGCATGGCGCGGTTCTGGCCCGGGCCAGTCTGTCTGGCTGTAAGGCTTGTCATAGTAAGATTGTGGGGCATGGGTCAGACCAAGGGCGCGAAATTGTCGGAAAGGCAGGTGGGCCAGATGCATATCAACATAGCTCTGCATAGTTGCTGAGATAGGCAGGCCATATCCGGCAAGCCGGGCCGCCACCGGCGCATAAAACGCATCTGCCGCGCTATAGGCTCCGCAAAGCCAGCTTGTCTTGTCTTTGCGCACTGCCCAGAGCGATTCTAACCTATCCAAATCAGCCTGTAATGTATCAGATACGGGCATATCTGTATAGGCAAGGCGCGTATTCATTGGGCATTGCGTGCGCAAGCTTGTAAAACTGCTGTGCATTTCAGCTATCAGATTGCGGGCAAGGGCGCGCTGGCCTGGGTCAGATGGCAGCAAGCCGGCCTCTGGGTGGCGGCTATGTAATTCTTCAACAAGTGCAATACTATCGGTAAAATAGCTGCCATCTTCTGCAGCGACGACAGGAACGGTTTTCAATGCTACTGGCGGATTATCGGCAAAAGCCTCTAAGTCAGATCGAAATCCTGGCTGATAAAACCGGGTGGTTTCCACCTTAACTGGTATGCCAAAAGCCTTGAAAGCAAGCCAGCCACGCAAAGACCAGCTGGAATAAGACGGATCGCCAATCAAAAGCCGATAAGATGCCATTTTTAATCTCCTGATGCTTGCTGGCCATAAATGCGTCTGCTGGATGGAATTTTTAAATCAAGCAGATTGCCTCACTCGGCATTTCTGCGCCATAGTAAACAACTGAATATGTAAGATGATCAATATAAAGCAAAACATCATAACCTGCAGAGGTTAATAAAAGGTTAGCAAAGATGGTTTTTATGCATCCAGATGTCCTGCGTCAGGCGTTTTCAGCGGCTATGTCTGATATGTATCGCGGCGAAGTGCCAGCTTATGGTGAGTTGCTGGATATTGTGCGCGATGTCAATGAGGCACTGCTGGCGAGCCCGGATGCGCAGAGACTAGGTCTGGATACACAAGAAGATATCAGCCGGATATCAGATGAGCGCCATGGGGCGATACGCCTTGGCACTGCAGCAGAATTAGCCATGATGCGCCGTGCTTTTGCGCTGATGGGTATGTTCCCTGTTGATTATTATGATCTCAGCATAGCTTCTATTCCTGTGCATTCAACGGCCTTTCGACCGATTGACCGCCGCGCGCTTGCACGCAACCCCTTCCGGGTTTTCACCTCGCTATTGCGGCTGGAGCTGATCGAAGATGACACATTGCGCCGTCTGGCAGAAGACATTCTCTCAGCGCGTAAAATATTCTCACAAGAGGCCATTGCGCTGATTGAGAAGGCGGAAAAACAAGGCGGGCTGGATGAGGCAGATGCATCACAGTTTGTGCAGGAAATGACCCATATTTTCAAATGGCGGTCTCATGCGCTGGTCGCACAAGATACCTATGCGCAGCTGCATGATGCGCATCGCCTTATCGCTGATGTAGTGTCTTTTAAAGGACCGCATATCAATCATCTGACTCCCAGAACATTGGATATTGATAGCTGTCAGATGGCGATGCACACAGCCGGCCTGCCTGCCAAAGCCGTGATTGAGGGGCCGCCAAAACGCCAATGTCCAATTTTACTGCGTCAAACCAGCTTTAAGGCTTTGCGTGAAGCTGTGTCATTTATAAATGCAGATGGTGGTGAAACAGATGGTCATCACACAGCGCGCTTTGGTGAGATTGAACAGCGTGGTATCGCCCTAACCCCGAAAGGGCGTGCGCTTTATGACAGGCTCTTGGCCGAAACCAGAGAACAGATCAAGCCGGCACCAGATGGCTCTAATGCCGCAGATTATGTCGCCGCCTTAGAAGCCAGCTTTTCGGCCTTTCCAGATGACTGGCGGGCATTGCATGATGCAGGTCTTGGCTATTTTCGCTACCGTCTTGTCCAAGGCTCAGAACAAGCCGATTTCACCCGGCCTATCTCTGATTTGCTGGATCAGGGGGTGCTGGCCATCACACCGATTATTTATGAAGATTTTCTGCCTGTCAGCGCGGCGGGTATTTTCCAGTCTAATCTGGGTGATAGTGATACCCCTTCTTATGATGCGGCCGCAAACCAACAGGCTTTTGAAGCTGATATGGGCGGCCCTGTTCATGATGGCTTTGGCCTTTATGCCGCCATTCAGGATCAGTCTTTGGCCGCCTGTAAACAGCAGGCCACAGAGCTGGCCACCTCTTAAGGCAAAGGAAGTCCTATGTCGCAACAAAACCTACTGGTCATTATGTCTGATGAGCATCGACGTGATGCGATGGGGGTGATGGGTCATCCGATTGCAAAAACACCGCATTTGGACAAGCTGGCAGGTGAAGGATGTTTGTTCCGGCGTGCTTATACAGCCTCGCCAATGTGTGTGCCGACCAGAGCGGCCTTTGCCACAGGCACTTATGTGCATCAGAACCGACATTGGGACAGTGTCGCTGCCTATGATGGTCAGCAGAAAAGCTGGATGCATCATTTACGCAATGCAGGTTATGAGACCACATCTATTGGTAAATTGCATTTCAAATCAGGGGATAATGATAACGGCTTTTCACAAGAAATTCTGCCGATGCATATTGTCAATGAAACAGGCTGGTTGGTTGGTTTATTGCGCAAAGACCCGCCTGCCTATGATGTAGCTTATGAATTGGCTGAGCAGGTCGGGCGGGGCCGCTCTAGCTATACTGATTATGATCTGGCTATTACACAGGCTGCTGAAAACTGGCTTGCTGACCCGGCCCGAAAAGCAAAACCCTTTGCTGGTTTTGTCTCGCTGGTCTCTCCGCATTATCCCTTGATCGCCCCAGATGCGTTTTATGATCTCTATGATCCAGACGAGATGCCTTTGCCAACAGGGACGTTATCCAGCCATCCGGAAATCCAAAATATGGCCCGGTTTTTCGATTATGACAGCCATTTTGACGAGGCGTGTATGCGCCGGGCCATTGCCGCCTATTATGGGCTGGTCAGTTTTATGGATGATTGCGTAGGACGGGTTGTAAAGGCACTGGAAGCAGCGGGGCTGGCTGAAAACACAACTGTCATCTATCTTTCTGATCACGGCGAAATGCTGGGGGATAAGGGGCTTTGGACCAAGCAGGTGATGTATGAAGCCTCTGCCGGCATTCCGATGATTATGCGCGGTCCGGATGTACCGGCTGGTCAGATTGTGGATAGCCCAACGCATCTGCTGGATGTGTCCGCTACTGCCTTGTCGCTGGCAGGTCTGGAAAAACCGGCAGCATGGCCAGGGCTGGATTTGCATCAGATATCTTTTGCAGAGCGTACAGGTGATGATAGCCTTTGTGAGCGCGCGCTTTTATCTGAATATCATGATGGTGGGTCGACCACCGGTGCCTTTATGCTGGTCTTTGGGCGTTATAAATATGTCTATTATGCTGGTATGCCAGCCCAGCTGTTTGATTTGGAAACAGACCCAGACGAAGAACATGATCTGATAAATGAGCCGGCCTATCAGGCTGTTGCAGAAGAGGGAAGGCGCCGATTATTTGAAATTTGCGACCCAGAAGCTGTCTCAGCACAGGCCTTTCGTGATCAGGCCAAAATCATTGCGGATCATGGCGGCAGGCAGGCTTGTCTTGACGCGTTTTTGTTTAATGCTACCCCTATTCCAGAAGAGGTTAAAACCCGCTAGGTTTTGAGTTGGCGTGGTAAGAGGCCAAAGCGGTTTTTAAAAGCGCGTGTCAAGGCGGCGGGGCTCTCATAACCTGTGCGCAGTGCCACTTCAGAAACGGACAGGCGGGTATTTTCCAAGAGCTGGCGGGCATGGGTGAGGCGCAGATGACGATAGGCCAGACCCGGGCTGGTGCCGAGTTCCTGGCGAAAGCGCCGGCTGAGTGTTTTTGGCGGACAGGCAATAGCCGAAGAGAGTTCAGACAGGCGCAAAGGCTGTTCTAAATTATCTTGCATCACAGCGAGCGCGCGCTGGACTATGCTGGTGGCGAGCCCATGAGAGCGCGCACCAAGGCTGGTCCCGTTTTCAGTGCGCACAAACAGATTATCAATATCAACAACCGCTGCTTGACCCAGCTCACTGGCAATCACCTTGCGGGTTAAATCATAGGCAGAATGCGCACCAGCACAGGTCAGGATATGGCCATCTTCAACAATCCGCCTGCGTTCTGTTTCCACTTGCAAAAAACGCTCGGAAAAGGCGTCAAGCACATCCCAATGCACCGTGGCTTTGCGGCCATCCAGCAAGCCAGCTGAGGCCATCAGCCAGGGCGAGGTATCAAAGCCAATCACCGTCTTTGCTTTAGCTGTAATCTGGCGCAACAAGCTGCGGGTAGCAGGCGTATCATGGATGAGATGGTCATAGCTTGCCAATATGAATAAATAATCACAAGGATCACAGCGCTCAGCAGCTGCTTCTGGCAAGACAGGCAAATCACTAGAAGAAGAGACAGGCTGGCCAGATGGAGTCAAAAACCGCCATTGGAACAAAGCTGATTTTGCAAAGTCATTGGCTGCCCGCATAGGTTCCAGGCAATTGGCCAGACATAAATTCGAAAACCGGTCAAATAATAAGAACCGGATAGTGATCGCTTCATCACGCGGAATTGACCATTTTTGCATCATAAATGACCATTACGGCAAAATGATCAAAAAGGCCAGCACAATAGACTGGACAGAGTTTTTCGATATCCAGCTTTTGGAGGATACCATGCCTTTGACGATGAATCGCGATGTTTTTATCACCTGTGCTGTGACCGGTTCAGGTGGCACGCAAGATCGCAGCCCGCTTGTACCACGTAGCCCGAAACAGATTGCCGATAGCGCGATTGCGGCGGCCAAGGCAGGTGCTGCTGTTGTCCAT
>JBMHDN010000045.1:0-4985 GCA_049889355.1 Puniceispirillaceae bacterium (SeqCode)
TGAGATGGAAGGGGTTGGCATGTCGATTTAAGGCATGAGCTATAATCTGATGAGCGATAACCCCATGCCCAATCGGTTTCTGACTGGCGATAGCCAAGCTGCGGATAGCGAGCAATTCCACGGCCATGTCCTGATAACAGGTACCAGCGATCGCTATGCAGCAGTTTTAATCCGCCAAGGCCTAACTTTTTGGCTCCAGCCAGAGGGCGTATCGCCTCAGCCAGTTGGGTTTATGCGCCTGCGTGCGGGCGAGGCGGGCACCGACCACCAGCTTTATTTTCAAAGCTCTTCTGGCCAGCGATATTGTTTTATTCTGCCAGCTGCCCATTATCCGAAACTCCCCTATAGCCTTTCTGTTCTTGGCGGGCAGGGGCGTACAGCGCGGGCTGTCAGCTCTGCCTCAGGCTGGTTTTCCAAAAGCTGGCTATTGGGGATTATCGGCCTGTTTTTAATGCTGGCCTCTATCTTGCTGATTTATCGGCTTGTTCTGCCAAGTGCAGCACAGAGCCTCTCTAAATATGTCCCCTCAAATCTGGAACGCCAAATCGGTGTAGGGGTTCTGGAATCACTGGAAAAAACCACCTTCACCCCCACCAAACTCACCGATCCGCGGCAGGCTGAAATTCAGGCCCTGTTTTTAGAATTGCGCGATATCGCTGGCCTTGGCAGCGAGGTGGAACTGCTCTTGCGTGGCGCGCCGCGTCTGGGCCCGAACGCGCTGGCCCTGCCAGGGGGCCCAATCGTGATTCTGGATGAATTGGTCGATATTGCGCCGAGTGAGAGCGCGCTGGCTTCGGTGATCGCCCACGAGTTGGCCCATGTCAAAGCCCGCCATTCTCTCCAGCTCATCATCCGCCAATCGCTGATTTTAATCGGTGCCCAGCTGATTTTAGGCGCAGAAGAAAGCTTGGTAGATCAAATTATCCTCACCGGCCTCAACCTCTCGGTTTTCTCTCAATCGCGTGAGCATGAGCGCGAGGCAGATGCGCTCTCCAAACAATGGATGACCCAATGGGGAGATGACGGGGCAGGGGCAGTCGCTATGTTCACCGCGCTCAAAGAGGCCTGCGGGTCAAAATGTGATGCCCAGCCAGAACTTTTATCTACCCACCCATCACTAGATGAGCGCATTGAAACTGCGCGTTCTAACTAGCTGATTTTGCGCACTTTAATTAGGTTCCGATAGGGCGATATTTTGCGCACCCAGACGCCCTGCATCTAGTGGGTCATGGGTCACCACCAGCACACATAAGCTGCGCGATTTGGTCAGCGTTTTCAACAACGCACAGGCTTCTTCCCTCCGTTCAATATCCAATGCGGCAAAGGGCTCGTCTAACAATAAAACCGGCCTGTCCATTAGTAGCGTGCGGGCGAGGGCCGCGCGTTGATATTGCCCACCTGATATTTCATGCGGATAGCGTGCCTCCAGCCCAGCCAGCCCAACCTCAGCCAGACTCGTCGAAATCAGCGCCTTTTGTGTTTCAGCTGTACGGGCCTTTTGCGCATTTATCGAAGATAAGCGCACATTCTGGGCCAGTGTCAGATGTTCAAATAAATTATGATCCTGAAAGAGCGTACAAACCGGCCGTTCCCAAGGCGGCAGAGGCGTGATATCACGCCCTTCAAATGAGACCGTCCCGCCAATAGGCTCTAAAAACCCGCTCAACACGGACAATAAGGTAGATTTACCGACACCAGATGGGCCGCTAAGTGTCTGAATTTCACCGCGTTCTATCGTCAAGGACAGGCAATGCGCTATCCCGTCAGGCCAGCCAAAGCTCAGATTATCAAGTCTTAGCATGTTTGGCTCCTTCTTTAGATGATCGGTTTTGATGTGCCAATTTCTCTAAAAACAGCTGGAATCCCCAGAGGCTAAACAGAATAATACCTGCCATCACCAAGGCCAGCATATCAGCTTCTGGCCCACCATAGCGGTTTAACAGGCTATACATCAGATAGGGCAGGGTCTGCATTTCGCTGCTGCCAAATAGAGCAATCAAGCCGAAATCCCCGAAACTGAGCGCCCCGACCAGAATCAGCGCCGCCCCACATTCCATGCGCATAGCAGGCACGATAATATGGGTCAGACGCTTAAAAAACCCAAGTCCCATCATCTGCATATTGCGTGTCTGTGCATTCAAAATTTGCGTGAGCCGACCATGTATCATCCGCAGGCCAAAAGGCAGGCCAAATAAGGCGTTGGCCAGTATCACCAGCCATAAAGCCGCCTTTTCCACATCCATAAAGCGGAACAACAGCAAAAAAGCGGCACTGCCGAGCAAAATCGCTGGCAGGCACAGATAGATATGTGCTGAGAGCTGGATAAAACGTGACAGCCAGCCAGACCAGACACGATAACCGGCAATGAGGCTGGTATGATATAACGCATAGCTGATGAAAAAAGCCATGATGATACTCAGCAAAGCAGAGCAAATGGCAATAATCATCGAATAGCGCGCCGCCTGCCAGAAGACAGGCCAGAGAAATAAAGACAGCCCCTCTAGCGTAAACCGAAAGGCCAATATCAAAATAGGTGCGCTGATAAAAACACTATAAAGACCCAGAATGAGCCATCCAAATGCTCGCAACCCACCAGATGTCGGCTGGATCAACCGTTCTGCATCTGGCTGTATGGGGGTGTAAATCGCCGGGGCATGGCGTGCGAGCAAGCCAATGATCACAAGGCAAAAGCCCCATTGTATCAGCGCCAGCTGGGCTGCATAAGGCAGATTATATTCAAAACGAAGCGCGGTATAAATCGCCAGTTCTAGCGTTGTGACGCGTGGCCCGCCGCCTAGCATCAAGACCAGCGCAAATGAGGTGAAACACAGCAGAAATACAAGCCCTGCAAGGCCAGGCAAAAGCGGCTTTAACACTGGCCAATAAAGCCATCTGAAACGTTGCATCCAGCCAAGCCCGATTTGCGACGATAATCTGGCATGATGGCTCGGGCGCGTTATCAGGGCAGAAAAACACACCCGCATCACCAGCGGCGCATTAAAAAACCCATGGGCCAGCACCACCAGCCAGAGCCCATAGGGCAGGGTAAGGCGCACCCCAAAAAACTGCATAGACAGATCAGAGATAACACCAGAGCGCCCAATTACGCCCAAAAGGCCAGCTGCCGCAACTGTTGTGGGCAACACCATGGCAAGTAAACTCAGATGGAGCAGGCCATTGAGCGCAGATTTCTGCCATTTACGGCGTATAGAGGGCCAGATATGCTGCAAGGAAAGCGCGGCGAGAAGGCCAAGAGACAGGGAAAACAGCGTAGAGAGTGCGGCCTGCACAGACCCGCTGACCAAAACAGGCCAAACCGCACCAAGATTATGGCCAGACTGGCCGATCCCGCTCATTGACAGGGTGACAAGACACAACATCGCGATCGCGCTCAGCAGGAAAGCGATCACAATGCCTGGGAGTATGGCCCGCAAAATCGCCTGATAACGCCATGTTGGAAAAAGCTGATCAGGCAGACGCATCACACGCCTGCCTGTCATATGGTTTTTCAAAAAGCGGGTGATCACGAGCTGGTGATCACTGGCTGGCTTTGAGCCATTCATCAACAAACAATTGCCGTCCTTCTTCGGCTGCCTTGGCAGAGAAGAGATGCGATTTTGCTGGGCTCACCAGGCCTTTAAACCCATCAGGTATGGCTGATTTCAACGTTGGATACATCCAGTTTGTGGTTGGAATAATCGCTTGAAATTCAGCTGTTTGGATGAATTGCATAAAAGATTTAGCCAAGTCAGGCTGCGGCGCGTCTTTGAGCATGGCCGCCACTTCTACCTGCATATAATGACCATCAGTAAAGCTGGCAGCAGCATAATTATCCTTGCCTTCTGCTATCGCGTGATAGGCAGGTGAGGTGGTGTAGGATAACACCATATCAGCTTCGCCTTCTAAGAACAGGCTATAGGCATCCCACCAGCTTTTGGTCACCGTCAGGATACGCGGCTGGAGCTGCTGCCAGTAATCAGCCGCCTCATTGCCATAGACGCTTTTCACCCACATCAGCAAACCAAGGCCAGGTGTTGAGGTGCGCGGATCCTGAATAGCAATCGTCAAATCGCTATTCACCAGCGCCTCAAAGCTCATTGGCGGGCTGGCCAGGCGGTTTTTGTCATAGACAAAGGCAAAATAGCCCCAATCCACAGGCATGAAGATATCGCTGGCAAAATCCACCGGCAGGTTGTCATGGCTGAGTGTTGTACCATGTGGTGCCAGCAGGCCTGTTGCCTCTGCCCGTGTCATCAAATTCGTGTCCAAACCGAGCAGAATATCGGCTTTTGGTGCGCTTGCTTCCATCTGGGCACGGCCCAGAATGCCGATTGAGCTATCCAGACCGACAAATACCAGATCACACTCGCAATTGGCTTCAAAAGCGGCTTCGATCTGTGGGCCAGGGCCCCATTCAGACACAAAGCTGTCATAGCTATAAATGGTGAGTTTACGCTTGTCAGCAAGAGCCTGACTAGAGAGGGCAAGGCCGAACAGGCTTAGACAAGCTGTTGTTTTAATTAGATATTTCCACATTATGAGTCTCCATCATATGGTCCGATGGGTCATCTTTTACAAAGGAGATATGAAGAGGGGGGCTTGAATGCGAGAAAGTAAGACAAGAGCCTGACTTTTTCCCACAAAACCTATCTCTTCCCTCCGCCAGAATGACCTGGTTCAGGTTCTATGGGTTTTTCTCAGTCTGGCGATATGGCCAGACACCCCAAGAGATAGGCTTAAAATAGACCGATGATGATCTGATTGCAATGGGCTAGATATCTTGATGGCCGTATCTTTGAGCCAGACCATGAAAAAAGGCAGCCGATTGCCCGGCTGCCCCTTTAAACAATGTCGAAAGACTTGATGTCTTAGTTTGATAAATTATCAAAAGTTGAACCGCCATCTGTTACCTGAATGATGGCTGCTGAACAGTCATAATTTGAACCAAGTGTAATGGTGATGGTCTGGTTATCATCTGAAAAGCT
>JBMHDN010000046.1:0-88802 GCA_049889355.1 Puniceispirillaceae bacterium (SeqCode)
CCTAAAAACACTGGGCCTGAAATTCTGGTGGCTGGCTCGCTGAAAATCGATATCCGCCCACCTACACCAGATGATGGTTTTGTTGCGGCCTTGAAACAGGCAGCAGATGGCCGGCCGGTGATTTTGGCTGCCTCAACACATGATGGTGAAGAGCTGTTATGTCTGGAGGCGATGGCAGCATTAGAGCATGCGGATTTTTTCATGGTTTTTGCCCCTCGCCATCCGGTACGCGGCGATGCGGTGATCGCGCTCTTAGAGCAAGGGACGCGCCGGTTTAGTGCAGGTGTCTTGCCGCAAAAAGGAGATAGCGCTTATCTGGTTGATGCGCTGGGTCAGATGGACAGCTTGTTCGCCGCTGCAGATTTGGTCTTGATGGGGGGCAGCTTTGCGCCGCTTGGCGGCCATAATCCGCTGGAACCTGCGGCGGCTGGTGTGCCTGTTTTATGCGGCCCGCATCTGTTTAAAAATCAGGCTGATTATGACGCGCTTATCGCAGCTGGCCAGTGTCGCAAGCTGGATAAAACAGATCGTGAAACGCTGACAGAGGCGATTGAACATGCGCTGAGTGATAGTGATTTTGCCCAGACAGCACATGAACAAGGGCCAGCCTATCTGGCAGAGGCTTGCCTGCGCCCGCAGAAAGCGGCAGACTATATTTTCGCGCGCATGAACAAAAATTGAGCAGGCCGCATAAATTTTACCAGCAGGCACATATTACCATGCAACTCAAAACACCTGATTTCTGGTCGCATCGCGGGTTTTTCGCCTTGCTGCTATGGCCGCTGAGCCTGATTTGGCGGCTTGGTCATAGCTTGCGCTGGTATCGGGCCAGCCAATATCAAGCCAGCCTGCCGGTGATATGTGTTGGCAATTTGAGCATCGGCGGGACAGGCAAAACGCCCACCGTATTGAGGCTGGCCGGCCTGTTGACAGAGATGGGGTATCAGCCTGTGATTCTCTCGCGTGGATATGGCGGGGCTGAAAAGGGGCCCATTTTGGTGAATCCTGAACAGCATAGTGCAGCTGATATCGGGGATGAGCCTTTGATGATGGCGGCCAGCTTGCCTGTGGTGGTCAGCAGACGCCGCGATATCGGCGCACGCTATATCGAACATCACAAATTAGGCACTATCATCTTGATGGATGATGGGCTGCAAAATCCAGATTTGTTTCAAGATATTGTGCTGGGTGTGTTTGATGGTGAGGTGGGTATTGGCAATAACCTTATATTGCCAGCTGGCCCGATGCGCGAGCCGTTTAAACAAGGTGTTAAAAAGCTGGATATCGCGCTGGTTAACGGTACAGATGAAAAAGGCTTGATGGCTAAATTAGGCGCGGCAGGGTCATCAGATTTGCTCTGTATCTCAGCGGTGCTGAACCCCAGCCCGGATATGACAGCTGAGCCAGATACATCCTATATCGCCTTTGCTGGTATTGGCCGGCCGAGCCGGTTTTTCAAAAGCCTGCAACATGCCGGCTTTGAGCTGGTGCAATCTATCTCATTTGCTGATCACCATCCTTATGCCAATACAGATTTGATTCGCTTGCAAGAAGCGGCCAATCAGTCTGGGGCGCAGCTTATTACCACGATGAAAGATTGGGTGCGCTTACCCCCTGAATGGCGTGCTGAGATCAAAAGCTTTGTGGTGTCTATGGATTTTGGTGATGAGGAAGCCAAATTGCGTGACCAGCTCAACAGGCAGTTGGAAAAAGCTATGCAGAGATGCACGAAAACCGCATAATGCAACCAGATTTCATCATCTATTTATAACGCTTTTCAGCCCATTTTTTGAATCTTCAGGAGGTTTAACCCCGTGTCTTATCATTCCAAAAGCTGGCCGATGCGCCAGTTTTTCAGATTTGTGATCTGGCCGGTCGAAGCCTGTTTGATGGTGCTGATTTTGCTGCCACTCAGGCTGATGCCTGCTGCACTGGCTGGCGCGACCACAGGTGGTATTCTGGCCTTTATCGGGCCGAAAACGAAATGGCACACACGTGCGCGCCAACATCTCAATCTTGCCCTGCCTGATCTGACCCCTGCAGAAACAGCGGAAATCTTGCATCAAATGTGGTGGAATCTGGGCCGGAATCTAGGTGAATATCAGCATATTGATCGGTTTATGGAAAAAGGGTGGGTCACGATAAAAGGCAGAGAAAACCTCGATGCCGCCAAGTCAGGCGGTTTTGTAGTGGGCGCGCATCTGGGCAATTGGGAGATTATCCCCTACCCGCCGACACTCAATGATCAACAAATCGGGGTTGTCTATCGCCCGATGAATAATCCCTATGCCAGCCTGATTTTCAAATTGCGTGGCCGCAATCCGCGTATTCAGACCTATGAAAAAGGGCGCCCGGCGGCACTTGGTA
This sequence comes from Puniceispirillaceae bacterium (SeqCode), assembly GCA_049889355.1. Classification (GTDB taxonomy): domain Bacteria; phylum Pseudomonadota; class Alphaproteobacteria; order Puniceispirillales; family Puniceispirillaceae; genus JBMHDN01. The sequence continues at coordinate 2,368 of JBMHDN010000046.1, forward strand.
TGCTGAAAACCATCCAGCAAAAAAATATCATGGTGCTGCTGACAGACCAGCAATTACGTGAAGGGGTAGAAGCACCCTTTTTTGGTAAAATTGTTGCCACCCCGGCCGCGCATATCAAAATCGCCCAAAAATATCAGGTCCCGATTATTCCAACCCGCATCAGGCGGCTCGGTCCAGCACGCATCGAAGTGCATTTCCAAGCGCCTGTCTATGTGCCAAAAGACGCGCCTGATCATGTGATCACCGATTATGCACGCCAATTTAATCAGATTTTTGAAGATTGGATTAAAGATGATCCCAGCCAATGGCTCTGGCCACATCGGCGTTGGGGAAAGGATATTTAAAGCAGGCTAATAACTTAGAATAATTGGCCCTGATTATTCTTATTTGCGGTGTTTTCAGCTTTTTTTTGAGGCGCTGTTTTTTGTGCTTTGCGCGGCGGGTTTTGCGTTATTGTATCACCTGGTGCACCTGGTTTTTCAAGGCGTGCCTGTCTGGTGTCATCTGCAAAGCGAAGCGATATCAGCCCCTCTTCTGGTGCTTCGCTGGCCCGTTTAATTGGCTGACCAGAAGCATCTGCGACCAGCACAAAGCCGCGCTCTAACACACGTTCATAAGAATTGGCCTTTAACAGGCGGCTTTGCGTGTTCAGCTGATCGCGGGCGCGGGCATAGATGCTGTCCATCTGGGCATGCATCGCTGCATCCAGGCGGGTCAGCCTATCTGTCACACCGGCCATATGCTGGGTCGGGGCTGGCAGGCGTTCTGTCAAACGTGCAAGAGCCAGCTGGGCTGTTGAAAAATGCCGCTCAATGCCTGCTTGCAAGCTGACCAGGGCGACATCCAGCTGCTGGGCGCGTCTGTTTAACTGCTCTGCAGGGTGCAAGAGGCCGCGTGATAAGGCAGACAGATAATCTGCCAGCCCGTCTCTTTTGCGGGTGACGGCCCTGTCTAAGCGCAAGCCAAATTCAGCAACGCGGTGGCTCAGTTCTGAAGCGACAGGTGTCGCCAATTCGGCAGCAGCGGTTGGTGTTGGGGCGCGTAAATCGGCCGCGAAATCGATTAAGGTGGTGTCTGTTTCATGCCCGACAGCCGAGATCACCGGTATCTCAGATCGCGCAACCGCCCGTACCACCGCCTCATCATGAAAACACCAGAGATCTTCGAGTGAGCCGCCGCCACGCGCCACAATCAGCAGATCTGGCCGCCCCAGCGGTCCGTCTGGTGCCAGCGCATTAAACCCATCAATCGCGGCTGTGATTTTTGGGATGGCGGCCTCGCCTTGCACCGGCACACCCCAAAGCTGAACATGCACGCCAAAACGCTCTCTGAGCCGATGAAGCATATCTCGGATAACCGCCCCTGTCGGGCTGGTGATGATGCCAATTTTCCTTGGCATGGTCGGGATTGGCTTTTTGCGGGCTGGATCAAACAGCCCTTCTGCGGTGAGCCGCCTTTTGCGCTCTTCCAGCTGTTTTAACAACGCCCCTTCACCGGCCACTTCCAGAGACTGGACCACCAGCTGATAGCGCGACTGGCCAGCAAAGGTGGTGAGTTTGCCAGTACAAATCACATCCAGCCCGTCTTCAGGGCGCACAGACAGGCTGTTTAACACCCCTTTCCAGGCGACAGCTGATAAATTGGATTGCGCATCTTTCAGCGTGAAATAGCAATGGCCAGAAGCCGGAATGCTGGGGCGTGAGATTTCGCCGCGCACCCGCACATGCTCAAACTGGCCTTCAATAGTCCGCTTGATCGCACCAGAGAGCTCTCCAACCGTGAAATAAGGCTGGTTATGGGTGCGCTCATTGCCCGCATCTTGTGAAACATCATTGTCCATAGCCCCTGTTTATGGCACAGATAGGGCGTGAAAAACAGAGGGCAGATCAGCAGGCATGCTGGTTTTATCCTGAAAATTTCAGGTGATTATTTTAACAGCGGGACATAAGCAATATGCATATTCTGATTGTAGGGAGTGGCGGGCGTGAACATGCCCTGGCGGTTGCAAGTGCTGCCTCACCGCAATGTACCAACTTATCTATCGCCCCGGGCAATGCTGGTATGGCAGAGCTTGGCACGCTGATTGATATCAAAGCAGAAGATATAGAAGGGCTGGTCGGCTTTGCACAAGAGAACAAGGTTGATTTGGTGATTATCGGCCCAGAGGTTCCGCTGGTGATGGGGCTGGCTGACCAATTGGCCAAGGCTGGTATTGCTGTTTTTGGCCCGTCTGCGGCAGCAGCTCAGCTGGAAGGCTCGAAAAGCTTTGCCCGTGATTTTTGTAGCCGCCATCATATCCCGCAACCTGCCTTTGCCAGTTTTAAAAATGCGGCTGATGCCAAAGCATTTGTGGCGGAATTGGGCGGGGCCTGCGTCATCAAGGCAGATGGGCTGGCCGCAGGTAAAGGCGTTGTCGTCTGCGATAATGAAGCTGACGCAGCTGTGGCCATTGATGAAGCACTGGCCGGGGCCTTTGGGGCAGCTGGCGAGGTGGTGCTGGTTGAAGAGCGCATCTATGGCCCTGAGATTTCTGCCTTTGCTTTGCTGGATGGCGCGAAAACCATCTGGCTGGCCTCAGCACGTGATCACAAACGTGCCTTTGATGGTGATGAAGGACCCAATACAGGTGGTATGGGCGCGATTAGCCCCTCGCCTGATGAAACAGATGCTTTGCGTGCTGAGATCATGGAAAAGGTCATTCAGCCGGTTGCCGCTGGCATGGCTGCAGAAAATATGCCCTATCGCGGTATCCTCTATGCCGGCTTGATGCTGACCGATACAGGCCCGCAGGTGATCGAATTTAACTGTCGGTTTGGGGACCCAGAAGCAGAAGTGATCTTGCCAAGGCTGAATTCAGATTTCATTGATGTGATCACTGGCAAAATTTCAGCAGATGAGATGGATTATAATCCGAAAACAGCTGTGACCATCGTGTTGGCAAGCAAAGGCTATCCAGGGGCCTATGACAAAGGCACAGTCATTGAAAATGGTCTGGCGGGTCTGGCAGCACTGGCACAAGAGACAGGCAGTGCGATTTTCCATGCTGGTACCGCCCTTGGCTCAGACGGTCAGCTGCAGGCTGTGGGTGGGCGCGTATTGGCTGTGACCGCACTTGGCGATGATGGCAAGGCAGCACGCCAATCTGCCTATCAGGTGATTGACCAGATCAATTGGCCTAATGGTTTTTGCCGCCGCGATATTGCCAAAATCTGAGTGCAGGTCAGCGCTAGCCACGCCGAGCCTTGAAAAAGCAGCGTAATAAATCAGCGGCCTCTTTTTCCTGAATCCCGCCATAAATCTCAGGGCGGTGATGAAGCGTGGGCTGGTTAAATAGGCAAGGGCCATGTTCTACCGCCCCGCCTTTGGGGTCAGGGGCTGCGAAATAGAGCCGGCGGATACGCGCATGGGCCAGCGCACCAGCGCACATCGCACAAGGCTCAAGCGTAACCCAGATATCACAATTGCCCAGATGTTTGCTGCCCAGCACATCCATCGCTGACTGCACCGCCAGCAATTCCGCATGGGCGGTGGCCTTGCCTGTTGTTTCAACCAGATTATGGGCACGGGACAGGATTTGGCCTGCCTCATCTGTGATCACCGCACCAACAGGCACCTCACCTTTTTCAAAGGCCAGTCGAGCCTCAGCTAATGCCACTGTCATCGGGTCTATCGCCTCTGCCACGCTATCTTTGCTCCTTATACTTCTTCTTCCCAGACCCTAAAACACTGCACATCATTGGACAAGTGACGAGCAATGCTATAGACAGGCGGGTATCATGACAGAAGATATTCAGCCGAAATTCACCCGACGCGATAAAGACATGCCTTTACGGGTTGCCAAACGCATAGCCCGAGCTGGCATTTGTTCACGCCGTGAAGCCGAAACCCTTATTGAACAGGGCGAGGTGAGCGTGAATGGCGAAACATTGACCAGCCCTGCGGTCAATGTTGTCCCTAGCGATAAAATTATGGTCCGCGGCAAGATGCTGCCGGCTGAAGAATCGATGCGGCTCTGGCGTTATTACAAGCCGCGCGGGCTGATTGTTTCTAATCAGGATGAAAAAGGCCGGGCAACGATTTTTGATGATCTGCCTGAGGATATGCCACGGGTCATCAGCATCGGGCGGCTGGATTATGATTCAGAAGGCTTGCTCTTGCTGACCAATGATGGGGAATTGGCACGTCATCTGGAATTGCCAAGCACAGGCTGGCTCAGAAAATACCGGGTGCGTGTATTTGGTCAGGTAGACACGCAAAAGCTGGCTGAGCTGGAACATGGCATTACCATTGACGGGGTGCATTATGATCAGCTGCTGGCGCGTCTGGACAAGCAGATGCCGACCAATGCATGGCTGACCATCGCCATTCGTGAAGGCAAAAACCGCGAAATCCGCCGCGTCATGGAACATATCGGCTATCCGGTCAGCCGCTTGATACGGCTGTCTTATGGCCCGTATCAGCTGGGCAAAATGTCCGAACGTGATGTGATTGAAATTAAGCAATCTGTTTTATATGAACAGCTGGGTCTGGATGCGCCAGAAGAGGATACAACCGCGCCGCGCAAACGTGTCGCTGGTAAATTATCGCTCTATCGCGGTGTCCGCAGCGAGCGCAAGCCGCAGCGCGAGGAAAGGCCGCGCCGAGATGACCGCGATAGCCGGCCGCGCAGAGATGACCGTGATAACCGGCCACGCAGAGATGATCGCGATAGCCGGCCGCGCAGAGATGACAGACGGGGCGGTAATAATCGCAACGCAGGACCAGGCGGACGCTTCGATAACAGGCGTTCCGATGACAGGCGCGATAGCAGCAGAGGTCCGGCAGGTTCCGGGTCAGGTCAGAAGCGATTTGGCGGCGATAAATCTTATGGCCGGAAAGATGATCGGCCCTATAACCGCTCTGATGACCGCAGAGGCAATCGCGATGATAATCGGGGTGGCAAGCGTGAGGGCAGCATGTTCGGTGATCGCCGCACGAGCCGTGATGGGGGTAAGGGTTTTTCAGATCGTCCGCGATCTGGCCAAAGACGCCCCAAAGATTTTTCAGATCGCTCTTCAGGTCGCTCATCAGATCGCACATCAGATCGCTCTTCTGGGCGTGGCTCATCGCGCCCGTCATCCTCTAGACCGGTAAGAGATCAAAAAGGTGGCCATGCACATCATCGCCGGCCGGGCGCGCGGCACCAAACTCGCCAGTCCTGAGGGACGTCAGGTCAGACCGACAGGTCAGCGCACCAGAGAGGCCCTATTTAACCTCTTGGCAGGGGGGCGTTTTGCCCCTCAGATAGAGGGGGCGCAGGTCATTGATGCCTGCGCGGGCACAGGTGCGCTGGGCCTTGAAGCGCTCTCGCGCGGTGCAGAAAATGTTGTTTTCATTGAACCTGACAGAGAAGCTTTAAATTGCCTGCGCTGGAATATTACCCGCCTGCGTGCAGAGGCTGAGAGCCACGTCATCGTCAGCAAAGTTCAGAAGATCACGAGCTGGGCGCATCAGCCTTGTGATATTTTGCTGATAGATGCCCCTTATAACAAAGGGATTACCGAAGCTGGGATTTCTGCACTGGCTAAGGCAGGTGCCCTTCAAAAAGGGGCCTTAATTGTGGCAGAGACTCATAAAAGTGAGGCACTGGATTTGCCTGATGATTTTGAGGTCGCCGAGAGGCGGCGTTATGGCATCGCCGCGCTGCATTTGATGAATTGGCGCGGCTAGCGCATCTGACTAGCTGCGCTCAAACAGCTTTTCAATATCGCTCAGCGACAGACGGATAAAAGTCGGGCGGCCATGATTACATTGGCCGCTATTGGGCGTGTCTTCCATTTGCCGCAACAGCGCGTTCATTTCCGCTCCATTCAGGCTGCGCCCTGCCCGCACCGAGCCATGACAGGCCGCGGTGGCGAGCACATGTTCCATCTTTTCATCCAAGCTGCGGCGCGACCCAAGCTGGCTGAGCTCTTCAGCGATATCGATGATCAGGGCTTTGGCATCTGTCTCGCCAAGAGGAGCAGGCGTGGCCCGCACAATCACCGCGCCCTGGCCAAACCCTTCAATGACCAGCCCGATGTCAGCCAACATGTCCGAGAGCTCTAAGAGCGGGTCTATCTGATCTAGCGGCAATTCAACAACCTCTGGCAAAAGCAGATTTTGGCCTGCCACCCCTTTGGCCTGCCAATGTGCTTTCATCTCTTCCATCACGAGGCGTTCATGGGCGGCATGCTGGTCAACCAGCACAACCCCCTCTTCTGTCTCAGCCAGGATATAGGTGCGGTGAAATTGTGCACGTGCCGCGCCCATGGGCTGCGCTCTGTTTGCAGCGTCAGCACTGATATCTAAGGGTGATATTTCAGGGGCTTGCAATGGCGCCTCTGGTAGCAAATCATCTGACCGGTGCGCGGGCTGCGGTGCCTGAAAAGCCATATTCTCAAAAGCCATATTTTGGGCAGTTTCTGTCAGGCGCGGCATCATCGCCTGATAGCCGCTATGCCTATGTGAAGGTGAGGCAGGGCGCTGGACAAATTGACGGAGTGCCTGGCTTGTTTCGGCGGTCGCGCTCTGGCCATGGGTTAAAATCGCATGCTGGAGTGCGCTCACCAGCAAGCCGCGCACATGGCCTGCCTCTTTAAAGCGCACTTCAGCTTTGGCAGGATGTACATTCACATCTACCATCTCAGCTGGCAGGCTCAAGAACAAGGCAGCAATCGGATAACGCCCACGTGGCAGCGTATCGCTATAGCCAGCCCGGATAGCCCCAATCAGGCTGCGATCACGCACCGGCCGGCCATTCACAAAGAAATAAATATGGCCTGTTGTCGGCCTGTTCATAGTGGGCAGGCCTGCAAAACCGGTGAGTTTCAAATCAGGCTTTCCGGCGTCTATCTCCATCGCTTCTTTGGCAAAGGCTGGTCCTAGAATATCTGACAGGCGCGCTTTGAGGGCGGCGTGCTGGCGGGCGATATCAGCCTCTGCCATCTCGTCAGCTGAGAGGCGGGCGGCAAGTTGTAATAATATGCGCGCACCTTCTTTGATGCTAAAGGCAATATGCGGGGCGGCCATGGCCAGCCTCTTGACCACATCTACGGCATTACCCATTTCGGTGCGCTGGCTTTTCATGAATTTAAGGCGTGCCGGGGTAGAGGCAAAAATCTCTGAAATATCCACCTGTGTGCCAAAGGGGCTGGCGGCTGGTTTTGGCGGCGTGATCTGGCCCTGATTGACCTCAATAGACATGCCGTTTTCGCTGTCTTTCGGGCGGCTGGTGATCACCAGTCGGCTGACCGAGCCGATAGACGGCAAGGCCTCACCGCGAAAGCCAAAGGAATCAATCTGGAAAAGGTCTGAGTCAGGTAATTTTGACGTGGCATGGCGCTGAACCGCCAGCTCTAGGCCAGCCGCGTCCATCCCATGCCCATCATCACGCACCGACAGGCCGCCCAGCCCGCCATCACGCAAGATGATATCAATGCGGCTTGCCCCTGCATCTATGGCATTTTCAACAATTTCTTTGAGCGCACTTGCCGGTCGTTCAATCACCTCGCCAGCTGCGATCTGATTGATCAGCGTTTCTGGCAATTGCCTGATTTGCGGGCGCAAAACAGGCGCGGCTTTATTGAATAGTGAGTGCATCTCCGGTCACGCCATCAACAGCTGGTGTTGCCCCTTCATTGAGGGCGCGTTCCTGTAATTTATTGGTCCGCAGGCGTCTGTCTTCGGCCATTTGATCCAAAATCGGGCCGACATCTGGCAAATCACCAAATAACACCTGAATAGGCAGGCGGCGTTCAAAACGAATACCAGCTGTTTCTTCATCCACAGTGGCGCGGATATTGGGGTCAATCTGATCCAGACCAAATAGCTCGTCATAACCATCCAATTTGGTTATGTCGCGTTCCAGTAATAATTTGGCTGTTTCAACAGCACGCGGGGCCGCGGCCAGCTGATTGATGTTATCTGCATTGGGGCGCAAGTTAAAGTCAGGCGGCAGAGATAAAGGCGGGCGTACCACCACTTCAAACTCATCAGGTGATGATTTTTCAGTGCCGATTGCTTGCCGGAAATCTGAGCAACCTGTCAGACCGGCCAGTGCGATGGCCATCATGCTAAAAGCAAAGCGTCCTGTGATTGATTTCATCATCTTGCCTTTTTTCCAGCCCGTCTGCTCTAACGGGGCGCTTTATTGCGCGTGCTTATGAACGCCTCATATAACCACAAAGCGACGCCTAAGAAAATCGAAATATCAGCCAGATTAAATGCTGGCCAGTGATAGCCATATAAATGAAAATCCAGAAAATCCACAACCTTGCCAAAACGCAGCCTGTCCAGCACATTGCCAGCGGCCCCGCCAGCAATAAACCCTGCTGCATACTGACCTGCTGCACCCAGCAAGGGCAATTGGCGCCAAAGCCAAATCACCACCCCCAATGCGATAAGTGGGATGGCAAAACCAACCAGATAGGCATATTCAGCCAGCAAGCCAAAGCTGACCCCACTGTTCCAGACAGGGACCAGATTGAAAAAAGGCGTGATTTCAATCACCCGTGGCGGCTCAAAAACCAGAGAGAGCATCCATTGCTTTGTGATCAGATCAGCGATGAATAAAGCGATAGCCAGCCCCAAAAATCGTTTTTGAGGCTGGCCAATTACAGCATTGAGACGGTTGGCAGTCGGACCCATAGGTGCAGTCTCCTACCTGGTTTTTGTTATGCCCTTTTGATGTCAGGCCGATTGAGCCAGCACATCACGACAGCGCCCGCAAATAGGGTCTTCTGCCTCGGTCTCTTCAACTTCAGGCAGAATTTTCCAGCATCTGGCACATTTCCCGCCTTCGGCACGCACAATCTCAACATGCGTCTCAGATGCCGTGCCAGAGGTGATGTCAACACCAGAGGTGATAAACAGGCTTGGCAAATCCAGATTTTCAACCAGATTTGCATGATCAGATGACAGATTCAGGCGCACAGAAGCTTGGAGCGAGCTGCGCACCAGCTCGTTATTGCGGGCCTCTTCAATGGCATTATTAACCAAAGCACGCAGAGCGCGAATTTCAGCCCAGCGCGCAGCCAGCTTTGCATCTGCCCAAGAGGCTGGCACCTCTTGATATTCATGCAAGTGAATAGAATCATCCTCATCACCTGTATAGGCCAGCCATGCTTCATCAGCTGTAAAGCATAAGATAGGGGCAATCCAGCTGATCAGGCACCGCAAGGTGATATCCATCACCGTGCGGGCAGAGCGCCGTGCCTCATCTGAAGGATGATCGCAATAGAGCATGTCTTTACGGATATCAAAATAAAAGGCTGATAAATCCCCATTACAGAAATCATGCAATTCGGTGAAAATACCGTGGAAATCATATTGTTCTGTCTTGGCCCGCACAGACTGGTCAAGCTCAGCCAGACGGTTCAATACCCAGCGTTCTAGCTCAGGCATCTGTTCAGGGGCGATTTTCTCAGCCTCGCCAAACCCATCTAATGCGCCAAGCAGATAGCGCAAGGTATTGCGAATCCGGCGGTAATGATCAGACTGGCGTTTCAGAATCTCACCGCCAATACGCAAATCATCATAATAATCAGATGAGACCACCCAGAGACGCAAAATATCAGCACCGCTCTGTTCAATCACCTTTTGCGGGGCGATAACATTACCCAGTGATTTTGACATTTTCCGGCCTTGCTCATCGAGCACAAAACCATGTGTCAGCACCCCTTTATAAGGTGCACGCCCTCTGGTCCCGCAGCTCTGCAGCAAGGAAGAATGGAACCAGCCGCGATGCTGATCAGAGCCTTCGAGATACAGATCAGCAGGTGATTGCAAATCATCCCGCTCTTCAAGCACAAAGGCATGGGTTGAGCCTGAATCAAACCAGACATCGGCGATATCCATCACCTGTTCATACTCAGCCGGATCATATTGATTGCCAAGGAAGCGCTGCGGGTCTGCGGTGAACCAGACATCACATCCCTCTTCTTTAAAAGCCGCCACAATCCGGTCAATCACTGCCTGATCACGCAAAGGCTCAGACGTGGCCTTATGCACAAAAACAGGGATAGGCACACCCCAGGCACGCTGGCGGCTAAGGCACCAATCCGGGCGGTTTTCGATCATCGAGGTCAGACGTTTCTGGCCTGCTGGCGGATAAAAATCTGTCTCGGACAAAGCAGTCATAGCGGTGTCGCGCAGACCATGGCTTTCCATTGAGATAAACCATTGGGCGGTGTTGCGATAGACCACCGGTGCATGCGAGCGCCAGCTATGCGGATAAGAGTGGGTGAGCTTGCCAATCCCCAGCAAGCCGCCATGCTCTGCCATGATCTCTGCGATTTTCTGATTATCACGCAGCACATGCATGCCGGCAAAAATGGGCAAATGCGCCATCAGGCTGCCATCTTCGGCGACCGTGTCTGGCACTTCGATACCATGTTTGATATGGGCCAGCTCGTAATCTTCTGGACCATGGCCAGGGGCGATATGCACAAAGCCTGTCCCCTGATCAGTGGTAACATAATCTGCTTCTAACAGAGGGGCTTCATGTTCATAGCCATGACCTGCCATCGGATGGCGGGCCAAACTACCGTTCAAATCGCGCCCTTTAAAACGGGCCACCACCTCGACAGAGTCGATATGACAGGCTTTTTGCACCTCTTCGAGCAAGGCTTCGGCAACCAAAATAATATCGCCTTTACGGCCAAGGGCACCGGCGCCCAATGCAGTCAGCTTAACCGCCACATAATCAATATCTGCACCACAAGCCAGCGCCCGGTTGCCAGGCATCGTCCAAGGGGTGGTTGTCCAGATCAGGATTTTGGCACCGACCAGTTCAGATAACGGGCAGCTGGAAATTTCAAACAGCGCATAGATGGTGGTTGAGGTGTGATCGCTATATTCTACCTCAGCTTCTGCAAGGGCTGTCTTTTCAACTGGAGACCACATCACCGGCTTTGAGCCCCGATAAAGGCTGCCTTGCATCAGAAACTTGCCCATTTCGGCGGCAATGATCGCTTCTGATTCATATTTCATGGTGACATAGGGATTTTCAAAATCACCTAACACGCCAAGCCGCTGAAACTCCTCTGACTGGACACCCAGCCAGTGAGAGGCGAACTCGCGGCATTCCTTGCGGAATTCAGCGATAGGCACTTGATCCTTATCTTTGCCTTTTTTGCGATATTGCTCTTCGATTTTCCATTCAATCGGCAGGCCATGACAATCCCAGCCAGGGACATAATTGGCATTCTTACCCAGCATGGATTGAGAGCGGTTGATCACATCTTTGAGGATTTTATTGAGCGCATGACCGATATGCAGCTGGCCATTGGCATAAGGTGGGCCGTCATGCAGGATGAATTTTTCGCGATCACTGCGCTCGGCGCGCAGGCGGTTATATAAATCCATCTTGTGCCAGCGTGCCAGAATCTCAGGCTCTTTTTTCGGCAGGCCGCCTCGCATCGGGAAATCAGTTTTTGGCAGAAAGACCGTATCTTTATAAGTCATCGTCAAATCCTATGAGAGGTTGCTCAGTTGAAGAGCACGCCCTCTATTAAAAAAAGCGCATCAGCAAAATTTCGATTTATCTTATGCTGTTAATATCTCAGACGGCGCATATGATCTAGCTGCTTCTACATCTTCGGCAATCTGGCGTTGCAACGCGTCGAGCGAACTGAATTTCACCTCTGCACGGATATAGCCCTTTAAGGCGATGGTGAGGCGCTGGCCATATATGTCCTGATCAAAATCAAAGAGGTGTGTTTCAGCCAGAATACCGCGATCATTAACGGTCGGCCGGCGTCCGATATTACACACGCCGCTGGCCACCGGTGCGCCAACAGGCTGGCCAAGCCAGGCATCCACCGCATAGACACCCAAGGCGGGTACCAGCAAATTATCAAGCATGATATTCGCAGTCGGGAAGCCAAGGGTACGCCCGCGCTTATCACCTTCAATGACTTGACCGCTGATCAGCATAGGCCGACCCAGCATCTCGGCAGCTAAATCCACTTGGCCTGCCTGCAGAGCAGCCCGAATGCGGCTGGAGGATACCACAGAAGCATGTTCATCGCTCAGCAGGTGAACAGGGGTTACCTGCATCCCCATTTGTGCACCCAAAACAGACAAGCTCTCCATCGTGCCAGCACGCCCTTTGCCAAAGGCAAAATCAGCCCCTGCGCAAATATGGGTGATCTGCATCTTCCCCAGCACGTCAGATACAAATGCCTCAGCACTTAAATGCTGGAGCGCTTCATCAAATTGCACCTGAATGATAGAAGACACACCAAGGCAGGCCAGCATATGGTTTTTCAAAAAAGGGTCCTGTAGCAAAAAGGCCGGATCATTCGGTCTGAAAAAGGCACGCGGATGTGGTGTGAAGGTGATGATGGCAAGCGGCAGGCCATCTGCATCTGCTATTTCTTTTGCCTTGGCGATCAGCTGTTGATGGCCAATATGTACCCCATCAAAATTACCAATGGCAGCGACCATCGGCCCAGATGTCAGGGCTGGATCTCCGAGTTGCCAATCAATTATCATCTCAGGTGCCAAAAGCTGATTTTCATTTTCACGCATCATGTGTCAGACTATAGATCAGAACGCTATCAGATGACAATCTGAGCATGAGGAAACTATCCTTTAAAAGAGGGATGAAATGAGCGAATTTGACCTTGCAGAATTAAGCCTTTTGCAACATCAGCTGATGGGACTGCTGGTGGAATATGGCACGCGGTTGCTCAGCGGGTTAGGCACGCTGGTTATCGGCTTTTGGCTGGCAGGCCGGCTTGGGGCCACCACCCGCAAAATGATAGGCAAGATTCAAGGTATCAGCTCAACCCTAGTGCCGGTTGCAGGCTCGGTTGTGCGCTATGCCATCGCGGTGCTCACCATCATTATCACATTGGGTCAGTTTGGCATCCAGACCACCTCTATCATCGCGATTTTAGGTGCGGCAGGTCTTGCGATTGGTCTTGCCTTACAAGGTACATTGGCCAATGTAGCAGCCGGTGTGATGCTGATTATTTTACGGCCTTTTAATGTGGGTGATTGGGTTGAGGTCAATCAGGTATCAGGCTCAGTGCGCGAGATTGGCCTGTTCACCACACAGATAGATACATTTGATAATGTATTTATCTCAGTCCCAAATTCTACCATCTGGTCATCTACCATCATCAATCACGCCAAACATCGCCAAAGGCGGCTGGATGTAGATATTGGCGTTGATTATGCCAGCGACATAGATCTGGTGGAAAAGGCGATGCTATCTTTGGCGAATGATGAGCGGGTGCATGCCAAGCCTGCCCCTGTTTTTCTGGTGACCAGCTATGGGGATAGCGCGATCAATGTGCGCCTTCGCCTCTATACGGATTATAATGACCTCTTTGCGCTGAATTGGGATTTACTGCGCCGGTTGAAACCGGCTTTAGATAGCCATAATATCTCTATTCCGTTTCCACATCGTGTTATTCAGCATATGAATAAAGCAGATGATAACAGCGCTTCAGACTAGATTTCATTCACTATTATGACACCTTCCGATAACCCTCCACATCGTGGCAGCACAGCTAAATCACATGGCACAGGCATGAGCCGTGAGGTGATGGAACGCGGGGCTGTCCAAGAGCTGGCCCGTGCACGCGATGGCGCGGCAAGCTCTGTTTTAAGCGAAGAAGGATTAAAGCAATCTCGCCGCCAGTTCCTTTCTGATACGCCATCTGAGGATCTCTGGGTGTTTGGCTATGGCAGCCTGATATGGAATCCCGCTATCCATTTTGAAGAGCGCAGAGATGCCTTTGTCTATGGCTATCACCGCCGCTTTTGCTTGTGGACACGCATCGGGCGTGGCTCGCCAGAATGTCCGGGCCTGGTGCTGGGTCTAGATACAGGCGGTTCGGTACATGGCCAGGTGTTTCGCATATCAGCTGATATCGCAGCTGATGAAGCAGATTTGCTCTGGAAGCGGGAAATGCTGAATGAAAGCTATCGCCCTGTCTGGGTGCGGGCACGTACTGAGGCAGGCGAGGTGCGCGCACTCGCCTTTGTGATCCGGCGTGATAAGCCCAGCTATGCACCGCGCATGCCGCTTGAAAAAATGGCAGAGGCAATATCACAGGCTGTTGGTTTTGTCGGCCCTTGTGCGGATTATCTGTTCAACACGCAAAAGGCGCTGACACAAGCAGGCATTCACGACAAAGAGTTAGAGCAGCTTGTCACATTGGTCGCCGATAGACGCGCTGATTGACAATACAATTGACCCAGCTGTGAGTAGTCAAGCCAGATTTGAGCCTGAAATCAGCTGATTTTAGGATGGCCACACACCGCCTAAAGCTTTGGTCAGCTCGCTCGCCGTGCGATGGGTCTGACGTCCGATTTGTTGCATCATGGTTTCAGATATGCGCACAGACGGGCCGCTCACCGATAAGGCGCCGATGACATTCGCGCTGTGATCAAAGAGCGGTGATGCCACACATCTCAGCCCTTCGGAAAACTCTTCATTATCAACAGCAAAGGCTTGTTTGCGCACTTTGAGCAATTCGCGTTTCACACTATCACTATTGTGATGGCTGTTGCGGGTGAAGGCGGTAAATTGTGTTTGTCCCAAAATCGCATCTGTTTGGGCTTCATCCATAAAGGCAAGGCAGGCTTTACCCACCGCTGAATGCACCATCGGGGCTTGTGCCCCTGGTTTGGACAGAGCGCGCATTAATTGCGGGCATTCCACCTGAGACACATAGGTTAAGGTGCCTTCTTCCAATAATGCCAGATTTGAGGTCTCGCCTGTTTCCTGCATCATAATGCGCAGGTAAGGGCGGGCCATAAAGCTGATATCGCGGCTACGCAAATAGGCAGAACCGACATTGAAGCTCTGCACGCCGATCAGCCAGCGCCCATCTTCAAAACGCACAAATTGATCCAGCTGAAGCGTGGTCAGCAGGCGGTGCGCTGTCGAGGGTGCCAAAGAGACACGTCGTGCGAGTTCAGATAGATTCAACCCATCAGATTCGTCAGCTAATTTTGTGAGCAAACTGAGGGCGCGCGAAACAGACTGAGTTTGTCCACTTCGCTTTTCAATTAAATCATCTGGCATTTAATGCTTTCTACATTAAAACCAGTCCCTATCTCTATAGTGGGGCGCTGAGCGGCTGTTTTCAAGTTGTTTTTACAAAATAACCAGCAGTGCCTTTACCTGCTGTGGTAATTTTCCTTGATTTTACTTCTTTTTTTGCGAAATCTTTTTTTATGTGATGCGCCAGGAAAAACAGCCACCCTCCTAAAAGAAAGCTATTAGCCATGACACAAACAGCTGAACTCAAGACACAATTAGGGCAATTTATGGCAGAACGGATGGATAATCAGTCGGTCGCTGATTTCGTTCCTGGCCCTGGTATTGTGCGTCTGCCCTTGCGCTTTGATATCGATAAGCTGCGTGAGGCGCTGACGATATGTCTGGCGCGTCAATCCTATGAAGGCGATATGCAAGATGAGGGGTTTGCTGCTCTGCCGCTGACCCGCCGGCCAGGTGTTGAAAAGGCCAGTGCCAATGATCTCTCCGGCCGCTATTGGCTGCGTGTCGCTGACAGCTATCAAGAAGAGCCGCGCGAGGATATTGTGGATGAGGCTGCCTTTAGCGAGTTTAACCCGGCCTTTAAAGGCACCTATTTTGAAGAAGTGCATCAAAAGCTGAGTGAGATTTGCACCATCGGGCGGATGCGGGTGCTCTCAAAAGGGCTATATAATTGCAATAGCTGGCACCGCGATCCAGAGCCGCGCTTGCATATTCCGATCACCACCAATCCAGGCTCTTTATTTATTGTGAATCATCATGCCACCCATCTGCCAGCAGATGGTTCGGTATATTTCACCGATACCAGAGGCTATCATACCGCGCTCAATGGCGGCGAGACACGGCGCGTCCATATTGTCTGCGCCCTGCCAGACGGTTTTATTGGTGCAGATGGATAGGATGAGGCGCGTATGACAAGAAAAAGGGCTGGATAAACCAGCCCTTTTTTGATCTCTGTTTCAGCTCTCAGCCTTAGCCCGCTTTTTTATCTTCGGCCAGGGCAATCACTGGTTCCATGCGCGCCAGGATATCCTCTGCCAGATGGCATTTCAGCTGGTGGCCATCTTCTAAATCACGAATAGGCGGTACCTCTGTTTCACACAAATTGCCCGGCACCTCAGATTTAAAGCGGCAACGTGTCTGGAACGGACAGCCAGGCGGCGGGTTCACCGCTGATGGGATATCGCCTTCCAAGACAATGCGCTTGCGCTCAATGCGGGTATCGGCAATCGGCACAGCCGAGAGCAAGGCTTCGGTATAAGGGTGATAAGGCGGTGAGAAGACCTGGTCAGTGGTGCCTGTTTCCACCACATGGCCCAGATACATCACCATCACCCGATCTGAGAGATAGCGCACCACAGACAAATCATGGCTGATAAACAGCAAGGTGGTCTTGGCTTCACGCTGGATATCCATCAAGAGTTCGGTCACCGCCGCCTGAACAGACACATCAAGGGCAGATACAGGCTCGTCAGCCACCACAACTTGTGCATCACCAGCAAAGGCACGGGCGATACCGACACGCTGTTTCTGGCCACCTGAGAGCTGGCGCGGCATACGTGTTGCAAATTCGCGTGGCAATTTCACCAAATCAAGCAATTCCAGCATCCGCTGTTCACGCGCCGCATCATCTGCGCCAATGCCAAAGACCTCGAGTGCACGGATAATCTGACGCCCGACCGACATAGACGGGTTCAGCGTATCAAACGGGTTCTGGAAGACCATCTGCAGGCTGGATACGGTCTCAGTACCACGCTTTTCAATGCCGGTAGACTGGATTTCCTTGCCCAGCAAGCTGACCTTGCCAGATGTGGCTGTCTCCAGCCCCAGCAGCACCTTGGCCAAGGTGGATTTACCACAGCCTGATTCGCCCACAATCGCCAGCGTTTCGGATTCACGGGCCTGTAGGGTGATGGTCTCATTGGCTTTCACCACTTTTTTCTCAGCGGTGGTGAAGAGCGCGTTGGCACTGACCTCGTAATATTTCTTGAGATCATCAATATCCAGAACCACATCACCGACCTCGCCGCCTTCTTGTTCAGCCTTGGCAGCAACCGGCGCGTCCCAGTCAATCTCGCTATATTTCAAACAGCGTGTTTCATGACGTGTGGCAGAAGGCACATCTGACATATCAATTTCAGCGGCATCACAGCGCCCTGCTTCGAAATAAGAACAGCGCGGGCCAAAATTACAGCCCTTTGGGCGTTCATGCGGCAATGGGAAATTACCTGGAATGGCGACCAGCGGCCGGCTGTTTTTGTCAGCACCTGGCAGAGGAATAGAGCGGAAGAGGGCTTGTGTGTAGGGATGGCGCATCTCATCAAAGACAGCCGCCACTTCGCCGGTTTCAACCGCTTCGCCAGAATACATCACACAGATGCGATCACACACATCCATCACCAAACCCAGATTATGGCTGATAAACAGCATAGAGGTGCCATATTTCTGGCCCAGCTGTTTGACGATATCCACAATACCTGCCTCAACGGTCACGTCCAGCGCGGTTGTCGGCTCGTCCAGAATCAGCAAAGACGGCTTTGACATCAGTGCCATGGCAATGACGATACGCTGCTGCTGACCACCTGAAAGCTGGTGCGGGTAAGAGCGCAAGATACGCTCAGGGTCTGGCAGGCGCACATCTTCGACCACCTGACGGGCCAGCTTCATGGCTTCTTCTTTCGAGGCGCCTTGGTGAATCATCGGCACTTCCATCAGCTGGTTGCCAATGCGCATCGCTGGATTCAGCGAGGCCATCGGCTCTTGATAAATCATCGCGATTTCAGAGCCACGCAGATCACGCAGCTCTTCAGCTGAATAATCCTGGAGCGAGCGGCCTTTGAACAGGATATCACCGCCCACGATACGGCCATTAACACCCAAATCCTGCATCACCCCGAGCGCAACCGTGGATTTACCACAGCCTGATTCGCCCACAAGGCCCATCGCCTCACCTGGCATGACCGTGCAAGAGAAATCCATCACTGCCGGAATTTCGCGATCGCGCGTGAAGAAGGAAATAGAAAGATTCTTAATTTCCAGAATAGGTGTTTGTGAGGTCATTTCTTTACTCATCTCTATCTCCCTGCCTTAGTCTTTCAAGGATTCTTCACGCAGGCCATCAGCCAGCAGGTTCAGACCCAATACCAAAGACATCAACGCAAAGGCAGGTGGCAGGGCTGGATGCGGATAGATAGACAGCAATTTGCGTCCATCATTAATGGTTGAGCCCCAATCCGGGCTCTCTGGGCTGACCCCAAGGCCGAAGAAGCCAAGGGTACCCAGCAGGATAGTGGTGTAGCCAATACGCAGACAGAAATCGACGATCAGCGGACCACGTGCATTTGGCAGGATTTCCCAGAGCATAATATACCATGCGCCCTCACCGCGTGTCTGCGCCGCGGCTACATAATCGCGTGTTTTGATATCAAGGGTAATACCGCGCACAATACGAAAGACGGTAGGCGAGTTCACAAACACAACCGAGACAAACACGTTCAGCAGGTTTGGATCCATATAAAAGACGCCAAATGGATCTGCATTAAAGGCAAGACCTGAATATGCCCACAAGCCCAGGATCAATGTGATTGCCACATAGATGTTCCGCTTCATCGGCGTGATATAATAGCGCGATTGCCAGAGGATGGTGAAAAACACAATCGGGAATAAGAACAGCACAGCAGCCAGTACAATCGGGATACCTGTCACCCGAATTTCTGGTGTCACAAGCAGGTAGAACAGCAAAATAACCGGGAAAGCGAGTACCAGATTGGCTAAGAAGCTGAGGCTGGTATCCAGACGCCCACCATAAAAACCTGCCGGCAAGCCAAGGGTAATCCCGACCATAAAGGCAAAGGCGGTGGCAGCAGGTGCAATTGAGAGCACGCCGCGTGCCCCCATCACCATCCGGCTGAACACATCACGTGCCAGATTATCACCGCCAAGCAAATACCATGCATCTTCCATGCCGCGTGCAGGTGTACCAGGCAGTTTGTTCTTCATGCCTGAGATCTGCTGGAGCGGATCAAAGGTGATGATCATATCGGCAAAAAAGGCTGTCAGTATCCAGAAGAGCACAATGGCAAATCCGATCATGCCGATGATACTGTCAAACAAGCGGCCATAGAGGCCAAGCCGGCGTTTAAAAGCTATCGATATGCCAAAAATAAGAGCCATCCCAATCCAAACAGGCGTGAATTGTGAGAGGATGGCAAGAAAGATTTCAAACCCGCTTAATCTATCCATAATTCTATCCTATCTATCCTGTCTGTTAGGAAATCCGAATCCGCGGATTCAAGAAGACATAGCCGATGTCCGAAATCAGCTGGGTGATCAGCACAACCATCACCGCAACCACAGAACAGGATAACAGCAATTCAATATCATTATTGCCAGCAGCCGCGACCAAGGCCCAGCCAAAACCCTTATAGTTAAAGAGGGTTTCCACAATCACCACACCGGTCAGCAACCACGGAAACTGGAGCATAATCACGGTAAAGGGCGCAATCAGCGCATTGCGCAGCGCATGTTTCATCACGATCTGGCTGAATTTCACGCCTTTCAAGCGGGCAGTCCGGATATATTGCGCAGTCATCACCTCAGCCATTGAGGCGCGTGTCATGCGCGCAATATAGCCCATGCCATAAAGCGCCATGGTCATCACCGGCAAGGTGAAATTCTCAAATGTCACCATATCGGCCGCAGAGGTCGCAGAGCCTTTGAACCATTTCAAGCCCACCGCAGAGCTGGCAAATAAAGCGATAAAGACCACACCAGACACATATTCAGGTGTCGCGGTGGTGACAATGGACACGGTGGACAAGCTGCGGTCGGTGCGCGATCCCTCGCGCATACCGGCCAGCACCCCGATAATCAGGGCCATCGGGACCATCACAATCATCACCCAGAACATCAATACGCCGGTTAGACCCAGACGCTTGGCAATGATGCCGCTGACATTTTCTTTAAAAACAGTTGAGAAACCCAGATCGCCTTGCAGCACACCGCAAAAGGTCGGGACATTTTCTTTATCCACCCCTTTTTTATAACAGCGGCCTGATTTCTCGCCTTCGTCATTTTCATAGACAAAACCAGGCAAGACACCAAGCCATTCACCATAACGCACCAAAACAGGCTGATCATAGCCGCGCTTGGCAAGCCAGCTGATAACCTGATCATCTGTCATCCGGTTATTGGCCTGTGTTTTGGCTAGTTTTTCGAGATTGGGCTGCAGATTTGTGAGGAAAAACACCACAAAGGTCAGACACAAAGCAGTGAGTGTCATAACCCCAAATCTTTTCAGGATAAAGAGCAGCATGATGTCACCTATCCAGTTTCAACAAAGCAACCCTCAAGCTGCGGGGCTGCCAAAAAAATAAAAACATAAATTGAGAACGAAACAATTCAAAAGAAAAGAAGGGTGCAGCCAAGGCTGGCTGCACCCCTTTTCGTTATCTGGCTTATGATTCCAGATAATACTTGTACAGGTGCATCTCAAATGTTGGGTGCATTTCTGCATTCTTCACATTTGGACGTGTGTGGCGATACAGTGAACGCCAGTAAGGCTGGATAACAACACCTTCGTCCTGCATAATCTGCTGGATACGCTTCATCACTACACGGCGCTTATCAGCGTCAGCGATTGACAGCGCTTCAGCCAACAGTGAGTCAAACTCAGCATTGTTGAACGCGGTTTCGTTCCAAGCTTCACCTGAACGGTAAGCCAGCGCCAGAACCTGAACACCCAACGGGCGCATGTTCCAGTTGGTTGATGAGAACGGATATTTCGCCCAATCGTTCCAGAAAGTTGAACCAGGCAGAATGGTACGCTTCACCTTGATGCCTGCATCACGCAGCTGGGCTGCTACCGCATCAGTGGTGTTACGACGCCAGTCATCATCGATTGAGATGAGCTCATGCTCATAATCAGCCATGCCAGCTTCTTTCATCATCGCCAGAGCGCCAGCTGGGTCGTGCTTTTGAGCAGGCAGCTTGGCATATTCTGGGTGAATCGGGCAGACATGGTGGTTTTCAGCAGGCTGACCCAGACCGGCAATACCCAGTTCCAGACAGACGCTGTTATCCACAGCCATGGCCAGCGCGCGACGTACACGTACATCTTTATAAGCGTCAGCATCCTGGTTTGGACGGATAACGATGGTAGCAGCTGTCACAGCTTCTGACTTGGCAAAGCCAAGACCGTCAAACACATCCACAAAATCACCGGTTGTGTCATAGGTCATGTCGATTTCGCCAGCATCTGCAGCGGCAACGAATGCTGTTGGATCTGTACCCATATCGATGAACTCGATACGGTCCAGATACGCACCTTCACCCCACCAGTTGTGGTTTTCGTTGCGCACCAGCACAGCCTTTTCACCCACTGAGTAGCTGTCGATCATGTATGGACCGGTACCAACTGGGTTTTCCAGCGGATCGCCGGTATGTGAGCTGTGTACGATAGCAGCAGGATAGTCAGCTGCACCTGCAATCAGTGTGATATCTGGGTTTGGCAGGTTCAGACGCACAGTGTGTGAATCAACCACTTCGATCACGCCAGCACCAGCCTTGCCAGAATCAGCATCGATCAGAGTCGCGAAACGACCAGCCATTGAGTTACCTTCAACTGACTTGTCACACCACATTTCAATGTTGCGAGCAACGTCATTTGCATCAAACGCATCACCGTTGCTCCATGTAACGCCCTTACGCACGTTCAAGGTGTAAACAGTCGCGTCAGCATTGACTTCCCAGCTTTCCAGCAGACGACCGCGGAATGTACCATCGCGGTTATATTCTACCAGATATTCCAGCCAGCCACGGCAGATATTTGCCATTTGTGACCAGTCGAAAGTGCGCGGGTCTTTAAGAGCACGTACTTCCTGCTGAATGCGCAATGTACCGCCTTTACGGCCGGCAGCAAGGCTAGCCTTGCTGGCTGCAACGGCAGCTACACCAGTAGCGGCGGCACCCTTCATAAATTGTCTACGATCCATAATTTTCCTCCGTTTATTGGTTGGACAGCCTTGAGCGCAGATCGTTCACGCGTCAAGGAATTCGGTTTGTTCCGAATATCTTTTATACCAGTTCGTCGATGTCGTCTGGATAGTCCACGCCAGCAAGCTCATACGCCTTTTTACTGGTGGCACCGAGCGTTGAAGCCAGCGCCAGGAATTCAGACAAAGGCAAACTGCCTTGCTTATATTCCTCTAAATAGGTCGCAATCGCTGGATGCAGCGGCTTGCCATTAATGGTTCCCTCCGACATCTCTGTTCCCTGATCCTCTTTTCAAACTTACTTATTTTGAACATAAAATGACAAAATAAACCCTAGCACAGCGTACGGCAGACGCAACAGCAGAGTTTATTAATTCCGACGCTACCTTGTAGGAATAGATAAAAAACCCTTAAAACAGCCATTTTGAGGTCTGTTCATTCTGTTCTTTTTTCCACAAGATGGATGATTAGCGCGCCGAATCTGCATCAAATGACGCTGAGATAATCTCCCAAAAAGCGTCAGATGAGCGATGTTCAAGGCCCATAGTTAAAATCTCAGCTTTCAGCATGCTGGCGCTATGTTTGGACAGCCTGTTTTCAACATATTGGTCAAATTTAGTGATAAGTGCCGGATCACCAAGTGGTTTTTCCGGATCACCTGTGGCCTTTGTCAGTTCAGATTCGCGCTTTTCTCCATTTTTAAACTGCACCACCACCCGTGCAAAACGCTCATCTGGGAATCGGGCGCTGATCTCTGCTGTGTCGATCAGCTGGATTTTATCAGCAAGTGCGTGGATATCAGCGCGTGCCAACATGTCATCCATCACATCAATAGGTCCAAATACGCGTCCTTCTGATTCGGCCACCAGCGCCGCCGCCACTGGCCAGCAGATAGAATATTGGGCTTGGTCTGTGTCTTTTGGATGCGGTGCGGCAAGGCGCGTGGCTTCATGAAAAGTGTGAATTTGAACAGACTCTATCTGTTCTGGGTCTATCGGTGATTGTGCATTTAAATCCAGTACCGCCTGTAAGGCAGGCTGGGCCCAGCGGCACACAGGCCAGGGTTTGAAATACATATCCATTATATGCCAAGCACTACCCAAATCCGTGAAGAGATGTGTTTCTGCTTCTGCTTCAATGGTAATGGCAGGTGCACCGGTGAAGCCGCGCCGCGCCATATCGGCTGCGCTGACCCCGACCATCGCACCCCAGCCTGACCCGTCTTTTAAATTTGAGCTGTGATCAATCACCCGCATCATCTGGCTGCGCGGTCCATGATATTCTGCAATGCCGACAGCCTCGCGCGTGGTGGCCTTATCCATGCCATAAATACGCGCGCCCAAAGCGGCCACAGCCAGTGCCACCCATGCGCCAGATGTATGATAATCAGACACGCTCTGATGCAAGGCCAGTCCGCAGCGAATGGCAAGCTCATAACCAACGGCTAAGTGAGTCAGCAGGGCCTTGCCATCTGTCTTATCTGATGTCCCTTTACCTTGCGCTTTATCGGCGGCCTCCAGCTGTGCCAAAAGCCCTGGCAAGACACCGCAGCCTGCATGGCCTTTTACCTGCTTATAGCCATCATGGGCATCGATAGAATCAATCATCATGCCGCCAGCCAATGCGGCGCCAGCCGGGCTAGCAGAGCGGCCATCAAATAAAAGCGTGGCAGAGGGCATGCCATCACCAGCTGCCATCATAGTCGCGGCGTGATCAAGAGCAATCTGGGCTGATTTGGTCTGACGCCCGACCACTGCTACGCCAAGCAAATCAAGCAGACAGATACGTGCGCGCTGCTGCACAGCCTCTGGCAAATCATCCCAGCGGCAGTCATGCAAGAAATCATAAAATTCAGTCTTGCCTGTTAAGGTGGTGAAAGCCATGGCTATCTGCATCTCCCCATTATGCTGATTGCTGCCTATATGCTCAAAAAAGCTTGGCGCGGCTTTGCTAGATATGCAAGCTCTTTCACCTCTTGGTGATGTGATCACTCAGGCCCAAGAGGACGAAATATAAAACCACTGGTTTTTAGCGTGATATCCGGATTGATTCCTGCTGGGCTGTGGTGTAAGACTGTCGCCACTGTTCTTGTGAGCGCGTGATGTCTTGCATCACCTTTTATGGGGGTATGGTGAAATTGGTAAACACGCTGGATTCAAAATCCAGTGCCGTTAAGGCTTCTCGGTTCAAGTCCGAGTACCCCCACCATAAAACAGCCGGCTGAAGAGATGCCAGATGGCTGGATATCAAGACAGCCGCATTCTGCCTATCTTCACCAGTTAACAAACTGCTATGTTGCAACATGCGCTTTGGCTCTTATTGCAGCGCAATAGCTGTATGAACCAGATGGATGGCGCCTCATGTCTTCTTCTAAACCAGCTTCATTTTTGGCGCGTCTGAGCGCGCTGCCTTTCCCAGGCAGAAACTGGCTGATTGCCCGTATGGATCAGGCGCTGAATGTCGCTGGCACGCCGGCTGCGCGGCGTTTTTTATATGGCTATACCGCATTGGAGAGCGTGATTATTCCGATCCCCGCTGACCCGTTGCTGGTGGCCGCGGTGCTGGCCCAAAAACAACGCTGGCTGCAAATCGCGCTTTGGACAACGATCTGGTCTGTCATCGGCGGGGTGGCCGGTTGGCTGTTGGGCTCTTTTTTGGGCACTGGTCTTTTCGCGCTGATAGAGATGTTGCCTGCCAGGCTGGCCCATGCCATTGCCGCTGAGGAGAAATTCAATGCAGTGGCAGAGGCCTATCAACAGCTGGGTATCTATCTGGTATTTATCGGCGCCTTCACCCCGCTGCCCTATAAGGTTATTGCGGTCAGTGCCGGGCTTTTTAATTTTGCAGTGCTGCCTTTTATTCTGACCTCGCTTATCGGGCGCGGGATGCGCTTTGTCTTAGTCTCTGCGCTTGTCCGCCATCACCGTGATCCAAAGAAAACCATTTTGCTCTTGTCGGTTCTGGCTGTTATCGTCCTTGGTAGTTACTGGCTATTAAAAGGTGTGTGATGCTTCGGATTTGGGCTTTGATACCGCCACGCTTTATCTGCCTCCTGATAGCAGCTGCTTCAGCGGACCTCTTGATCATTGCCCTTGCCTTTGAACATATTGGCGGCTATCTGCCCTGCAGCTTATGTATCGCCCAGCGCTGGCCGCATTTATTTATAATCCTCTTTGGCCTTGCCGGGTTTATTTTTCACCAGCCAAAACAACATCTGGCTATTCAGGGGCTGCTGGCCTTTGCGATCGCTGGTATTGCCTTATATCATGTCGGGGTAGAGCAGTCTTGGTGGGCTGGTCCTTCTGGGTGTAGCTCAAATTTAGATACTAGCGATCTCTCCAGCCTCACCGATGCGCTGCTGGCTGCACCGATGGTCAAATGTGATGAAATTGCTTGGTCCTTTATCGGGCTTTCTATGGCAGGCTGGCATATGCTGGCCAGCCTTGCGCTATCGGGACTGGCACTTGCCGGCTATATGAAGGCCCGTGCATCGACCCAATAAATTGGGTCCGGTTATGAAGAGGGATAAAGAGGGTATAGGATGGATAAAAAGAGACTGGCTGAATGTTTGCGGGTCAACCATGCAGGTGAACGCGCCGCCCAGACGATTTATCAAGGCCAATTGGCAGTGTTAAAAAACCGGCCTGAAGCAGCCGAAATCCAGCATATGATGGAACAGGAAAAAGAGCATCTTGATACATTTGACAGGCTGTTAAATGAGTATAAGGTGCGGCCGTCATTGCTTGATCCGGTCTGGGGCGCGGCTGGTTTTGCCCTTGGTGCGGCCACCGCGCTGATGGGCCCCAAAGCGGCCATGGCCTGTACGATTGCAGTAGAAGAGGTAATAGGCACCCATTATCAGGATCAGGTTTCTGATTTAGAAGCAAATGCACAAGAACCAGAATTGACCTCAACACTCGCTCGCTTCAGAGATGAAGAGCTAGAGCACCGCGATATTGCGATTGACCATGAAGGCGAAAAAGCCACGGCCTATCCGGTACTGCGCCAGATTATTCAGACAGGCTGCCGGACTGCGATTAAAATTGCAGAGAAAATCTAGCAAGCTCTAGACCAAAATACAGGCCGTATCATCAGCGCCAGTAATTTTCAGCGCCGGTAATAATTGGGCGTGGTCGCATTGCTGAGTTTGGGTACAGGCTGAAAATCTGGATTGTCATTTTCAAGCTCGATATCCCAATAGAGATAGTCAGACCAGGTGTGATGCAGATGGTTTGGCGGAAAACGCCGGCCATTTTCCTGGAGCTGAAAAGTGTTGGGGGCAATCGGTTTGCGGATAGGGTGCATGCCACATTTTTCCGGCATTTTATTGGCCTTTATCAGATTACATCTGGTGCAGGCCGCCACCACATTCTGCCAGTTGGTGCCACCACCTCTGGAGCGCGGTATCACATGATCAAAGGTGAGCTCGTTAGCCGGAAAGCTGCTGGCACAATATTGACAGCTAAAGCTGTCACGTAAAAACACATTAAAACGGGTGAAAGCAGGCTGGCGCGATTGCACCACATATTCTTTCAAGGCAATCACCGATGGCAGCTGCATTTCAAAAGAAGGCGAGCTGACCAGCTGGTCATATTCCTGAACGATATTGACCCTGTCGAGAAAGACCGCTTTGATCGCATCCTGCCAGCTCCATAAAGAGAGCGGGAAATAGCTAAGCGGCCTGAAATCTGCATTAAGCACCAATGCTGGTGGCAGGCTGCCTGCGGTTGATGTGGCATTTGGCAACATATCTGTCATGTGAGAAATGCTCCTATCCGTAAAACTACTACACCAGAGAAAAACGCAGAAATCAACCACGCTCACTATATCTTGTGTGTATGATGGATAGTCTAACTCAACTTCTTGACAAATATATGACGTGATGATGATGCGCAGGCCGTCTTTTCAAAAGGCGGAATAGTGAGGTCAGATTTCATGCAGCTCACGCAGTGATATGCTGACAAAAAGAGACCAGCCGGCCCAGCATCGCCTCATCTATCCCATGGCCTGTATGCGGGCTGTGCAGCAGATCAGGCGCATAACCCAATGCAGCCAGTTTTTCAGCTGCATCATGACAGGCTTCTATGGGCACAACCTCATCACGCGCGCCATGGGTGAGCAAAATAGGCAGTGGCATATCACCTGCGGCTTGATAATCATCAGCCGTTGGCAAGCCGCCTGAGAGGCAGGCCAAGCCAGCCGGTCGTTCAGCTGTGCTAAGCCCGGCTGCCAGCGTCATCATCCCGCCTTGAGAAAACCCGCCCAGCACAATATGCGAGACAGGGATATTAAAGGCTGCAGATGCTGAGCTTAAAATCAGATGGATCAAAGCGCGTGTCTTTTTTGCGGCCTCTGGGACCGCGCGCCTGTCAACCTGCATGCCAAAGCCGGTTTCATCTGGGGTAAAGCTGAGTTCAAACCACTGACGCCCAGCTGGATTCATTGAACAGATTTCAGGGGCATTGACCGCCAGAAAATCGAAATTCGGCAAGTCAGGCTGCATCAAGGGAAATAGACCAGCCAAATCTTGTGCATCTGCGCCCCATCCATGTAGCAAGATGAGCATATAGCGCGGCTGATCTTGGTCTGTGCCATCTTGATTGGCGGCGGGCAGCGTAAACCCCTCAAAGTGATCAGATGGGGAAGCAGATACTGACGAAGATGAAACTGGAAGATGAATTGATTTTAACGCCATTGCAGAACTCTTATATAATAGGGTATGGCTATGACCCTAATCACAAAATTTTGCCCTGCAAAGGCGCGATTTTACACATGCTGAATAAAAGATATCTGCTGTGACATCACCTCTTTACAAAACGCGCTTTGCCCCCTCGCCCACAGGCCATCTGCATATGGGGCATGCCTATTCAGCGCTGGTGGCCTTTGAGGCAGTGAACAGAGATCCGGCGCGTTTTTGCCTGCGCATCGATGATTTGGATCACACACGTTGCAGACCAGAATATGTGCGCCAATTAGAAGATGACCTCAGCTGGCTTGGCCTGTCATGGCAGGCACAACCGCTCTGGCAGAGCAAGCGGCTAAGCCGGTATCAAGAGGCCTTAGCGCGTTTAAAAGAAGACGGGCTGATTTATCCATGTTTTCTCAGCCGCAAAGAATTAAACAGCCTGCTTTCTGCCCCGCATGACACGGCTGTGCCTGCCCCGCATACACGCGATTTGCTCAGCCCGCTAGAGCATGAGAGACGCAGCCTAAGCGGCGATGCGCCTGCCTGGCGCCTCGATATGAAAAAGGCTATTGCGCTGGCTCAGCAAAAAACCGGCAGCACCACGCCGTTTGTGCGGCATAACCGAGATGGCAGCATTTGTGCGATACAGCCTGATTTATTTGGCGATATTGTCATTGCGCGCAAAGATATCGGTGCTTCTTATCATCTGAGTGTGGTGCTGGATGATGCAGATAGCCAAATCGATTTGGTTGTCAGAGGGCAGGATTTGGAAAGCGCGACAGATATTCATATCTTGTTGCAGATTTTACTGGATTTGCCGCAGCCTGCCTATCATCACCATCGCTTGATCTGTGATGCAGATGGCAAGCGACTGGCCAAACGCGATGATGCACGATCTATTCTGGCCTATCGCAATCAGGGCATGTCTGCTGAGGCATTCATCGCTTTATTGCCTGATTTACGAGGATAAACTGCGACATATTGTGCGTTTTTTAAAAAAATTGCAAAATCACGGTTTTTTTTGATGCGCATCGCTTGACTTTCTATCAGCAGAAGCGCATATAACGCACCGCACAAAGATTTTGTGTGTTTCCTCCCTGAACTTGGTCGTGCCCTGTCGGTCACGACCTTTTTTTTGGCTGAATTCTGGCTTTTTTTCTAAATTTGAAACCTATTGATGCGGTTTTGGAACCAATGTCTGGAGATGATAATTATTGTGCGTTGCACAAAATATATCATGCCCTGATCATATTCATTTTCCATTGCAGCAACAGGCTGATGGCAATAATGGCGATAGGTCCCAGCGCACAATAGACCAAAATGGTCCAGCCAAACTGGCTGTGCAGCGCCCCTGCAAGCAAAGAGCAAAGCGCCACACAGGTGAAAATCACAAAATCAGCAACACCCTGCACCCGCCCTCTTTCAGCTGGCGCAGCAATAGAGGCAATGATGGAGGACCCGCCCACAAATAAGAAATTCCAACCCAGCCCCAGAAATACTAACGCCATCCAATAATGCCAGAAACCCTGACCAGCAAGAGCAGCAATAACGGTGAGCAGATAAAATATAACCCCGCCCAGCAAAATACGCTCAACGCCAAACCGGCTGATCAGCGCGCCGGTGAATAAGGAGGGCGCAAACATGGCGATCACATGCCATTGAATAACGCGTGCATTAGCTTCATTGCCAAGCTGGCTGATATTGACGATTTGCAGAGGGGTTGCGGTCATCAAGAATGTCATCAGCGCATAGCCAAGTGCAGCACAGACGAGCCCGACAATAAAACGCGGCATCGCCAGAAAGGCGCTTATTGGCCGCCCTGCCCCTTGCGAGAGATCAGGCTTTGGCAGATGCGCTGACGCCAGGACAAACAAGGCCACCAGCATAAAACCAGCTGAGACCAAAAAACAGCCTGCATAAAGCGCCTCAGGGAATAAATCAAAGCTTCTGAAACTGATCTCAGGACCAATAAAAGCGGCCATCAGACCACCAATTAAAACAAGCGATAAGGCCCGGGGCTTGTCTTTATCCGAAACCGCATCAGCAGCTGCATAGCGATAGAATTGGGCGATCCCCTGACCAATGCCAAGCATGGTGGAGCCTGCCACAAACAGCATGAACTGGCCGCTGAATACGCCATAGGCCTGAACCAAGCAGGAGATGATAGCCAGACATACACCGATGATAAAAATCGGCCGGCGGCCAAAATGCGCCATCAGCAAAGAGGCTGGCAGTGTGGAAAACATCACCGCTACAAATTGCAAGGATAAAGGCAGGGTGGCGAGCCAGGGCTGAGGGGCTAACACCCCGCCAACAAGGCCCGTATTGATGATATTCACATTCATCACCGTCATCATGACAGCTTGTGCTGCACCCATACGCCATACATTGGCTGGCAGCCCTTTGAGTAATGAAAGCATCTGTGTCTGCCTCGTTTTTGTCTGTCACATTTAACGGTAAAATCTGATAAGCATCAGCCGATGGAAACGCCAATATTATCAATCAGCCTTGTCTGACCAAGCCATACCGCCGCTAACAGCCGCGCCTGCCCAACCAGCTGACCATCCAGCTGATCAATGGGTGTCAGCGTTTCCGGCGCGACAAGCGTGACATAGTCAACAGACGCAAAACCATCTTGGTGCAATTTGCGCGTTGCTGCCTCTAACACCGCGCTGACAGGCCGGCCCTGTTGCATATCCGCTGCTGCCTCTTTCAGGCGTTGATACAATAATGGGGCTATCTGTGCGTGTTCAGGGGTCAGATATTGATTGCGTGAAGACAAGGCAAGCCCGTTTTCAGCCCGCACGGTTGCCAGCCCCTCTATCTGTATAGGGATATCTAAATCGCGCACCATTTGACGAATAACCGCCAATTGCTGATAGTCTTTCTCGCCAAACACTGCGATATCAGCTGGCATGGCCATAAAGAGCTTGAGCACAACCGTCGCCACACCGCCAAAGAAATGCGGCCTAGCCTCAGCCTCCAGCCCAGTGGCCGCACCAGCCGGCACGACAGATGTCGCATGATCACGGTGATAAAAAGAGGTGGGCGCAAAAAGGGCATGCACCTTATCAAGGGCGGCTATCTGGGTCATATCTGCCTCTAAGCCGCGCGGATAGCGCTCAAAATCTTCACCGGCTGCAAATTGTGTGGGATTCACATAAATAGAGACCACCACCTTGTCAGCCATTGAGGCGGCATGACGCATCAGTGCCAGATGCCCGTCATGGATACCGCCCATGGTTGGGACAAGGGCAACTTTCTGCCCCTCATTTTGCCATGTCCGGATGAGGCGGCAGATATCTTGCTTGTCTCTGACCAGTTTCATCATTTGGCATTATCTGAATTAGATTTGGCGCTGTCCTGGGCCATTGATGCTTCGTGGAAAAGATGCTGATCAGCTGGGAAACGACATTCTATCACCGCTGCGCGATAAGAGGCCGCCGCCTTTGTAACATCAGAGGACAAGCTGGCATGGCGTTCAACAAAGCGCGGGATAAATTGATTATAAAGACCCAACATATCATCACTGACCAAAATCTGGCCTGAACAGGCAGCAGAGGCACCAATACCAATGGTGGGTATCTCTAACTGGCCAGCAATTTCAGCTGCCACTTGCTCTATCATGCCCTCAAGCACAAGACCAAAGGCCCCTGCTGCCTGCACGGCCTCGGCATCTCTGGCCAACTGGGCTTGTTCATCTGTGGTGCGTCCGGTGATGCGATAGCCCTTTGGAGATGAGACTTGTTGCGGCAAAAGGCCGATATGACCCAGCACTGGGATATTGGCCTTGGTCAGCTTTTCAATGGTAGGGGCCAAATTTGCACCGCCTTCCAGCTTAACTGCATGCGCCCCTGTCTCAGCAATGAGCAAAGAAGCGTTATCAAGGGCCTGTTCAGGTGATGTCTCATAGCTGCCAGCAGGCATATCCACCACCACGAGTGATGTGCGTGCACGGCGCATCACCGCCCGGCCATGGGCTATCATCATCTGCATATCTGCCCCTTTGGTGGTGTCCATCCCATAGAGCACCATGGCCACTGAATCACCCACCAGCAACATATCGCAATGCGGGTCCAGCAACTCTGCCATCGGGGCTGTATAAGCGGTCAGGCAAACCAGCTTACGCTGTGTTGCAAGCTGTTGAAATGCGGCAATACCAAGAGATGTATCAGTCATCGCCTCTCTCACTTGAACCTGCTTTGACTTTTTCGGCCTGCAGACGCCGGCGATATTGCCGGACTGAGAAAATGATACTCAAAAGATAAAGAAATGCGCATCCGATATAAACCTGCCAGGCCACTGTTACGGTCAAGGAAGCGGCAAAGCCAATGGCCGCCAGCATCGGCAGGGCTGAGCGTGCAGGCAGACGGAAGGTTTTGCCTGAAAATGTAGGCAGCGTGCTGATCGCTGCGATACCACACGCCATCAGCCAGCCAGAAACCGGCACCGCCTGACGTAAAAATTCATAGTCAAAAACCTGTGCTGCAGCAATTGGCAAGAGCACCAGACCCGCAGAGGCAGGGGCCGGCACACCGACAAAAAAGCCTTTTGCAAATTCCGGCTTATCCGGCAATTCAGAATCAAAACGTGCCAGTCTCAGAATGATACACACCGCATAAAAGAGCGCGGTCATCCAGGCAATATTGCCATGATCAGCCAAGGCCCATTGATAGAGAATAAGCGCAGGCACCACACCAAAAACAACCGCATCGGTGAGGCTATCTAGGGCTGCACCAAAGGCGCTGGTGGCCCGTAATAAGCGGGCCATTCGCCCATCAAGCGCATCAAATACCGCCGCCAGCATCACCAGAGCAAGCGCGGTCTCCCAGCGCCCTTCTAAAGCCATGCGAAAGCCTGTCAGCCCTGCAATGAGGCCGCAAATGGTTACCATATTTGGCAACATCCAATTATAGGACACATTGGCAAAGGGACGCCTGCGCTGTCCTTGCCTTTTATCCCGCCCCGTGCTGGTTTCGGTTTCGTGATCCTGCGCTGTCATTTCACCATCGCTTTGAGAGGTGTTTTACCTTCTTTACGGGTTGCATCTGCCAGGACCGTCTCGCCTGCCACTGCGCGCTGATCACCTGCGACCAGCACTTTCCAGTCAGCTGGAATCCAGACATCCACACGGCTGCCAAAACGAATCAGGCCAAACACATCACCTGCTTGTCGCTTATCGCCAATATTCACATCACATAAAATACGCCGTGCCACCAGCCCAGCAATCTGGACAAACCCAATCTGGAACGGCTTGCCATTTTTTTCAAAATCAGTGGTGATGGTCAGCGCATTGCGCTCATTATCAACAGAAGCCTTGTCTAGGCTGGCATTCAGAAATTTGCCTCTGTGATAGCTGATATGGTCTATTCTGCCGGCCATTGGCAGACGGTTTACATGCACATCAAACACATTCATGAAAATGGCGATGCGCTGATAATCACCTGCAGGCAGCTGCATCTCTGCTGGTGGATCCAGCTTTTCAACACTCAATATGCGGCCATCTGCTGGTGATATGACCCAGCCTTCAGCCTGTGGGATGGCACGTGGCGGATTGCGGAAAAAATAAACACACCAGAGGCAAAGCGGCACGCCGATCACAAAAAAACTGGTTTCAATACTGCCAATCGCCAGCGTCACAGCGACAAACAACAAAATGAAAGGCCAGCCAGCTGGATGTATCGGCACCAGCATTTCTTCTTTTATGGCTTTGTAAATATGCATCACATGTCCATCAGGTTTGAAAAAAACATGCTAGAGTGGCGCGTTTCAGCTGCCTTGCCCCAGCCCTGCCTCTTATAGAACGAAAAGATGAAAATGACAAAAGCTGATCAGCGCTTTAGCTCGGTTCAGCAGATTCCTTGGCCCGTTTGACATCTTCATCGAGCACCAAGCCACGTTGCTTGAGCTCATCGAGCTTAGACTGGAGCGAATCTGCGTTCAAGGTGCGGGTTTCCCCTAACCCTTCCACATAAATCTGGCGCGGCACGTCAAATTTCGTATCCCCTGCCACCACGACAGAATCCAGCGCGCCTAAATCCGGGACAGGGCCAAAGGGATCTGAACCTGTCCCTGGCACAGAAACCGGACCAGACACCAGATCAGAAACCGGATCAGAAACCGGACCAGAAACCAGATCAGATATCTGATCGCCAGCATCATCAGACACATCAGGGGCCAAGCCATCATCTGAGAGCGGCATAGTGTCAGATGGCATTGCCGCCGCAACAGATGCAGCAATATCCGCCAGCGCATCATCTGTGTCAGACGGGTTTATCTCAGCTGGCTGTGTTTCGGCTGGCAGCGTATCGACTGGCTGGGTATCTGCGGACTCAGGCTCTTCAGCGACAGGCATTGCCGCGATTTCCATCGGGGCCGCCTGATCAATATCACCTGACATTAATTCAGCGACAAGCGCGTCATCTTCAATGCTGGCCTCAACAGGCTCTGGTTTTTCCAGCACTGCCATTTCTTCGACTTCATCAGCTGGCTCTTCAACGGGCAGGGGCGGGTTCATATCCGCTGAGGTTTCAGCTTCTGGATTGGCCTCAACAGCACTCTCTGGCTGGCCCGCATCAGCGGATGTGGCGGGCGTGGCGGGTGCACCAAACCCAACTGCAGACAAATCCACGCCGAGATCAGCCACCAGATTTTCCTCTGACGGCAGGGCTGGCTGAGGCGGGTCTGTAGGCTCATCTTGCATAACAGGCGCGGCCATTTCAGGGGCTGTCATTTCCGGGGCTGTCATTTCCGGGGCTGTCATGTCAGGGGCTTTGATTTCAGGGGGCACCTCTGGTGCAGTCACGTCTGGTGCAGTCACCTCTGGCGCGGCTGGCTCTGGCGCAGTCACTTCTGGTGCAGTCACGTCTGGTGTAGTCACGTCTGGTGCGGCTGGTGGTGATGTAGCAAGTGGAGATGCAGCGGGGGCCACAGCACGGACAACAGCTGCGGTCGGGTAAGCTGGTTTTTGCGGCATCTCGGGCTGCGCCGGTGATGGCATATTGTTTGCCGGCTGAGAGGCGACCACCGCGGCTGGTACTGGCACTGGTGCTGGTTCTGGTACTGGTTCTGGCACATGTACTGGTACTGGCACAGGCTGGGATGCGCCGCTGTCAGATGGCGGCGATGACATCGTTTCTGGCGGCATGTGCTGGGGTTGCATGTGCTGGGGTTGCATGTGCTGGGGTGTAGCTTGTGGCATGGCTTGCGGCGCAGACCCGGCCACCTGCTGGAGCGGTGCGAGCAAAGGCGCGGTATATAACCCCAATTCGGTTTTGCCCTTCTGTGTCAGCAAATCGCGTGGCAGTCCAGACATCAACGCAACCACATCATCACGCAACAGCACCTGCCAGCGGCAGGCCTCAATCTCCCATGGGCGCTGCTGCCACATCACCTCATCGATCATTACTGGCTTTTCTTTCAGCCATTTGGCGCGATGCAGGGTGATTTTTTGTTTGCGGATTTTTTTGCGGGTGATTTTCAACCGGCCAGCGCGCACTTGTGCAATGTGAATCAATTCATGCGCCAGCGTTTCGATCGCATCACTCAGCCCGCCAGCCAAGCTCACCACCGCGTTGAATTTTTTAGGCGGTTTATAGCTGAGGCCAGATCGACCCACCAGCTGGTCACGACTAATGGGCTGACGATAAGGCTGGCGAGTCAGTTCGACTGCAAATTGGAATTTTTTATTGGTTTTTTTGGGAAATAGGCGCGCTTCGAGCAAATGGGCTGCTTGTTGCAACAGCTCAACCTCAGCCGGAGAAACATCAATCGCACTAACCTGAATCATAGACCGAACATCACATGCACTAAACCCACAGGCCGATGGCGACCTGCCCCGGCCAGCCATTATGCCTTCTGCGCTAAGTTAATCACAGCCAGCAAAACTTAGCAATCAGAGAAACTCAGCAATATCAAGTGGATCTGAGCGCATAAAGCAAAAGGATAACAGAGCATCGCCTATCAGCAGAGCCTGTTATCCTGTCTGTTGGCTATGTCAGCAAATCAGGCAGCCAGGGCGGGCGCAGCCACGCCCCTCATTCGGCTTGTCTTTCATTAGCCGGTGATGGCTGTAAAGCCTGCTGCTTCAATGCCGGCCACCGCAGCGGCCTCATCATTATCTGAGGTGTCGCCGGAAATACCGACCGCGCCCAGAATATCACCGTTTGAATCAGCGATAAGCACACCGCCAGGCACCGGTACAAAATCGCCATCCATCATCCGGCCAACCGCATCAATGAAATAGGCTTGCTGTTCAGCGCGTGCCATTAAAGCGCGGCTGCCCATGCCGATCCCAATCGCGGCATTGGCTTTACCATGGGCAATCCGGTGGCGCTGGATAGAGGTGCCATCCTGATTGGCACAGGCACGCAAGCTGGCGCGGGCATCCAACACCATCACGCAAAGCGGCTTCAAGCCTAATTCAGCTCCTTTTGCCAATGCGCCATCAATGATTTGTTGAGAAACGGAAAGGCTGAGTGCGGTCATGAGAGTCTCCTAAGAAGCTAAACCAAAAGCAGAATTGAATATTTTCCAATGACAAATTAACATCAGCTGTTGGCTCTTTAAAGTCATAAGAACGACAATTTGCATCCCCTTTCACAATATTATGACCAGAATTTCTGCCCTATTTTCATATCTTTGATGACTAATATTGATTTTTCTCATATATTCAGTGACAGTCATGACTATAATTTTATGTCCGGCCCCATGTCTGTCTTGTTACAGCGCAGGTTTTAGCTGGCGAAAAAGAATGTGCACAGGGAGTCCTGAATAATGCTGAAGCAGTTTGGATGGGTCGTCGTCTCGGCATCTTTGACAGCAACCGCACCTGCCCTTGCGGGTGGTGAGAGCGGTGTTGTCAGTGAAAACACCTCACAAAGTGAAACCTCGCAGGCAGACAGCTCAGCTGTTGCAGATGAACAGGCGACAAACACGCAAGCCAGCGATACTGATACAAGCGAGGCAGAAATTGTCGAGCAAGGTTCAGCAGAGCCTCAGGATGACAGCGCTGATGCAGATGCAGCCAGCAGCCAATCGCAAAATGCCGCCCAAGGTACCGCGCAAGGCACACCTCAGCAGAAGAATGAGAATGTGCGCGAGCCTGAAGGATTTGTGGCGATTGAAGATCAACAGCTGGTGATTGACACCTCAGGCATTTCAGATGGAGATGGCCTGGGCTCTGTTCAGCTGCAATGGCAGATTTCAGATAATGGCAATGACTGGATGGTATTGCCAGGGGCGATTACGCCGAGCTTTGTGCCGCGCGATCAAGAAGTGGGCCGTTATCTGCGTGTTCAAGTATCTTATATTGATGGGCAGGGTAATCCAGAATTGCTCTATAGCCCGTCTTCAACCCCTGTACAAAATGTGAATGACGCACCGGTTGGTCTGCCTGTTCTGTTGGGTGATGCCCGCGAAAATGGCTTGCTCAGCATTGATGTAACACGGGTGAATGATGAAGATGGTATTGGCGCTTTATCTTATAGCTGGCAGCGTTCAGCTAACCGCGCTGAATGGGAGAATATCTCAGATGCCTTTTCAAATACTTACCGTCTGACACAGCCAGATGTGGGCTATTCCTACCGTGCAACCATTGCCTATATTGATGGGTTCGGCACCAAGGAAATGCTGGTAACAGAGCCGACCGAAATCGTGGCGAACGTCGATAACCCGCTTGAAGGCGAAGTAAGCCTGCGTGGTCAGGCTGTCGAAGGCGGTGAATTGGTCGCCAGCACCTCAAGCCTGACAGATTATGATGGCATTGCCAGCATGAACACCATCTGGGAAGCCTCTCAAGATGGCCAGACATGGGATATCTTAAACCTGCCAGCCAACACCATGCGCCTGCTGCTGGACCAGCCGCTTGTAGGCTTGAAGATTCGCGCACGTGCCACTGTGGTGGATAGTTTTGGCGTTGAGACGGTGGTGACCAGCCAGGCAACTGAGCCGGTGAAGAACATCAACAACAAGCCTGTTGGCAAGCTGTTGATCAAGCGCCTCGGCGACTAAGCAGTAGCCTTTTAGAAATCTCTAATGAAAGAGGGGATTTTTTCCTTAAACGGGAAAAACCCCCTTTTTGCATGCGGCCAACATATCGCATCATACGTGCGGCGCTGAAGATAAAGCGGCAACCCCGCTTGTGAGAGCGCCTGTTTGATTTTCGCCAGATTATCTGACCAAAAACCAACTGGCGGTGCCAGCATGACACATTGTTCAGCCCCGCTTGACCGAGCCAATTCTAGCAGCCCCTCAGGCAGGCTGGCTTCGGCGCTTTGAGCGTCTGCACCCCCACCTATTGCATCATAAATAGGCACGTCAAAATGGGCTTTGCACTGGCTGAGTCCATCTGTCATGGCCGCTGCATCCAACGCCAGAATCGCAGCATTTTGCCCACCTGCCCCAAAGGCTACAGGCAGGCTAGCCGCAGCAACCACAGGCACGCCAAAATCATGGGTTTGAGGGCTGCAATCCTCTGCTGTCATCACCAGCATGGACGGCTTTTTGGGTGCTGGCTCAAACAGGGTCAGTGGCGCGGCAGCAGCAGGCGGCATTTCTTCTAATGCCACTGCCTGCTCATTGAGCTGGCCATAAGGTGCAAACCGGCCATTGGTAAAGCTGTCGATATTATCTGCGCGCGCCAGATAATGTTTACCGCGGCTATGCAAGCCAGCCACCCAGCGCCAACCAAGTGTATTAGAGGCCGGATCGCCATCTGCCAGATGTGTTAAGAAAAAATCAGCTCCCCAAGCCCAAGGCAGACGCAAGGTAAAAATCCAGATAGAAGCTGTCCACATGCGCGCATGATTATGCAGATAACCAGTCTCGCGCAGCTCTTCTATCCAGGCATCAAAACACGCAATGCCAGTCTGTCCAGATATCGCCTTTTGATAGGTATCATGCCCGTCTGGGACATGGCGCATACCCAAAAACTGGTGCCAGACTGAGGGCCGCATTTCCATCCAGCCTTTAAAATAGGTGCGCCAGAAAATCTCTTGAATATATTTCTCAGCCTGGCTGAAGCTCTGAGCAGAGAGGGTTTTTTTAATTGCCTCATCTTCGGTGATCAGACGGCGTCTGAAAAAAGGCGACAGACAAGATACAGCATAATGCTGGCCAGGACCGTGATCAGTATTGCGCCCATGCGCATAGGCACGCCCGGATTTTGGCAGAAATTTTTCTAGAGACGCCGTCGCATGGGCACGCGACATATGATGGGTTTCAAACATAACACAGATAACCTGACAAACTTAAATCGTGCCTTTGTTACGTTAACAAGACGCGCTGAGGTTACCCTGACAGCAGAAAAAAAAGAAAAAAACGCTTTGGGCTTCACGGAAATGAAAAATTCTGCCTATACTAGGTATAGTATGACACAGAGAGTGATGCCTACCAGTTCTAGATGCTCGCGTGTTTTTCACGCCAGGTGGGGTTTACTGTGTTGTTCTGTTGATTTTCATCAATATGACAACAGCTCACCTCTGGTCTGCCTTCCTGCCAACTTGATGTGTGGAGAGATGTGATGCGGACAACCGATCATGACATTTGCCCATTGGGCGAAATCATTCCCTTTCAACCACGTGCGGCCACTGGCCAGAGCGATGTAAAAGTCAGTGTTATCGCAACCCTTGTTGCGGTCAGCGTTTTGCATGACACCACCACAAATCCAGAAGAAAAATTGCTGGAACTCATTGAACAATCTGGTGAGGCTGAAATTCTGGATGCGCTGGATGCCACAGCAGATTTAGAACAAGATGAAGCCTTGCATCTGCATGTGCAGCTGAACCCAGTTAATGATAATAGCAGGCTGACAGATATGTCGGTTTAGCGCCGACAAGACCAAGTTGGACTAGCCGATAAAGGCAAGCCAAATCAGCAAGACAGGTACAGATAGGACAGTCTGTAGCGATAGGATTTCGGCCATCAGCTTGGCATTACCGCCCAGCTCGCGTGCAAGCGGATAGCTGGAAACCGCTGTCGGCATCACCCCGACAATCATAATGATGATTAAGGACAAACCATCTAGCCCCATCACCATTGCACTGCCAACCATCAGGCCCGGGAAAATAACAGCCTTGGCCAAGGCAGATAATAAAAGGGCCCGCCAAGCAGAGCGAAAGGCGCTGAGATGCACCCCGGCCCCAATGGCTAGCAGCAATGCTGGCAGTGCACCGCGTCCCAATAATTCAGTTGTATCTAAGATGAAAATAGGCAGATCGGCTGGCATATATTTCGCCGCCAGCCCTGCTGCAATCGAGATGATAAGCGGGTTGCGGATAAGCTCTTTGAGGAGGAGCCGCCGCAAATCCATCCCCTCATGGCGCTTGTTCAGATAGATCAAAATAGCGACAGACATCACATTGGATACAGGCACCAGCGTGGCCAAACATAAGGTGCCCAGCTCTACCGCCTTTGGTCCATATAAGCCGGCAATGATAGACAGCGCCATAAATCCATTATGCCGGAACGCCCCTTGCAAAAGACTGGAGAGATCGGCGTTATTGAGCCGAAATTGGCGACCAGCTATCCAGATCAGCACAGTCACGCCAAATAAGCCAGTGAGCAGCGCAATCACTGTTTTATCAACAGCCATATCTGAAAAATCAGAGGTGGCGATTGTTTTAAACAGCATCGCTGGAAACAACACCCAATAGCAGAGTCTAGACAAAGACTGCCAGAAGCTCTCTTCTTTTAAAATTGTCAGCGAGATGACCTTGCCCAGGATCATGACCAGCAAGACAGAAAAAACGATAGGGGCAGCGGATAACAAGAGATTTCCCGTTCTGAATGCGGTATGAAAATTAAGACAGCATGCTGTATTTATGTTTAAAATGCCACATGCCCTTGTTCATTCACTGTAGCTGAAGTGGTATCAAAAAGTACAGCCATGCTGACCGTTCTCAGTCTTACCATTCCCTTTTTTGCCATCATCTTAACCGGCGCCATTGGCCGCAAAAGAGGTATGTTCACCAGCGAAGCTGGGCGCATCATGGCAAAATTTGCCTTTTTCATCGCCTTGCCGCCGATGTTATTTTTGAAGGTGTCTGAGGCCCCTGTGTCAGAATTGCTGACTTTTGGTTTTGTCATTCGCTATGAATTGGCCACTATCCTTATTTTCTGCAGTGGCGCACTGATAGGCGGTTATCTGTTCAAGCTGACCAGCACTGAGCGGGCGATTTTCGGACTCAATGGGGCCTATTCTAATTATGGCTATATCGGCCTGCCGCTTGCCTTCATGGCTTTTGGCGATGCGGCGGCTGTGCCATCTGCGCTTATTTTACTGGCTGATTCCATCATCCTTGTCGTGCTCACAGCTATTTTTGCAGCCTTAAGCACAGATGGTGAAGCCAAGCAGGATTTTGTCAGCTCGTTGAAATCCACTCTTTTATCTTTATCTCGGAATCCGCTGTTATTATCAGTGGTGGCCGGGTTTTTATTTGCACTCAGCGGTTTGTCACTGCCGGTTATTCCAGAACGCATCTTCCAGATGCTAGCTGGTGCGGCTGCCCCAACTGCCCTGTTCGCCCTTGGCATTTCACTGGCAGGCGAGCGATTAAGCGAATCGCGCAATGAAGTGATGTTCCTCAGCCTGTTCAAGCTGATTTTATTCCCTGTATTGGTTGCAGGTTTGTTCTTGCTCTGGCCTGATAAAGGGCTGGACCCGGTCTGGGTCCAGGTGGCTATTCTGGCCTCCTGTCTGCCTATCGCTGCCAATGTCTTTGCGATGGCTGAGTTCTATAATGCCTATAGCGGGCGCACCGCCACTGCGATTATGCTCTCCACCCTTTGTGCGAGTGTAACAGTTCCCTTGGTGCTTTATCTGCTGTTTGAGATGCTTTAAGCACACACCCATCAACCGCAAAAAAAGGCTGGCACAAGGCCAGCCTTATCATGAGATGTTTATCTGATTTTAAGCGTCGGTTTTTGATATCAGCTTTTGCACGGCCTTCCATGCAAAAGGCATCAGGCCAGCCGCAATCACAATTTTAAGCGCATCGCCATAAACAAATGGCAGCAACCCAAATTGGAAAGCTTTTTCAAGGCCGATCATCTGAGACAGCCAGAACACGCCAAAGCTGTAAATCACGACATTACCAATAACCATCGCTGCTGCTGTGCTGGCCAGTGATTTGCCCCAGCCCATCTCAGCCAACTGACCAAGGACAATCGCAGCCACAAAGAAGCCCAACAGATAACCGCCTGTTGGCCCCATCATATAGGCCCAGCCAGCACCGCTCGCAAAAACAGGCAGGCCAATCGCCCCATTACCCAGATAAGCCAGCAAGGTCACGCCGCCAAGACGTGTGCCGTAAGTCATGCCGATCATCAGCACAACCAGAGTTTGCATGGTCACAGGCACCGGATAGAATGGGATTTTAACATGTGCTGAAATCGCCAGAAGCGCGATACCAGCG
The DNA here is from genome assembly GCA_049889355.1 of Puniceispirillaceae bacterium (SeqCode). Lineage (GTDB taxonomy): Bacteria > Pseudomonadota > Alphaproteobacteria > Puniceispirillales > Puniceispirillaceae > JBMHDN01. Next base: position 44,500 of record JBMHDN010000046.1, read on the forward strand.
ACCACCAGAACCGCTTGGTTCAGCAGTGAAAATTCGGTTTTTTGTGTGCGGGCCTGAAAATAAGCCTTCGCCAATGTCACGTGAGACATAAATCATCTCCCCTTGATGATGATGTTTCTCAGGAAGTGAGAAATACGCTATCCGCCAATGATTTTCAGCGCGACAGCCCTAAATGCCATGTGTTATAGCAGGGGCGTTAAAAGGTGGCAAGCTGGTGACAGGGGCAGGCCACATCAAATAATGCTGAGCGCTGTGCTGTGCTGACAGGCCCTGTGGCATGTCTGCGAGGCTCGGCGTCTATTTGATGGAGAATGCACCATGCTCGAGCGCATGTTCAAATTGAGCGCGCATCAAACAAATTTGCGCACTGAGGCCTTTGCCGGTCTCTCAACCTTCCTCACCCTTTCATTTATTATCGCGGTGAATCCAGCCATTCTATCGGATGCTGGCATTGATTTTTCAGCGGCGTTCATCGCGACTTTGCTGGCCAGTGCCCTTGGCTGTTTTATCATGGGTTTTTGGGCAGGCTGGCCTGTGGCACTTGCCCCAGGCATGGGTCTTAATGCCTTTTTTGCCTATGTTGTCGTGCTGGGCTATGGCTTGAGCTGGCAGCAAGGGCTGACGGCTGTTTTTGTCTCATCTGTGCTTTATTTCGCCTTCTCGCTAAGCAAGGCCCGCAGCTGGATTATCGGCTCTATCCCAGCCAGCCTGCAGGTTGGTATTACCGCCGGTATCGGTCTGTTTCTGGCGATGATTGGCCTGACCTCAGCTGGTATTATCGTTGATAATCCAGATACGCTGGTGGGATTAGGCGCCATCAATGATGTGAGCGTATTATTAGCAGTGGCAGGCCTCATCCTGATGGCTGGCCTCAGCTATCGTGGTCTGCCAGGTGGCATTTTGCTAGGCATTTTGATCATCAGCGCCATCGGCTGGATGAGCGGATTGGCTGAATTTAATGGGGTAGTGAGTGCACCGCCTGTTGCGTCTGCTGCCTTTGCACTTGATTTTTCTGTGCTGACCAGCCCGGCTTTTCTGTCTGTTGTCTTTGTGATGTTCTTTGTTGATTTCTTTGACACCACAGGCACGCTGACCGCGATTGCCGGCCCAGCTGGCAAACGCAAAGCAGATGGTCAAATCGACAAGCTGGACAAAGCGGTATTAGCTGATACATCTGCCTCTGTGTTTGGCGCTTTGCTCGGCACGTCAAATATGACCACCTATCTGGAATCAGCAGCTGGCTTGAAAGTTGGCGGGCGCACAGGCCTGACAGCGATCATCATTGGGCTGCTGTTCTTATCCTGTCTATTTTTCGAGCCTATTTTTGCCTCGATTCCAGCCTTTGCCACCGCACCAGCGCTGATTTTGGTTGCGGCGGGTTTCCTTTCCGGTCTGAAACAGCTGAATTGGGATGATGTGAGCGAAACATTGCCGGTGATGCTGATGATGGTGGTGATGCCGCTAACCTTTTCTATCGCCGCTGGCATTGCCTTTGGCTATTTTGCCTATATCGGGATGAAATGCCTGGCTGGAAAAGCCGGTGATATCCATCTGGGTAGCTGGGTTATTGCTGGCTTTGCCGTGATTTGGTTTGTCCTGTCTCTGGGCTAATACAAGTCTGGGCTAATACAAATCTGGGCTAACACAAGACAGAAGATAAAAGGGGATAGAGCCTATCGCTGCTGTGTCCCCTTTTGTCATCCAGCCCCTTGCCATATGGTACAATTCTGACAGCAGAACTTTACAAGAATATCAGATCTTATTATTCTGCATCACAATCTGAAAAGCCCCGTTATGGTTATGTGAATGAGTTGAGGATGGTGGTCACGTTTCATGGTGCAACAAACTTCTTCATCTGACATTCAACAGCCGCCGCGCCCGCCTATCTTCTCTTTTGCAGATGGCGAGATGGGGCCGGTATCCAATACCGTGATCCGGACGCTGGAAAAGGCAACTGGCCAGCCAAAAATTAAACAGCTTTATCTGGATTATGTCGATTCAGACCGGCCACGCGAATTATTCTGGGCAGATGCGCTGGACAGGCTGGGCATCAAAATCGATTTGCGGCGCGATCCAAAAGCCCAAATTCCAAAGACCGGCCCTGTATTGGTGATTGCCAATCATCCGTTCGGGGTCGTAGATGGCCTTGCCTTATGCGCCCTGATTGCAGAGGTACGCCAGGATTATAAAATCATTACCCACCGCGTGCTGCGTCAGGCCCCAGCGGTGATGGATAAAATTCTGGCGATTGATTTTGAAGAAACAGAAGAAGCGCTCGCCAATAATCTGCAAACCAGAAAAGAAGCGACCAAATTGCTGCAAGCAGGCGGGGTGGTTGTGATTTTCCCTTCCGGTGCGATTTCACGGGCAAAACATTTTGTGGATCAGGCGGTTGACCCAAGCTGGAAAAATTTTGTGGCTAAACTGGCTATTCAGCCAGATACCAGCATTCTGCCTTTTTATGTTTCCGGTCAGAACAGCCCGCTTTGGCAGGTGGCGATGCGGCTCAGCCAGACACTTGGCTATTCGCTGATGTTCCGCGAGATTGTGCGCCTTATGAACAAGCCTGTTACGGTCACCATGCGCGATTTAATCGCTCCGGATGTTATCTCTGGTTTTGGCTCGCGCCAGGAGCTGATCGAATATCTGCGCGCACAGGTTTATGGCCCAGATGACAAGCCGCAAATCGCCTGATGAGGGCTTAGTCTGACATCAAAAGACGGGCCCAATGGCTGGCATCCACCATCACCAGATAAATATCATCTGCCTGTTTTGGTATGATATGCTGCATATCCGCATGAGTCTGGTTTGATGTGCCAATCTGATGACCTGGCGCCATCTTTAGCCCGTCTAAAGGCCAAAACAACCCTTCAGACCGGACAAATTCTACTGGCTGAACTGGCCAGATTGAAAGCCGGCTATCTGACGGGACAGACAATCTGCATGACCCTTTTTTCAGCATCATCGCATCATATTGGCTGAGCAATAAAATCGAGCGATCTGGATAACGTGCCAAGACATGTATACTGGCCAGCGCATGGTCAAATCTTTTGCCCAGAAAGCCGAGTGCGATCACATCACCTTCTGAAAAATATGTCAGGGCTTTTTCAAAATCGGTAGTGTCCTGCTCGCCAATCTGGTGGATTGCCACCTGCTGTGCGCGGGCCGTGGCCAGCTGTGTTTCATCTGCTGAATCCAAATCGCCGATGACGGCATCTGGCATAATGCCAGCCGCCAGACAAGCCGCCAGCCCGCTATCCACTGCCACAACATAAGAAGAAGCGGCGAAATGCTGTATCCAGCTGGTCTCTGCTACGCCGCCGCCAATCAGCAATAATCTGTGTCTCTGATTTGCCATGGCCGATCTGTAGCATGGAGAGGCTGGCTAAGACTAGTCTTACTCTTTTGGTCCTGCTCAATCGGCTCTGCTCTTTTGGTTCTGCTCTTAAGCCTGCATTCTATTTTTCCCGAAAGGCCACAGAGGTGGCTTTATGAATAGGCGAGAGAATGTAATCCATCACCGTGCGTTTGCCGCCCAGAATATCAACAGTGACCTGCATGCCAGGGACCATCTCTGGGATCAGCTCAGCCCGCGAGAAACGAATTTCCGGAATTTCAATCAGCGTTTCATAAAAAGGGGGCATGGCATCTTGCTCTGTTGTGTTGCTGGCAATATGGGTTACCACCCCTTCCAGATTGCCATAGCGCGAGACATCATAAGCAGAGAGCGAGATTTTCACCGACTGACCAACATAAACATCTGCCACATCTTGCGGCAGGAGCCGGGCGCGTATCGTCGCCTTATTTGAACGTGGTACCAATTCAGCCAAGACAGTGCCTTGCTGGACTACCGCCCCTTCGGTTTTCAGATGAATAGCTGAAATCACCCCATTCATGGGCGCAATCACTTCTGCATAACCGACCTTGCCAGCCAGTGCGGCTTGTCTTGATTCAGCCTGAGAGAGGCGTGTCTGGGTTTCCACCAACCGCGCCGCGGCCTCTGCCTGATATCTATCATCTAATGATTGGCGCTCTTTATGGCGGGTGGCCAGATCAGATTGCATCGAGACCACCGATAAGTCTGCCAGCTCTGCCTCACCGCGCGATTGGTGCCAGCGTGATTGTGCTTCAATCAGCTTGATACGCGGCTCATGACCAGCATCGACGAGCGGTTTGATAATGTCATATTCCTCACGCTGGATAGCGGCGCGATCACGGGCGATACGTGCGGCGGCCTGCTTCTCTTCAATTGATTTTTCCAGCGACTCTATTTTTTGTTCCAGCACTTCAATTTCGCCAAGATGGGCACGCCTGCGTTGATCAAATAAGGTCTGTTCTTCTGCGACGGCCAAGGGTGCTTGTGTTTCTAAATCACTTGGGAAGCGCACCTCGGTCAGTCCGTTGGTCTCAGCCTCAAGGCGTGCCAGGGCCGCACGTGCGGTATGAATAAGGATGAGGTTATTATCAAAATCAGCCTGTACATCCTCATCTTCCATCCTGAAGAGGATATCTCCTTTGGTGACATCTGCCCCAAGAGACGTGCCAATATGAGTCACAAGACCTGGCAGGCGGGCCTGAATAATCTGTACGTCACTTGGCGGAATGACTGAGCCTTCTGCGCGCACCTGCTCATCAATTTCCGCATTATAGGCCCAGATAAAGGCAATGATGAAAAAGCTGGAGATCAGGACAAATATGATCTGGCCTGATACCATGCTGGGCTCTTCAGCTTCAAAATCAGGGGTGCCATGATCAATCGGGGCTGGCCCGAATTGCAGCGGCATCGGCCCGTAATAGGTTTTAAAAAACCCCACAACCGGACGCCTGAACGGCCCCAACAGATAGCTCAGCGGGTTAAAGATAAAGCCCAACAGACGCCAGACAATAGAGGGTTTCGGTGCCGCGCCCATTAATTGGGCCAGATCAATTTGACCTGCTGGTTGACCTGCTGGTTGACCGGCTGGCTGAGTTTCTGGCTGGGTTTCTGGCTGAGTTTCTGGCTGGGTTTCTTGTCGGGCCTGCGCCTGTTCAGCAGATGCCTGTTCAGTAGCTGCCTGTTCAGTGGCTGCCTGTTCACCGGCTGGCTTTTTGGCAGCTTTGCCAGCTTGTTTTTTCGGGGCCCCTTTTGGGGTTTTCTCGTTTTTCTCTGTCATCATCTTATCTCTTAACTTTCACGTGACATGCCCTGCCCCTGACCTATTGCGGTGTATCCTCGCCGGCGTCAGATCTGTTGGTGCTTTGAGGGGGTGTTTGTTCGGGTGCTGACTGCTGCGGTTTTGCGCTCTCGCTGGCAGCTGCTTTCTGAGATTCAGCCTGTAAGCGGGCGATCACCTCATCACGCGGCCCGAACAGCACGACACGGCCTTTTTCCATCACCATGATTTTATCAGCGAGTTGCAGCATTGCCCCGCGGTGGGTGACAAAGATACAAGTCCGCCCCTGGCTGACACTCTCCAGCCGGCGCACCAGTTTCTGTTCAGTGTTGGTGTCCATCGCGGCGGTCGGCTCATCCATCACCAGCATGGTGGGATTGCTGATCAGCGCGCGGGCAATCGCCAAGGTCTGGCGCATACCATTAGAGAGTTCCTGACCGCGCTCAGAGAGCTGAAAATCAAAGCCACCAGGCAAGGTGCCGATAAATTCATCTGCCCCTGTCTGGCGCGCCACATCCAGCAGCATCTCATCACTGGCGTCCGGATTTCCCATCAGCAAATTATCGCGGATGGTACCCGAAAACAAAGTCGGATTTTGCAAGACCACACCGATATTGCGGCGCACATCATTTGGCCTGTTCTGGCGAATATCAGCATTATCGATCATCACAATACCGCTATCAGGCGGGTAAAGCCCACAAATCAGCCTGAGCAAGGTTGTCTTGCCACATCCAATCCGGCCTAAAATGGCAATCCGCTCGCCTTCTTTGATGCTGACATTAATGTCATGTAAGACTGGTTCTGGCTGTTCTTCATAGGTAAAGCTCACATTTTTGAGATCAATCTGACCTTTCAGAACCGGGCGTTTGACCATGTCTTTGCGGCTGTCTTCTTCGGTTTGGCCAATTAAAACCTCACCAAGCCCTTTAAAAGCGGCGATGACCTGGTTCATCCGGCCAAGCAGGCCTGTGATCTGGCCGAGCGGGGCCATGGTCCGGCCAGATAAAATCACGCAAGCGATCAGCTGACCCATAGTCAGATCACCAGAGGCAATCAAAAACACCCCATATACCACAATGCCAATCTGGCTCATCTGCTGGCCAAATTGCGCAAAATGTGTGGCCAGCTGGCTGGTCATTTTGGTCTTGGCTTGTGTCTTGCCCTGATGCAAAACCGAATTTAGCCAGCGATTTCGGAGCATCGAGATGCCTTGTGTGGTTTTCACTGTCTCTAAGGCAGAAATCATCTCAACCATCACCGCCTGCTTGGATTTGCCCTGCTGGCTGGATAATTCGGTCATCCGCCTGATAATCGGCTGAAGGATAAAGCCAAAGAGGATCACAGCCGGCACAATCATCGCCGGGACCGCGGCAATCGGCCCACCAATAATCCAGAGCACGACCAAAAACAGCAGCACAAACGGCAAATCCACAAAGACCGTGAAACTGGCAGAGCCGATCACATCTTTGAGCAAATCAAAATCACGTACCGTGCTAGCCAGCGCACCTGTGGCGCGTTTGCCAAGGGTCGTATCATGACGTGAAATGCGATCAAACAAGGCTGTGGAGACCTGCCTGTCAATGCGCAATCCAGCTCTGTCTACAAAGCTGCCGCGCACAATTTTCATGATCAGGTCAAACACCACCACAACCAGAATGATTGTTGTCAAAGCAATCAGGGATTCAGTCGCATTATTGGGGATCACCCGGTCATAGACCGTCATGATATAGAGCGAGGAAGCCAGCGCAAAAATATTGATAAGCACCGAGGCCAGAATAACCTGAAAATAAATCGCCCGACAGGTGAGTAAAGGACCAAAAAACCAGTGTTCCTTGAAACTGGTTGCACGTTTTAACATCTGTTTTCTCCAACTTCAAAAGCCAGTTTGCTGGCAAGCTGATCAGCCAAGAACAAGCTGGTCAGACGATTTCCTTCCAATTCACGCTCGGTTGTTATTTGCTGCACATCGATATCGGCACGCTCGACCAATGCCTGCATCACATCAAAGCGCGTTACCCCCTCGCGTCCGATGAGGGCACGCAGGCTCATCAGCCGGTTTTCTAAAGTGGTGCGCTGGGCGATTTGCTGGTGAATTTTGTCTTCGCCATCGCTGTAAGACAGCTGTAATTCAGCAAGCTGGGTGCGTTTATCTTGAATTTCACGCGCACGCATGGTCTCCAGCTCACGCACACGCCAGCGCGCTTCTTGGCGTCTGGCCTTATTAGAGCCGCCATCATAAAGCGGCATTGAAAATTCCAGCCTGCCGATCATCTGAAACTCATCTTCATAATCGCGCAGATCAAATAAGGTGCCTTCCAGCACGCCGCTTAATTGCGGGTAGCGCTCGGCGCTGATCTCTTCAAAATCTTGCTGGGCTGCTTCTGAGCGCAGGCTCAGGATACGGGCCTCACGCGCGGTGCGCGGATCAGAAGACAGCAAAATTTCAGGGGCGATGGTGCGATAGAGCGATAGCCAATCACTGATATCAGGCGCTGTCAGCTCAAAAGTACTGGCGAGCTCGCTCTGAACCCGCTCAGCATTTAATTGTGATTGCTGTAGCTTAATTTCTGTATCCAATAAAATCAGTCTGGCCCGACGTACATCCGCAAGCCGGATAACACCTGCCGCGCCTTGGGCTTCGAGCGCGGTCATTTCGATGCTGAGCTCATTGAGCAAGACCATCTGCCGGCCTGCAATTTCCTGATAGAGATCAGCACGCAAAGCAAGCCGAGTCAGATCATAGAGCTGTTGGGCGGTTTCCTGAGAAAGTTCAAGCCTATTGGCTGCATATCTCAGCTCGCCAGCGGTGATGCGCCTTTGCGTGCGCTGCCAGTCATATAAAGTCTGGCGCAGGGTGACTTCTAGATCAAAAACCCGATCATCACCGATGCGAAAACCACGTGCAGAGGAGAAATCACGATCACGCTTTTTGCGATTGAAATTACTGGTCAGATGGCCAGCACCATTGACTTCACCTGTAACCCGCGGGCGTTTTGTTGCACGGCTTAGCCCCAGACTATATAACGCCTGACAGACTTTTGCCTGGCTGGTCTGAACGCCTGGATGCCCGTAAATTGCCGCGCGCACCGCCTCAGATGCCATCTGCGTGTCACCAGACATATTGTCATGTGTGGTGTTGGTGATATCGCTATCTGTTTGAGCATAAACCCCAGAAGCGACCAGCAAGAAGCCTGAGACCAATGCCACACGCCATCTGAGCGCGATGGCACCTGGTACATCCTTAGGCAAATGCGCGACGTTATTTTTGCAGTGTTTTCGTTTAATCGCCGCTGGTGCAAAATAAAGAGGCAAAAAAGAGAAGATCGTCTTTTGAAATAAAGGCAGCGGGGTCACGCTAGGCTCCTGCAACAAGAATCACATCAATGGAGCAGGCAGTTAATCACAATAACCTTTACAAAAGGTAAACGAGCCAAATGTTTTTTCTATTTTTACGCTATTTCCTGAAAGTTTCTGATTTTCGTTCACGCTTTGTTAAGATTTGCGGCGAAAAACAGGCTTTTTACCCCTATTTTTGGCCGAAAATTGCCTAAGAAGACTATTCATGCAGGCCAAAGATATTCATAAAGGTTAACGCAAACCGGCCATTTTCAGATGAAAAGCGAGGAATGATGCTGGATATCATTTTATATCAGCCTCAGATACCGCCTAATACAGGCAATATCATCAGGCTCTGTGCGAATGCAGGCGCACGCCTGAGCTTGATCGGGCCGCTGGGCTTTGATCTGGAGATCAAATCCCTGCGCCGCGCCGGTCTGGATTATCATGATCTGGCCGCGTGCAGACAATTTGATGATTGGGCGCATTTTATGGCCGAGGCGCCGCCAAAACGTCTCTTTGCCATCACAAAATTTGGCGCGACCAATTATAGTGATGCGCGCTTTCAAGCCGGTGATGCGCTGCTTTTTGGATCTGAGACCGCTGGCCTGCCGCCTGAGATCAGAGATAATTTACCAGATGGCATGCGCCTTTTCCTGCCAATGCGACCAGACAACCGATCGCTCAATTTATCGAATGCGGTAGCGATTGTGCTCTATGAGGCCTGGCGCCAGCTTGATTTTGAAGGTCATGTTGGGTTTTCAGATTAATCCGACTGGGGTGCAATCCGTCTTTGCAAGCATGCCAGACAAGGTTTAGAATATGGGCAGATTGAACAGATACAGCGATCAAAAAGGGTAACATCATGGATGTGCGTGTGTTTTCAGGTGAGATGAATAAGCAATATTTCAAAAGGCTAAATAGGGTATCTGCGCGCATCATCGCGATGTTTAGTGCGCTTTTGATGGGGGTGGCGGTGGCACATAGCCCAGCTGTTGCCCAATCTGAAGCTGTGGAAACAACCGCTTATAAAGATTGGGTCGTGCGCTGTGTCCAGCGTGATAGTCTGCCACCTTGTGATGCGGTACAATCGCTGACCAACCGCGAAACAAACCAGACGATTATGATCAGCTCTATTGCCTATTTGGGCAATAGTGAGCAGATTGGTGTTCAGATTTTTATGCCAACAGGTATTCTGGTCTCTGGCGGGGTGCTGTTTGAAATTGATGGCGAGACACGCGCGCTTGAAAATCTGCAATTTACCCGCTGTGAGGCCAATGGCTGTTTTATCGAAGCCATCACAGATGAAGACGGGCTATCGCCGCTAAAAAAAGGCAAACAGGCGGCGGTCGCTGTGCTCAACAGCAATGGTGAGCCACGTGTGAACGGCCTGTCGCTCTCTGGCTTCACCGCCGCTTTTAAAGAGGTGCAGGCCAAAAATGCGGCCTGGTATGCCCAACAATAAAGATGGTTTCCAACAATAAAGATGGTTTAATGAAAACAGTGTTAAGACACTGACCCCTTGCCCAACAGGTTTTGACATGACCCAAGCCAATGACATCATCCAGTTTCTGAGCAGCAGACGCTCAACCATCGTCAAAAAAATGGGGGATGCCCCCATTGATAAAGCAGATCTGGAGATGATTTTAAAATGTGGCTTTCGCGTGCCTGATCATGGCGTGCTGGGTCCTTGGGAAGTGGTGGTGATTGACAAGCAGGCCGGTGCCAGGCTGGGGCGTGATATATTGGTCCCTGAATTTAAAGCCGCACATCCAGATGCGACGCCGGAAATGCTGGCATTTGAAGAAGCCCGCCTCACCCGCGGCAGTCTGGTTCTGGCGGTGATCTCAAAGCCAGTTGAACATGCCAAAATCCCCGCCTGGGAAATGCAGCTCTCAGCCGGGGCAGTCTGTCTTAATCTGGTTCAGGCCAGTATTGCCCTTGGCTATGCTGCGCAGTGGGTGACAGAATGGACAGCCTATAATCGCGCTATGCTGGCGGCCTTGGGCGGTGATGAGAAAACAGACAAAATTGCCGGTTTCATCTATTTAGGTGAACGCCTGGAAGCGCCAACTGAGCGCCGGCGTGCAGAAGATAGCGAAGAAGGCAAAGTGCGCTGGCTCTAACTTTGAAGAGGCCGGCACCGCTTATTGAGGAGATTGAGATGAGCGTTCATCTATATCAACATGACTTACCAGCAGAGGTGGCTGGCCAGTTGGCAACCGCTGACGGGCTGGCGATTGATACAGAAACACTTGGCCTGAAACTGCATCGTGACCGTTTATGTCTGGTTCAGATATCAGCAGGTGATGGGCAAGCCCATCTGGTTCAAATTGCCCAGCAGCCAGAAGCCTGCCCCTATTTGCGCGGCCTGCTGGCAGATGATAAATTACAAAAATTATTTCATTTTGGACGTTTTGATCTCGCCGTTCTGCAACGCGATATTGGCCCGATAAACGGCCCTGTTTTCTGCACCAAAATCGCCTCAAAGCTGGTACGCACCTACACAGACCGCCATGGCTTGCGCGATTTATGTTCTGAATTGCTAAAAATTGACATTTCCAAGCAACAGCAATCCTCTGATTGGGCTGCCACAGAACTCACCAAAGCCCAGCAAAATTATGCTGCAGGTGATGTTTTATATCTGCATCAACTGCGCGACCGCTTATCTGTGATGCTGGAACGCGAAAATAGAATGGCCTATGCCATGGCTTGTTTTGACTTTTTGAAAACACGTGTGGAGCTTGATCTGGCTGGCTTTGAAGAGCTGGATATTTTCCATCATTAAGATAGGCCTGTGTTGACAATATGACTGACCGCCTGACCCCATCTTCAGCACCTAATGCGCCTGCAAAAAACAAGCCGCGCCGCGGGCTGAGCTTTGCACCGCGCCGCACAGATGCGCAAAAAGCTGCCGCCGGACAAGAAGATAGAAGCTATCCGGCCCTATCCTTATGGCTGATGGTACTGGCAGGCGGGGTGAGTGTATTGGTACTGGTCTGGCTGACCGTGGTCAGAGACGAGCAGAATATCAGCCTAGATGTACAGCGCATTTCAACCAGCGATGCTGGCCAGCTTGAGCTCACCGGTGCGCGCTATAGCGGGCGCACGGAAAATGGTGCAAATTATCTGATCACCGCTGATAAAGCCACAGGCGCGGAATCAGATTTACTACTGCTGAGCGCACCAGATGGCATCTTAACTGAAACCAGCGGTGTGATCACAAAAATGCGAGCCAATACCGCGCTTTATTCCAGCGATTTGAATACACTTGATATGGATGGTGATGTTGAGCTGGGACAATCTGAAAATAATTTAATGCTGCGCACATCCCGCCTTCAGGCGAGCCTCTCAGAAGGCCGATATACAAGCAATGACAGGGTTGTGGTCACAGCAGATGGCCTCAATATCGAAGCAGAAGGTATCGATGCATTTGATAATGGCGCGGTTGTGACCTTTAAAGGTGCAGCCAGGCTTATTCTTAATCCCACTGGCACGAACACCGGCAAAAAGACAGAAAGAAACCAGAAATGATAATCAGCATGCGTTTGTTTTTGGCCCAATATATCAGTTTATCACGCTATGTCCTGCGCCACATCGCTTTATGGGCGATGCTGATTGCGTCTTATATGGGTGTGATCACAGCCACCGCCCTGCCTGCATACGCAGAACAGCTGGTGGTAGAGGCCTCACAAAAGCTGGAATGGGATCAGAATAAAAAGCTCTATATCGCGCAAGGTGATGCCTTTGCACAGCGTGGAACACAGCGCATAGATGCCGAAATTATTCGTGCTTTTTATGCTGAAAGTGAGAATGACGGTCAGGATATCACCCGCCTTGAAGCAGAAGGCGGGGTGTTGTTGGTCGACACAGAGCAGGAATTAACAGGCCAATCTCTTATCTATGATGTGGTCAAATCGCATTATGATGTCAGCGGGCCAGATGCGCGTGTGTCCAGCCCTGACGGGGTCGCCACTGCGTCTGAGAAAATCATCTATGATCAGGCTAACGGGACCATTTTTTTGAAAGGCACGGCAGAAATGCGCCTTCAAGATGGGCGCGAGATGGCTGGCGATACGCTGGATATCACCCTGGATGAGGCACAAGCGATGGACAAGCTGATAGCCCGTGGCAATGTGGTCTTAACACAAGCAGATGGCCGCCAATCACGCTCTGATTTTGCCGATTATAATGCCGCGACAGGCAAAGCCCTTCTCACCGGAAATGTACAAATTATGGCAGAAGGGAATATTTTAAATGGACAACGGGCCGAAATAGATTTTAATAATGGAATCAGCAGATTACTGCCTGATGGTGCTGGTGGGCGCGTAACAGGCACACTGAATCTGAAATCAAGCAGTGGTAATTAGACCATTTTTTGACAGGGACCCTGGCTATGAATGCAACGCCTCATCCGGCAGGACATAATCCAGATTTAACGCTGGTTTCTGGCGATGAAGGCCTGCGCATTGAACGGCTTGGCAAATATCTCAGCAAGCGGCGTGTGGTGCGCGATGTATCACTTGAGCTGAAACGCGGCGAGGCTGTAGGGCTTTTGGGGCCTAATGGTGCGGGTAAGACCACCACTTTTTATATGATCACCGGGCTGATGCCAGCTGATGAAGGCCAGATTTATCTGGATGGGGCGAATATCACCTATGCGCCGATGTTTCAGCGTGCCCGCCTCGGCCTTGGCTATCTGCCGCAGGAATCCAGCATTTTTCGCGGCCTAACGGTCGAACAAAATATTCAGGCTGTGTTAGAAGTGATCGAACCTGATCATGATCACCGCGATGCGATGTTAGAAGATTTGATGGCTGAATTTGGCATTGGCCATTTACGTGCTACCCCATCTGTCAATTTATCAGGTGGTGAGCGGCGGCGTCTTGAAATCGCCCGCGCCCTGGCAGCACGGCCGGCCTTTTTATTGCTAGATGAGCCACTGGCCGGGATTGACCCGATCGCGATTTCTGAGATCAGGGATTTGATCGCCCAGCTCAAAGAACATGGTCTTGGCGTGTTGATCACCGACCATAATGTCCGCGAGACGCTGAATATTGTAGACCGGGCCTATATCATCCATGATGGCGCGGTGATGATGAATGGCACCCCAGATGAGGTGGTTCAACATACAGGTGTGCGCGAGGTTTATCTCGGCGATCGCTTCAGCATTTAACAGATTTAAATCGGTAGAAAAAACCAGTTTCAGACACAAAAAAGGCCCGATAGCGGGCCTGTTTTTTGTCAGCACATATTCAATCTGTACTTTGATATATAGTTGGAATGGTGGAGCCAGACGGGATCGAACCGACGACCTCTACAATGCCATTGTAGCGCTCTCCCAGCTGAGCTATGGCCCCACAATTTCCAGTGATACTGATACATCTACATACCGCATCTGCATCAGGTGAGTTGTTGTAGCGGCTCGGTTGGTCCGTTGCAAGCAGAAAATCATCTGAATTTCTGGCACGCAAACAAAGCCTTGCCAATCTGTTATGCCTCATCCTCATCGCTGGCTGTTTCCATATCCTCTGGCGCGTCCATGAAATCATCCTGCAGATTTTCAGAGGCAACATCATCCTCATTATCACCTGAAGCGTGAGCGATAAAATCATCACCATCTGATGGTAATTCATCTTCGTCAATTTCGACATCATCTGACTGGTCATCGCTGAGCAATGCGTCATCTTCTAATGTCTCTTCTGTTTCTTTTGCCGCTTCTTTGGTCTTGGTTGCTGCACGGCCACGACGGCTTTTCAGCAATTGCTCGGGATTGAATTCTGCGCCGCATCCAGGGCACAAAATAGGTGATTTCTTAAAATCGTAAAATTTCATGCCGCATGATGTGCAGCGCCTCTTATTTCCAAGCTCTTTTGATACCATAACGCAACCAACTACCCTGATTATTGATATGATCTGCCGGTCAGTGACACAGGCAAAAACAACATACCGGTGCTGTGACCTAAAAACCGGTCACCGGTCTTTTGCGATTAGCGTTAATTGAACAGGTCTGTCAAAGGGTTTTTTCACACCAACTGTCAAAAGCGATAGCCTATCCTGCCAAAGGATAGTCACAGTATTTTATCAATATTGGTTTACAGCGAGGTGCTTAAGCATTTGCAAGGCTGTTTGAACCAGCTTATATCTGGGGAAGCAAATTTTCATATGATCCCTTTTTTCACTTTACCGGACAGGTTTTGTTATGTCTGACACCATTGTTGCCACCCTTACTGCCAAAGCCAGCTCATCTCTCAGCGGCCAAGCTGATATTCCGGGGGATAAATCGGTCTCACACCGCTCTCTTATCCTCGGCGGCATGGCGATTGGCACAACACGCGTCACCGGCTTGTTAGAAGGTGAAGATGTGCTTTCAACCTTGGGCGCTATGCGCGGGTTGGGTGTGAAGATTGACAGACCTGCCCCTGGCGAAGTGATTATTGAGGGGGTTGGGATGCATGGCTTTACCGCCCCAACTGAGCCGCTTGATTTAGGCAATGCGGGTACAGGTGTGCGGCTTTTGATGGGGGCAGTCGCCGGTCAGGATATGGCGGTGACCTTCATCGGGGATGCGTCCTTGTCCAAACGGCCTATGCGCCGGATTACAGACCCATTAAAGCTGATGGGCGCCGGCATTGCAGATCGCGATGGTATGCTGCCTGTTACCATCACCGGTTCAGCTACGCCGCTGAGTGTACGCTATGACTCGCCTGTTGCCTCTGCCCAGATCAAATCAGCGGTATTGCTGGCTGGTTTAAATGCCAGAGGCCAGACGATTGTAAGCGAGCCAGCTATCTCACGCGATCATACAGAATCTATGTTGCGCCATTTTGGTGCCAATGTAGTACAAGAAACAGATCCTGAAACAGGACGCCATATTGTTACACTTACCGGTGAGGCGACCTTAAAAGCGGCAGATATCGCTGTGCCGCGCGACCCCTCTTCTGCTGCTTTTGCCATTGTGGCCGCACTGATAACCAAAGGCAGTGATATCACCCTGCCTGGCATTGCCATGAACCCGCAACGCACTGGCCTGTTCACCACTTTAATTGAGATGGGCGGCGATATTTCATTTGATAATGAACGCCTGGAAGGCGGCGAGCATGTGGCTGATATCCGCGTCAAATCCAGCGATTTAAAAGGGGTGAGCGTACCGGCAGAGCGCGCTGTATCCATGATCGATGAATATCCGATTTTATCTATTGCAGCGGCGATGGCAGAGGGTCAAACACAAATGACAGGCGTCGCTGAATTGCGAGTCAAAGAGACAGATCGCATTGCGGTAATGGCAGAGGGCCTGCGCCGCAATGGCATCACCGCTGATGAAACAGAAGACAGCCTGACCATCACCGGTATTGGCAATAGCGATCACACCATCCCTGGCGGGCTGAGCATTGACAGCTGCCATGATCACCGGATTGCCATGTCCTTTTTAACCCTTGGGCTGGTTGCAGATGAAGCGATTACGGTGGAAGGGGCTGAGACGATTGCCACCAGCTTCCCGCAATTTACCAGCCTGATGCGCGGGCTGGGTGCTGATATCAGCTAACTGGTTTACGAAAAGAGAGCCCTGATGAACATGTCCAAACCTGTTCAGACCATCGCTATTGATGGCACAGCTGCCTCTGGTAAGGGCACACTTGCCAAAGCATTGGCTACCCATCTTGGGTTTGATTATCTAGATACAGGCAAGCTCTACCGCGCGGTCGGACTGGCCGCTCTGGAGGCAGGCTTGATGCTGGAAGCGAGCGAAGAAGCAGAAATTGCAGCTTTGGCCCGTGCATTAGAATTGCCGGTGCAAGACAACAAAGCGTTACATGAAGAACAGACCGCACATGCCGCATCAGTGGTGGCGGCGATGGCAGAGGTACGGACTGCCTTATTGGCCCGCCAGCGCGATTTTGCCGCGAACCCGCCAGGCGGCAAAGGGGCTGTCTTGGATGGCCGTGATATCGGCACGGTTATTCTGCCAGATGCAGATATTAAATTTTATGTGGATGCACGCGCAAAAGTGCGCGCCGAACGCCGTTTCATGGAATTGAGCGGACGCGGCGAGGTGATCACCCGAGAACAGGTGCTTGCCGATATCCAAAGCCGCGATGCACGCGACAAAAACAGGCCTGTTGCCCCGCTAAAACCCGCAGAAAATGCGATTTTAGTTGACTCTTCAGACAAGAATGCCCAAACAGTCCTCTCAGAGGTGTTGAGCAAGCTTCAAGACCGCTGAAACTCTGAATAATCGCAGATGTTCTGAGACTGTGATTGTTCTTATTTAAACCGGAACGCTGGAACGTTTTAGCCCCGGACATATACCAGGTTCAGCTGGCCTTCATGGCTTGCTCTTCTCAGATGAACCTGACACCTGAACCAGCCAGGTGATAAAGACCCGCCAATAATCATATTCAGGTGCTGTCTTTGACTTTTGGGGTATTCACTGGAGATAAACTTGGCTTCAAATGCAAGTGATGTGGCAGGCGCCACAGCCGAAAATTTTAGCGATCTGCTGGCTGAAAGCTTTGCAGAGAACACAACTGTTGAAGGCAGCGTCGTACGCGGCTTTGTCATCAATCTTGAAGGTGATCACGTCATCATTGATGTGGGCCTGAAATCAGAGGGCCGTGTGCCACTCAAAGAATTCGCCGCACCAGGTCAAGACCCGGAAATTGCGATTGGCGATACTGTAGAAGTTTTTGTAGAGCGGATGGAAGACCGCGAAGGCCAGGCTGTACTCAGCCGTGAGAAGGCCCGTCGCGAAGAAGCTTGGGTTGTTCTGGAAAATGCCTTTGAAGCACAAGAGCGTGTTACAGGTGTTATCTTTGGCCGCGTAAAAGGTGGCTTCACTGTTGACCTGTCAGGTGCAACGGCCTTCCTGCCAGGCTCTCAGGTAGATATCCGCCCTGTGCATGATGTGGGCGCGCTGATGGGCACACCTCAGCCATTCCAAATCCTGAAAATCGACCGCCGCCGTGGCAATATCGTTGTCTCACGCCGCGCTGTTCTGGAAGAATCCAGAGCCGAAGCCCGCTCTGAGCTGGTCTCAAACCTCTCAGAAGGTCAAATCCTGCAAGGTGTGGTCAAGAACATCACCGATTATGGTGCGTTCGTTGATCTGGGCGGTGTTGACGGCCTGCTGCATGTCACTGACATTGCATGGCGCCGTATCAACCATCCATCAGAAGCCCTGACTGTGGGCCAGACTGTGGATGTTCAGGTTATCCGCTTTAACCAGGAAACCCAGCGTATTTCCCTTGGTATGAAGCAGCTGCAGGCAGACCCATGGTCAACCGCTGCTGAGAAATACCAGAAGGGTGTCAAGCTGACTGGCCGCGTGACCAACATCACCGATTACGGCGCTTTTGTTGAGCTGGATGATGGTGTTGAAGGTCTGGTCCATGTGTCTGAAATGAGCTGGACAAAGAAGAATGTTCACCCAGGCAAGTTTGTTTCAACCAGCCAGGAAATCGAAGTGATGGTCCTGGATGTAGATATGACCAAGCGTCGTATCTCACTGGGTCTCAAGCAGTGCACAACCAACCCTTGGGAAAGCTTCCAGAGCACCTATCAGGTTGGCTCAACTGTTGAAGGTGAAATCCGCAATATCACTGAATTCGGCCTGTTTGTGGGTCTGACAGAAGATATTGACGGTCTGGTGCATCTGTCTGACATCTCATGGGAGATGAGCGGCGAAGCAGCACTGGAAGGCTTCAATAAAGGTGATATGGTAACCGCCAAGATTCTGGATATTGATCTGGATAAAGAGCGCGTTTCACTGGGCATCAAGCAGCTGGGTGAAGACCCGATTGCAGGCGCATTGAGCGGCGTGAAGAAGGGCGAGACTGTTACTTGCACCATCACCGCTGTGACCGAACAAGGTCTGGAAGTGAAGGTCGGCGACTCTCTGTCTGGCTTTATCCGCCGCGGCGATCTGGCCCGCGACCGGGCAGACCAGCGCACTGAGCGTTTTGCTGTGGATGAGAAAGTGGATGCACAAATCACTTCTATCGACAACAAATCTGGCAAGCTGAACCTGTCAATCAAGGCCCGCGAAATCTCAGAAGAGAAGCAGGCAATGGCTGATTTTGGTTCATCTGACAGCGGTGCCAGCCTTGGTGATATCCTGGGTGCGGCGCTGGCCAAAAAAGAAGATTCAGACAAGTCTGACGCCTAATTTTACAAGGCGCCTATCTGACATTTATAAGAAGGCCAGCTGTGATGCTGGCCTTTTTCTTTTGTGCAAGCTGGTTAGATCAGACCATGCGGCGCTGTCTGATTTGGCTGAAAATTGAAGCAAACACACCTATTACAGCCAGATTTAAGCGGTTTGTGATATTGACAGAAACAGCTTTGAGCGACATCATAAAAGCCTGATTGGTATAGGCGGAGAAGCAGGATGACCAAATCTGAGTTGATCGCCAGACTGGCTGCACAAAATCCGGATCTCTATCACCGTGATATTGAACGGCTTGTGCACACATTTTTTGATACAATCGTCGAAGCTCTGGAAGATGGTGATCGCGTTGAATTGCGCGGTTTTGGGACTTTTTCCACCCGCACGCATCAGGCCCGCCAAGGCCGCAATCCACGTACCGGCGAATCAGTGGCAGTCGCTGAAAAAACAGTCCCATTTTTCAAAATGGGTAAGGCAATGCGTGAACGGCTGAATCGCAGCTAAACATGTCTGCGGCTGGCTCTTCTTTATCCTGGGTAGGACGTGTCATCTGGCTGTTCTTAACCCTTATATTGCTTTTTTTAATCGCCTCTTTTGCCAGCTCTAATCAAGATATCATCCAGCTTGGCATCTGGCCTTTTGATGGCCAGCTTAGCCTGCCTGTCTGGGTTGCGGTATCATCTGCGCTCGCCATTGGCACTTTATTTGGGGCCTTTATGGTCTGGCTGTCTGTTTTGCGCTTGCGCGCACGGCTCTGGCAAGAAGAGCGCAAAAGCATTCAAATAAAAAAGAAATTGGCTGCTTTAGAAAGCGTTGAAGAGGAAACAGGGCGCGATGCAGGCTGATATCGCTGTTAAAATATGTGGGCTTTCAACAGCTGAGGATCTGAAGGTATGCACAACAGCAGGTGCCGATTTCGTCGGGCTTGTCTTTTTCGAGAAATCACCACGCCATCTCAGCTTTGAGGCCGCAGCTGCACTGGCAGATGCCCGCACTGAGGCTTCACCGCAATTTGTTGCCTTGTCCGTGGATGCAGATGATGGGTTGATGGCGGATATCATCGCTTCTGCGAGACCAGATATGCTGCAATTACATGGCAGTGAAACCCCAGAAGACGCAGATGCGCTCAGACAGCGTTATGGCCTGCCTGTGATGAAGGTCCAGCGTGTGTCTGAACCTGGCGATATCGCATCGAGCCTTCGATTTACACCTTATGTGGACTGGTTGTTATTTGATGCGGCGGCAGCTGGCCCTCTGCCAGGGGGGACAGGCCACCAATTTAATTGGCATTGGCTGGCACAGTTTGAATCAGACCTGCCTTATATGCTTGCTGGCGGGCTGGATCCGACAAATGTACAGGACGCGATCAGGCTGAGTGGGACCAAGGCAGTGGACGTCTCGTCTGGGGTTGAAAAAAACCGCGGTAAAAAGGACGCAACGCGCATTCAGGCCTTTGTCACTGCCGCGAAAATGCGCTAGTCTCTTCACACATAATAAAATTTGATTTTTGCGGGATCGGCAAGAAAAGATGCTATTGGCCAGAGCCAAATAGCCGGAGCAGTAATGATGACAGGTGTCAATTCTTATCAAAATATGCCAGATGAAAATGGGCGTTTCGGTATCCATGGCGGGCGTTTCGTTGCCGAAACACTTATGCCGCTGATTTTGCAGGTCGAAAAATCTTATCGTGAAGCCCAGAGCGATCCGAGCTTTGCCGCTGAGCTGGCTTATTATCAAAAACATTATATCGGCCGTCCCTCACCGCTCTATTTCGCCGAAAGGCTGACTGAACATCTGGGTGGGGCAAAGCTCTATTTCAAAAGAGATGAGCTGAACCACACAGGCGCGCATAAAATCAATAATGTGCTGGGGCAGGCTTTGCTGGCAAAACGCATGGGCAAGACCAAAATCATTGCCGAAACAGGGGCAGGTCAGCATGGGGTGGCGACCGCCACAGCCTGTGCGTTGTTCAATTTGGAATGTGAGGTTTTCATGGGCGCAGAAGATGTGCGCCGCCAAAAGCCAAATGTAGATAGGATGCGCCTCTTGGGGGCCAAAGTCCATCCAGTGACCTCAGGGACCTCAACCTTGAAAGATGCGATGAATGAGGCCTTGCGCTATTGGGTCGCCAATCCGGAAACCCATTTCTATATCATTGGCACTGTTGCTGGCCCGCATCCCTATCCTGAGATGGTCCGCGATTTTCAGTCGGTGATTGGCAGTGAAGCGCGCGAACAAATTTTAGAAGCAGAAGGGCGTCTGCCAGATGCACTTATCGCCTGTATTGGGGGTGGGTCGAACGCCATGGGGCTGTTCTATCCGTTCTTGAATGATGAAGATGTCCAGATTTATGGGGTCGAAGCAGCCGGTCATGGCATTGATACAGATGCACATGCAGCCAGCCTGACAGGTGGTGAGCCTGGCGTCCTACATGGCAACCGCACCTATTTGCTGCAAAATGCAGATGGCCAGATCACCGATGCCCATTCGATTTCAGCGGGTCTGGATTATCCGGGTATCGGGCCAGAACATGCCTGGTTGCATGATATTGGCCGGGTGAATTATGTCAGCGCGACAGATGAGGAAGCCCTGGTGCATTTCCAGCTTTGCTCGCGTCTGGAAGGCATTATCCCAGCCCTCGAACCATCACATGCGCTGGCCTTTGCATCGCGTCATATTCCGAGCATGGATAAAGATCAAATTGTCATTTTGAATATGTGCGGGCGTGGTGATAAGGATTTGGGCGCGGTGTTGCCGATGCTCGATGAGCGCGGCTTGTTATAAAAAAGACGTGTTATAAAAGATATTGGTGAAAGCATAAATCATGACAAAGAGACTGGAAGCCGCCTTTGAACGTGCCAAATCAGAATCACGCGGCGCGCTGGGTATTTTTATCAGCGCCGGCGATCCCCATCCTGAGGTCACACCTGGCTTGATGGATGCGCTGGTTGAAAATGGCGCAGATTTCATTGAATTAGGCATGCCTTTTTCAGACCCAATGGCAGATGGGCCTGCTATTCAGGCCGCCTCGCTGCGCGCTATCAAAGCAGGGACCACCCTAGAGAGCACCCTTGCCATAGCACGTGATTTTCGCAGCCGCCACCCAGAGGTGCCGCTGATCTTAATGGGTTATTACAACCCGATTTATATCTATGGGAATGACCGGTTTTTAAAAGAAGCAGCAGCAGCAGGTGTTGATGGGTTGATCATTGTTGACTTGCCTGTTGAAGAAGATGACGAGCTATGTCTGCCTGCCCAAGAGGAAGGGATTGATTTCATCCGGCTTGTGACGCCAACCACACAAGGGGAGCGTCTCAAGCGGGTCCTCGATAGCTCTTCTGGCTTTATTTATTATGTCGCGGTAGCAGGCATTACCGGCACTAAATCAGCCAGCACCGATTCTATTAAAGAAGCGATGGATCGCATTCATGCGGTGAGTGATTTGCCTGCTGTTGTGGGCTTTGGTATCCGCACCCCTGAACAGGCCGCCGAGGCTGGCCAGTTCGGGTCTGGTGTTGTGGTCGGTTCTGCGGTTGTTGACATTATCGCCAAAGGGGCCGATTCTGGGACAGAAGGCGCGACGATCATCCAAGAGGTGGGCGCGTTTTGTGGTAGCCTGTCCGCTGCATTGAAAAAATAGCCAAAAGATGTATCAGGCAGAAAAGCCTGACATAAGATATCTGAAGTTAGAACTAAGCTAGGTGAGGTAGAAGAGATGAACTGGTTAACCAACGCCGTCCTGCCAAAAATCAAGGCCCTTGTTCAAACAAATGACGTGCCTGATAACCTCTGGGTAAAATGTAAGCCATGCGGGCAGATGATCTTTCACAAAGATTATAAAGAAAGCTATCATGTTTGCTCAAATTGTAGCCATCACGCGCCGCTGCCGCCTGAATTGCGTTTTGAGATGCTGTTTGATGCAGGCACCATGCAGGCCATTTCTGTAGCTGAACAGATGACGGACCCGCTGAAATTCAAAGATAGCAAAAAATATACTGACCGGCTGAGAGATACACGCGCCAAAACCGGTACGCATGAAGCCATTCAGGTGGCCTCTGGTTTGATTAAAGGCCAGAAATCAGTCATTGCCGCTTTTGATTTCCGCTTTATGGGCGGGTCAATGGGCCGCCATGTCGGCGATGCGATCTTAGCCGCAGCAGACACCGCGATTGACCAAAAAGCAGCCCTTATTTTAGTGCCGTCAAGTGGTGGTGCGCGCATGCAAGAGGGTATTTTATCACTGATGCAATTGCCGCGTACCATCATTGCCGTTGAGCGGGTACAAGAAGCAGGCCTGCCTTATATTGTCTTGCTGACACATCCAACCACAGGCGGCGTCACCGCTTCATTTGCGATGTTAGGTGATATCCAGCTTGCTGAACCAAGTGCGATTATCGGTTTTGCCGGACGGCGGGTTATCGAAGAGACCGTGCGTGAGAAATTGCCAGAAGATTTCCAGACTGCTGAATATCTGCAGGAACATGGGATGGTCGATGCGGTGGTTGGCCGGCCTGACCAACGTGATACGCTGGCAAATCTTATTTCGATGATGACCGAGCGTTCAGCCTCTGCCCCTTTGGCAGCTGAATAGGCGCAAAAGGCCGTAAATTCGTGACACAGACCATTGATGCCGCGCTGGACAGGCTGGCCCAGCTCCATCCCAAGCTGATTGATTTGGGCCTTGATCGCAGTTTTGCCATTTTGGAAAAGCTGGGTAACCCGCATCATGCCCTGCCGCCAACAATCCATCTGGCAGGCACCAATGGCAAAGGCTCAACCGCGGCCTTTTTGAGTGCGCTGGCACAGGCAGATAACAAAAAAACCCATGTCTATGCTTCGCCGCATCTGGTGCGTTTTCATGAACGTATCCGCCTTGCCAATAACCTGATCAGCGATAGGGCGTTACTGGCTTTGCTTGAAGAGGTGGAAGCGGCAAATGGCGGGGCAGATATTACCTTTTTTGAAGTCACCACTGCGGCTGCTATGCTGGCCTTCTCGCGTGTGCCGGCAGATTTGCTGATCCTTGAAACAGGGCTTGGCGGTAAGCTGGATTCCACCAATGTTCTGGACAGACCAGCAGCGACCATCATCACACCGATTGCCCGTGATCACGAGCATTTTCTGGGCTCAGATCTGGCTGGCATCGCCCGCCAAAAAGCAGGAATCATGCGCAAAGATGTGCCCTGCATCATCGCCAGACAAAGCCCGGAAGTGGCCGCAACCCTGCGTGAAGAAGCCGCTGATATAGGGGCGGTGCTCTTTGAGGCCGGGGTTGATTTTGACTGGCAAGCAAAGGCAGATGGCGGTTTTGCCCTTGCCATCGGTACAGCACGCTATGATCTGCCGGCCCCTGCATTGGTTGGCCCACACCAAATTGATAATGCTGCCCTTGCCACGGCGGCGCTGATCATCAGTAGGCAGATAACGCCGTCACAGGTTGCCTTTGAGGGGCTGACAAAGGCAATATGGCCAGGGCGTGTACAGAATATTTCTGCGGGCAAGCTGGCAGATATAGGTCAAATAGACAGGTTGATTTTGGACGGGGCACATAATGCACATGGCGCGCAGGCATTGAAAAATAGTCTGGAGCAGCTTTCGAATCAGAAATGGGCGGTTATTTTTGGTGCGCTTAATACCCGGCCAGCGGCTGAATTTTTAAATGTCATCCAGCCTGTCTGTGGCAAATTAGTCTGTCTGACCATCCCTGATCAAACCGCCGCCCTCAGCGGTGAGACTTTGGCTGCAGAAGCAAGGGGGCTTGGTATAGATGCAGCCTATGCAGTCTCTCTCACCGACGCTTTAGAACAGGTAAAAGGGGCCCAGCAGGCTGTTATTTGTGGCTCTCTTTATCTGGCTGGCCATGTTCTCGCGCAAAATGAAACGCTGCCTGATTGATATCAGACAGCGTCTTAGCATTCATCAGCTTCATATTTGTGTTTAGATATTTTCAGCAATCCAGCTTTCAAGCTGTGATTTTGGCATAGCACCAATTTTTTCAGCAACCACTTCACCTGATTTAAAAATCAACAGGGTTGGGATACCACGCACACCATATTGCATCGGTGTTTGTGGGTTTTCATCGATATTCAGCTTGACGATATCAAGCTTGTCACCCAGCGTGTCTGAAATTTCTTCGAGTGCTGGACCAATCGCCTTGCACGGGCCGCACCATTCTGCCCAGAAATCAACCAGAACAGGCTTATCAGCCTGCAAGACATCATTCTGAAACTCAGTATCTGTTGTCTTGGAAGTTGCCATAATAAAATTCCTTTTTTAAGCAGAATTGCGCCTAGCGCATCACATTGTTCCTATGAGGTAATGTAAGAAGCTAGCCGGTGCCGGTCAAGGTTAAGCTCAGGAAAATAAGGCTTTAATCGCGGCTTCTCTGGCCTCTCTTGAAACCGGCATTACAAGCGGGCCACGTGTCCAGACCAGAACGGTGTGAATGGCTTTATCCGGATAAAGCTGGCTGAGCAAATCTGCATAAAGGGCCATTTGACGGATATAATCGTCAGGAGGCGCTTCATTTTTGGGTATCTGGCCTGTCTTAAAATCTGCCAGCAAGATTTGATCATCCAAAATACGCAGCCTGTCCAGCTGGGCCGATACAGGCCTATTTTGGACCATACCAACCAGCGGCACTTCTGAAAGTGCCTCTTCAGCAAAAAGCGGCGCCAGTTCAGGCAAGGCCAGCAGCGTTTCAATTTCTGAATTTATCTGTGCGATCTGATTAGCCTCTATCTGCTTCTCACGCCCTGACCAGAATTGATTTAAAAGCTGGGCATGGCGTTCTTTTGGAGCATTAGGCAGAATATCCAGCAATTGGTGGATTAGCTGACCGCGCAAACGGGCCTGCCCTTCGCTGGTAACACCATGCTGGGCGATATCATCCAGCCGGCCTAAATCAGATGGCCGCAATGGGCGTATATCTGGCCTTTGGGTCGGTGCGGGTCGCTCAAACCATGGCGGGCGCATCGCTGCTGATACTGGTATCTGTGTGCGGTCTTTTGCCTTTATCTCTGGCTCAGTCATAGCGGCCTTTGCCTGCCCCATTGACAGGCGTAAATGGCCAGGGGCTAGCTCTTCAACCCCTGGCATTTTGGCAAGCGTATCAGCCAGCCGCTGATACCAGCTCTCTTTCATAAACCGTAAATAGGGGGCTTCCCATCCGCCGATGATGAGTGCTTCTCGGGCTCTGGTTAGCGCGACATAGAGCAAGCGGTCAGCCTCTGCTTTTCGCTGGCTTTCTTCTTCTGATTTATTTTCAGAGACCGTTTCTGGCCTGAAATCAGCAGCGCTCGGCCAATAAAAGCCATGATCATGGAAAATCAGCGGATCAGCAGGCATTTTCTGGTTCAGCATATCTGGTAGAATCACAATGGGGGCTTCGAGCCCTTTGGAGGCATGCATGGTCATCAACCTGACCTGGCGTGCATCGCCACTATCCATATCGCGTTTCAATGCGCTGTCATTTTCCCTGAATTGACGCAGGAAATCACCAAGGCCAATGCCCTTATGTTCACCAGCCATGGCCAAAAAAACATCCAGCGTATCTGCAATTTGATGGCCAAGGCGGGTTTCCATCGCCACACGCCCACCTTCTGCATAAAGGATTTCAGCATAGAAACGCTGAACATCGAGTTGATCAGCCAAATCACGCCAGCGCGCCAGTTTGTCTGCCGCCTGTCCCAGATGGCTTGAAGCGCCCAAATGCTGATTTAACCGGTCAAACAGGCTTGCCTGACCTCTGCCGATGGCCAGAGTCATTAAATCATCATCATCCAGCCCAAATAAAGGGGATTTCAGCACAGCGGCCAGTTGCAAATCATCTTCTGGCAACAAACAGGCATCACCAAGTGCCATTAAGTCCTGAATTTCAATCTGATTCTGTAATTTGATCCGATCTGCACCTGCCACCGGAATACCGGCTTTTATCAGCGCGGCACGCAGCAGATAATAGACAGAGCCCCGCTTTCTGAGCAGGATCATAATTTCGCCTGGGTGAATAGGCCGGTGAAGCGGATTATCAGCCCCTGATTGCAACAATTCAGCGATCTGGCGCGCGACATGTTGGGCCAACAGCCAGTCTGGGCTCTCTGAGGCAGCCTCTGGGCTGGCAGGCTTAAAAGCAGGTAAATCCACCTTTGTGTTGCCTTTTATCACAGGCCATAATTCAACAAACCCAGGTCGGTCAGCAAAAAACACATCATGGGGGCGATAAAGTTCACCCTTTTCATTTGAACGGCCGGCCAGGCCTGCCAAATTGGTGTCTGATTTTTCCATCACCGCATCAACAAAAGATAAGACAGCTTTGGATGAGCGGAAAGAGACCGTGAAATCTTCTTCACGCCAATCTGCCTCTGCTGCCTTTGCCTCTGTTGCCAGCCTGTCGCGCTGATCCAAAAAGGAGGTCGGGCTCGCCCCTTGAAAGCTATAGATAGATTGCTTGAAATCGCCGACCGCAAATACGGTGCGGGTATTTTCTTGTGTCTCTGCTTTCTCTTCAAAAAACGGTTCGGTCAGCCGGCTGATCAATTGCCATTGTACAGGGCTTGTATCCTGAGCTTCATCCACCATCACATGATTGATACTGGTATCCAGCTTCCAGCGCAGCCAGTCCATCACCTGCTGCATGCCCAGCAAGCGCGCTGTCCATAAAATCAGATCATCATAATCAAGTTTGCCAATTTCTAATTTACGAGCGCGATAGAGACCATAGACAGCACGGCTGAGATTGAGCAAGGCTTGCGTTTGACGCGCGGTTGCAAAGGCTTCTTGCTTTAGAAAATAATCTTGCAAGAGCGTGATCACTGACCCTTGCAACGCATCTATATCGGCGCGTATTTCGCGTGCTTTTTTATCGCTGAGGGTTTTGCGCGGCGCACCTGAGGTGAAAAAGGCCGATTTCAAAAAGGCCAGATTTTCAGGCTGCGATTCAGGTGCACATGCTAAATATGCCCTTATATCGGCGGCGCGTTTTTGTTGATTTGCACCTGCATTTATCAGCACATCGCTGATGATATCGAGATGTAATTCCGCCAGCTGGTCACACAAGCCTATCGCCTCATTTTGCAAGGCCTTTGTTGTGGTGTGGCCAGCCAGTGCCTCAAGGTGGGTTTTGCTATCTGCATAGGCCAGTTCAGAAGAGATCAGCTCTTCAATAAATTGACGCTCCCCGAAAATGAGCTTTAAGAGCCGCAACAATGTCTGCTCATCTGCCTTTGAGATAACCAGGTCAATATCAGACACCAGCGTTATTGGTGGCGTCTTCAAAATCTGCATCAGGCTTTCAAAGAGCAAATTATCACGCTCTAAATCTTCTAACATTTCAAAATTGGGGGGCAGGCCTGCTTCGATTGGAAAACGTTGCAGGACAGACAGGCAAAATGCATGCACTGTTTCAATGCGCGGCCCATCATCACTATCCAGAATTTCTGCAAAGAGCCGGCGTGCCCGTGCAATTTCATCTTGTGTAGGATTGATGAGGCCGGTCTTAATCAGGCTGTCACGCAAGTCAGAATCTGAACAAATGGCCCATTGTGCCAGCACCTTATTCAGTCTGATTTGCATTTCTGCTGCTGCTGAATTGGTGTAGGTCATGCATAAAATAGAGCGGGCCTCTTCACCAGCCAGCAATAAACGCAGCACCCGATCTGTGAGGACCTTGGTTTTACCCGTGCCCGCATTAGCTGATACAAAAACCGAACTGGCCGGATAGGCTGCCCGGTTTTGTGCTTCTGTGGCTTTTTCAGCTAGGCTGTCAGAGCGCTTTTGTGCGGCTCCAGATGCCGGCTTGTTTGGTGCATGCAGCTGTCTATCAGTCATCATCCACCTCACCAATTCGCCATTCACGCACCCGAGAGAGATGGCGTGTCTCAGAAAAATCAGGGCGCGCGGCAGGGTGCGGTTCCACCTCATAAGCCATATCCGCATCATCATATAGACGAATGAGATCTGTGATCTGGTCCAGTGTTTTTGCCGGATCTATTTTTTCTGAGCTAATCCTTGTCTGAATAACAGGCCGATCACGGCGCCCTGATAGCTGCCAGTAAGACACCGCTTCAATCGCTGGTTTGGTATCGGTGTGAGACGCGCTCATATCATAGCCACCAGCATGTAAAATGGCGGCTTCAACCAGCAGCTGGGTGCGCCGACCTGTCACCACCTTGGCGCTATTGGGCGCCTGACCAGTCTTGTAGTCAATGATCTCAAATCGGCCATCTGCGGTTTTATCAATGCGATCAGCACGGGCCTGGAGCCGCACCTCACCGCCTGGCATATCAAAGCTCAAATAGCCTGTTTGCTCAATATAGCTGATGCTCTTGCTTGCCCGTCTGTCTGTTTCTTCTGCCAGAAACCAGTCTTTCACCCGTTGTAATCTCGGCCGCCAGAAAAGGCTGATTTGCGGGTAATGAGACCATTGGCTGAAATGCCTGTCTGCAATCTCATCAAATAGGTCAGACGCCTCTTGATCTAGCGGGCCATCTGGTAGTGCGATCATAAAATCTTCAAGCACCTTATGAAATAAATCACCGCGCAATAATGGCCCGGGTGGTGCGTCAACCTGTTGCAATGCGCGTAATTTCAGCACACGTTTGGCATAAAGGCTGTAGGGATCATCAATCCATTTATCAAAATCAGTTGCACTCAAAAACCGCGGCCTAGCGTTAAGAGGTGGTTTCGGGGCAGGCGGTTTCAGGGCCATAGCGCTGCGTTTTTGCTGATCATTCAGCACAGCGACCAGCCAGTCAGGCGGCGATGTCTTTAAATGGCTGTCCAGCTTGGTGGCGGCCAGCACCGCATCAAGGCGCATCAACCATCTGCTGGGGCTGGTCAGGCTATTATTCTGGCGGCTGGCACGGGTGAGGATCACCTCATCATGCCCCAGATGGCTGTAGAAATCATGCGCAGACAGACCCAGCCGGCTGGTCCTATCTGGCAGACCGAGCTGGCGGCGCATCGCATTGCCCATCCAAGGATCTGCCTGGGCTTGCTGAGGCCAGCTGCCTTCGTTCAATCCGGCCAAAATCACCCGATCAGCAGAGAGCAAGCGGGCCTCAATCGGGCTCAACACCGATAGACGCGGGTGGCTAACAGGCGGGCGTATAATTTTTTGCTGGCATAAGGCAAAAAACAAGCTTGGCAACATATCCATTTGCAAGCTAGGGGTCGCGCGCAGATCTAGCGCGGCCAGTTCGCTGAGCAGGCTCAGCAATTCACGCCCCCCGCGCATGCCATAGAGCCTGTCGACACCATTTGGATCTTCTGGTGTGGCTGCCATCGCCTCTGCTGTTTGACCCAAAGCCTCAGATAACTGACCTAGAGACGGGTTTAGCATTTTTGCAAAAGCAGCAAGCGGTTCAAGATGTGCGATTACATGCTGGTCAAGAAAAGAGAGCAAAGCCGGATGGGCAGAGAGACGGCTGCGTATCCCCTCAAGGCTCGGATCAGGCAAATGACCACGCAAGGCGACCTGCTCTATCTGGCGCACATAGCCTGAAAAATAGCGCCGCTCTAACCCACCACAAGCCAGCGGGTGGTTCATTAAATTCAATAAAGCGCGCGGCGACCAATTGCTGATAGCCCCTTCTAATAGGGCTTGGCAAAACCGTGCAGGGGCTGATTTTGTTAAGGGTGCACCTGCGCTATCCTCCACCTCTAATTGCCAGCCACGCAAGATGTGGGTGATTTGATTGGCAAGAGTGCGATCAGGGGTGATCACAAGGGCAGTGCGGCCTGGCTCTTCAAGGACCTCGCGCATCATTGAGGCAATAATCTGTGCTTCTTCTTCACCAGAACGCGCATTTATCTGGCGCATATGCGCGACAGAAGCGGCATTGATCTCAGGGCGTGTGCGGGCAAGCTGGCGCCATCTGGCGGTCAGTTCAGCTGGACAAAATACTTCATCAAGCAACGCCTCAAGTGGCAGTTTTGATGCTGTTTTCTCAGCTATGCAACCTGGCCAGAGGGCGACATCAGCTGGCGCACAAGCCAGCGTATCCAATGTATCAACCAGCGGAAATTGCGGATGGCTGCGATCGCTGCGAATAGCCTCGATATCAGATGCGCTCAGGCCAGCGCTTAAGGCAGGCAGGATAATGGCACTTTTTGGCCAGTCCATCATCAAGGACATTAACCGTCTTGTGGTTGGCACCGAGCCTGTTGTACCGGCCAGAAACACCTGGCCTTTTGGCGGTGTCTCGGCGCAGTCATCAAAAAGCTGATGCAGCAGTTTTTGCTGACGTGCTACGGGATCTATCAATCCGGCTTCAGCCAGAATGGCTGGCCAGTGCGCGACAATGATTTGAAGACAGTGATAGACCGCTTCCCAATGGCGTGCCATATCCTCAGGCAAAGCCTTTTGCAAATCCGCACCAGACACATCCGCGCGTTGCATCTGATCCAACAGCTGAGCTAGGCTGGCTGCTAAATCCACCAGCTGATCAGGAGGCAGACGCCGCCCATCCAGCTGAAAATATTCAAGCTGTTTGGCCAGTAACATCTGGCGTTGAAGTGGGCTGATAGGTTCAGGTAAATCCAAGGCTGCACCTGAACGCAGCAAAATGTCCTCGTCATTATCCAATTCGCCAACCGGCATCATGCGTGGCAGTAAAAGCGGCCGGCCATCTGCTTCGGCCAGAAATGCCTCTCTCAGCGCCCGCACCGCGCGCCGTGAAGGAAGCAGAATGAGGGCATTTGATAAATCAGGACCCGGCCCTGTAAAATGCAGGATACCGCGCGCCAAAGCCGGCAGAAAAGGCTGACCAGTCGGGATGGAGAAAAGGCGCGTTGATGGCATGCGCTTATGCTAGCGTAACAGCACCATGCAAACAAGCTGATTTGCCTTGGCAGGCTAGCGGGTTAGACCAGCTGGCGCACCAGCGTTTGTGGGCCAGAGATACGTATGAGACGCTGTTCTGTTTGCGCCCCGAAATCAATCGATAGATGCAAGGCACCGCTTGGCAGATAGGGGCCCAGCCTGTCTGGCCATTCAATCAGACAAGCTGCATCGATAAAGGCATCTTCAATGCCGAGCTCAAGCACCTCTTCTGGATGTTCCAAGCGATAGAGATCCATATGCCAAACTTCAAGGCCGGCCATTTGATGCGGGGAAGTGGCTTCATAGGTTTGAACAAGGGTGAAAGTCGGGCTCGGGATATCGCCTGTCTCGCCGCAGCCATGACGCAAAATTGCCCGCGCGAGTTCTGATTTGCCAGACCCCAGCGGCCCTGACAAGCAGAGCACAAAAGAAGGGGCCAGCAATCGTGCGATGCTGGCCCCCAATATGTCTGTAGCTGCCAGATCATCCAGCTCAAGCTGAACATTAAATGGCTGACCTGTCATCTGGTTTACCCTGTTTTAATAGCGATAATGCTCAGGCTTGAACGGGCCTTCTGGGGTGACGCCAATATAATCTGCCTGATCTTGTGCCAGGGTTGTCAGCTTTACACCAATGCGATCAAGGTGAAGGCGTGCGACCTTTTCATCCAGATGCTTTGGCAAGATATATACATCATTCTTATATTCATCTTCTTTGGTGTAGAGTTCAATCTGAGCCAACACCTGGTTGGTGAAGGATGCAGACATCACAAAAGACGGGTGGCCTGTCGCATTGCCTAGATTGAGCAGGCGGCCTTCTGATAACAGGATCAGACGATTGCCAGATGGCATTTCGATCATATCGACCTGATCTTTGATCTTTGTCCATTTGTGGTTTTTCAGATGTGCCACTTGGATTTCATTATCGAAATGGCCGATATTGCCAACAATCGCCATATCCTTCATCTCGCGCATATGCTCAATGCGGATAACATCTTTATTACCTGTGGTGGTGATGAAGATATCAGCTGAATGCACCGCATCTTCGAGTGTAACCACCTCAAAGCCATCCATCGCTGCCTGCAAGGCACAAATTGGGTCCACTTCGGTCACCTTGACACGGGCACCGGCACCGGCCAGAGACGCAGCAGAACCTTTGCCCACATCGCCATAGCCACAGACCACAGCTGTTTTGCCTGCCATCATCGTGTCAGTGGCACGCCGGATACCATCCACCAGCGATTCCTTACAGCCATATTTATTGTCAAATTTCGACTTGGTGACACTGTCATTCACATTGATAGCCGGGAAAGGCAGCTGGCCGTTTTTGACCAATTCATAGAGGCGGTGCACACCGGTGGTTGTTTCTTCTGACACACCCTTAATCGCATCGCGTGTCTTGGTAAACCAGCCAGGTGATTGTTCCATCCGCTTTTTGATCTGCGCTTTGATAACCGCTTCTTCTTCTGATTGCGGTACTGGGATGATATCTTCACCAGCTTCGGCACGGGCACCCAGCAGCACATATAAAGTAGCATCCCCGCCATCATCCAAAATCATGTTTGGGCCATCTGGAAACATGAATGATTTATCAAGGTAATCCCAATGCTCTTCTAGAGACTGGCCTTTGATTGCAAAAACCGGAATATTGCCTGCTGCAATGGCGGCGGCGGCATGATCTTGTGTTGAGAAAATATTACAAGATGCCCAGCGCACATCTGCACCCAGCGCAGCCAATGTTTCGATCAGCACAGCGGTTTGAATGGTCATATGCAGCGAACCAACGATACGCGCGCCTTTCAAAGGCTGGGCTGCGCCATATTCTTCGCGCAAGGCCATCAGGCCAGGCATCTCGCTTTCAGCGATAGCTATTTCTTTTCTACCCCAATCGGCGAGACCAATATCGGCGATGATATAATCCTGACTCATGTTTGCCTCTCTTTTGAAACTCAGCGGTGATGCCATATGATCACCCATCATGCTTATAGCGATAAACCAACTCTATGGCTTATACGCGGCCCATCTTTAACAGATTGGCCTGCTTAAACAAAGTATAATCAGTCTAATTCACGGTGCAAAAGCTGGTAAATCTGGCCTTTTTGGCCAAAATACTCTGCCATCCAGCGGGCAGCACTTACCGAGCGATGACGCCCGCCAGTACAGCCAAAGCTGATATTCAAGGCCGGCCGGCCTTCTTCAACAAAGCGAGCCCGGCAAATATCCATCATATCAGCCATAGACTGCATAAAGGGCTGAAAGGCCGGATCAGATATCACGAAGCTGTAAACCTCATCTGAGCGGCCATCTTGCGCACGCAATGCCTTATCCCAATGCGGATTTTCCAAAAACCGCATATCAAACACATAATCAGAGGT
Organism: Puniceispirillaceae bacterium (SeqCode); assembly: GCA_049889355.1. Lineage (GTDB taxonomy): Bacteria > Pseudomonadota > Alphaproteobacteria > Puniceispirillales > Puniceispirillaceae > JBMHDN01. Next base: position 78,348 of record JBMHDN010000046.1, read on the forward strand.
TGCCGGCACCCCATGGCGATAAGAAAAGCTGGTCAGGGTCACTGATAAATCACGATAGACAGGCAAGCCAAGCCGGCTGAGCAAGAGTTCACGAAATTCAGTTGGGCTGGTCTGGCTGGTATTCATCTCAAGATCAGCCAGTAGCCTGAGCGGTTCCATCTGCTGTTGGTCAAGGCGTACCGCCTCTGCAACAGTCAGACCGGTTTCTCGTTCGATATTATCAGCGCTCTGTGATGACAGGCGTGCTTCTTGCACCAGCGGATGCCGCCGGCGTGTGGCCTGATAACGGCGCAATAATTCAGCTTCATCTGCACAGACAAAAAGCACCTGGGCTGCCTGCTCAAAACGGCTTTTCAGATTGGTGATCAGCCTTTTCACCGCCTCTACATCAAATCCTGTGGTCCGCACATCAACACCGATAGCCAACCTTTTCTGCGTGGTCTCTACTTCCAGTGCAACCAGCTGATCCACCAGTGCCAGCGGCATATTATCCACCGGGCTAAAGCCGCTATCCTCCAACACATGTAAAGCTGTGGAATGACCGGCGCCTGCCTGGCCAATAACGATGACCAGCTTGACATCCTGAGGTTGAAAAGAACGGTGCTGAGAAGTCATATAAGCGGTAAGCCCTTATTTGATGGTTTGAACGCTGCGCCCTTAAGATAGCACAGACAGCCCCTTTCAACGAGCCTGCATGCAAAAAAGATCAGCTTGCTGTTACAGGCTGGCTTTATCTAAAATGGTCGCCTATCTGGCCAATGGCAAACGCAAGGTAAAGACAGCCCCACCCTCAGGGTGATTGCGTGCGCTGAGCTCGCCGCCATGGGCGCGGGCAATCTGGCGTGCAATGGACAGGCCAAGGCCAGAATGCTCACCAAAAGCTTCTGTTTTTGGACGCTCTGAATAAAAGCGGTTAAAAATCATCTCTTGCTTGCCAACAGGCAAACCAGGTCCAAAATCGCGGAGCTCAAAAATCAAATCACGCTTCTGGGTCAACAGAGTCAGCTCAATAGGCCTGCCTTCAGGATTAAAGCTGAGCGCATTATTCAGCAGATTATCCAGAATTTGAACGATACGGCTGACATGCATCGCCACCCGCATCTCTGGGATCGCCGAGTCTTTGCTGGTCTGCGGCCTATTGATAGTCAGGATAATTTCCTGATCTTCTTTTCGTGACCGCACCATTGAGACCCAATTAGAGACCAGCTGCTCAAAATCTTGAATATCGGTGGCTGGACTGGCCAGTTCTGCATCCACACGGCTGGCCTGCGAAATATCAGAAATCAGCCTGTCGAGCCTGCTGACATCTGCCAAAATCACCTCCATCAAACGGCGTTGCTGGGCCGGATCATCCAGACGCGATACGGTTTCCACAGCTGAGCGCAGAGAGGTGAGCGGGTTTTTCAGTTCATGAGCTACATCTGCTGCAAAGCGAGCGGTCGCTTGAATACGCTGTTGCAAATCATCTGTCATATCGCGCAAATCCTGAGATAGCGCGCCGATTTCATCATTGCGATCAGGCAGATGTGCCAGCGGTTTTGAGGGATCTGCATGCTGGCGTAATTGGCGTGCAGCATGGGCCAGCTGAACAATCGGGCGGGTTATAGAGCGTGAGAGATAAAGACCTAAAATGATGGTGATCACCAATACACCAGCAAAAAGTTGCAAAAAGGCCCATTGTACCTGGGCAATTTCATTTTCGATACGCCCGCCTGAGGTGGTCAGCAACAAGCTGCCCCGCACGATACGTAAATCCTGAATAGGCAAGGCCACTGCCAACACCATATGGCCACGCCTATTGCGCCACACTGTACGGCGTTCTGCCCCTTTTAAGGCAGCAAGCACGATTGGCATATCACTGGCCCGGCGCAAGCGCATATCATTGATAAGCGGTAAATCATTCTGATCTGAAAATAAATTGCTTAGCTGTTCTACATAGCCTGTTACATGACCACGCATGCCATGCATTGAAAACCGCCCCTGCCCGCGCTGACGCCAGACACGCACCTGAGCGGCGGTGAGCTGATCACGGGCTGTATCAGCGATTAAATTGCCGTCCGGTGCAAAAATACGAGCCCGTAAGACAGACCCATACCCCACCAATGGCAAGAGATGACGCAAGGTAGCTGGCGAGAGCTGACGGCTGGCAAAAGGCGCATTATCAGCTTCTTCGAGTGCGAGCGAGCGGGCCAATGTCCGACCCTGGCGTTCCAGCGCGTCCAATTCTGCATTGATCAGGACACGCCGATATTGATCGACTGAAAAAAGCCCGATGACCAACAGCAAGATAGGCAGCAGCATGATCGCCAGAATCCGGGCTGATAAAGGCGAGAACCAGCGCGGCGCCGTCATATGCAAAAATCTGAGTTTGCGCTGATGTTGTTGTGGCACCTCTGCTCCCCCTGCCTCAGAGATGAGGCCTATCGCCTCCTCGTCCTTTTAGGCCTTATAACGATAGCCGATACCGTAGAGCGTCTCAATATGGTCAAAATTTTGGTCAGTCTGCCTAAATTTTCGGCGCAGACGTTTGATATGGCTGTCAATCGTCCGGTCATCTAAAAAGACGGAATCGCCATAGGCAGCATCCATTAATTGGTCGCGGCTTTTTACATGACCTGGGCGTGCAGCCAGTGCTTGCAGAAGCAAGAATTCGGTGACCGTCAGCTTTACTTCCTTTTCTTGCCAATGGCAGAGATGGCGATCGGGATCGAGGCTGAGATCACCCTGGCGGATCAGATGGCCAGATGGTGCATCACCTGCCTCATGCCCTGCCCGGCGCAAAACAGCCTTAATTCTGGCAAGCAATAGGCGCTGGGAAAATGGTTTGGTGATATAATCATCTGCGCCCATCCCAAGCCCGAGCGCTTCATCTAATTCATCATCTTTACTGGTCAAAAAAATAACTGGCAGACTGGTCTTTGAGCGGAGTTTCTGCAGCAATTCCGTCCCATCCATACGCGGCATTTTAATATCTAATATCGCCAGATCAGGTGGCCTGCGCGTCAGACCCATCAGGGCTTGCTCTCCATCATGATAGCAATCCACTTCATAGCCTTCAGCCTCTAGCAAAAGCGAGACAGAGGTGGTGATATTCTGATCATCATCAACAAGCGCAATTTTGCGTGACATAGGCACTCTCCGGTTTTGTGGGCAGCAAGATGCTGTCCTGGCCTTTCTTTTTTTCTCAGCTTTTCTAATTAAGGCTGGCTTTCGTTCAAAAAACGGCTGAACTGGGGCATAAATATGGCAGGGCTGATTGCTGTAAAACGCGCTTAATGCGCCTCAGCCCAGCTTTTTGCCACACCTGCCTCAGCCACCAACGGCACATCCAGTTGCAAAACAGGCAGAGGTGCTTCTTCCATGGTTTTTGTGATCAGCTGCACCGTTTGCTGGGCTTCTGCCTCTGCCACTTCAAAAATCAGTTCATCATGGACCTGCAGAAGCATGCGCGCAGACAGGCCGGCATCACGCAAAATAGCAGGCAGGCGGACCATCGCGCGTTTGATGATATCAGCCGCGCTCCCCTGAATAGGGGCATTAATCGCCTGCCTTTCAGCAAAGCCGCGCATCGCCGGATTTTTGCTGTCCAGCCCTGAGAGATGCACACGCCGCCCGAATAAGGTTTCAACATAACCATGGTCACGGCCAAAATCCTTGGCCTGTTCCATATACTCACGAATGCCTGGAAACCGCTCAAAATAGGCAGCGATATAATCACGCGCCTCACCTTGTGCAATGCCAAGCTGGCGTGCGAGGCCAAAGCCTGAAATGCCGTAGATGATACCAAAATTAATCGCCTTTGCACGGCGCCTTGTTTCTGAATCCATCTGATCAAGCGGGATACCAAACACCTCTGCGGCTGTCTGGGCATGAATATCCACCCCATTTCTAAACGCAGATAACATGGTATCTTCACGTGCGACATGCGCCACTAGACGCAGCTCAATCTGCGAATAGTCTGCAGAGATCAGCTGATGCCCTTCTTCAGCGACAAAGGCGGTGCGGATAGCCCGCCCTTCTGAGGTGCGTATCGGGATATTCTGAAGATTGGGATCAGAAGAAGAAAGCCGGCCGGTAGACGCACCCACCATTGAAAAAGAAGTATGTACCCGGCCTGTGCGCGCCAGACGCGAGGTCATCAGCGCATCTGTATAGGTGGATTTCAATTTGGCAAGCTGGCGATATTCCAGCACTTTTTGCGCTATTTCAATCCCGTTTGCAGCCAGATCTTCAAGAATATCAGCACTGGTGGAATAGGCCCCTGTCTTGGATTTTTTGCCGCCTTCCAGCCCCATCTTGTCAAATAAGATTTCACCCAACTGTTTTGGTGAAGCAATGTTAAATTCTTCATCTGCCAACGTGTGAATTTCAGCTTCAAACTGGTGGATGCGTGTCGCAAAATCATCAGAAAGATGGCGCAAAATGCCCATATCCACCGCGATGCCCTCAGATTCCATCTGTGCTAAAATACGGATAAGCGGTCGCTCAAGGCGCTCATAAACACTGCTCATCCCTTCGCGGGCAAGCCGTGGTTTGAGCATCATCCACAAACGCAAGGTGATATCGGCATCTTCTGCTGCATAATCACAAGCCTTGTCCAGCGGCACTGCACTAAACGGGATTTGTTTGACCCCTTTACCACAGATATCTTCATATTTGATGGTTTGATGCTGGAGCCAATGCATTGCCAGATGATCCAGCCCATGGCGTTCAACCCGCCCAGCATCCAGCACATAGGATAAACACATGGTGTCATCCACCGGATTAACATCCAGCGGCCGGCCTGTCTCTGGATGGCGGCAATGCCGCAACACATGACAATCATATTTCAGATTATGGCCGATTTTCAGAACAGACGCGTCCTCAAAAAGAGGCGCAAGATAGCTAAGGGCCAGATCGAGTGAGAGCTGCTGCGCCGCGGTGCCTTGTGGACCGGCCTCAGTCAGCGCTGCATCACCTGCCCCGCCAAAATCAAACCCACTCTGCCCTTCTGCTGCCTCTAGCTGATGGGCCAATGGAATATAACATGCTTTGCCAGGGGCGAGGGCAAGTGAAATGCCAATCAGCTCAGCAGAGGCCGCATTGAGATTGCTGGTCTCGGTATCTACCGCCACAAAACCTTGGCGGCGGGCATCTGCTACCCATGTGGCCAAGGCAGCTTCATCTGTGATCAGCTGGTAGTCGGCCTGTTCAACATGCGGCGGGTGAATATCAGAAATCACCTCATCTGAAGCAGATTTATCACCAATTTCTGTGCTGTTAGATGCAGATGAAGGGGTGGATGATGACACAGATTGTGGGGCCACATTACGCGCGGCCAGCAAGCTGCGGAAACCCATATCAGCCAGAAACTGATTGAGCATGTCATCATCCCTGACTGGTGTTTGAAGCGCCTCTAAATCCAGCGGGACATCTACATCATTTTTCAATTCGACAAGCTGGCGCGAAATACGCGCCTGTTCAGCAAAGGTGATCAAGCTTTCGCGTCTTTTGGGCTGTTTGATGGTCTCAGCCCCAGCTAGCAATGCTTCTAAATCGCCAAATTCTGTGATCAGCTGTGCGGCTGTTTTAATCCCGATACCTGGCACGCCTGGCACATTATCGGTTGAATCGCCGGCCAATGCCTGGACATCAACGACTTGGTCAGGGCGCACCCCGAATTTCTCATCCACTTCAGCAAAGCTGATGCGCCGGTTTTTCATCGGGTCCAGCATAGACACATCATCTGTCACCAGCTGCATCAAATCCTTATCAGAAGAGACAATCAGGCTCGGTCTGCCGGCCGCACTGGCCAGCCTGGCATAGGTTGCAATCAAATCATCTGCCTCAAAGCCGGGAATCTCAAGCAAGGGCAGGCTGAGTGCACGTGTCGCGTCTCTTACCAGATCAAATTGCGGGACCAGCTCTTCAGGTGGCTCACCGCGATTGGCCTTATATTCTGGATAAATCTCGTTGCGAAAGGTGGTCCGTCCAGCATCAAAAATAACCGCAATTGCCTCTGGTTTCAGATCATCAACCAGCTTCATCAGCATTTTGGTAAAGCCAAAAACTGCATTGACCGGCGTGCCATCAGGGCGGGTCATCATGGGCAGGGCATGAAAAGCGCGAAAGATATAGCCTGAGCCATCTACCAGCACGAGAGGTTTTGCAGCATCGCCGGCCTGCGCAGGTCTTTCATCTGATGACATAAATCGTCCCTCTCAACAGCTAGGTAAATGGATAAAGCGGCAAAGGCCAAAACAGACCAAGGCACAGGATGATGCTTAACTTTAGGCTGGTAGACACAGCAGGACAAGACCGTTCTGGCCAGTAAGCATGTTCAGATAGAAAAATGCACCTACCCCCTCATGAGAGCTTAATATTACATTTTTCTAATACATTTCAATGGCTTGACTCCTTTTCACCCTCTTTCTAGGCTCAAGATTACGTTAAACAATCTCATCATGGAGGCTTTTATGAAAAGACGCTCTTTTCTCAGCCTTGGTACCAGCACACTTGGTACAGCGGCTCTTGCAGCAACCCCCTTTCAACAGGCTTCTGCGCAGATGACTGAACGCGTTGGTTTTTTACTGGTCCATGGCTCTTGGCATGGTGGCTGGTGCTGGGGCAAGCTGGCCCCTTATTTGCACGAGGCGGGGTTTGAGACCTTCACCCTTGATTTGCCAGGTCATGGGCTGGACACCGTCCTGCCTGCGGCTTTTTCTGAGCGCCCTCTGCAGGCAGCTGCCTTTGCCAGCGCGCCGTCTGCATTGGCTGCTTATCACATCTCTGATTATGCAGATGCGGTGGTGGCTGCAGCCTTGCAAGCCAAAGCAACAGGTGTGGACAGGCTCTATCTGGTTGGCCATTCTATGGGCGGCGTACCTATCAGCTTTGCCGCCGCCAAAGCCCCTGAATTATTCAGCGGGCTGATATATATTGCAGCCCTTACCCCAACCCCTGGCAAGCCAGCCGGCGCTTATCTGCAATTGCCTGAACAGGTAGAAGGATCACAAATCGGTGCTGTATTGATGGCTGACCCTGGTGTTGTTGGGGCTTTGCGTATCGATCCGCGTTCGACTGATCCAAATTATCTGGCGCAGATGACAAAGGCTTTGGCCCATGATGTCGATCCGCATTTGCTGGAGGTGGTGCGCCATCTGCTGACGCCTGATGCGCCGGTATCAATTTATGGAGAAGTCGCCCATTTTCCAGCCGCATTTGGCAGGCTGCGGCGCGGTTTTATTATCTGTAGCGCTGACCAGGTGCTGATACCCTCAACAGCTGAGGCGATGATTGCAGATATGGATGCAGCTTGGCCAGAACAGCCCACCCGAATTTGGCGGCTGAACAGCTCACATGAGGCGATGTTCTCAGCACCCGCTTCTTTGGCGCAGATGATCATGAAAACAATTTAGAGACTGAACGAGCCCAGAGGCCATTTCCAGAACAGCCGCGCTATCACACGCTCATTATGAAGATGCTTATTTGGTCTCTAGCACAAAGCGGGCAGAACAATAGGGGCAGACCACCTGACCATCAGTGCCCATATTCAGGTAAATAGCCGGATGTCCCAGCGCGCCGCCGCCGCCATTACAAGAGACGCGTTTTTGCGTTGTCTTGATGACATTTTCTGAATCAGACGTGATTTTGGTTTCTTGTGTCATAACGGCACTCATCTTCACAGCTTTCAACATGCTATCGCCTGTCTGAGGCAACAGCTTTATGGGCCCGGATTATAGAATAAACCAACACCGGTTGGCAATGGCGTGGTCAGCCGCTATATCTCTTTTGACAGGTGATATTTTATCCAAATTGCCAGCCTTCTTTATGATTAGTTTTTAAATTTCGCATGCTTCAAAGACCGCTTTTTCAACATATGCCTGATGACGGGCAGGCCATTTTGGTCAACAGGCTGACAAAAACCTATGCAGGCAGCGGTAAATCTGCGCCTAAAAAGGCCCTGAAAGCCATTGATCTGGCCGTACCGCAAGGCTGTATTTTTGGCCTGCTCGGACCCAATGGGGCTGGCAAATCAACCTTCATCAATATTCTGGCAGGCACGGTGGTCAAAAGCGCTGGTTCAGTGCGCATCTGGCACAGCGATTTAGATGATAATCCGCGCCAATGCCGGGCAAATATCGGTGTGGTCCCGCAAGAGCTGAATATCGATGCGTTTTTCACCCCGCGTGAATTGCTGAATTACACTGCCGGCATGTATGGGGTGCCCAAAGCAGAGCGGCAGATAGATGAGGTGCTGGAGATGGTGGATTTAACCGCCAAACAACATGCATATGCCCGCACCTTATCTGGGGGGATGCGCCGACGCCTGCTGGTCGCCAAAGCCATGATGCACAGCCCGCCTGTGTTGATTTTGGACGAGCCGACAGCAGGGGTGGATGTCGAGCTGCGCCAGCGTCTCTGGGACAATATCAAAAGCCTGAACGCCGCTGGGGTGACCATTATGCTGACCACCCATTATTTAGAAGAGGCAGAGGCTTTATGTGATCACATCGCGATTATCAATCATGGCGAGGTTGTTACATCCCAGCCAAAAGATCAGCTGATGCAATCGGCTGGTCAGAAAGATTTGCATGTTCAGATCACCAGCCCTGCTGACGTCCTGCCAGACAGTCTGATGGGGTATGCACCGGTCATCTCAGATGGTCGGCTCACCATCCGCTTTAACCCCAAAGAAACAGAAGCAGGCCAGATTTTACAGGCGATTTCAGCGGCAGGCCTGTCTATCGGAGATGTCAGCACAGATGAGCCTGATCTAGAGGATATTTTCTTATCTCTCACCCAATCTCATAATGGTCAAATCGACAATTAAAGCAGATTTTCATGAGCCTCATTGACCTGTTTTTCTATAGTTTTGCGCTGTTTGTGCTGTTCATCACACCAGGGCCTGTCTGGCTCGCACTGATCGCGCGCGTCTTATCTTATGGCTGGGCTGGTGCACTCCCGCTGGCCTTGGCAGTGGCCTTTGGTGATGTGGTCTGGGCAGTGCTGGCGATATTATCCGTGGCCTCTATCAGCCAGTCTGTGCCGATGATCACCACGCTGCTGACCTTTGTCGCCGCTGGTTTTTTCATCTATTTAGGCGCCCGGCTCTGGGTTAAACCGCCGCTGATTGAGGATGTTGCAGCTGCGCAAAGCAAGAAGAATCAAAAACCAGGGCGCAGCCTTTTTATGGAAGGCTTTACCATCGGGCTTTTGGTGATTTTCAGCAATCCCAAAGCGATTTTATTTTATATTGGGATCATGCCTGGCTTTTTTGATCTCAGCAGGCTGACACCGTTTGATATCTTATTGATTTGTACGGCCTCTGCCCTTGTGCCCTTTTTGGGTAATATGATGCTGACCGCGCTGGTCATCCCTGCGCGTAATTTGATGCAGAGCCCAACAGCTCAGAAAAAGCTGAACCAGACCAGCGCAGTTATGATGTTTGGTGTGGCCGGTCTCATTTTGCTGGTCTGACAGGTCATTTAAGATAATTGCGGGTCTATTTTAAACAGCAATGGGCGCGTCATCTCAGACAAGCGCGCCTCCCCATGCGTTTCAAAATACCGCTCAAAACAGGCTTTTAAGGCTGGCCATTCTGAATCGATGAGCGCAAACCAAGCCGTATCGCGGTTGCGCTCTTTGAAAATGGCGGCTTGACGAAAAACCCCTTCATAGGAAAAACCAAGGCGCTGGGCAGCCCGGCGTGATCGCAGATTAAGCGCATTACATTTCCATTCATAACGCCGATACCCTGCCTCCATCGCCCAGCCCATCATCAGATACATCGCCTCACTGGCCATCAGGCTACGTTGCAGCTTATTTGAAAAATGAATATGCCCGACCTCTATAGAGCCAGCCTCTGGTTTAATCCGCAGATAGCTGGCAAGCCCCAATGGCGTACCGGTCTCTTTATCAAGCAGCGTGAAAAAAACCGGATCATCCAGCCCTGCCATCTCAGATAGCCATGCAGCAAATGCGCCTTCATCTGCAAAAGGCCCATAGGGCAGATAGGCCCAGTTTTGCGCTGTGTCTGCGCCTGACAAATGGCTGAACAGCATGCTGGCATGGCGCTTTGGGTCCAGCGGCTCTAGCCGGCAATAGGCTCCCTCAAGATGCAGACCTTTTGGATGAGGCGGAATTTTATAATCCAAAATCGGTATGCCAAGCATCATCTCTTCTTCTGTCATTCTGTCCTCTTTTTAGGGGCATGCTGTGGCCCGCCAGATATCTCACTAAACCCTGCATTAACAGCGCATTCAGCCCGTATCATGCCTGAAAACGACCTGCTGAACAGCTAAAAGACATTCAGAAGACCGTGAAAAACCGGAAATAGGGTGTTCACAATCCGGCCTATGGCGTAGTATAGAGGGGCAATCCGCACCCGTAGCTCAGCTGGATAGAGCGCTGCCCTCCGAAGGCAGAGGTCAGAGGTTCGAATCCTCTCGGGTGCGCCAATCTTTTCAATAACTT
>JBMHDN010000047.1:0-2629 GCA_049889355.1 Puniceispirillaceae bacterium (SeqCode)
GCGGCTTCTGCCTGTCCGCTGGCTGCTGAGGCGATAGCGGCAAGGGCTGTCAGCGCGGTTGCCAGACTGGCATTGGCGCGCGCCTCATCTCGTCTGGGCACATGACCAGCAGCCAGATGCCCGATTTCATGCGCAATGACGCCTAAGATTTCACCGTCAGTTTCTGCATCCAAAAGCAGACCGGAATGAATGTAAATCACGTCCCGCCCGACCACAAAGGCGTTATAGCTGGGATCCAGCACAATGCGTATCTTCACCCCATTGGTAAATCCGGCCTGTTGCGCCAATGGCAGGCTTACCCGATTGAGCCGATATTCAATTTCTGTATCACGGATGATGTTAGCCTGTACTGATGTGCAAAAAATCAGGCTGATGACGAAAAAAACCGAGATAATGCGGCGAGGTGATATTCTGTGCAACAAAGAAGAAGAGTATGCAGATATAGGCACGATTATTCTCATAAAATGTGATTTTTCGATATTTTATTCGAAAAAACGAAATTGACAGCACGAATTAGACATGATGTTGTGCGCACAAGATTAAGTCTGATAATATCCTGTGAATCGATTATCATTCACCCACATAAGTGTAAAATGAAAAGGCCTTGGCGACAATGACTGATATGAATAATGCGTCCTTAGCAGACCGGTTGGATCTCACCTGTGATACGCCTGTTGCGGCAGCACCGACGCTGAAGATAGCCGGCCGCGCCAGCCTGCCGCCCTTTATGGCGATGGATGTGATGGCCAAGGCAGCGACAAAAGAGCAGGCCGGTCAGGATGTGTTGCATCTTGAGATTGGTCAGCCCGCCTCATCTGCGCCAAAAGCGGTGCTGACTGCTATGCCAGAGATTTTGTCAGCACAAAGAAATCATGGCTATTCTATTGCGCTTGGCCTGCCAGCATTACGCGCGCGTATTTCTGAGCATTACCAAGACTGGTATGGGCTTGATGTGCCAATAGAGCGGATTGCTGTTACTGTTGGCTCATCCACAGGCTTTGCGCTTAGCTTTATGGCCGCGTTTGATGCCGGGGATCGCATTGCGCTGCCAAATCCGGGCTATCCGGCCTATCGCAATTTGATGTTGGGAATGGGGCTTGAGCCTGTGATGCTGCCTGCCGGTGTGGAAGAGGGTTGGATGCCAAGCTTAAAAGCTATGGAGAAAATGGACCGGATGCCTGATGGGCTGATTATTGCCAGCCCGCATAATCCGACAGGCGTGATAATGGATGAGCGCACATTACGCGAAATCTGCGCCTTTTGCCGTGCCAATAAGGTGCGGCTGATTTCTGATGAGATTTATCATGGTCTGTCTTACCAGGGCCGCGCCCAGTCTGCGCTGCATTTCACCGAGGATGCGTTTATCATGAACAGCATGTCGAAATATTTTTCAATGACAGGCTGGCGCATTGGCTGGATGGTGGTGCCGGAGCAGATGGCTGGCGCTGTGGAAAGACTGGCGCAGAATCTCTATATCTCTGCCCCGACACCTAATCAGCTGGCGGCTATTCATGCCTTTGACTGTCATGATGAGCTGGAGCAGCATTGCCAGAGATATCAGCAGAACAGAGAGATTTTATTGCAAGGGTTGCCGGCATCCTTTCTGGGGCAGGCAGCGCCTTGTGACGGGGCTTTTTATCTCTATTGTGATATCAGCGCCCTTAGTCATGATTCCATCGCCTTTGCTGCGGAATTGCTGGATAAGACCGGGGTGGCGACAACACCCGGCGTTGATTTTGATCAAGATAATGGCCATCGCTATCTTCGGATTTCTTTTGCCGGTGATACAGACACAATCAAAGAGGCGGTCAAACGCATTTCAGCCTTTGTGGAGGCGCGCCTGACAGAGGTGGCCTAATCGCGCCCAAACCTAATCGCGTCCAAACTTCATTGTGTCACTATCTGCCATAAAAAAACACACCTTAGGTGAAGGTGTGTTTTTTCATTTGTCGTTTTATATTTTCACAAGGCCCTGATAATGGCGCTCACATCATTAGCCGCGTGACCACCAGCCGCGTTTTTTCTTCGCTGGTGCCGCTTCTGAGACATCAACAACATCCAGATTGGTTGAGGCGATAGGCTGGCGCGCATCAGCTGCTGGCTCAGCCTTGTCCTGCTCTGCCGGGGCAGGAGCTGGGTCTGCTTCAGCGGCTGCGGCTTGCGTCTTGCTGGCTTTCTTAGCTGCCTTTCCGGCTGCTTTTCCGGCTGCTTTTTTGGCGGCCTTCTTTGCAGATTTCTTTTTTGCCGCTGCTTTCTTGGCTACGGCTTTTGTCTTCGCACCTTTGCGGGCAGGGGCTTTTGCCTCTGACGTTTCTGCATCGCTGCCTATATTGTCTGTCGAATTATCTGCCGGTGTGGTTGCCGGCGCATCTGCTGATGTCTCTGCTGACGTCTCTGCTGGCGCATCAGACGCACCAGATGTGTCTGCCTCTTTGCCTGCATCACCGCTTTCTGATTGTGCCTCTACCGGGCTGGCCTCAGATTGCGCAGATGATTTGCCGCGGCGACGGCGACGGCGTTTCGGCTTGTCATTTTGGCCCGCTTCACCCTCATGATTGGCCTCACCCTCTGGTTTGGCATCTGATGTGGCTTCAGCCTGCGCGTCTGCGGCGCCATCAGCGCTCTGATC
>JBMHDN010000048.1:0-3422 GCA_049889355.1 Puniceispirillaceae bacterium (SeqCode)
GGCGAAACCGGCGCAATTGGCCTGTTTTTTGGACTGGTCATGATTGGCGCGATACTGCATTGCTGCTGGCGTGCCCGCCATCATCATCTAAGCGATAAGCTGACCTGTCCTATGGCCGCAACGGCCTTTGTCATCCCTCTTGCCTTTTTCTGGCCAACCCAATCGACAGCAGATTTTTTTGGACAGTGGAATAATCTGTTCATTTGGCTCAGCCTTGGTTTTGCGCTTATGCAAAACCAAAACTGGCGTGATAAAGCCTGAAAGATAAGCTGATCAGCGTGTGTAAAAAGCCAGTACCTGTTCAATGATATAATCGACATCCTCATCTGATAAGGCCATATGCATCGGCAGCATCAGACATCTGTCGAAAAACCAGTCTGTCTTTGGCAAATCGTCAAATTTATCGCGGCCATAGCCCAGCTTTTCAAAATGGTGAACAGGTGAGCCGGCCCACTGAATGATGGTGCGCACACCTTTGTCAGCCAGCCAGTCGCGCAAGCCATCTCTGTCTTCAGCTGCCATTTCATAATTCTGATAGACATCATAATGGTCGCCATCAGATGGGCCCATTGGCGGATAGAGCATCTCATGACCTCTTAAAGCCGCTTCATATCTAGCGGCGATTTCCCGGCGACGCTCCATATCTTCATGATAATTGGTCAGCCGAAAATCCAGAAAAGCTGCTTGCAAATTATCAAGCCTGCTATTGGTCCCCCAATCAACCACCAGCCCGTCTTCATCACGGCCATGGTCACGCAGCAAGGAGAGCTGATGTGCAATCGCTGGCTCGTTGGTCATCACCGCCCCGCCATCGCCAAAACAACCCATCAATTTAGCGGGGTAAAAGCTCAAGGTACCAAAGCGCCCAAAGGTGCCTGCGCATTGTCCTTTGAAACGTGCACCAAGGCCTTGTGCGCTATCTTCAAGCACCATCAGCTCATATTTTGCAGCCAGCGCACCGATCTCATCCATATTGCAACATCTGCCATTGAGCTGGGTGGGCATAATCGCCTTTGTTTTAGGCGTGATTTTTGTCTCAGCAGAGGCAGCAGACATCATGTAATCATCACCAATATCTGCAAATACAGGCTCAGCCCCGACCAGCTTAATCGCTGCCGCTGTAGCAATATAAGTATGTGAGGCGATAATCACCTCATCTCCTGCCCCAATGCCGCAGGCTTTCAGCCCGATGATCATCGCATTGGTGCCGTCTGCTACGCCAAGGGCGGTATGCACCTCCAGAAATTGTGCCAAATTATGTTCGAAATCTGCGAGGTCTCTTTGCAAGATATAGGCCCCGCGTGAACAGACATCTTTGAAAATACGATCAAAATCAGCTTCATAACGCTGATAAATAGCTGGATAATTAAAAAAGGGAACAGAACGCATAACGCCACCTGCCTGAAAAAAAGAAAACCTGATTTGTCCTTAGCAGACTTAGCCTTGTTTAGCCATATTTCTTGACAGCGATAATCACGATTTTAAAGGCCAGGAGGCGCAGCGGTAAGATGCTGTCTGTCCATGCTAAGAAACGAGCCTGCCCTGCTGGGCTTAGGAATCGGCGTAAAACAGGAATAAGAAAACTCAAAGCACCAAAATACTGGACTTTAACATCAAAATGCTGACTCAATGCGTTAATCAGATTCTGGTCTGGCATGTTCTGGATGGTTGAGCGGCTACGCGCGCCTTTTTGCACATGACGCCACCTGTTCCAGCGATAAATTGGATTATGGTTCCAACTATCAACCGCTATAAAACAGCCGCCAGGGCGCACCTGCTTTGACAGCATCTCAATAATTTTTGCCTGCCGTCCATAGCTGAGCGCGCCTGCACTCACCACATGGTCAAATTGGCGGCCTTGCAAATCAGGCGCCTCAATATCGGCAAGCTGTATGGATAGTTGTGCCTTCAATTCATCTGGCACCAACGCCGCAAAGGCCGTCAGGCTTGCTTGTGAAATATCCAAGGCTGTAAGGCGGACACCCTGCTCAAGAACAGCGCGCGAATGCTCGCCCTGCCCTGCCCCTAATTCCAATACCTCATCATCTTTTTTCAGATGACAGCGCAGCGCTGTCTCATAGGCAAGATATGGTGCTGCCAATGCTGCTGACAGGCGCTCAGACCCATAGAGCCATGAGGCAGGTCTGGTCTCAGACGCCTCTCTTGCTCTTGTATCATAGCGCTGGCGTTCCGCCTCAGCATCGCGGCGATGCTGATGATCATCTTCGGACCGGTCAGCCATGGTTTTTAGCCATATTTACCAGATGCTGCACAAGGCGATCATATACCATGTCAAAATCAAAATGGGTTTGGTAGAGCGCTGACATGCAGGCTGCTTGTTTTGTCTGATCACCGTCAATGGCCAGTTTTTCAACTTTCGCCATCAGACCTGGCCCATTCGTATAATACCCGTCCAGATTTGCATTTGCTAATAACGCGCGCACCTCGCCATCCAGCGGACACAAAACCGGCTTTTGATGCTGAATAGCATCAATGATTTTATTGGGTATGTTATCGACAAAATTGTTGCTCTGAACATAGGGGGCCAACACAGCACATGCGCGGCCATACAGCGCCTTTAAGGCTGCCTGCTGAACCCAGCCCACAAAACGGACATTCGGACAGGCTTCAAACAGGCTTTTAAGCTTGTCAGCTTCTGGCCCGTCGCCTGCCAACACGATTTCCCAGTCAGGATATTTTTGTGCCAATGATATGGCCATCTCTGCCACTGGGCCAAAATCAAAGGCTGTTGAGAAAGTGCCTGCAAAAACCAGCCTGCGATTATGTGTTGGATCCAGCCCCATCTCATGCAGTAAGTCTGTTTGCTGCGTCTTGTCTGAAGTGGTCTCAGACAAGCTGACAAGCGGGGTGATGATATCATTGGCATGACGCATGCGCCCTGCTTTTTGCAGCATCCAGCTCAGATAGGCTTCTGACATGGTGGAAAAGCCATCTGCCTTGTCAAAAATATATTTTGCCATTTTGAAATAGGGTGCAAAAGCAAGACGACCAATAAAATGAGCCGGTGATGGCAATTTTTCGACAAAATAATCAGGCCATTGATCCTTGGCATCCAGCAGATAGGGAATGTGGTGCGCCACGGCCCACTGGGCCAGATGGTAAGCAACTTCAATCGGCGGATAGCCCATAAAGATGGCATCCGGATAGTCTGGTTCTGCCACCTCATCTAACATAAGTTTGAAATTTTTACCCATCTGTACATGGTCATAAAAACGCTGCGGGCTGATATTGCGCTGATAGCCAGGTGAGGGAATGAATTTAAGAGCAAGATTTTCATGATGCGCCACATGATAGGCTTTGCCGAAACGATGGCGCTTTTCCTGGTGATAAAAATCAGCTGTCCAGAATACAACCTGATGGCCATGTTCAACCAGCTTGTTGGCCAAATTCATCCCGCGCAT
>JBMHDN010000049.1:0-9250 GCA_049889355.1 Puniceispirillaceae bacterium (SeqCode)
CCTGTTATCAGGACATGGCCGTGGAATTGCTCGCTATCCGCAGCTTGGCTATCGCCAGTCAGAAACCGATTGGGCATGGGGTTATCGCTCATCAGATTATAGCTCATGCCTTAAATCGACATGCCAACCCCTTCCATCTCAGCCAATTCAGCGCCAAAGGCAGAGCTGGCTTTGCGCTCGGTATCCACAAAGCCTTTCAAATCACGGCCATAACGCAGCTCGGTCGATTCCACCAGCAAACGATAACGCCGCACCACCCCCCATGTGTAATAAAAACCAAGGGTGAGAATATTCAAAATCAGATTGGATAATTCTATAAAGGCCAGCTGAGAGCCGGTAAGGCGCGAGCGAAACACCACACCAGAAGGCAAGGATAAATTATTTAAGATGAGCGCGCGTGCCAAGGCAAAGTAATATTTGCCACTCAGTGCAAAGGCACCGGCCACGCCTAAGGCAGCGATATATAAGATGGTGATCATGTTTTCATCCAGGCTCATCATCATCAAAACCGCTGTTGGGTTATCCAGAAAATCACCCATCAAATTGGGATAGAAAATCTGAATAACAGCAGCAAAAATGCTGGCGATAATGGTCAAGAGCAGCAGGCAGAAAAAGATGGTTTTCATGGCGGCCAGATAGAAATCACCGCTGCTGAGCTCGCATCTGAATTCAGCTGTCCCGAAACTGTGATTTTGAGCAATGAAACCACGGATACGCTGGCTGGCCATCGGCGCCAGCAATCCTAAGGTCAAAAAGCCTAAAAACGGCCAGATGGCAAAATTCACAATCGCGCCCATATAGCTGCCATGCCAGTCAAGGCGTACCCCGCGCCAGGCCAGATTGCGGGCATTAAAGCGCAGCGATTTATTAAACATCCAGGCCCAGGCAATCATAAAGCCGAGCAAGGCAGCCAGCTGAACCCACGGAGAGATAACCTCTAGAGCGGCAATAACCACCAATGCCACAATCGCCAGCGCCCGGCCTTTGAAAATCGTCATGCCAGAGGCCAGATAGTCAAACCCATCCCCGTCAATGCGCGCATTGCCCATGAAAAAACGTTTCTCGCGCACCTTCGCCCAAGGGTAATAAATACCAATAGTGATCATCATTAAGAGAAAATTAGTGATCAAGAGCCCGAGATATTGGCCGCCTGTGCCGGTGAATTCCATTTTGTGATAGCGCAGCTTTTCGCGGTCAACAGGCGCTGGGCCGACATTACCGATACCAGCTGCTGCTGGCTGAGCCAGTGCTTGATTTTGGGTCTGATTCTGAGATTCGTTCTGAGAACCATTTTGCACCCCATTTTGCGCGTTATCCGGCGTGCTGCCTTCTGGCGGCTCAACCGATTTTGCCACAGACCGTAAATCAGCATCATCAGGTGCTTGCATCAGTGGCATAGAGGGCGGCTGCGCAGAAGGCTGCGGCATCTGCGGATGGAGCAAAGCATTACCTGATAATTCTTGCTTCGGAGATAGGAAACCAGTTTGCGGTATGGCTAATGGCTGGGGTGGTACAGAGGGCGCCATTTGAGGCGACAGGTTTGGCGCCATTTGAGGGGCCATATTCGGGGCCATAGAGGGTGCGGCCTGTGGTGTGGCTATTGGCTGAGGAGATGGTGCGGGTGCCATATTTGGTGCCATGGTGGGGGCCATAGAGGGTGCCATGGTGGGAGCCATAGCGGGTGCCATAGAGGGCGCCAAAGATGGGTTTGAGACTGGCTGCTGTATCGGCTGTTGATATTGGCCTGACGGTGCCTGACCCATAGGCAGCTGGCCCATAGGCATCTGGCCCATGGGTATTTGGTCCATTTGTCCAGGGTTTGGCGCAAATCCTGCAGGTTGGGCTGGAGCAGCGTTTTGTTCAGCTGGCTGTTCAACCTCTGGCATGTCTGACGAGGTGATGCGGCGCACAACCCCAGCACCACCCTGCCCCTGACCAGATTGGGCCGGGGATGGCTGGCGCATATTCACAAAGGGATTTGGGGGCAGTTGAGACATGTCTTGTTAAATGGCTTTACTTGAAAATGGACGCCTGTAGGCCAGGCACTGATCTGTATCTAGATGCTATTTTTTCAGCTTATCACGTGATTGTGAAGACACCTTAACGATTAATTAAGGTATTTCTGTTTTTATCAATCTCATAGAGAGGGTCTTTTCCCTGCCCGAACCCAAGAGACCCTCTCACCTGAATTTTGATGTGTGAAATGACCAGGACAGATACCCAACGGTTTTTAACAGCTAAGGCTATCAGTTAAACAAGCAGTTGGAGGCAAACATGACCTATACAACTGTGTCCTTCTTCAAAGATATGTCCTTGAGCAACTTACAACGTCGGCAAGGCTTTGCGACGCGCACAGAAGATATCCTGATGGATGTTATTCGCACCAATATGCGCCAAAATGAAGATATTGCCTGCTTTCTCACCCAAGATGGCGAGGTCGTTGCCTTACATCGAAATGGATTGTTCGTGCGGGTGTGATTCCTCCCTCCTTCCCTCAGCGCCACCTGCACGGATAGACCCCTGTTTCTCGTTGTCAGAAACAGGGGTCACTTTTTGATCCCTGTGCCATTGTGTGATATAACCGCCGCGATAAATGAGACATTATAAATGAGACTATCTATAAGGGTCTCATCTCTAACCTTCTTGCTCTTTAGGCTTGGTGCGCTATGCGGTTTAAACTTTCTTATCTTTGGGCTCTTCTTATTGCATTGGCTGTGACAGGCTGGATGGTGTCTGGCCAATTTACCGCACCAGATGAGCCGGCCACGTCAGATGAGGCCCAACAAGGCGGGCAAAAGGCTGAGGCCCCAAATGCACAGCGTATGTTGGTCATTAAAGCGATGCGTGTCGTCAATGCCCCGGTGAATATGACCTTAACGGCAAGCGGTGTGATGACCAGCTCTTTTGATATGAATATTGTCAGTCGGCGCGAGGCGGTGGTGGCAGATGTGCCAGCCCGTAAAGGGCGCATGGTCTCAGAAGGTGAAGTGTTAATCCGGCTTTCAGAAGGGACTTTGCGCAGCGATATCACGGCCCTGCGGGCAGAAAGGCAAGCCGCGGCGGCTGGCTATGCAGAGGCGAAAAAACGGTTCAGCGCGTCAGGCACCCTTGCCTCTCAGCTGAACGCCGCCGAAGCCAACCTCGAGGCGGTACAAAAAAATTACGAAGCCATGCAAAAGTTGAATGCCCGTCAATTACGCTCAGATTTGGATTTATCCAATGCGCGGGCCAGCCTGAAAGCAGCACAAAACAGATTGTTTGAACTGCAGAACCTGTCGAAGGATTTAGAGATATCGCAGGCTTATTCCAAGATGAAATCGGTAGATGCGCGCATCGCCCAATTAGAAGAGCAGCTCTCTTTTACTGAGATCAAAGCCCCGCAGGATGGCTGGCTAGAAGAGATGCTGATCGAAAAAGGCGAGATTGTCCAAAATGGCCAGAATCTGGCCAGGCTGATTGGCTTGCAGCAGCTGAAACTAACGGTGCCTGTCCCGCAAGCCCGTATAGCCGAGATTTCCATTGGAGATGAAGCTGAGATCACGGTCATCGGTGCAGGACGGCATGTTGGAGAGGTTGTCCATATTGCAAGCAATGCCAATGCTGCCACCCGCACATTTGATGTGGAAATCATGCTGGAGAATAGCGATCAGATATTGCGTGCCGGGATGAGCGCAGAAGCCGAGATTGAGATCGCTAAGAAACGTGCTTTCCGCCTATCGCCAGCGCATCTGAATGTCGATGGCAATGGCAATTTATCAGCCAAAATTGTGGGTGATGACAATCGGGTGTTAAGTGTGCCGGTCCAGTTGGTGCGTACCGATGGCAATTTTGCCTATGTATCAGGTTTGCGCGATGAGATGATTTTGCTGGCGGCTGGTCAGGCCTTCTTAACAGATGGCGCGCCTGTGCGCTATGAGCTGGATGAAGGGCAGGAATAATGAAACAGATTATTCACGCAGCCTTCACCCGTCCTGGTGCGGTTATCTTGTTGCTGCTCATCATTTTTGCGATGGGCTTGAATGCCTGGACTGCGATTCCAAAGGAAGCCAATCCAGATATCGAAATTCCAGTTGCTTATGTCTCGGTGAGCTATTCTGGCATTTCGCCAGCAGATGCCGAAAAATTGCTGGTCAAGCCGCTTGAAAAAGAGCTGAGATCCGTAGCTGGTCTGGATAAGATGACCTCTGTGGCATCAGAAGGCTATGCCGCCATTACGCTGGAATTTCTAGCTGGCGAAGATGTGGATTTGGTACTGGATGATGTGCGCAAAGCGGTAGATGATGCGAAAGTAGAATTGCCTGCACGTGCAGATGAGCCAAAGGTCAATGAGATATCGCTCGCCCTCTTCCCGATTATGACAGCGGCGATTTATGGTAATGTACCAGAACGTCAGCTGGTTTTTGCAGCACGGGATTTAAAAGACAGGCTGGAAGCGCTCGATGGGGTGTTGGAAATTGAGATTGGCGGCGATCGCGAGGAATTAATAGAGATATTAATCGATGCAGGTGCGATGGAGAGCTATGGGCTCAATCCGGCTGCGGTCATCGCATTGGTAGCTGCCAATAACCAGCTGGTCACCGCCGGGGCGATTGATACAGGGGCTGGGCGGCTGGTCGTTAAAGTGCCAGGCGTGCTGGACAGCTTAGAAGAGCTGAATAACATGCCGATTAAGGTGGCAGATGGCACGACGATTGATTTTTCAGATGTCGCGACAGTGCGCCGGAGTTTTTCAGATGCCACCAGCTGGTCGCGTGTCAATGGTCAGAGTTCCATCGTATTGGATGTGAAAAAGCGGGTGGGGGCGAATATCATTGAAGTGGTAGATGCCAGCCGCGCGGTGATAGATGAGCAAGTCGCAAAAATGCCAGGCGATGTGCAGGTCAGCTATCTTTATGATGATTCAAAGACCGTTAAAACCTTGCTGAGCGATTTGGGCAATAATGTCACCGCCGCGGTGGTGATTGTGATGGTTGTGGTGGTCGCCTCGCTTGGCTTGCGCAATGCCACATTGGTTGGGCTGGCTATCCCTGGCAGTTTTTTGATGGGGATATCGGTTTTATATTATCTGGGCGTCACGATGAATATTGTGGTGCTGTTCTCGCTGATTTTGGTGGCGGGGATGCTGGTTGATGGGGTGATTGTCACCATAGAATATGCCGATAGGCGTCTGGCGCAATCTGCGGGGCGGAAAACCGCCTATAAAGAAGGGGCCACACGCATGGCCTGGCCGATTATCGCCTCGACCATCACCACGCTGATGGTGTTTCTGCCGCTGTTATTCTGGCCTGGGATTGTCGGCGGCTTTATGAAATATCTGCCGATTACGGTGATTTGTGTGCTCACCGCCTCGCTGGTGATGGCCTTGGTCTTTGTGCCGGTATTGGGCGGATTATTCGGCAAGAAAACAGCAGACAGGCAGGTCTCTGCCTCTGCACCACGCGCCTATCGCTGGATTTTAAAGCGGGCAATTACCTATCCCTTTATGGTGGTGGTGGCGGTGGCCGGCTTTATGGTCTTTTCCTTTACCACCTATTTTTCAGCTGGTCTGGGGGTCAGCTTTTTCCCGGATATTGAGCCAGAACAGGCGGTGGTCCAAGTCCTCGCGCGCGGGGATTTAGCTGCAGAAGAGCGTGATAAGCTGGTTCAGCAGGCTGAAGCACGCATCTTGGATTTAGAGGGTGTGTCGGCAAAATATGCTAAATCAGGCCCAGCCTCTGGTCAGGATGCCAAAGATTCCATCGGCTTTGTGCGCACCGTCTTTGAAGATTGGCAGACCCGCGAAAAAGCCTCTGTGCTAATGGAGGAGATGCGCCAACGCCTAGATGGGCTGGCTGGCGTAGAGGTTAATATCCAAGGTCAGGAAAACGGACCTGGTGGCGGCAAGCCGGTGCATATCGAGATTTTCAACGCCGATCTGGCCAAAGCCAGCCAGGCCACTGGCGAGATTATTGCCATTATGGAAGAGATGGGCGGCTTTGTGGATATCTCAGACAGCCGTCCCCTGCCCGGCATTGACTGGACCTTGAAAATCAACCGAGATGAGGCTGCACGCCATGGGGTGTCGGTGGATGCAATCGGCAATATGATCAAACTGTTAACTGCTGGGATTGATATTTCTGATTACCGGCCGGATGACAGTGATGATGAGCTGGATATCAAGCTGAGATTCTTAAAAGATCAGCGTAATCTGGACAGGCTCGGAGAATTACGCGTGCCAACCAGTTCTGGGGCCTATGTACCGCTCTCGGTCTTTGCCCAGCTCGTGCCGCAACCAAAGACAGGCGATATCCAGCGCAAAAATGGCATACGTTTTTATTATATTGATGCTGGGGTGGCAGAGGGCATCCTGCCCGCCACGCAAATTGAAACGCTTCAAGACAGGCTGGATCTGATCACCATTGCAGGCGATAGCCGTCTGGTTTTTGGCGGCGAAAATGAAGATATCGCTGAAACACAAGCCTTTTTGGGTTCTGCTTTTGCGCTATCGCTCTGTCTGATGGTGCTGGTCTTAATGATCCAGTTTAACTCTGTCTGGCAAACATTTGTGACCATGTCGGCGATTATCCTATCCTCTGGCGGGGTGTTTTTAGGGCTGTGGGTGATGGATAGGCCATTTGGGGTGGTGATGTCAGGGCTTGGTATTATCGCGCTGGCCGGTGTGGTGGTGAATAACAATATCGTGCTGATTGATACCTATAATGAGTTTCGCAAAAAGGGCTATGCCGCCCGTGCGGCGGCCTATCATGCCGGTCTGGCCCGTTTCAGGCCAGTTATCCTGACCGCGGTGACCACCATTTTTGGGCTGATCCCAATGGTTTTTGAGCTAACCATTCAATTTACCGAGCGTAATATCACCGCAGGGGCGCCGTCATCTCAATGGTGGACAGATTTGTCATCGACAATTGCGGGAGGCTTGAGCTTTGCGACAATTCTCACCTTGTTGGCGACACCTGCTTTGTTGGTGTTGGGCGCAAATGTGGAAAGCCGGATAAAATCAGGGTTGAGCCGGTTAGGCCATTTTGTGAAAGCGAAAAAACAGTTGCCGAATACTGCCAGCTCGTAAAGACTGGGAGCTGATGTGATGATAAGGTCATGCCGTCAGGCATATGGTGCGTATATTGTGATTGTTGGACGTAAAAGCGGCTTTTCGATGATTGAATTGCTGGTGGTGGTGGCGATTATCGGGATTCTGGCCGCGGTAGGGCTGATCGGTTATCAGGCCTATATTCAGACCACCAAAGATGAGGTTTCGATTGCCAATGCACGCTCGCTCAATGATGTGATTGCAGCCGATCATGTCGCCATTCAAAATAATATGGCCGCGCGTTCAGCGATCTCTGAAGGATTAGACAGCACCAGCAGCTGTAAAAAGCAGGTTGACCAGATTGTCTATGATCTGAATATCGGCCAGGCGAAAAAAAACGCACATAATAAATCCTGCCCTTATGCCTTTAATGGCAACCGAGCCTGGAGTGCGAGTACCTATCTTGATAATTTCAGCCAGAATCATTTTGACGACTGTCCTGTTAGCGTGACCGCCGATACTATTCATGTGCCGCGCGGGCGTCTGATGGTGGCTTGTGTCGATAATAACGCCAATGTCAATGCCGCCAGCTATAAGCTCTATACCTGTTTATGTTCTGGCGAGGATAGCTGTGAGACCACCGATATCACTGATGATTGCACCAGCCCTAATCTGATCATTGGCACCACTGAGGCTGAATGCCATAAAGACTGGTTCAAAGCCCCTGCAAATGCCGGAAAATGCGCGTCACCTGGCGTGTTTAACTAGTTGATATTCAGATAAAAGTAAGGTTTTCAGATGAAGTTGAAATTATGGATCGCCGGCGGTCTGACCATGATGACTGTCTCTGCCATGGCCGCTTTTACCACCAGCGAGGTGGGGACTGGCTCTTACGTAGCAGGCGGGTCTGTGGGTGATATCATCAAAAACTTGCTGGCCAGTGATGGATATGAAGCGGTAGAGCTGAGCGATCTGAGCAGTCTGGCCACGGCCCTTGGCGGTGGCAGCGCGTCTTTTGATTTTGCCAGCAATGACAGCCTCGCCATTTTTGATGTCGATAATGATGGCAAAATCACAAAATCAGAATTTGTAGATGTGCTGGCCAATATGGCGGATATCAGCGGGATTTCAACAGCCGGCAATGGCAAATATGCACAAGCCTACGCCACTGAGCTAGGCGCCCTCTCCTCTCCCTTGGATATCGCGAAAATTCAGGCCGCGATTACCAGTGGCAATCTCTACGCCGTTGATACGCCGCAAATTGGAACCAGCAGCGTGGCTTTCCTTGGCACGAATTCAAGCCATTCAGCCAGCCTTGCGCTGTTAGATGGTCTGGGGCTGAGTGTCGATAATGGCTCTGGCAGTGTGGCGCATTCGCTGACCGCATCACATGATGATGATGATAATGCCTCTGCCAAATTTTCCATCACCTCATCTGGCAGCCTCACGCTCGCCTCTGGCATTGGTATTCAAGATTTAGAACCTGGTACCTATAATCTGGCGGTGACCTCGGTTGATACCAATATGAAATCCTATGGCTTGTCGGTCACTGATAATGTGACCCTCACTGTGTCCAATGAGCGCGGCTGTATTATCAATAATGGGATTGCCACGTCTGATTTCAGTGCGGGTGCTGGCAATATCACTGGCGCGCGGGTGACCATCAGCGGCAGTCATAAAGCCTCTGACAAGCTGTTTGTGCGCACCGCTAGCGCCAGTGTGGATAACACCACTTCTGATATCACCTATACTAATATTTCAGGCTATAGCGGCATTTCCGCAGTCTATGACAAGAGCTCTGGTGAGCTGGATTTCACCGGCACCACCTCGCTGGCAAATTGGATCGGTCTGTTTAAAAAGGTTGGCTATATTTTTGACAGTGATAACAGCACTGATAATGGCACGCGCTCGCTGATTTTCTCGCTGTCAAACCGAATCCCCTATAACCATTCAGATGGCAAGGTGCATTATTACGACTATTTCAGCGCTGATAATATCACTTTTGAAAATGCACTGGATGCGGCCAAGGCCGATAATAATACGCTCTTTGGAATGCGCGGCTATCTGGTGACCGTAACCAGCCAAACAGAACAAGAATATATTGAGCCAAAGCTGGATGGGCGCGGCTGGATGGGCGCTTGTGACAGGCTGGGCAGTGCAACGCATCAGGGCTTGTGTGATGTGTTTGATAATGAAACCACCAATCTGACAGGCAAGCCGTGGGAT
>JBMHDN010000050.1:0-108363 GCA_049889355.1 Puniceispirillaceae bacterium (SeqCode)
GAAACCGCCATTCAGGGGCGTGATGTGCTGATTGTCGAAGATATTGTTGATACTGGCCAGACCCTGGCACAGGTGATGTCCATATTGGCAACACGCAATCCGCGCAGCCTGGCGGTCTGCACCTTGCTGAACAAGCCAAGCAGGCGCGAAGCTGAGGTAGATGTGGGCTGGATCGGCTTTGATATTCCAGATGAATTTGTCATTGGCTATGGCATTGATTATGCCCAGCAAGGCCGCAACATGCCGCATATCGGCTCTGTGAAAAAGAGATAGAACCGATAAAACCGCCGCCTGATGTGGTGGTTTTCCTGATTGGGTGGTTTTCCTGATGCGGTAGTTTTCCTGGTGCGGTAGTTTTATTATGCTGCCCAGCCTCTTTTGTGAGGCGGTCACCCTCTTTATCTATATCTGCTTGACGCAAAAGCTTAATCTCGCCAGTCTGTGACCTCTGCCTGCCTTTGTGACCTGTCTTAACGCAGGATTTTTCGGCCAGCCGCACCCTCATGACCGTACCCCCGCCCCTGGCCTGAACAAGCCGCCTGAAGGAGGGTGCAATGTCTTATAATACCGACAAAACAATCGCTGAGCTTCTGGATTTAATTGGTAAGAACGAATTAGTTTTACCTGCCATTCAAAGAGAGTTTGTATGGAAAACGGAGCAGATTGAAAGCTTTCTCGACTCACTTATGCAAGGATACCCAACGGGTGTGTTTCTTTTCTGGAATATTTCAGAAGATGATAAGAAAGAATTTGAATTCTACCGGTTCCATAAGAAATACAGCGAGAAAGAGCCTCACAATCAAGATGCCGATTTATGGGTTATAAATAAACCAATTGCTGTTCTTGATGGCCAGCAACGCCTCACAGCGCTCTCCATTGCACTTCGCGGTACATATGCAAGTCGTACCAAAGGGGCTTGGAAGAAATTCAAGGAAAATTATCCAGAACGGAAACTCTACCTCAATCTGATCGGCGACCCAGTTGACAGTGAATTCAAATATGATTTCAAATTTATGAAGCCAGAAGATGTGTCAAATAACGCTTCTGCTTTATGGTTTGAATGTATGGAAATACTGGAAATTAAGACATCTGGCACTGCGTCAGAAACAGCCAGAAATATGATGGAAAACCAAAAATATTCAAAAGAGGATGAAAGTAAAGCACAAAACACTCTCACCGATTTTTCCAATCTGATTCATGACAAAAAACCCATTAGCTATTTTGCGGTCAAAGAGAAGTCTTTGGATGAAGTCCTTCAAATTTTCGTGCGGACAAATAGCGGTGGCACACCTCTTTCTCACTCGGATTTATTGCTGTCTATGGCAACTGCACAATGGAACGGCGAAAATGCACGAGAACTCATCCATACATTTGTAGATAATCTTAATAATGTTGGTGGAAAGTTTTCTTTCGATAAGGATTTCGTGCTTAAAAGCTGTCTGGTTTTGAGTGACCTGAATGTGAAATTCAATATTCAAAATTTCAGCAAAAAAAATATCGAAAAGATAGAATCCAAATGGTCTGATATTAGTGATTCAATCGAGAATGCTGTGAAGCTTGTTTCGTACTTTGGTTACACGGCTCAGAATCTTACATCCAATAATGCCGTTATCCCCATAGCCTATTTTATCCATAAACGCGAAATGGGTGAGAAAATTCTAGAGGCAGCAAGACATGAGCAATCCAGAAAGCATATCAAAAACTGGCTAGCAAGAGTATTGGTGAACGGTGTTTTTGGCGGCAATCCAGATTCGGTCTACCCAAAAATGCGCAACATCATCAATGAGTCCACAGGCGACTACCCATTGGAGCAGATAATCTCAGCCTATAAAGGTGAGCGCCGTTCAATCCACTTTTCTGAAGAGAATATTGAGGGTCTTCTTAAACGAAAATATGGCCAAGAAGCCTTTTCAGTCCTGACGCTTCTCTATCCTGATTTAAATTACAGTCAATTATTTCATCAGGATCATATTCATCCGAAATCAGCATTCACTGTGAGCAAACTCAAAAAACTTGGACTGTCAGCCGAGGATATTAAGACGTTTCAAGAAAAGGGAGACAGCCTTGCAAATTTGATGCTCTTGTCCAGTACAACCAATCAGGAGAAAAATAAGAAGGCTTTTGAAGATTGGGTTAATGAGCGCTATCCCGAAGAAGACAAAAGGCATAAGTTTTTTGAAAGCCATTACATAGACTCTGACCAGTCTTTAGCGTTTAAAGATTTTTTATCTTTCATTGAAAACAGGGAAAAAAAGATACAGCGTGAACTCAAAAAAGTGCTGGATATAAGCGGATAGAGCTTTTTTACCTCCGCACCCAAAAAAAGCCGGATGTGATATCCGGCTTTTCTTTTTAACGGTCTTTTGAGCGCTGATCAGCTGGCCAGCAAATCAGCTTCATAAGGATAGGTAGAGAGTGGCACACAGCCATTTTCTGTAACCAATACCTGTTCTTCGAGCTTGACGCCTTCCCTGCCGCCAACCGCGCCGATATAGGCTTCGACACATAAGGTCATGCCCACTTCAACCGCGCCGCCATAGCCATGTTCGGCCACATCCTCTGGATAGCGGATAGATGGATATTCATCACACAGACCAATACCATGGGCCAGCACGCCATAACGCAACGCACGATAGGCTTCAGGCAGGCGGTGGGCTTTTTCGGTCACCTCATTAAAGCTCATCCCCGGCTTGATCAGCTCCATATTGGTCATCACATGTTCATAAGCGATTTGATAGAGGGTTTTCTGTTCTGCTGTTGGGGTGACATCACCGACAATCCAGCTGCGTGAAATATCACAGCAATAGCCATAGGTAGAGACCAGATCAGTATCAAAGGCCAGCATATCACCTGCTTCGATAACCCGCGGGCCACATTCCTGGAACCAAGGGTTGGTGCGCGGGCCAGAGGCCAGAATACGGGTTTCAATCCACTCACCGCCACGCTTGATATTGCCAGCATGCAACGCCGCCCAGATATCATTTTCGGTCACGCCCGGGACCATCGCGGCGCGCATTTCATCCACCGCCATCTCACAAGCATGGATAGCACAGCGCATGGCATTGATCTCATTCGCATTTTTAATAGAGCGGGCATGTTCGGTAAGCACCTGCCCGTCCAGCACCTCAACGCCGCGCTGAACCAGCGCCGCATAGCCGGCATTTTCCATCTTATCCACGGCGAGACGCTTGTTGCTACCAGCATATTTTTGCATGATCTCAAGCATGGTATCGGCGAAATGCTGGGCATGTTTCTCAGTCTGATCGCCTGTTTCAAAATAGAAGAAGCTGGCACCACCACGCAGCTCGCCCACCAGCGGGAGATGCGCCGAGAGATGCTCACAATTATGGAAATCCCAGAGGATAACCTTGCCTTCAGCTGGCACAAAACAAGCACGCGCGGCATTATGCGCGGTCCAAAGCTGCATATTGGTGGTATCGGTGGCATAGCGGATATTGAGCGGGTCAAACAGCAGCAGGCCAGCCACATCATGCTTTTTGATCTGATCTTGCAGGCGCGAGAGACGGTATTCCCGCAAAGCCGGCATATCAGGAGCGGTCAGACCAGCGGCTGCCCATTCATCAAAAGCCAGCTGTGTCGGGCCGATTTCCACCCGGTCATTATCATCTGGGGTGTTATCCGGCTTTAACAGCCCATCTAGATGCTTGCGGCGAGACGGGTCAATTTTGCGGTTTGAACCAACAATGAGTGAATCCATTTTCTGCTCCCTAAAGATCGTGCTGGATAAAGAGCATCGTCAACAAAACGCCATCATCCGCTCGTTTTTATATGTTACAAAAAACATGGCGCGGCGATATCAGCTTGGCAAGCCACACAAACGACACTCTTGTCCCTAGAACGACGAAAGGCCTCAGCCATGTCGCCTGAGGCCCAGTCGCTGGCACACTTTCCACGATTTGGAAAAGTCAGCCGCTTGGATATACCGGTTAATGGCAGCGATTAGCTGTCCATCAGATTGACCACAATGCGCCCGCGTGTTTCGCCTTTTAAAATCGCCTGTGCGGCCTCCGGTACGTCAGCCAGGCTGATTTCACTGGTCATTTCTTCGAGCAAATCTGCTGGCAGGGATTGTGCCAACGCTTCCCAGGCACGAATCCGATCAGGGGTTGGCGCGCTGGCTGAATCAACACCGGCCAGAATGATCCCGCGCAGCAGGAAAGGAATAACATTGGTGGGCAGGGCCACACCCCCTGCATTGCCCACCGCCGCGGCCATCGCCCGGTTTTTCAACTGACCCAGAATACGGGCCAGCATCTCGCCGCCCACCGCATCCACACAGCCTGCCCAGAGCTCTGATTCCAACGGCCGTTTGACCAGCTCGTTCAGATCAGAGCGCGGGACCAGTTTAGAGGCACCAAGACGCGTGAGATAAGCTTCTGATTTTGCCGGATCGCCTGTCACCGCCGCTACCTGATAGCCGCGATTGGCCAGCACCGCCACCGCCACTGAACCAACACCGCCTGTTGCGCCAGTGACCAGCACATCGCCTTGATCGGCGCTCAGCCCGTTATCTTCGAGCATCAACACCGCCAGCATCGCGCTCAATCCTGCTGTGCCGATTGCCATCGCCTGACGCGCTGTCATGCCAGCAGGCAGCGGGACCAGCCAGTCTGCTTTCACCCGTGCACGCTGGGCATAGCCACCAAACCACACCTCGCCCATACGCCAACCTGTGGCAATGACCGCATCACCAGGCTTGTAGCGATCATCAGCTGATTCCAGCACGATGCCAGCAAAATCAATACCGGCAATATGCGGATATTCGCGCACCAGACGTCCTGCACCTGTCAGGCACATCCCGTCCTTATAATTCACATCTGAATAATGGACCTCAACCAGCACCTCGCCTTCGGCAGGCAGAAAATCGAGCGTTTTTTCCTCAAGGCTGGTTGAAATCGTGCCATCTTCAGCTTGGTTTACAATAAGAGCTTTGAACATCATATATTTCCTGTCTGGTGCGGTAAAAAAGCAAATGCTTCGATTGTGATAGCCTATCTGAAAAGCCTTTGACAATAAGCGTGTGCGTTCGAGCTGTTGTCTATCCACTGAACCGCGCCATAGCATCTGGGCAAAAGACTGAAAAAATGCTAGTTTCGTTGTATATGCCATCTTTGAAATGGCCAGCCGCGCGTATCATGAAAATAGAAGGTAGAACGCCCATGTTTGCTGATATAACCCCTGTTGAAAGCTGGGAAGCCCTGAAAAATGACCCAAATCAGGTGCTGATTGACTGTCGTGCGGCTGTGGAATGGAATTTGATTGGTGTGCCTGATCTCTCTGGCATTGGCAAAAGGCTTATCACGGTTGAATGGCAATCATTAGATGGCCAGCCAAACCCGCATTTTGTGGAACAAATCAGCGCTATTCTGCCCAAAGACACCCCTATTCATATCATTTGCCGCGTCGGTGGACGTTCAGCGGCAGCCTGTCAGGCCTTAAGTGCTGCTGGATATACCAATCTGGCCAATATTACAGGCGGCTTTGAAGGCCAGCCAGATGCACATGGCCATAGAAGTGCGTGTGAAGGCTGGCGGTTCCATCAACTGCCTTGGGTACAGTCCTGATCAGCATAATTGAGACGCGCAGGCGCCTATAACGCTGAACATATCTGGCCTAAGATATGTGACCTGTATCCAGACAGCATAAAACAAGCCGCAACCACTTATCTCACTTTATATCTGGCCATCCGCATTACTTCGGTTTATTTTTTATTAGTAATGTTTAATTAATTGGCCCACACTCGACCCATGATGGAATTCGACAGGTTTTTTAAATTCAGCCAGCTATTGCTCAAAGATGAATTTGTTTTGAGCTATAGCGGCTATGTGTCTGAGAACATCCTGCAGGCTGTTGGAGAAACCTTGCGCGAACGCCTTGTCGATCACACACAAGACGCTGCCCAAATCCGAAATGTCTTCTCCATTTTTGTGGAATTGATGCAAAATATCATCCGCTATGGGGTGAGCGGGCCTCAACCTGATATTGGTGAAGATGAAAAACCTTCATTTGGTATTGTGATGGTGGCTGATAATGACGGCAAGATGGATGTGCTGGCTGGCAATTTTGTGACCGCTGAAGAGGCAACAACTTTGCGTGAACGCATGGAATTTCTGCAAGAGCAGACACCTGAGGATTTACGCAAACTCTATCGCGAGAAATTGCGTCAACCACCAGATGACAGCTCAAAAGGGGCCAGTCTTGGCCTGATTGAGATTGCGCGTCGATCTAGCCTTCCTCTGACTTTTGACACCCAAAAGGCAGATGATGGGCTTTATTTTTTCATGATTAAAGCGACTGTTTAGGGATAACACATGGCAGAATTACATTTGGATCCCACAAGCCGGACACCGGCGGTTACATTCACCAGTACCGACGCTGTTCTGGTGATTGCTGGCGAATCCTACCCAGAAGATGTGACACGCTTTTACACCAATTTGAAAAGCACGCTCCAAGCGCATTTTGAAGAAGGGCATAACAGCCTACGTGCCGAGCTCAAGCTGACTTATTTTAATTCCAGCTCTGCCCGTGCCTTGATGGAATTGCTGGATATGCTGGATGCGCAATGTGAGACAGGTAGTGATATTACGGTGGATTGGCATGTTGACCCCGATGATGATATCACCCGTGAATTTGCCGAAGATATTGCCTCAGATGTCAGCAAATTGACTGTTAACCTGCTTGATTTAACAGATGACGCGTGAGCTTCCGACAGACCCGCTTTCGGCACAGATTGACCAGCTTCTGGCAGAACAAACGAGTGGGCAAGACCAAGATTTGGCTCCTGACCATGACTCAGAAGAGTTGCGCACAGGCTTAACGCAGATGGCGAAAGCTTATGCCAAGCAAAAGCGCCAGATTGATAGGCTTGTTAAATTATCTGATGCCAATGAAGCACGTCTGACCGATGCAAATGAGGCGCTATCAGCGCTCACACGCAATCTCTCGCGTTTTGTACCTAAAACAGTTGTAGACGAGCTGATGAGCAGCGGGGCTGAGCAGCTGGCCTCTACTGAACGCCGGGAAATTACCGTTTTTTTCTCAGATATTGTAGGCTTTACAGAAATTACAGAGAGGCTAGCACCTGAAAAACTCGCCCATTTGATGACAGAATATTTCACCGAAATGGCGCTCATTTGCGATAAATGGGGCGGGACGCTGGACCAATTTATCGGCGATGCGGTGGTCATTTTTTTTGGTGCCCCAACCAGCCAGACTGTGCACCAAGATGCCAAAAATGCTGTCTTGATGGCGCTTGAAATGCAAGAACGCTTAAACCAGCTGCGCGCAAGCTGGCAATCACAAGGTCTCACTCTGCCAGTACATGTGCGTATGGGGCTGGCAACCGGCTTTTGTAATGTGGGTAATTTTGGCTCTGAGACACGCCTGCATTATACCGCGCTCGGCAATACCATGAATGAAGCAGCCCGCATTCAAGATTTATGCCATGCAGATAAGGTGCTGGTGTCTGAGAGTTGTTATCAACAGGTGAAATCTGATTTTGACTGGCATGCCAAAGGTGAGACCATTTTAAAAGGCCAGCATTTTGCCTCAAAGCTGTTTGAGGTGGCCGGCTTGCATAAAGACAAAGAAAGCACGCCTGCGGTGATCTCTTATGCCCAAGAGGGTTTTAGCCTGCATTATAATGAAGGTGAGATGACCGATAAAAACGCTGTTATCACCGAGCTTGAAACCCTTCTTATGCAGTTGAAATCACAAGACCAAGATAAGCCCTAAAAGAGATCAAGAGCAAAGCAGATGAAATCCAATATTGCACGCATCTATAAACGTGAATTTACCAGCCAAATTGATGCACAAGAATTTATCAATGCGGTTGGCCTGATTTCAGAACGCCTGACAGCGGTGGATGTCAAATATCGGCTGTATCAATGTGATGATAATCCGCTCATCATCTTTGAAATCTGGGAATATCCAGATGAAGATGCCATGGAATGGGTGCAAGCCTCTATGGAAGGGGCGGCGGCTGTCCCGCGCAAATTCAGCCCCAAGACAGATGTCTGGTCAACCACAGTGCGCACCGCCATCGACATTGAAGAATAAAATAGGACTGATCAGCTATTTGGTTTGAAACAGATGATGGTTACATCATCGCGGCGCGTCTCAGTGCCTTGCCAATTTTTTAGACCACGTGCAATGCCGCGAGCCAGCTTGCCTGGTGCATTACTCTCTGCTGTTTCTAAGATTTCAACAAAACGGCGTGTACCCATGACACGTTTGGTTTCCTGACCAACTTGTGTCATCAGCCCGTCTGTACTCAAGACAAAACTGGCACTGCCCATGGTCAGGCGAGTTTCTGGAATATCCAGCGGCGCATCCTTAATCTCATAGCCAAGGGTTTTGCGGCTGCCGCGATGGCGGATGACAGCACCACCATCTGGCACTTCAAACAAATCAATGGACGCGCCGGCAAAGGACAGCGAATCTTCCGATCTGTTCATCCGAATCACCGCACAATCCAGCCCATCATGCCCCTTATCCCCTGGTTTCAAGGCCAAGGCTTTACAGACTCCATCATGGATGCGTTGCAACATTTGCGGAGCAGATGGCGCAATCGGCACAGAGCTGGCAATTTGTTCAATCACTGAGGTGGTGATCAAGGTCATAAAGGCACCTGGCACCCCATGGCCAGTACAATCAAAAAAGACCAAATATTGCACACCTGAAATCTGGCCCACCCAATAGAAATCGCCGCCGACCAAATCCACAGGCTGCCAGATGGTAACAGATTGCCCCAAAATCCCGTCAAGCTGGGCCTTGTCAGGCAAAAGGCCGCGCTGGATAGAGGATGCATAGGTCACAGACTCGCCAAAATTGCGGTTTGCTTCTGCCAGCATCTGTTCTTTTTCATGCAGCTCTGTCACATCACTGCCGACCCCGCGATAGCCAGTGAAGCGGCCATCTTCACCAAATACTGGGCGCCCGCTTATCGAGAGGATGCGCGTATCTTTTTCATTCAGCCGGAAAGGATATTCAAAATGTCTGAAAGGCCGGTGATTGGCCAAATCATCAAGATGTGCTGTCCAGATCTCACTATTCTGCTGATTTTGGCTGAGTTCATCACGGCGTTTACCAATCACCTGATCGCGTTCGATATCCAGCAATTCAAAAAAGCGGTTGGAGATGAAACTAAGACGCAAATCTGAATCCATTTCAAAGAACCAGTCGCCTGATATCTCAGCCATATCACGAAAACGTTTTTCTGATTCTGTGAGTAAGGCCTGTGATTTGGTCAGCCTGCGAATATAAATTTTAAAGGCCGCAACCTGGCGATTATAAGTCTGGGCGACCTTGCCTATTTCATCTTTTGCATAAACTGGGGCGTCGCGCAGATTATCAGGCCTGGCATTTATCATTGCTTGCACCAAGGCCTGCAACGGACGCATCACAAGATGCCGAAAATACACAATGATAAGGACCAGCACACCGGCCAGCAACAGCCAGGATAAGCCACCCAAATAAAAGGTTTCACGCTGTAGTACTTTGCGCGCATAGCCACTATTCAGCCCGATTTTCAAATTGCGTTCAGGCGTATCAGATACGCGCACAATAATTTCTTCACTCAACCCTTGAAAGCCGGCACATCCCTCTGGCGGCCAAGTGATTAAAGCGCGTTGTTTTTCATCACGGTAATCGGTACAAGCCACATAATTAAAGGCCAGAAAACCGCGGAGCAACTGGTGCATCAGCTGCCAGTTCTGGCCGCGCTCAGCCTGACGAATAAGCTGGCCTTGAATATGCGCAAAATTATTGATGGAATTGCTGATTTCCTCAGACATCTGGCGATCGCGCACAGAATAGGAAATGGCAATAAAAATGCCACTCGATAAAATCGACAGAACCAGGCAGAAAATCAGAAATTTAGCCAGCAGGCTGGAGGTAACCTCTTTTAACACAGCCACCTCGCCGCCTGCGCAGATCTATGTCGGGCTGCGCTAAATAAACCGGCTTCAGCCTGAAAAGCTGAAAACCTGTCAGGCTGACCTGTCATGAACAAAGCGGTAGGTGCGATGATACGCATATCCTGATGGCTCACCTTTTGGATAAGGACATTACCTCTTCAGGATATCATTATTCATAAGTTTTTGTGAATATTATATCTGAGGCCGGTGAGCTCCTGATACAGCCTTGTGGCCTCAGGCAAAGCGACCAGCTCTGAAATCCATCACTGCCTGTCTGAGCTCATCTTGTGTATTCATCACAAAAGGACCCATTTTAGCCA
Organism: Puniceispirillaceae bacterium (SeqCode); assembly: GCA_049889355.1. Lineage (GTDB taxonomy): Bacteria > Pseudomonadota > Alphaproteobacteria > Puniceispirillales > Puniceispirillaceae > JBMHDN01. The sequence continues at coordinate 10,259 of JBMHDN010000050.1, forward strand.
CCGGCTCGCCGATAGGCTGGCCAGTCATCAACAAAAATCCGGCCCCTTCTTCTCCAGCCATCGCAGATACAACACCATTTTGGCCCAGCACAGCCAATTGATGGGCATCGATGCGCTGGCCATCAATTTCAAGGCAGCCCTCATAAACGAAAATCAGCGCGTTATGGCCATCCGCTGCGCGGTGGGTGAACGCTTTATTCGGTTCTGCCATCACATCCATATAGGAAACAGGCCAGCGGGTTTGCGACGCCCCATCAATCACCGGGCCTTCGGATGGTGCGTATTGGCCAGCCATGATACGCACGCTCAGCCCATTTGCGGTTATCTCTGGAATGCCGTCTGACTGAATATCCTGATAGCTTGGCTCGACCATCTTTTGAGATGCCGGCAAATTCACCCAGAGCTGATAGCCCCAAAGCATGCCTTCATTCTGTTCTGGCATTTCAGAATGGATAACACCGCGCCCAGCGGTCATCCACTGCACCCCGCCATCATGAATAACCCCTTCATTCCCGACAGAGTCGCGATGGCGCATACGGCCCTTTTTCATATAGCTAACGGTTTCAAAACCACGATGCGGGTGATCTGGAAAACCAGCTACATAGGCATCCGGGTCTGTGTTTTTAAATTCATCAAGCATCAAAAACGGGTCGATGAAATCCAACATAGGCGTGCCAATCACCCGCAAAAGCGAGACACCGCCACCATCAGATGTGGGCATGCCATTAACGATTTTTTGCAGGCGACGAGCGGCCTGCGGCGCACCAGATAACTCAGAAACAGACATAACAATCCACCTTACTATTCAGACAACATAACCCGTGATCACAAAGCCAAAAGGTACAAACACTTGTCAGCCCATCCTTTTGCCCCATCCTATATGGGTATGATAGGCCAAAAGTCCAGAATGAAAACCAGTCAGATACAGCAACTTAAGGCTATGCCATGGCGCATGGCCCTGATGGCTGGTGCCTTGATTTTTGCCTGCCAGCCAGTTCAGGCCGATCAGCGCGATCCCAAGCTGCCTGAATTTTTTGACCAGCTCATCCAGAGCGAGGACCCGGATAAAGCACAGGCCATTGCCGCAGAAATCTGGCAAATCTGGGCCAAACATGAAGATGAACGCATCTCAACGCAGCTTGAGCTTGGCACCAAATTGATGGAACAAGGTTTATTGGGACCTGCCGAATCTGTCTTCTCAAATCTTGTGAATGATGTGCCAGATTTCGCAGAGGCCTGGAACAAACGTGCCACGGTGAATTTTCAGCTTGGCCGGTTCTACCAGTCAAAACAAGATATCGCCAAAACACTCGAATTAGAGCCGCGCCATTTCGGGGCGCTGGCGGGGCTTGGGATGGTCGAATTACATCTTGGCAATCCAGAAGCTGCGCTGCGGGCCTACCAACAGGCACGTCAAATCTATCCAGAAATGCGGGATATTGATCAGGTGGTCAGGCTGTTGGAAGACACGGTGCGCGGTCAGGCTCTTTAACGCGGTTGCTTCACTTGAACCCGTTTAGTTAGCCGTCAGCAAAGAGACAGGTCCGATTTCAACCGCTTCACCGGCCAGCGGCTCCAGCGTGTTTTCATCGGCGTTATTCGCCTCTTCTTCAGTATTCTCATCGTCAGCATTATCATTAGCGGCCACAGGTGCAGCACTATCTGCCTCTGCTTCTTGCTGAGTATCAGGGGCCTGATCACCTTCTGCTTCCTGATTTGGTAGCGGTGCTATCGGCGTCTCAGCAGGAGCCAGTCCCAGCAATGTTGGCAGGACAAATTCACCTTCATTCACCCCAATACCGCCAAAGATATTGGTCTCGCGCAGGCGGAAACCAGAGACAATATTATCGGCCGGCACGGCTGCTGTATCAACAGTTGGACGGTTGCGGTCAATCATCAATGCCTGTGTCGCCTGATTGCCTGATTCAACAATCAGCTCCAGATCTGAGCTCGGCGACTGCTGGGCATTGAGCCGGACACGCTGCCGTGAATTGCGCAGGATATTTGAGAGCTGGTTATCCAGAATCTGTTCAGATGTTTCGACAAAATTGGTTAGCACATAAGGCAAGCGGTAATAAGTCAGGACACCTGAACAATCAATTGATGGGTTTGAATAGGTCAGGTTGAAATCCAAAACCGCACCTGCATTGGTGATATAGCTCGGCGCGCCTGTACAGCGATAATCTTCTTCACGCTCGCCGGTCAGCAATGCACCATTTGAGAAATAGCCTGCATCATTTTGAGAGAGCAGCCAGGCATCTGGGGTTAGGCTGTTGGAATCAAGGCGTCCAACACGGGCATCAAATTCCCCGGCTGAAATATAGGCATTATCACGGATGCGGCCCTGAATAATATTAAAGCTATCGGTAAGCGGCGCGTCAAATGCAGCGCTATTGGCGATCAGGCGCTGCACATTAATGCCTGCCTCTGCATCAATACCTAGCATCGATCCGACCGCACGGGCCATTTCATTCTTGCCTTGCAAATAGATATTCAGCGGCTCGCTACCATTATAATCAATCTTGGTCAGATTGGCATATTCATGCATGTTGAGGCGGATATCACCATTGCTGTTCATCGTGATATCTGGGTTTGTATTGCCGCCATCCTGAATCCGGTTCGCCAGCACCATCACCGAACAGCCCTGCTGGTTTGGCAGACAGTCATTATCATTGCTGCTGGTCAGGCCGGTCAGGGTCACGGTCCCGCTGGCATTAATATAGGTGATACCGGTGCCGACATTCACCACCGCGGTGTCTTCGACACTCACATTCTGATTTAACAGATTATTCATATCAATGGTCAGATTACCATTTTCTGTGCGGATATCTGCACCGGCCAGAATGGTCATATTATCTGTCGCACGGGCATAGATATTGCCACCGCCTGTGGTGATTTCACCTGCCAGAGACATATTCTGGCCAGAAAGCAGATTGAGCAGTGCGCCATTGGTATCGACCCCGCCATCGCCGTCAAGCTGCAAGCTCTCATAAGAGCGGAAGATCACATCATTGCCATTGGTCTCAAAGCTGCCACTGGCTTTCAGATTAGAGCCCACTGCGACATCCAATAGGCCATCCACATCTGCCCCAGTCATCCGCAGAGACTGGCCAAGCGGGCCATAGAGCCATGCCCCATCTGTATCTGAAAGCACGACAAAGCTGGAATTGTCATAATTGACAGAGGCGACATCCAGTGCCTTGCCCTTTTTGACTGAGATATTATCACTTGAACCAGGCTGTGCACCGATAGAACCCACCGCGCGCAAGGTCACATTATCACCCTTAATATCCATGATGGAATCTTCTTGGGCGTCCAAAATACGGCCAGGGCTTGTCAGCTCAATCACCTCAGGTGAATAGATCTGGCTGACATTAATATCGCCTGATTCTTCTGTGATCCAGATGCCATTTGCACCACGTGCAGTCAGCTTATAGCCATCTGCCAGCGAGATGATGAACGGCTTATCCTCTGCGCCCACCTGGCCAGCGCCTGATTCGATCACTGCATCTGTCGCAGACAATACCGTGTTGTTGTCAGTACGGACATTTAAAATATCGCCATTTACTTTCAGGCGGACTTCACCGGCAACAGCCAATGTATCAATGTTCAAATCACTTTCACCACCTAAGAAGCCATAGCCTGATGGTGCATTGATGGTCACCACTGAATTTTCAAACAGCGTTTCAATGTCTAAATCTTCACGCTGAGTTAGGGTGATGATATCAGTCAACGGATCATGATCGACATCATCTGATTCAGCCGCCGCCAGCTTGATCTTGCTGGCATTATCCAGCGTGCCTTCTGAAATGGCCTGCAGTGTGAAATTATCCACGTCTGAGAAGGTGCCGATATTGCCTGAGGATACTGTCAGGGTGATGTTATCCGCTAGAATATTTGGCGCTTCAATAAAGGCAGTGGTATCGGTGATTTCTTTGAAAGATTCGCTTGGCAGCGGGGCTTCCAGATAATCTTCGTTCCAAGCATAGCCAGCTGAAAATTCATCAATCTCATCATCTGAGGCGCTATAGGCATAGCTGGATGAATAGCTTGTGGTGCCGAATTTCTCATGACCAAGCTGGTAGCGTGCCTGCTTTTCAGCTTCATAATTGGCGATACGACCAGCATCATTATTCAGCATCGCCTCTTCATCTGCACTCGCATCATAAGAGAAGTTCGGATCATACGGGTCAGCTGTATAAGAGCCGCCTGAAGCTTCCACATTACGCAGGTTCCAGTAATCCACATAAAGCTGGGTCATAGAATCTTCATATTTGGAAATCTGATTCTGCTTTTTGGTTTCCGCCTCAGCCCCAAGCAGACCTAAATCGGTCCAGAGCGACAGCAGGGCTGTTTGTGTCTGGGTATCATCTACCTGCTCGGTGTTCCCATCCAGCAGATCGCCGCTTGGCACATTGATATCCAGATTGCCATTGATGTTAATCTGGCCAACCCTTAAATCACCTGAGGTTTCCACCAGCGCAACATTGCCTTTGCGTGAATAGACAGACAGCGCGCCAGATGTATTGTCGAGCAGATTGGTGCGAATAGCATTGCCGCTCTGATCCGCCACTGCACCGAAATTAGCTGTCAGGCTGATATTATCACCGACCAGCGCATTTGTGCCTGTGTTGAGTGTCAAATCCTGACCAGCTGACAAGATGATATTGCCGCCTGTATTGACCAGCCTTTCAATATCCAAATTGCCAACTTCGGTTTCCATATAAACGCCATTGCCTGAATCGATATTGATTTTCGACATATTATCTTGGATCAGCGTGATCGGGGCAGAGGCCAGACCCACAGAACCATCAGCATCAAAGCTGATATTATCGGCACTGATGGTCACTGTTGATGTGGCATTCACAATATTCCCGCCAGAGCTGGTGATGCTGACATTTGAGCCTTTAGCATCCAGATTTGATAATTCAACATTCCCCACTGAGGTCACATTAATCGTGCCGCGATCAGAACCGATAAACTTCACATTAATCGGTCGGTCAGCAGCGACATCCTGAATATAGAACAAGCTGCCATTATCGATGGTGTCGGTCACAACCGTGAAATCACAGACCTCAACAAACAGATAATTGCGGCAATTGCGTGAGCCTGGCTTTTCATAAGTGTTTGAATAAACCTGCTGGGTGGTGTCGACCAGACGGAAGCGATAATCATCAGACACGCTAGGCTGGCGAGCTGCAAAATCAGCACTTGGCAGTTTTGAGGTCGGAATGGTCGCCCCTTCAAAATCAGAGGAAGGTGGGCGGAAATCAGATGAGTTCACCCATGTTACCCCTGGTGTTTTGCGGGTATGGCGGGCGGTTTCAAACTTACGGTTCAGCGTGACCTGCTCGCCCTCAATCCAGTAATAGCGCATGCCATCACGCGGGGTGTAGGTGGTGATCCGCCCAGAGGTATTATCCAGACCGCTCACCGATGCGGTTGGGACAGACAGGCCTGTGCCGTCATTATTAAAGACCCGGATATCATCACCAATACGGGTATATTGGGTGATCCGCGGCATCGCATTCGCAGACCCATCATCATAGGTATTATCAACAAAGGTTACCTTGCCCTCTACCTCGGTATTTTTAATGCCGGCGAGACGCAATGTCTTAGATGAGTTGTTGGTGATGTTAAAGGTGCCATAGCCATCCAGCACATTGATCTGGCCTTTGCCGGTGGATATCACCTTACCCACAATGGTGACTTCGCCGCCTTTGGCCTCCAGGCCAGAGACTTCGACAACATCATCACCCGCATCATAATAGGCATAGACACCATCCACACCTTCGCGGTTATTGCCGCTGCCAGTCATGGAAATATTATCTAATTCCAACGCATAGGTATCAACACCGTTATTATTGGTAAAGGCATCATAGCTAGAACCGATGGTGATCGATTTATCAGCGATACCAGACTGGATAAGGCCATTCACATTGACCGTATTGGCCATGATATAGACCACATCACCAGCGATAGAATAAGAGCTCTCGGACTGCTGGTTGGCGGTCGCCTGATTACAGCTGACATTGTTATTGACGTCGAGATAAACCTCATTGCCAATACAGCCGCCCACATCATTATCTGTGGCAGAGCCAATGCCATCAATACGCGCATTTGAGGCCGTATTAAGGAAGCCGCCCGCGGTAGATGGATGCGGGCCGATATTATAAATGCCAGGGGTCTTATCATTGACAAAGAATGCGCCGCCTGAGGTCAGGGATACCTCGCTTGCGATAATGCTGGCATTGTTAAAGATAGAGCCATGCAGATTATCAATCTTTACCGCACCGCGCCGGTTTTCCAGCGTACCAGCTAAGATCAGCTCAGGAGCTTTGATATCCACACCGCCTGGATTATAGGCCGAGACATTAGGATCAAATTCAGATGAGATGGTGATGGTGGAGACCATATCTGATGAATCAGAGGTCATACCAAAGCCAACGCTCGCGCTCTTATCCTTATTATAGCGCACGATATCAGCAGAATTTTCAACCAGCTGGGTATTATAGACAATCTGGCCTGCTGGCGAGTTTGGAATCTCGATATTGCCGACACGCAGCGGGCTAGATGAGTTGTTGCGGATTGTGACCGACACTTCATTTTTAGATTCGATATTACCGGTCGATGCGCCTTTGAGCGTATCTGCCTGCAAAATCACATTACCTGATGTGGCCCAGATATCGCCAACATCAATCACATCAACCTGACCTGTATTCATCTGGTTGCGCATGGCTTCAAGGAAGGCGATTTCAGCATCTACCTGAGAGACAACAGTTGCATCACCATCATCACTTAAGGCGTCTAATTCTGCCTGAAGAGTGCTTTTCTCAGACGCGATATCTGCCAGAATCTGGGTGTAATCAGGCGGCGGTACAAATTCATAATCTGGATCTTCAAAGGTCGCCTTTGCATTTTGCGCATCTGTACGCTGCGATTCAAGGCCCGGAATATCACCAGCTGGGGTGGTGTTATCATTAATAAGGCCTGTCAGGCGGTCGATTTCATCCTGCGCCTGATTAATCAGACATTGAACAGTCTCACAGCCATCATCTTGAGCCTGATAATAGGTGGTTTGATTATCTAGGCCAGCAATACGGTTTGACAGCAAGGTTGCGGCATTGGCATCCACTGTCGCTGCCTTGGCGGCTGACAGATTATCCATCTGAGCCTGAATATCATTACTAAAGCTGGCATCCTGATCAAAATCCCAGGTCAAGAAATCATGTGATTTGACAGATATGGATGTATCATTGGTCAGATTATCCACATCAAGACGTGCAACGGTATTATTGTCTGTATAGACCCATTGGCTGCCCAGTTTTGATAAGCCGCGGCGGGTCACGCCAGACGCATTATCCGGATCTTGAATGAAGGTGCCGAAATTCCGGCCAAAGGCCAGATATTGATGGTTATAGACGCCTGTTTCAATCTGGCCATCCAATGTGATGTCATTGGTCGCCGCGCCGCTGCCTGACCCAAATTCGCCAGTTAGCGGGATAACAGCAATACCCACATATTGCAGCCATTCTTTAAAGCCTCTACCGCTGACCGTGCGCACACCATCGCTGGCCTTGATGGCCAAATCACTTGCCGATTGGATACGTGCATTATCATTGATATTGATATTGTTGGTATAATTGAGCGTTGCATCTGCTTTTTCACCAAAAATACCGGCAATCAATGTGTTGTTATAAATATTGGTGATCGCCTTCACCGACATATGATCGGTCACATCATCATTGGTCAGAATATTGACTCGGCCATTACCGCGCACAGTAGAGCCATCTCCGAAATCGATGGTGTTGTTGGCGGTCATAGTGGTTTTGGATTTACCTGTTGCCCCGATACCGGCCAGACCCCAGACAGAGGTTTTCGCATTTGATTCCAGATTAGAGGTAACATTAGAGGTGATGTTCACATCACCGCGGGTGGTCTTCAGGAAGGAATCCTCACCAATATAAATCCCGTTACTGGCCGTACTGGTGATCGCGGTATCTGAAACGGGCACACCCACAAGCGCCCCTGTATTGAGCACCATTTCATCATTGGCAGTCGCATCTAGGGAGGCGGTGAGGTTAATAGAGCCTTGTGCAGCCCCTGTACCACGCATGGTCACAAGGCTGTTTTCACCCACATCCATCCTGTTGGTCTGAGCCTGTGTTGCCCGGCTGTCACCGACAGTGACTGAAATCGCGCCGCCGCCATCAAATTTGAAATTCTTATCCAGACCTGATTTTTCAAGGCTGTTATCAGAGGTTGCGGTCAGGTTATGCGCATCGATACGCGCATAATTACCAAAATCAATTTCAGTGGCAGAGCTGCCATTGGCGCGCAGCTTGGCCCCTGTTGCACCGGCCAGTGCAACAGCCCCTGCATCGATAGACCCATCAAAGCTGTCTGTATTGCGTGCGGTCAGCGTAATGTTATCTGTGGCATCAATATCCGCACCATTGCTGGTCGAGGTACCATCTTCAAAGGTGATTTTAGCATCGGATGTGTGGTTGATCGTGCCCTCTGCTGCGTTAATTGCCGCTAAGCCACCAGCACCGGCAATCGCCACATTGCGGGTATCGCGATCAGACAAGGCCGTCATGGTCAAATTCTGCAAGGATGTAACAGTCGCATCCTGGCCAAATTCAATACGTGCACCGCCAGACTGGGTCGTGCGCACCACATGCGCCCCAATCGCCACTGCACCGACAGCAATCGCGCTTGATTCATTTCGGGCGGTGGAGAGGTTGGTCGCATTCAGCACCAACGTACCGCCTGCCACATCATTACTGCCTGAGCGACGATTGGATTTGACTGTTGCATTGTCGCCAAAGCGCACACGGGTATCTGCATCATTTGTAATCAGCGATTCAGACCCTGTGGCCCCGACCAGAAGACCGCCACCTGCACCAACGACATCTGATTTTGCCATATTCTGACCAGATTCACCGATCAGCGAGGATACGCTTAGCCCATCACCGACCAGCGTCGCGTTCGCGCCAATATCTGTATAGGCATTGCGATCCACATTCACATTAGATGAAATAATGGACAGGCCAATGCCTGCTGCGACAGCAACACCCACGGCCTCGCTTGTATTGCGGGCGCGATCTTCTGAGGCGATTTGCAAGCTGCCATTGGCATAGATACCTGTATCATCTCCGATAGCGACCTGGCTGGTGCCTGCATCATCCATCTTAACAACAGCCCCAACCACAGCCCCTGCATAGCCAAGACCGGCCGAGACACCGCGTGCTTTTTGGGTAGAGCCATTACGGGCCCTGATAAGAGAATTACCAAAGCGCGAATTATTGGTACCAAGCTGACTATCATTGCCGATGGCAACCGTTGCGCCGCCGCTGGCATTTACCCCTGCATATGAGACACCAGCCGCTGCGATACCCGCAGCCACCGCCGCTACATTCACCTCAGCATCAACATCGCGGTCAGCTGTGATGTTCATAGTCCCTGTATCTGTATTGGTTGTGACAGATACATTATCGCCCAGTTCAGCACGCGCATTCTCTGCCAGGTTAACCTGTGCAATAGAGGCTGAAATACCAACCAGACCCACAGAGGCGCCAATCACAGTCGAGTTCACACCCTTCACTGTGATGTTATCGCTCGGCAGTTCAATCACAATATCATCACCGCTCTGAACAGTGGCCGCCACATCCAGGCTGGTGACATTATCAATGATGGTATTATCGCCAATACGGGCGGTAACCGAGCCTGCATAATCTGCAACAGCTACAAAGCCGCCAACACCAACCGAGCCAATGGCGGCCCCGCCTGAGATTTGTGCCAGCTCTAATGTTTCAGTGGCGCGGACTGTTACATCCCCATCTGCTGTCATAATGACATTTGCGCCGATTTCAGCACGTGTAGAATCTGCGCCGCTGCCCCGGATATCATCATTCAGGCCAGCTGTCTGGTTCATCACCAGCTGGTTTGACTCAGCATCATCATCTGAAGTGTAGGCCGCGGTGTTAGATTTAGCGTTGGCCGAATCATTATCTGTCTCATATTCTGAGCGATCTTTTGCAGACTGGCTGGCGGCATCAGCGACCATATCGCCATTATCATTGCTCAGCGTGTCAGAGGCATTATCAGACATTGAGCCACCGACAAGGGTTAAGGCCACTGAACCTGCCGCGCCCAGACCAACACCACCACCAAAGGCGATACCGGTATTATGGAAATCTTTGGATGAATCAGCGCTTACTGTCACATCATCTTGTGCATTCAGCCAGGTCCCATCACCAATCGTCGCACGCACTGTATTGCGCGATACCGTCGCAACAAGGCCTATACCAATACCTGCCGCACCGCCAACAGCCGCAGCACCAGCCGCGCCTTGTGTGGTGACATTATCATTGGCCACAACGCTCACTGACTGCGCTGCATTATCATTATAAGCATCCAGCTGGTTAATCCGCGCATTTGCGCCAATTTCAGCAATGGTGCTGGTTTTCAGAATATTCAGGCCAATCGACCCTGTCAGGGCCAGCCCCATACCACCTGAGAAACCGATGATATTCTGGTTGATCTGGGTGTTGGCATTGGCCCGGACATTAAGGTTACGGCGCACCGCCACATCCGCGCCAGATCCGATACGCGCTGTATTGGTCGATTTGGCAACCAATACGCCAAGCGACGCGCCAATACCGCCGGTTGCACCGCCAGCCACATTACCAGCTGACTGGATCATGTGGATATCACCTTCAGTCAGCACATCGAGATCATTGCCGACACGCACCGTTGCATTATCGCCAATCTCGGCGGTGAGCGTGTTGTTGACCACTGAGACACCGACAATACCGCCCTGCCCTTCACCGCCAACAGCCAGAGAAGCGGTGGTTTGCAAAATTGTATCATCTGTCATGGCTTTGACAGACATATTGCGGGTGGCAGAGACATTGTCACCCAACATGCGTGCACGCACTGTCTTGTTAAAGACTTGCGTATCAGAGGTCAGGCTGACTGCCGCCGCACCGGCACTGATGCCAGAGGCGATATTATTCAATAAGGTTTTCGAAGAGGCCAAGAGCTTCAGATCCTGATCACTATCCACCCCTGATGTATCGCCATTAATGCTGGTCCCTGTACCGACCAGCGCCTCGGTGGTCGAGCTTGAAGTGGTGACAGAGACCACACCGGCCACGCCCACCGCGCCAAAGCCAAGACCCACAGGGGCCAGGTTGATATCTTCATTGGTCACTGCCGCAATCGATACACCGCTCGTCGCGTTCTGATTGACCGTTGTATTGACCACGGTGAAATTATCGGTGGTCTCATTCCCATCTTGATCACGCGTTTGCTCGATGCGGTAGCTGAGGCTTGAATTATCCACGGTGCCATCTGCTGCATCAAGGCCTGCACCCTGTGCCAGAGCTGTGATGGTTGCATCTTCGCCAATTTCTGCCTTATTGACTGATTTCAGCACATAGATACCAAAGGCACCTGATACGCCAACTGCGCCGCCAGCACCAGCGATCACAATACCGTCTACCTCGATATCATCAATCGATTCCAGACGGACTGAATCGCGGGCATAGATAACTGCCTCATCACCAATGCGTGCGCGGGTATCATTTTTGGCAACGATGATACCAGCCGAACCTGTCACCCCGACCAAACCACCATTAATAGACAAAGCAACTTGAATGATATCTGTTTCAGCCTTGGCATCCACCTTGATATCACCGCCTGATGCCACAGATGCGCCATCGCCAATATAGGCTTTGGTTTCCTTATCCAGCACCACACTATCACCTGTGATGCCCACCCCGACCAACGCGCCGCCGCCAGAGCCTGTGACCGACAAGAGAGAGGTATCTGATTGGGCGAGGACGGCAACATCTTGATCAGCTGAGCTGTTATCATCTGCATTTACAGTGGCATTATCAGCGATATAGGCCCGTGTCTTGGAGGTGGTGACTTGTGTCATCACCGCACCCTGCACAGAGGTGATACCAGCACCACCTGCTGAGAGCGCGCCTGAATTCACATCTTCTGCTGTTCTGGCCTTGACCAGCAGATTCTCGCCAGCATTAGCACGTGCACCTTCACCGATATAAGCCTCGGCTGTGTTATTGACCAACAATACGCCGACCGTCACGCCAACACCGACCACACCTGCACCGCCAATCGCCCCTGCGGTAAAGATGGTGTTGGTGGTATCTTCTGCTTGGACGGTCAGATTATCACCGGCATTGACGACCGCGCTACTGGCGATAAAGGCCTTGGTCTGGTTAAGAGAGCTGGTGTTATCGCGGTTATTGAAACGCGCGCCAGCTGACATATTGCTGTTATAGGTATCAGTGGTGTTATCAATGGTGGCTGCGACTTCTGAATAGCCTGAACCGGTGCGGCTGTAATCACCATCTGATTTGTTATCTGCAATGATATTGCCCAGCCGGACTGAATTATTACGATCATCTGCATCATCAGCGAGGTTGCTATCGCCCTCACCTGTCATCTGGCTGTCGGTTTCTTCATCTGCCTGAGCACCAACCAGAATGACCGCCACATTACCCGCTACAGAGACGGTACCGCCAGCGGCGCCCGCAAGGGTGAAATTCTTGGTGGATTTGGCAGAGGTCGCCTCAACATCCACATTGCGGCGAGCAGAAACCAGACCATAAATACCAGCCTGCGCCTTATTATGAACCACCAGCGCATTGAGTGAGACACCCACACCCACCGTACCACCGCCGCCAATACCGCCAATAACATCAATGGTGGTGATGCTGTTTGTGGCACGCACCAACACATCTTGTGTGCTGTAGCTGCTGTTATCAAAACGCTGGTTTACCCCGCCTCTGATGAGCGCTTTGGTGGTACTGTCATGGACCTTGATACCTGCGGAAACAGAGACGCCCACAGTGCCGCCAATCCCGCCTGCCAACACAGCAGCGACTGAATTTTCAGTGGCATCTGCGGTGACAGAGGTGGTTTCAACTGCATCCACCTGACCTGTATTGCCAATTTCAGCAAGGGTGGTGCCATTGACAACGGCAATGCCAAATGACGCGCCAATACCCGCTGTGCCGCCGCCGCCAACCGCACCTGCAATCTGAATTAGTTCAGAATCAGATTCAGCATCAATGGTGGCATTGCGGTTAGCTTGTACATCCCCATCAACGCGCGCTTCGGTATTGTTTATAATAACACCAACAGAAGCGGTGCCAGCCACACCAGCTGTGCTGCCGACACCAACGGTAGCTGCTGAATTGATGATCCGATCTTTAGAATCTGCATTTACCAGCACATCGCGGTTTGCCTTAACCACGGCACCTTGATCAATCTTTGCCGTGGTGTCTTTGACCTGAACCACTATATCTGCGCCCACACCCACGCCGGCAGTGCCTGCACCAATGCCAAGGGCCGCAGATAAATCGACCCAATACATATCCGAAATCGCTTTGACGGTGACATCCTGATTGGCATGCGCGCCGGTTAAATCATTATTGATGGTCGCGCCATTAGCGATGCTGGCTTCGGTTTCGTTAATGCCGACACCTGCAGAAAGCGAGATGGCAATCGCATTATCTGAGGAGACCGCCCCAGAGGCCGCAATCGAGATGACATCCTGGTCAGATACGGCCGTTACCGCCACGCCGCGGCGCTCTTCGGTGCGGCGGGTTTCGGTCAGGAAGAGATCCTTAATATTGTCAAAGGTGAAATTATCGTTGAAATCACCCAGCGCGTTGCGGGTTTCATTATCACCGCCACCAAAAATACCATCCAGCAATGGCGAGTTGGTATCTGTGCGGTCAATCGCCACCTGCATGGCGGTTTGACCCTTGGCCTCGATATTGGCATTGCCCAGAACCCGTGCCTTGGTTTTACCCAGGAAGACGGCCGCCCCAACCGCACCAGCCAGTGCGGAGCCGCCTGCTGAGAAGCTGACCGCTGGTTCCAGCATGAAAATATCAGTGTTATCAATCGCCTGAACACCCACTGAGCCGTCTGTCTGAATATCAGCAGACGAGCCGACATCTGCAAAGGTGGTTGATTTAATCAGACCCACCGAAATCGAGCCAGCCCCTGAGAAGCCGCCAGTTGAGCCGGCGATACCAACGGTAGTTGCGGTGAGATTCTGGACCGTTTCAGCATTCAGCATCACATTATTATCAGCATTCACAATGCCATTAATGCCTGCCTTCACATCTTTCCAGATAACATTACCTGCCAGCGCAACACCCACCGAATTGCTGGATGATGCTGCCAGTGTACCTGTTAAATCAAAGAGGGTGGTGTTGTCTTTGACATGGACATCCACAGACTGGTTATTGGCAGCTGAGAGCGCGTTTAAGGTTGCATTATCATTGATATCTGCGCCCTGCTGGATTAGCGCATAGCTATCCCCTTTGATCACATTGGCTGACAATGCACCTGAGATGGCGTTAGAGCTTGTTGAAACAGAGGCAGAAATCACACCATTGGTGATGTTCTGCTTGGTATCAACCCCGATATTCACTGCCCCTGCTGCATTTACAGAGATATTATTATCTGCATTATCAGCTGCACCCACCAATGCTTTTTTATCAGTGAGGAACAGGTTCACCGCCAGCGAGCCACCCACAGAGTTTGACCCCCCAGAGCCGGCAACCGCGAGGGCAAAATTCCGGATTTTGGTAAAGCTGTCTGCCTCTAATTGAACCGCACCACCAGTGGTTTCAATCAGCGCATCTTCATTAATGATCGCTTCAACATCGCTATCGAGCACATTGACAGCTAGCGTACCGGCTAGGGCTAAATCATTGGTGGATACGCCGCCTGCCGCCATAAAGGTCAATGTAGACTGATTGGCTTCAGCGCGCATATTAATATCACCGCCCGCCCGGATAGAGCTGGACAGATTATCATCGCTGGTACCGTCATTTGCTATCAACAGCTGGACATCTTCACGCATATAAATGCCAGACAAGCTGGCCCCAACGGCCTTTTTATTAGAAGACAGCGCAACTGCCCCTGCCAGGTGGCGAACATCTGATTCATTATAGGCGGTAAGCGACACATCATTTACCGCAGCAATATTCACCCCTTCGCCGATTTGAGCTTGTGTGCGGCCAAGAGACAGCGTGAAGGCCAGCGAACCACCAATCGCATTGCCATCTTGTGCACCTGCCCCAGCGATACCCTCTGCATAATAAGAAGAGTTCTGCAGCACTGAGGTGTAATTTGCAGTCAGATAATCTGATGTATTGGTCTCATTATCTTCTGGATCGAGGTTAAAGGCTGTTTCCTTTGGCGATAAATCGCGTGCCTCAATGGTGACATTATCACCGGCAATAGAGGCGCCTTCACCAACATTGACACTGTTATTATCAAGAATAACATTCACCGCGATACCGGCGCCAACAGCCGTCCGGTTGCTGGAATTGCTGTTACAATTGCCTGGATCTTTACAGGTCGCATCACTGGCCAGTGCGATCGCCCAGGCCCGGCTCACCACCTTGTTTTTGGCAATGGATGAAACCGATACATTATCATCTGCGCTCAGGCTTGTGCTGGCACCAATTGAGCTGGTTTGCTCATCATCAGAATAAACCAGCGCCAGCGAGCCTGCGACCCCGATATCACCGCCACCGGCCCCAGCAATACCTTCAGCTGAGGCATAGCCTAAGAAAGATTTGTTATCTGAATCTGTGCCGTGATTTTCAGATGTGGCCGTTGACACTGTGATCCCGCCAGAAGAGCTGGTGATAGAGGAATTCGCGCCCACCCGTGCATAGCTGTTCTGGCTAGTGGCCAGAATACCGACACCCACACCAATCGCATTATCAGCAAAAACCGCGATACCAGAGCCTCTGGTCCGGTAATTCACATCATTAATCGCTTTGACATTCACATCCTGGGCGGTGGAAATAGAAACGCCATCTCCGATGGTGGCAGCGATATCATGATCAGCCCAGCTGACCGCCACCGAAGCCGCGATATTGATAGAACCGCTTTTCTTATTATCCCCGCCCATGCCATCTGCATTGGTGCTGTCGCCGGTGAGATCAAAGCTGGCCTTGTTCCCATCTGAAAAATCACCATCCAAAGCTTTCATGGAATCAGGTGTTTCATTGGATTGGGCCGGGGTGGAATCCTTATTCAGCAAATCTGATTTCGAAACACCCAGCTTATTGGTGTATTTATCGAGCACTGTACCGGCTGCCACCGCATCGGCCAGCACAATATCCTGTGATGAGCCTGTTGCGGTTACATCTAGGCCGCCTGCTGTGCTGGTCACAGAGCGATAAAGCCCTGCATCCACATCTTCGAGCGCGACACCAACCGCCACAGAGGCACCGACCGCGGTCTCATCTGCTGACACCTCGCCTTTGGCTGTGCTGGTTGAGATGGTGTTGCTGGTTGCGGCAATCGCGGCATCATTGGTGAGGTTCAGCGTTGATGTACCCGAACCAACGCGTGCTTCAACTTCTTTGACCAACACACCAACTGATACCGCCGCATCCAGAGATGTTTTGGCAGCTGGGTCTGAGCCTGCACCTGGTTTGGCCCCGGCAAAGGCCGCATTATTCATCTCGGTGGTTGAGGTCGCAGCGACACTCAGATTATCCATGGACTCGCTGAACGACACATTATCAGCAATCTCAGCACTCACCTTATCGCGGATAACGATATTGAGTGCGATACCAGCGCCGATACCCACACCGCCTTCATCATCACCGCCACCTGAGCCGCCATCTGAATCATCTGATGATACAGTGCTGCTTTCTTCAAAGGCGGTATTGGCTGTCGATTGCAGCAAATTGGTAAATTGGGTGGTGAGATGTTCAGACCAGACGGTGAAATCCTGCAAACCGCTTAAGGCTGCATCAATACCGGCAAACAGGCCGAGGGTTTTACCGACCGTGGCTTTGGCATCTGCATCATAGCTGTTGGTAGCGGTCGCCGCGATGCGGGTTGCGCCTGAAACATTATCCAGATCAGCCCCTGCTTCTACCTCGGCAATTGTATCATTCGACAAGACCACATTGACGCCAAGCGCACCTGCGATTGCCAATTCACCTGTACCAGCCCCAGACGTCGAGGAAGCAGTGATAGAGTTGGTTATGTCCGTTTCATTATCGACCAGCTGGCTGAGCATGCCCGCTTCAACGGTGAGATCATCACTGTTCAGATCAGCCCCGCTCCTCACCGAAGCGCGGTTTTCATTGGTGGTGATGCTGAGCCCTAGCCCGCCGCCAATATTATAATCACTGCCAGCGGTAGAGGCATCACCGACGGCCATCACATCGGTATTTTTGAGCGAGGTCACGCTGATATCATCAGCGGTAACTTCTGTATTGGCCACAATCTCTGCTGTGGCAGTGGTTTCAACATAAGACACACCCAGCGCGCCAGCGATAGCAACTGACTTGGAATCAGAACCATTACCGCCGCCGCCAAGCGGTGTATTGCCGCCTGATACATTGCCTGTATCGGTGTTCATCTTATCTTTGATGACATCCACATTGACCGTCTTGCCTGAAAAGCCATTACCCATGCCCAGCATGCCGTCAACAGCTGCACCTGGATCATTATTTGACGCATTATCTGGCTCTTCAGGCTCTGGTGCATCTTCGATCAATTCTGCTGATTTTACTTCAGATGAGGCTTCTGCACCTGACTGAACATCATGGCTGGTATTGGCTGCGACTGCCACATCACCTGAGGCCGAAATATTGCGCGCCAGCCGGGCTGTGTTGCTGTCAAATGATACCGCGATACCTGCTGAAATGCCGACTGCGACCTTCGTATCCTGACCGCTTGAATTGGCCACACCATTGCCCACCGCGGTGGTGCGCACTGTTTGATCTGACGAAATATCGAGGCTGCCGGCAAGGGTGAGGGCTGTGTCATTATCCTGCATCTCAGCAAGCGCATTATTGCGCGCTACCGTCACGGCTGCGAGGGGGACAATCGCAACCCCGCCATCACCTGCAGAGCGGGCCTCTGATTCAGTCGTGCCTGTCTGTAGTGCGCTGATGCTTAAATTATCGAGCGTGTTGCTGAAACGTGCGCCATCTTCGACAATGGCATTGGCGGTATTTTCGATGACATTCACTGCAACAGAAGCGCCGATACCAAGCTTGCCGCGTGATTTTT
The DNA here is from genome assembly GCA_049889355.1 of Puniceispirillaceae bacterium (SeqCode). Lineage (GTDB taxonomy): Bacteria > Pseudomonadota > Alphaproteobacteria > Puniceispirillales > Puniceispirillaceae > JBMHDN01. The sequence goes on from JBMHDN010000050.1 coordinate 28,364, forward strand.
TGGTTGAGATGACCTGATCAGCTGGCGTCTCATTTTTCAAGGTCGCCATAAAGCGGCCAGAGGCTTCAATCGCATTCTTTGAGCCATCTGCCTTGATTTTCGCCTCGGTGATATTGCTGGCCTTAATATCGGTGTCATTATCGATATTCAGATAGGACCCATCACCAACAGTCGCTTTGCTTTCATTGATATTCACAATATTGATAGCGACTGCACCTGCAATGCCTGCGCTGTCTTCTGACCCTGAACCCACACCAGAAGCCGCATAGACATTATAGCGGTTCATATCCGAGACATTATCTTCATAAGCTTCGGTCAGAGCCTGGATTTTCAGATAATCAGCGGCAAGCTGGGATTCAGAGCCATTGGCACCAGAGACGCGCGCAATATTCCGGTTTTCGGCCTGCTGGATAGCAATGCCCGCTGCGGCACCGAAATTAAGTTCATCATCTGTCCGGCCAGATGCAAAGCTCTGTGTCTGTGTGATGGCACGTGAGCGAATGGTCAGATTATCATCCGCGGTCAGAGTCAAATTATTGTTGTTATTGCTTGGGTCTGTGGTTTCAACACGTGTTTCGGTGTTGTTTTCAATATCGGTATAGGTAAGCGCACCGGCCAGCTGTACCCCGCCACTGCCACCGCCTAGATTTGTTGTCAGGCTGGTGATCCCATCTGCCACGCCTGATTTCAGCGCGCTGGCCATATTGACGCCCATAAAGCTCTGGTCCAGCCCGTCAATATCATCAATCGCCGCGTCAAATTTGCCTTGCGCAGTGGCGGTGAAATTATCATCGCCGCCGGCACGCGCTGCAAAGACTGTCTGCATCTGACTATCTGCACCTACCAGCAAATTGCCATCAACAGATTCAATGCTGGCATAGTCAGAGATGATGGTTGAGGTGTTGTCTTCTGCCAGACCCACACCAAAGGCGATGGCCCCAGAGGCCTGCCCTACCTGACCAGCAGAGGCATCAGCGATGGCACTGACATTGGTCTTACCCTTAGATAGGACAGTGATATCACCATCGGTAACAATGGATGTTGTATCGCCGATTTCAAGCAGCGCGTTATTTTCTGTGATCGAAATCGCACCGACCACCGCTGCGCCCAGCGTGTTGGCTTGGGTATAGATGGTTGAGAGCGTATTGGCCGTAGAGGTGACCGACACATCACCAAGCGTGTCCATCTCGGTGGCCCCGACCAGCGTCACAGAAGATTGAGACTGGGTAGTGGCCACACCGATAGATAACGGTGCCAGCGTGCCTAATTGCTGCCAGCCATCATTAGACATATCGGTTTTGATATCAGATTGGCTGGCGATGGTGATGTCGCCCTCAATCACAATTACCGTGCCATCTAATGTGATGTCAGATATGGCGCGGCGAATATCTGTATTGACCACAAGCCCGCCAGTGATGCTTGGCCGGCCTTGCAAGGCATTGGCGGTGATGCTGACATTATCTGTTGCATCATCAATTTCTGTATTGGTCAGGTTGATGGTCGCAGACACAGAGCTGCTGAGTGCATCATAATTTGAGGTTGGGTTTTTAACCGCATCCACATCTAGGATAACTTGTGCACCGGCGAGCTCTGCCCCATTTGCTGTGATAGAGGCAGAAGAGCTGCTATCGGCATCCAAGGTTACGATACCGCCTGTCTGGCCTGAATTGCCTTTGGCGGTAATCAGGCTGTTATTGCCAAGGCTGATATTCTGAGCCTCAAGGGTGATATTCCCAGATGCACCGGTTGAGCTGTCATTGCGGTGGGCACTGGCAGAGGTGGCATTGGTCACGCGCCGTGATGAAATCACCACATTATCAGCCACTGTGATATTATCATCTGCCTGTAATGTCAGGCTGCCCGCAGACCAGGTGAGACCAGACAGGCTGGTGCCGCTGGCATCGCTGGTGCGCAAAATATTGGTAGATACATTGATATTGGCCGGGTCAATCAGCACCGTGCCTGATACGCCATTGAGCGCATTGGCTGAGAGATAGCCTCCTGCCAGATCGACGGTCTGGCGCGCGGAGAATTCGACAAATCCGCCATCACCATTGGTCCCGCCATCTGCGCGCAGCATCGCACCCTGTCCGAGCCGTGCCAGATTGTCGGCCATGACATAGACACGCCCACCATCTGAATTTATCCCCTGACCTGAGGCGGTGATATTGGCACCATCATTGGCAAAGATATCGCCATCAGCGGTGATAGAAATCGCGCCAGCATCCTGATTATCTGTCCCGTCAGCAATCACATCACCAGCCAGCACAATATCAGTTTGTGAGGTGATTGTTATATCAGGCACATCGGTGCTGGCCTCTGGCAGTGAGACCATCTGATCACCGCCCAGATTAACCAGCTGTTCAATCTGAATACGCCCGGACGTCCCTGCACGCACCGCGCCGCTTAGTGCAACAGAGCCACCTTCGATACGGACATCTGCGAGCGCGTTTACATTGCCGCGCACATCGATCACGCCGCTACGTGAAAGCGGCATATCATTATCCAGCACCTTGGCGACATGCGGGGCAGAGGCCATCTGATTACCCGCCAGAATTTGGTTCATAAAGCCAGGGGTCGGCGTAGCAAGAATGACCCGGGCCGCGTTTAACACCCCGCTCTCACCGACCATCACCCCATAGGGATTGAGGAAATACACATCCCCACCAATCCGGCCATCGCGGTAGGCATTGAGATAGCCATCAATGGTCGAGATCTCATCATGGACCATATTGACCAGGCTGTCTGTGGCATCAGGCAAATGCAGATTAACCGTATTGCCGGCATATACATTAAAGCGCGAGAACGAGTTCAGGCCTGTGCGGCCTGAAATCGTATTTGTGCGGATATCGGTTACAGCGCCGTTAATGCTCAGGCTGGTAGCGGTGCGCCCATCTGTTACAATCTGGGCACGTTCGGTTGCAATCGCCAAAGGCGGAAACAGCAATTGCAGCACCCCGCTAGAGAGCGCTGCAATCTTAAATAATCTGCTTTGTCGCCAGTGCCTTAGCATCTAGTGATCACTTACCCTCTATTGGCATTTTCATCTGTGCCAGTTTGATTATTTTGCTGCTGCAGATTTTGCAGACATTGCACATTAACCAAATCCACACGCCGGCCATCATATTGTACAAAGACCGTGTTACATTGCTCATTGGCAGATTTATTGATGATGTCTGTGTAAATTTGGGCTGAGGCTTCGCGTGCACCGCGCTCAATGCCAGATTGAACACCTTGCTGAACACCAACTTGAATCCCTGCTTCATAGACAGACGCACGCAGATAATTCCAGCCAATCAGGACCAGCAGGAGAAAGGAGACAAAAAACCATATCCATAAAAACATGGATAGATAACCTTGCGTTTCCTTAAACATCATCGACTCCTTGTGGATAGAATCCAATAAACTCAATTAAATTAGTACTTAATTAACAGAAATTAATATAATCCGGCAATTAATTTAACGTAAAACGTGCGCCAAGCGAAAACTGGATCAAATCATCATCATAGGCTTCTTTTTCCGCCTTGTGGATATCCCCGTCCAATGGCACCGCCCAATAAGCATCTAGCGTCAGCCAGGTGAGGAAAGTTGGCACTGTTACGCCGGCCCCTGCACCTGACCAATAATCAGCCCTTGTGCGCTTTTTATATTGAGCTTGTGCCATCGCGTGATCGACAAACACATAGGGCTGAACGCTCGGCATCACATCTGGCAGAGTAACACCTGACCAATTGGCCAAATCTGTGCGCAATTCAGCAGACAGGAAATAGCCCTGATAGCCTGAGGCTTCACCAGGCTGGTAGGCTCTGACCGATGATGCGCCGCCAATGGAGAGGATTTCAGATGGCAAATTGATCATATCGCGTGCATCTGAATAGAGGAAATTGCCTTTCACATTCACGGTAAAACGCTCATCGACAAATTGCGAGAGCGCAAAGCTGCCATCTAGCTTGCTCATCCAGCGCTCATTACGCGGAATTTCGGTCAAGGTATTCAACACCGTGAAGCTTGGTGCAAAAGACAAGGTGGTCAGCCCATTTGACCAGCTCATCGGCAGGCCGAATGAATAGCGTCTTGTCCGGCTACGCGACAAGAGCAGCCCATCGCCTGGCTGGACCAAATCGCCATAGGATGAACCGTAGGATGCGCTGGCATAAATTGAATAATCATCATTGAAAATAAGTGGATGACTAAGAGAAATGCTGGTTGAATGGCTGGAGCCGCGATAGCCAACCGTGGTGTCAGGGCCTGATTTGACCTTGGTTTTGGCTTCATTTCTGGCAAGCGTTAAATTCGTACCCAGCGTGTTAATCGGGATGCTGAATTGCAGCCCACGCGAGTCAGAGCCCTCTGAATCGCTGAAGGTAAGCGATAACTCATCATCTCGGCCATAGAGGTTATGGAAGGTGGTGGTAAAGCTGCTTTCACGCCAGTCTGAGAGCTGGCTGGCATGGTTATTCACCGACACGGTTGGCAGTTCTACACGCGGCGCTTCGGCTACATTCACAAAGATATCAGTCTCACCAAAGCCTTCACCAGGGGCCAGCTCCGTGGTCAGCTGGGTTCTGTTATTCGCGTTAAAGCGGCGAATGGTGGTTTCCAATTCAGCCAGTGAAATAAAATCACCAGGCTCGAGCCCAAGCTGTTTCAAAATAAACTCAGCGCGCACCCGCTGTCGGTTTTCCAGATTGATGCTGCCAATTTTCGCATCGACCAGCTGGATACGCAGCACACCACCTTCTATCATTTGCTGAGGCAAGAGCGCCCGCGAGAGCTCATAGCCCTTTTCAGCAAAAAGTTGGTTGGTGGCTTCCAGCACACCGCGTACCAGCTCTAATGTGATTTCCTGCTTCTCAAATTGCGCCTGAATGGCGGCTAATTCGTCGGTGCTTAAGATACCAGAGGCGGTAAAATCAATTTTCTGCAGGCTGGTCGGGCTATCCCAGGCCATTGACAGGCCTTCAGCTAATTGAACAGAAGGTTTTGGGGCCTCTTTTTGAGCCAAATCTGTTTGGCCCTCACCCTCTTTAGGTGCTGATAAGTCTGGCTGATCAGACGGGACAGGCTTAGCCTGAGGCTGCTCGGTTTGCCTCGGCTTCGTTGGCTTGGCAACAGGCGGTGCTGGCAGGCGGCTAGCTAAATCCAGTTCAGGGGCGAGCACCACTAGCTTTGGCTCAACACGCCCAGCAAGGGTAGACATCACCGCTTCGCCGCTCAGCCCATCTGTGCTGCGCGGGATCACCCGCACCGTAATGCGGCTACCAATATCATCATCGGTGATCTGATAGCTGGGTTTATCAGCCCCGGCTATGGCCAGATTGTCACGTAGCCAGATAAAACGTGTATCAGCTTCTGCATCTTCTGGGTTGCGATCACTGAAGATATACTCGACACGCAATTCGGTCCCAACAATCGCTTCACCAGCTAGCATTAGCTCTTTGATCTCAGGTGGGTGCTCTGCCATCGCAACCAGATTTGTCGGGTTGGTTTCCAATGCGGTAATGACATTGCCTGCATCATCTACCACCAGCAATTCGGCGCTGATTGAACGGCCGACATCCTCTGGCCGCAACCGATAACGCGTGCGTGAAGGCGCATCCATGATCACCCCGTCGCGCAGCCAATTCAGCCGCAACTGGCCGTTTTGTGCCCTCAGCCAGTTTTCATCAATGATATAGCGCACCACCAATTCTTCATTTTCAACAGCCTCACCATCCAGGGTTAACTGCTGGATGGGCTGATCAGAGGAGCTGGCATTGGCAGAGGCAAGGGTGATGGGCAGCACCAGAGACTGTGAATAAGAAGGCCTGTTGGGCGCATCTGCATCGGTCTGAATTTGCACTGTAATTACATCACCTGTCTGGCCGTCCAGATAGCTGGAATTCATCAAGCGAATGGCATGAAGCGAGAGATTTTGACCCAGATTTGCGACAAGCTGTTCAATCGGAGACGCATCATCACAGCCATAGATCAAGCCGTCTTTCAACGCTTTCATCACCGCATTATCAGCGGTGATATTATGCTGGATTTGCACATATTTTGGCGCGTGCTGGCACCCTGTCTGGGCCAGTGCCTCTGCACTGCCAAAAGCCGAAAAACAGAGGCCAAAAAGACAAGCAGTCCAAGAGTATTTGAACTGGTGCAACACCCCGTTATTGCATTGCATCTTATCCTTAGTGGTCACGCAGATTCACCAAATGTTTGAGTTATAACTAACTTTATGGTCTAAGTGAGTCATCAATGCAACATTAGTATAAATAAATACAGTAACTGCTGATTTTGTTAGAGCCATCATATGTCCACAGAAAATAACAATCTGATTGCCCAATGTCCGAATTGTTCGGCAGATTGTGAGTTCCCGCATGCTGCATTGATGGGCAAAAACCCGGTCATGTGTCATGCCTGTTCCGAGATATTTTTACCCGCCATCACGGATGAGACAGATCCGGCCTTAGCTGAGGCGGTCGCTGCTGATTTGGCTGAAACCGATTTATCCGCAGACAGCTCTCATAGGGCACAAGCCGCGCATTCAGAGGCTGGCATTGATATGCTCTGCACCAGCTGTGGCCAATATGCGCAAATTTCAGCGGCCCAACAATTGGCCGGATTTGAGACCATCTGTCCGCAATGTCAAGGCACGCTTGCCCCTGTTACCCCACGTACCCCAGCTAGTGCAGATCAGACAGCCTTGACTGGTACCAGCATGGAAGAGCCGCAGATCAGCGTTGTGGATACGCCGCAGCCGCAAAGCGCGCTATCGCCAAAAGCACCAGCAGCGAAATTACCCTCACCGCGCGCAGCAGCATCTGCGGCGGCAAAACAAATACCCGTGCTCGCCAAAACCGCCTCCAAGGCTGAGAAAAAAGCCCATGCTGCATTGGTGAAAAAGACCAAGAAAGATGCCGCAGATGCTGCCCGCAAAGCGATAAAAGAAGCAGCGGCGGCAGCTAAGCTCGCCAAAAAACAAGCCAAGGCAGAAGCCAAAGCCAAACGCGCTGCTGACAAGCTGGCTAAAAAAGGTAAAAAGCCCACAATAAGCCCGAAAGCCACAGATGCGGCCAACAAGCAGACAAAGCCGAAATCAGGCCCTGGTAAACTCGGCCGCATTGCCGCTATCATTGCGATATTGATGCTGGTTCCACTGATTGGCCTTGGCATTTATGTCGGCAGCAATACCCTGATGGGCAAGCCCTCACCGCTGATCTCAGATTTGCTGGACAGCATGGCCCCACCGCCGCCATCAAGCGTTGAAGCCACGGTTATTCAGCGTGCCCGTTTCGAAGCCAGAGCCGCGCGTTATGAACTCCAGCCTTCTGATTTAGGCATGACCATGCTGGTTGAAGTAGATATCGCCAATATTGGCACAGGCGCTGGCAGCCCAGATTATATCACCATCCAGCTGCTAGATGATAATGGGGCAAGCCTGCTGAGCTGGCCGATGAATACCGCAGCACAAGATATCAATCAGGGTCAAATCGCCACCTATGTTGCGCGCATCGTTGAGCCGCCTGCTGGCGTATCACGCGTGAAGGTCGATGTCGCCAGCCAATAAGGGCACCCCAATGATGGCACCCGAACCTATCCAAAACTGAGTGTTGATAAGAACCCGTTATTCTTTGGCACAATAGACAGGATTACAGCGCACAGCGGCCTGTTTTTCAGCCTCGCTCAACACCTCCACAAAACCGTCCAGCTTATCTGCGATTGCCGATAGGCGTTTGGCACGGCTGGCATCTGTGGGGTGTGTGTCGGCCAGCAAATTCACCAGTCTTGGCCCGCCAATGCGTGCCTGATTGGCCCAGAAGGCAGCCATCTCATGCGGTGGATAACCAGCCAATGTGGCATAAACCAGCCCCACCGCATCAGCCTCGCTCTCATCTGCCAGCGCATAAAATCCAGCCAGCGGCCCTGATTCTAAAGCATTTGTTGTACCTGTATTAACGATATCTCGGCTCTGACTCTCACCGATATGACCTGCGGCGATATGGGCCAGCTCATGGCCTATCACGGCGGCTAATTGCGCATCAGATAACTTTTTTGTCAGTCCGGTATAAAACACCACCGATTGGCCGCCAAAGGTATAGGCCTGAAAAACCGGCTTATCCATCAGGACAATCTCAATCTGCCAGTCAGCGAGATGGGTATAATGCTGGACCTGTTTAAAAATACGTCTTAGACGCGCTAATTGCGGGTCATTGAGCGCCGTGATCCGCTGTACCCCAGCCAACTGGTATGCGGCCAGCTGATTGGCTAAGGCTTCTTGTGCATGGGCTTGCATCTGGGCAGGCGGGACCAGATTCACCACAGGTGCGGCGGTAATGCGATCATAGCGCAAGCGCAATTCATCGGCTTGTACCAGCTGGTTTGGCGTGCCAATCGGCTCAACACCCACACCGCAACCTGCCAGCAGCAAACAGATGCCAAGCACCTGCCCGATAGCTGAATAAAACCGCATACCCACCTTTAAACCTGCCTTTAATCTTATGCCTTAGCGACGCGGCGTGATCTCAGACCCTAATGCTTCTGGCTCATCATCTTCGATATCAGCCGGGAAACCCGTGCCGAGGACTTTCAACCCTGCCGGCTCTTCAATCCGCCGAATGATGTTTGGCGAGAATTCACGCGGCCCATATTTTTCGATCCCGTCTTTGAAGATATCGACCAGCATCGGTGCCAGTTCAAGGTCTAGCCCCGCGCGTTTGGCCACATCATGAAACAGGCTGACATCTTTTAACACCAAATCCATGGTGAAATTAATATCGCGGCTGCCATTCAAAATCACCTGGCTTTCTGTTTCATGCACAAAGCTATTACCGCTTGAAATCCGGATGGCTTCAAAGGCGGTGTTCATATCCATACCAACCGCCTTTGCAGTGGTCAGCGCTTCTGCAACAGACACCAGATTGGCCGTGGCCAGATAGTTGGTGAGCACTTTTAGAACCGTGGCTGAGCCCAAATCACCTGCATGTAAAATCTGGCGCCCCATCATAGAGAGCGCCGGCATCATCCGGTCAAAAACCGGACGGGTACAGCTGGCCAAAATCGCGATATTGCCTGTGGCCGCGCGATGACACCCCCCTGAGACAGGACAATCCACTGGATCAGAGCCCAGCGCGCGCACCTTCTCGCCGAGACGCAAGACTTCCTGCTGATCGGTGGTTGACATCTCAGCCCAGATTTTACCCTTATCAGGGCTCTCTGCCATCCCTGCCAGAATCCCATCTTCTGCTTCCATCACTGCCGCGCTAATCGCAGGCGATGGCAGGCAAGTGATGATGATATCACAATTTAACGCCATCTCCTTGGGGCTGTCTGCCCATTTTGCACCTGCATCCAGCAGAGGCTGGGCAGCCGCCTTATCCAGATCGCGTATCGTTAAATCCGCGCCATTACGCAACAGCGATCCAGCCAGCTTGGCCCCGACATTGCCAAGGCCGATAAATCCTACTTTTTCTGTTAATGTTGCAGCCATGATGGTTCCTCCCGTCAATTCCGACGCCAGCTTAAGCACAAGCAGACCCCGCCAGCAACCCAGAAGATAATATCAATGAAACAGAGATGAAAGAGAGGAGATAACTATTTCCAATGGTGAGACATTAGAAGTACAAAAAAGAGCTGATGCTTGCCTCTGGCGCTGAGTTCTGGCATGACGGAGCGATGATTTGCCAAATCTGATGATAGGCCTGGTCTGATGATAGGCCTGATCTGGTGATAGAGCTGATCTGGTGAAGGGTGGGAGTAGATATGATCACAGTTGATGGGGTTACCATGGCGTTTGGCGGTCTAAAAGCCGTCAATAATGCCAGCCTGACCATTGAAAAAGGCAGTATCACCGGGCTGGTTGGCCCGAATGGTGCAGGCAAGACCACGCTGTTTAACGTGATTGCAGGGCTGTATCGCCCAACCTCTGGTCAGGTGACCTTAGAAGGGCGTGATATCACCGGCCTGAAACCACATGAGCTGTTCCATCAGGGCGTTTTGCGCACCTTTCAGATCGCCCATGAATTTTCCAGCCTTACTGTGCTCGAAAATCTAATGATGGTCCCGGATAAGCAAACAGGCGAGCAGGTCTGGCAAACCCTTATAAACCGCAAAGAAATTGCTGCAGAAGAAGAGAAAATTCGCGCCAAAGCTGATGAGGTGATTGCCTTTTTAGGCTTGGAGCGGGTGCGTGATGAGCTGGCAGGCAATCTTTCAGGTGGCCAGAAAAAGCTGCTGGAATTGGGCCGCACCATGATGGTGGATGCCAAGATTGTGCTCTTGGATGAGGTCGGTGCCGGGGTAAACCGGACTTTGCTGAATGATATCGGAGATGCGATCCTGCGCCTCAATAAAGAGCGCGGTTACACCTTTTGTATGATCGAACATGACATGGATTTTATCGGCCGCATGTGTGACCCTGTCATTGTGATGGCCGAAGGCGGCGTATTGATGCAAGGCACCATTGATGAGGTCAAATCGGATGAGCGCGTTATCGAAGCCTATCTTGGTACTGGCCTGAAACAACTGGCCTGAAACAAATGGCCTGAAACAAATGGCCTGAAACAAATGCCGCAATGAAACAAATGCCGCAAATAAAGAGCTGAAGATGACCAAAATAACACGCCAAGGCCCGATGCTGGCTGGCCAGAATATGACAGGCGGCTATGGCGGTGCGCCGATTTTGAAAAATTGTACAATCGCGGCGGCGGCTGAAGAAATCACCGTCATAGTGGGCCCGAACGGGGCCGGCAAATCCACCGCGATGAAAGCGCTATTGGGCATGGTTCAGCTGACAGAAGGGGCAGTGTCGCTCAGAGATGAGGATATCGCCAATCTGTCGCCGCAGGCACGTGTTGCCAAAGGCATTGGCTTTGTCCCGCAGACCCATAATATTTTCACGGGTATGAGTGTTGCTGAAAATCTGGAGATGGGTGCTTTTCTTAGCCCTGAGACTATCGCCGAGCGGCAGCAAAATATCTATGATCTGTTCCCTATTTTGGGTGAGAAGCGGAACCAGATGGCAGGCGAGCTCTCAGGCGGGCAACGCCAACAGGTGGCGGTTGGCAGGGCACTGATGAATGCCCCTGATGTGCTGTTGCTTGACGAGCCAACAGCTGGTGTCTCGCCGGTGGTGATGGATGAGTTATTTGACCGAATCATTGAGATTAAGCGCACTGGCATTGCCGTGCTGATGGTTGAGCAGAATGCCAGACAAGCGCTGATGATCGCCGATAAGGGCTATGTGCTGGTCGGTGGTGAAAACCGCTTTGAAGGGTCTGGCCAGGATTTGTTGAATGACGCTGATGTACGGCGCTCATTTCTCGGAGGGTAGTAGGCCATGGATGGTATGTTTTTTGACCTGTTAAATGCGCTGATACTCTTCACCAATTTTGTGTTGATACCGGCGCTCTCTTATGGCTCTCAGCTGGCGCTTGGCGCAGTGGGGCTCACGCTGATTTACGGGATCCTGCGTTTTGCCAATTTTGCCCATGGCGATATGATGGCCTTTGGGACCATGATCACGATTTTCGCCACCTGGTTCTTGCAAGCACAAGGGGTGAGCTTTGGCCCGCTGCCAACTGCGCTTCTGGCCCTGCCCATTGGTATTGCCGGGACAATCATCATGGTACTGGCGGCTGATCGCACGGTTTTTCGGTTTTACCGTCTGCGCAAGAGCCCGCCGGTGATTTATGTGGTTGCCTCTATCGGGGTGATGTTTGTGTTGAACGGGCTGGTGCGTTTATTTATCGGCCCAGATGATCGCCGTTTTTCAGATGGTGAGCGTTTCATCATCAAAGCCCGCAGCTTTAAGCAATCAACCGGTCTGCCAGAAGGGATCAGCCTGCAGACCACACAGGTTATCACCGTCGTCGTGGCGATTGCCGCAGTGGCCGCTTTATTCTGGTTTTTGAATAAGACCCGCACTGGTAAATCCATGCGCGCTTTTTCTGATAATGAGGATTTGGCTTTGTTATGCGGGATTAACCCTGAGCGCGTGGTGCTGGTGACTTGGATTGTGGCAGGCACGCTGGCCACGCTGGCAGGGGTGCTCTATGGGCTAGATAAGAGCTTTAAGCCTTTTACCTATTTCCATTTGCTATTGCCTTTCTTTGCCGCGGCGATTGTAGGCGGTATTGGCCAGCCTGTCGGCGCGATCATTGGCGGTTATGTGGTGGCCTTCACCGAGGTGATGTCGACCTATGCCTATAAGAAATTTTTAACCTATCTGGCACCTGAAGGTATGGGCCCATCCAGCCTGATGCAGTTGTTGTCGACAGATTATAAATTTGCGATTTCCTTTATCATTCTGGTGGTGGTTTTGTTGGTCAGACCGAACGGGATCATGAAAGGACGGGTATTATGATGCGCATAAATCCGATGATGCTGTTGCAAGATTCACATCACCGCCGGGCTATGCTTGGCTTTGGGCTGGTGTTTTTAGGGCTGGCATTGGTGGGCACCTATCAAAGCTGGAACACCTCGCTTGCTGTACTGAATTTATGTCTCATCTCAGCGGTGATGGCGATGGGCCTCAATTTGCAATGGGGCTATGCTGGCCTGTTCAATGCTGGGGTCATGGCCTTCACGGCTGTCGGCGGGGTGACGGCTGTGTTGGTATCGCACCCGCCAGTGGTCGAAGCTTGGTCAGCAGGTGGCGGCAATCTGGCCGCCTCTGTTTTGGCCCTTATTGCCAGCTTTGCGCTGTTCCGGCTCTCAGGCCGATTTTTCCAGACAGGGCGCACAGGTTTTTGGCTCAGGCTGGCGATTATCCTGATTGGTTATTTTATCATCCGTCATTTTTTCGGCCTGGCAGTGAGCGCAATTGAAAGCGTGAACCCAGCCCAGACAGGCTTTTTGGGCGGCCTTGGCCTGCCGATATTATTCAGCTGGCTGGCTGGTGGTCTCAGCGCGGCGGCGCTGGCTTGGTTCATTGGCCGGATTGCCCTTGGCTTGAGATCAGATTATCTGGCTATAGCCACGCTTGGTATCTCAGAAATCGTGATATCGATTTTGAAAAATGAAGATTGGCTGGCCAGAGGGGTGAAAAATGTCACTGGCCTGAAACGCCCTGTCCCCTATGAAATTGATTTGCAGGAATCAGAGACCTTCATCAGCTGGGTTGAATGGCTCTATGCCAGCCGTCTGGCGCAAGCTGATAATGCAAAAGCGATGCTGAATGATCTGGTGATCACCAGCTCCAGCCTATTTGTGAAATGCTGCTATAGCGCATTATTTATCGTGACCGTTCTGGTGATTCTGATTTTGTGTAATCGCGCAGCTGCCTCACCTTGGGGGCGGATGATGCGTGCTATTCGCGATAATGAAACCGCTGCACAAGCCATGGGTAAGGATATTGTCGCACGCCACCGCCAGGTCTTTATTCTAGGCTCAGCCATCATAGGTATTGCCGGTGCCATGCTCACCACATTAGATGGTCAATTTACCCCAGGCAGCTATCAGCCGTTGCGTTTCACCTTCCTGATTTGGGTGATGGTGATTATCGGCGGGTCTGGCAATAATCTGGGCGCCATTCTGGGCGGCTTTATCATCTGGTTTGTCTGGATTGAAGCTGAACCAGCGGCTGGCTGGCTGATGCAAAATATCGCCGCCAGTTTGGATGAGGACTCAGCCCTTGGACAGCATCTGATAGATGTAGCCCCACAAATGCGTTTGTTTGTGATGGGGATTGTCTTGTTGGTGGTGATGCGCTTCAGCCCGCGCGGAATCTTGCCTGAACGCACTGCAAATCGATAAAAATCACGGCAAAATAAGATCTAAAATGCGCTAAAATAAGGCGAATTTATTTGATTTTATTCCCCCCTCAAGGCTTAGTTAGGGTAAGGCAATTCGCCATCCCTATTCTAACTATTGAGGGTGAAACACATGAAACAGAATAATATGGTCACGCTGATTGGCGCGCTGGTTGTCGGCGCTGTCATCGGCTATTTTGTGGGCCAGGGAAATAAAGAAATCGTCGAGGTCGAAAAGATCGTCGAAGTTGAAAAGATCGTTGAGGTCGAAAAAATCGTGGAAGTTCCGATGGAAAATATTTCCATGGGGATCATCCTTGGCTTTACAGGCCCGATTGAATCACTAACCCCAGCTATGGCTGCTTCAGCTGAAGCCGCATTTGAAGAAGCCAGCAAGTCTGGCGCACTTCTGGGTGGCCGTTCTATTGATGTTGTGCGTGCTGATTCAACCTGTATCGATGCCGCTGCAGCCTCTGCTGCTGCTGAACGTCTGATCACATCAGATAATGTTGCCGCCATCATGGGCGCAGACTGCTCAGGTGTTACAACCGCTATCGCCAATAATGTGGCTGTGCCAAATGGTGTGGTGATGGTCTCACCATCTGCTACCTCACCAGCACTGACAACCATCAATGATAAGGGCTATTTCTTCCGCACAGCTCCATCAGATGCACGTCAAGGTGAAGTATTAGCCAGTGTGCTGATGGATCGTGGTATCAAAGATGTAGCCGTAACCTACACCAATAATGACTATGGTAAGGGTTTTGCAGATGCCTTTAACGCAGCCTTTGCAGCAAAGGGCGGCTCTGTGTCTGTCACAGCTGCCCATGAAGATGGTAAGGCTGACTATTCTGCTGAAGTGGCCGCCTTGTCTGCTGGTGGCTCTGATGTGCTGGTTGTTCTGGGCTATATTGACCAGGGTGGCCGCGGTATCATCCAGTCATCACTGGATGCAGATGCCTTCTCAAACTTCGCCGTTGGTGATGGTATGATCGGTCAGGCGCTTATTGATAACATCAATGGTGATATCACTGGCCTGATCGGCACATTGCCAGGTTCAGATTCAGATGGTGCCGCCAAATTTGCCTCGATGTTGGGTGCAACTGCAGAGGGTCCATACACAGGCGAATCATATGATGCAGCAGCCCTGATCGTATTGGCAGCACAGGCAGGTGGTAATGCAGACCGCGCGACCATCCAGAAAAACCTGATGTCTGTTGCCAATGCACCAGGTACGCAAATCATGCCAGGTGAGCTAGGCAAAGCCCTGAAGATTCTGGCTGATGGTGGCCAGGTTGATTATCAGGGTGCAACCAATGTTGAACTGACAGATGTGGGTGAAGCTGCTGGTTCTTACAAGGAACTGGAAGTGAAGAACGGTAAGTTTGAAACCATCCGTATCCGCTAATCTCACTCAGTTCTTCAACTGATAAATGGGCCTCTGCCAAATTGGCAGGGGCCTTTTTATATGGCGCCTCTTTTATATGAGGTCTTTTTTTATATGCCGGGGTTGTTCGCTGGGCTGACAGCAGAATCTATCTGACTTAGTCATTTGGCAGAGATATCACCGCCTGATTACTATCTTTTGGCTTCTCATCTTGTGGCTGCTCATCTGGTAAGATGAGTGTGCGCGCCTTTGATCGTGTCCAGCTTATCTGGCCCACTTCTGCACAGGCCGGGCAGACAGGCTCAAATTGCGGCAAAATAAGTTCACAGCTATGACATTGCCAGGCAGGCCCGCGCGGTGCGCGTGTTGCTTGCTGCATCGCCTCAAACTGCGCTGTTTCATCTTCTTTATGACGTGCCAGCTCTGCCATCATTTCAAAATAATCACTGCGCTGTTCTGAGGTCGGAATTTCAGCTAGCTGGGCAGAGGCAGAGGCCCAGATACCCGCCTGCAACGCTCTTTTGGCAATCACATAGGCTGCTTCAACACGCTGTTTTGATGATTTGGCCAGCTTGATCAGCCGCGCGATAAACTGGCCGTCATTATCACCTGTCAGCCGTTGTAAATCATCCAGCACCATAGCATGTGGTGCCAGCTGGAAGGTTTTTTCCAATATCGTGATGGCCTTTTTAATCCGGCCGTATTTTTCTTCTGCGCGGGCCAGTTCTTGTGCTGCCGCGAGCAAATCCGGCGCATCAGCCACTGCCTTTTCAAGCCATGTCATCTCCTCGCCGGCAGTACCTTTTTCTGCGGCCATCTCTCTGGCCTGCAGGAGCGCAATCACCCCTTGCTGATAAGCCAGAGAGGCAGGCTGTTGATCGCGCTGATCAGCACTTTGCTTCAAGATCCGGCCCAGCTCATAGGCGGTTTTCCAATCTGCATCCTGTAAGGCATAGCCACGCAAATGACCAGCAGGCGCGCCGGCCTTTGGATTAAGAGCCAATGCCTTTTGCGCTGCTTTTTTGCTGTTCTTGTCATCTTGAAAACCATGATGCAGGTTCATCAGGCCGATTTGGCCATAATAAGCCGTATCCTCTTCTTTTGACAGATCGGTGAAATAGCGCTGGGCTGCCTTGGTATCGCCATTGGCATGTGCTGCTTGTGCGGCAAGCAAGTCAGGCAGCATGCCGCGTCCCAATAATTTTTCAGATCGCTTGGCCTGTTTGCGGGCTGCCTTGCCGTCTCCTGCGGCCAGTGCCACCATCCCAAGGGCCAGCGCGCGTTCACCACGCTGACGCCGGCGCATACGCCAGCCCGATGTGATCAAGCTAGGCCAGTGGCGCAAGGCCCGCCAGAACCGATAAATATAGATTAAAACAACACAAAAAATGAGAAAAACAGCAGCCAGCCAAGATGTCTGAACCTCAATACGATAGCCAAGCCAGTCCAGCCTGCTCATCCCCTCTTGCTGAGACAGCCAACTGGCCAAAATAGCTGTTAGTCCGGCAATAACAACCAGTTTCAGCAAACGTCCCATCATTCTGCCTGTCCTTCTGCCTGTCCTTCTGCCTGTCCTTCTTTGTCTGCCGCTTTCGTGGTATTTATGGCCAGATACCAATCTTGAATCAGCTGGTCAGCTGCCTGACGTGATGCAGCACTGGCAAGCCAGTCTTCTGTCTCTTTCATCAACAGCTCTTCTGAGGAAGCTAATGCCTCTTTGGCTGATGTGATGATGGCGATCGCAGCTTTTAAATCATTGGCCAACACAGCTTGTTGATAGGCGTCGTAAAAGCCAGCCATCTCATTTGAGGCTATGGGTACCTCTTCTAAAGATTGTAGGCGAACCAGACCGGCCAGTTTTTGCCAGAGGCCAGATAGACCGGACACTGCCGCACCTTCTGACGAGCGGCTCATCTCTTCTATCAACGCCGCGCCTTGCCCCAGCAGCTGGCCATGAGCAGACAAGATGTGATCAGCCAACATATCCCCATAGCCGAGGTCTGTTTCTTCCAAAGCCGGATGGGCACTCAGCCGCGCTGGCCAGGCTGATAAATCTAGCCCCATCTGGCTATGGGCATGAAGCTGGGCGAGTATCAGCTGGCTGATATCACTGCTCTTCAAATTGCCAGCTAAATGGCCGTTCACCTGACTGGCTTGCACCACGCCTTGTTCAAGCTCAGCTTCTAGCTGGTTCTGACGTTCTATGAGTGCTGCAATCTGATCCAGCAACTGCTGGCGATCGGCATCTTCTTGGCTGGTCAGGGCCAGCAGCTGGTTATCAATGCGTTTTTGCAAGGCAGCGAGCTGATCAGATAAGACGCCTCGCTGTGCTGTTGCGTCTCTTTGGCTATTGGCCAATTTGCCGGTTTCTGCATCCAGTGCCGCCAGCGCGCCTGCGGCTGGTATCTGGCTGGCCAGCTGGGTGATATCCTGTTGCAGGCGTTGATTTTCAAGATAGAGATAGCCTGACCCAGCAAGGCTCAGCACAGCGAGCATGAAGGCGGCTGTAGATAGGTAAGTGCCAGTCTGAGGCGGCGAAAGAGCCTCCGTCTTTGTTTTTGTTTTAGTTTTTGCCTTTGTTTTTGCCCTTACTGTTGATGGTTCGCTCACCTCCCCATCAATAATCTCTTCAGAAGCCAGACGCTCTTTACCTGATTTTGATGGTGTTTCTGATTTCGGTGATGCGGCCATTTTTAACGAAACCTTTTAACTCTCATGCGGGCTGTTTGTTGTCTCAAGCTGGGTCAACAGTTCTGTGATCAGGGTTAGCATGGCATCACGATTGGCCTGGTGACAAAAAGACACATCATGCCAGCGCGGCGCGGCAACCTCTGCCATCTCCTTTGTCAGGACCAATAGATGCCATTTTGCTTTATCGTGCCATATTTGTGCTTGTTCTAGCAATTTTTCCAAATGTTTGAGGTGATAGAGGCTCATCACCGCAAAACAAACTGGAGATGTTGCAGATTGAAGATGTGATTTTTGATCCGATGAGAGCGCAGTGATCAGCCGCATCTCATAGACTGTTTCTTCAGCAACGCGAAAGCCTCTTTGTGTTAGCGCATGCGCCATGTCAAAACGGATATCCTTACCATGTGGCCAGAAAAAATCACCCTGCCCAGGCTGGCATTTCTCACCTATCATATCAGCCAGTGCAGCACCATCTGACGGCCCTTGAAAAACAGTTTCAAAACCAGCCTCTTTGGCGGCCTCAGCTGTGCCTTTGCCAACACAAAAGGCCGTTGTGCTGGCGCGCAGATGCGCTGAGTCTATTGCGTGTTTACTGGTATAGATAACCGCTCGAAACAGCCCCTCTGGTATCTGGCTGATCGCAGGATGTATCTGACGTTCTGAAATCGGAAAAGGCTGTGCAAGAAAGCCTTGTTCGCGCAGATGCACACAATCACGCATCGCATCTTTTTCTGGCCGAACCATGCATAATATCGGCTTGTCATTTTGTTCAGGCAAGAAACCCGTGACCTCCGCATTGTGCCAGCAAATCTGCCCCCAGCTCTGTGCCAAGCTGGGCAGCACCGCTCAGGCCATCATCTATTACTCTTAGCATTTCTGCATCAAATTTCTGACGGCCATCAGCAGATAGTACCGCGCCATAAAGATGTAGGCTATTTGTGGCTGCCTCAAAATGTGCAGAGGCAGAAATCGGTGTCCGGCATGACCCATCCAGATGGGCCAGCATCGCCCGCTCAGCGGTGACTTCCATCAGGGCAGCTTGGTCGTTCAATGCTGCAAAGATAGGCTCAACAGAAGCTGCTCGCTCAGTGCCTGTACGACATTGTATCGCCAGCGCACCTTGCGCCGCAGCCGGCGGCATATCCTGCTCAGATAAAGGTGATATCGCCAGGCTTTCATCTGTATCCAGCCCCAGCCGCTTTAATCCAGCCATCGCCAGTAAAATGGCATCAAACTGGCCGCTGCGCCATTTTTCAAGCCGGCTGCCGACATTGCCGCGCAACAGGCCAATTTTCAGATCAGGACGATAATGATGCAGCCAGGCTGCACGCCGCACAGATGAGGTGCCAATATGCGCGCCCTCTGGCAAATCAGATAACCGCGCTGCCCCGATAAGCGCATCGCGCCTGTCTTCACGTGATAACACCGCCACAAGGCGGGTGCCCGGGGCCAATATGGTCTCCATATCCTTCATTGAATGCACCGCGGCATCTGCACGTCCATCCAGCATCGCAGCTTCTAACGCCTTGATGAACACGCCTTTGCCGCCGACTTCAACCAGCGGTCGGTCCAACACCTCATCACCGGTTGTCGAGAGACCTAGGATATCGATAGTCTGATCCGCCAAGAGCCCAACCACATGACGGGCCTGAACCATAGCAAGGGCTGAACGCCGGCTGGCCAAGGTGATAGAAAAAGCGCCTGTTTCGATCTTGTCATCCATGGGTTCTGTCTAATAGGGTGGCGCGGTAATGTAAAGCATGCGCATATAGAGGTGATATGACACAAACCCAAAATGACAAATCGGCCGATATTATTCTGGGCATTGAGAGCAGCTGTGATGAAACAGCTGCTGCATTGGTGCGCTGTGATGGCACCATTCTGGCGCATCAGATCGCCTCTCAGGCTGAAACCCATGCTGCGCATGGCGGGGTGGTACCTGAAGTTGCCGCACGTGGTCATCTGGACACTATCCAGCCAGTGATCACAGCGTGTCTGAAAGAAGCCGGCCTTAGCCTTGATGATGTCAGCGGGATCGCCGCGACAGGCGGGCCAGGGCTCATCGGCGGGGTGTTAATAGGCACATTGGTCGCCAAATCTATCGCCGCTGCCCGCGCTATACCCTATTATGCGATCAACCATTTAGAAGGGCATGCGCTCACCGCACGGCTGACTGATGAGGTCGCCTTTCCCTATTTATTATTGCTGATTTCAGGCGGGCATACCCAGCTTTTGGTGGTAGAGGGTCTTGGCCAATATAAACGCCTTGGCACCAGCTTAGATGATGCAGCAGGTGAAGCCTTTGATAAAGGGGCCAAATTATTGGGGCTTGGCTATCCGGGCGGGCCGGCAATTGAAAAAGCGGCCAGAACAGGCGATCCAAAAAAGGTGGATTTGCCGCGTCCGCGCGCCCGTCATGCTGATTGCCATTTTTCTTTTTCAGGGCTTAAGACAGCCCTTGCCCAGAAAATTGAAAAATTGGGATCAGAGATAGAAACAGCCGATTTTGCAGCCAGCCTGCAACAGGCGATTGCCGGGGCCTTAGCCACCCGCACACAGCGCGCCATGCAACAGTTTAAATCAGACTATCCAGAGGCCAGAGATCAGCTGGTTATTGCAGGTGGTGTTGCCGCCAATCAGGAAATTGCCCGCCAGCTGCGCCAATTGGGACAAGAAGAGGGGTTTGAGCTGATTGTACCGCCTGCAAAATTATGCACTGATAATGGGGCAATGATTGCCTGGGCAGGGGCTGAATATCATTTGGCAGGCCAACCATCTGGCCTTGATTTTGCCCCGCGCCCGCGCTGGCCTCTTGATCCCAACGCGCAAAAACCACCTGGGCGAGGCGTACGTGCCTAGCGGCTGATTTTTCTGTAGAATGACACCAAACAGCGATCGTTACACTCTTGAGAGATAGACCGGCCATGAGAGAGCATAATGGGTAATATAACAGTCATCGGTGGCGGCGCGTGGGGCGCTGCTTTGGCAGACCAGCTGGCCAGCCGCCAGACAACCGACCCCAAGGCAACCGGCAATCATCAGCTACATGTGCTGGTGCGTGATGACGCCACTGCACAAGCCTTAAGAGAGGGGCATGTACCAAGGCTTGGCCAAATACCCTTGCGCCAGCCTCTTAAGGCCAGCACAGATACCCGCATCCTTTCATCGGCACAGATGATTTTTCTGGTCCTGCCGCTGAGCGCCCATGAGAGCGCCGCAGAGATGATTGCAACCTATGCCTCGGACGAGGCTATTTTAGTCTTCGCTGCAAAAGGCCTTATGGATGACTCTGAAAAAGGAGGGCTATTCTTGAATGAATGGGCCAGCCAGCATCCAAGCTTTGGCAGGCGCGCTGTCCCGCCAGTAATTTTAACAGGTCCGTCTTTTGCAGATGAGGTGATTGCAGGCAAACCAACGGCCTTGGTCGCTGCCTGTGCAGATAAACAGACCGCCATCTCAGTGTCAGATGTGCTGAGCCATGGTCATTTCAGATGCTATCATCATGGCGATCCGATGGGTGCAGCGATTGGCGGGGCAGCTAAAAATGTCATGGCCATTGCCGCTGGCATTTGTGCAGGCCTTGGCCTTGGAGATAATGCAAGGGCTGCGCTGATCACACGCGGGCTTGCTGAGATGCAACGCCTGGGCCAGCGCTTGGGTGCAGAGCCGACCAGTTTTGCTGGCCTGTCCGGCCTCGGAGATTTGACCTTGAGCTGTAGCAGCCCACATTCTAGGAATATGGCGTTTGGTCT
The DNA here is from genome assembly GCA_049889355.1 of Puniceispirillaceae bacterium (SeqCode). Classification (GTDB taxonomy): domain Bacteria; phylum Pseudomonadota; class Alphaproteobacteria; order Puniceispirillales; family Puniceispirillaceae; genus JBMHDN01. The sequence goes on from JBMHDN010000050.1 coordinate 49,927, forward strand.
GGCTCTTGGTCGCGGCGAAGCCCCCGCTGAAACATTGGCAGAAGGGCGGCACGCCGCATCAAAACTGGCCAAGCGGGCGCGCTTTGAATCTGTGGATATGCCCATTGTATCTGCTATTGATCAGGTGCTGAATAACGGCGCAGATATGAAAGCCAGTATTGAGGATTTACTGGCCCGTGATGTCGGGGCAGAATAGAAGACAAGCACAGAGCTGTAAGGATTGGATGAGATGAAATATTGGCTGTTTAAATCAGAGCCCGGCACCTGGTCATGGGCTGATCAGGTCAAAAAAGGGGCCGCCGGCGAAGGCTGGGACGGCGTGCGCAATTATCAAGCCTCTAACAATATGAAGGCGATGGAAATCGGCGATCTCGGCTTTTTCTATCATTCAGTCAATGAAAAACAAATTGTCGGCATTGTACGCGTTATCGACACTTATCAGCCTGACCCGACCGATGAGACAGGGCGTTTCGGGATGGTGGTTATTGAGGCTGTGCAAGATGTCGGACGGACGGTGACACTGGCTGAAATTAAAGCTGAGGAAAGGCTGGCTGAATTGGCCCTCGTGCGCCAATCGCGCCTATCGGTGGTACCGGTCTCAGAAACAGAATGGTCTATCCTGTTAGAGATGAGCGAGACAAAGCTGGCTTAATCTGCGTTTATTCTGCTGATTTTTTCTGACCGCCCGGATTTTTAGGTTCAGCAGGCGAGAGGATAAAGTACAAATTACGCAGATAGATAAACAAGCCAAGACCCTGACCACAAATAATCACCGGGTCTTTGCGCCAGATGGCGTAGAGCAGCAAAACCAGCCCGCCACCGATTGAAAAATACCAAAAAGCAAGCGGGATAACAGATTTCTTCTCGCCTTCTGATTTGATCCATTGAATGATGAAGCGCATGGCAAACAGGCCCTGACCTGAAAAGCCAACAATGACCATCAATGTGGCCGGATCCTCTGCCAGCGATTTTGGCAGAAACGGCATGATCATCAGGAGAAATGAACCAACTGCCAGCGCGCCATTTCCAATGGCCAGTGATAACGCGTCAATCATGATATTAAAAAAGGCCTTTCATTTGGGGCTTGTCCCTTGCCTAGCAAAGCCGCCGCATAATAACCAGTTATTTTTAGGTTTTATCAGAAGATGTCTTCGGGTTGGATTCGGTGATTTGCCCAGGGTTTGCCGCACGGCGCAACAGCCAAATCACGCCCAATATATCTGAGATACCGACCAAGAGCCTATCCAGGATTTTATATTTTGACTGGCCGACTGCGCGCTGGCGATGCTGGACAGGTACTGCCAGCACAACTCCGCCTTCACGCCGCACCAATGTCGGCATAAAGCGATGCATATGATTAAAGAAGGGAAGCCGCAGGAAAATAGCTCTATCCACGATTTTGATGCCACAGCCTGAATCAGGGTGGCTATCGCCCAATAGCCGGCGGCGAATGATGCGCGCCGCAACAGACGCATATTTGCGAGAAGAGCTGTCCTGACGTTTGGCCCGCACACCGCCTGCCATGCCGAGCGCAGGACGCTGGGCCAGTAGTGCCTGTTCCAAGGCAGGCAAATCAGCCGGGACATTTTGGCCATCCCCATCTAACACGGCGATAAGCGCACCATGTGACGCCAAAAGCGCTGAGCGGATAGCAGCACTCTGGCCTGAGCGCTTTTCATGGCTAAGCACACGCAGTTGCGGGATGTCTTTCTGACTGGCTTCCAATTCAGCGAGCGAGCCATCATCGCTACCGTCATTCACATAGAGTATTTCAAAGGACCGGCCATTGAGTGCCGCACAGATTTCATCAATAAGCGGGCGGATATTGCCTGCTTCATTCATCACTGGCACCAGCACAGACATCTCAATTTGGCCTGATTGTTTTTGCATCTGTTCGATCCCTTACCCTGATGCTGACAGCACTCAACCTGTCCTTAACGTTTAGTCTTTAACCTTCTGGCTGGGCTGCGTCAAACGCTCGCTTGCGATAAAAATGCAGCTCTATTTCCTGACCGCGTGAAATATTAAATCCAGCTATGGTGTGGATTTTTTCAATTTTGAGTGACAAATCTTCTGCCATCGACAAAAAATCAGCCTCAGCACGTGTTTCAATCAGCGCGACTGCCCCGGGGGCCTCTGCCAAAAATAGCGCTGCTTCACGCGGTTTTAATAAAAAACTATCCTGACCCAGCAAAAACACAGCTGAGGGTTCATGATATCCAGCCAGAGCAAGGCTCGTTGGGGCCGGATCAAGACGCGCGACTTCTGCGTGAAGCTGGGTAGAGACATGCATTTTCTGCAGATGTGCAAACACGCCGCTGAAAATTAGGAATTGTAATGCGATGGCGTAGATCAAGAGTGGCCAGATTTTGCCAATGCCTGCAGCAGACCCTGACCCGCCGGCCTGCCATTCTGCCCAAAGCCGTGTGCCGGCCTGCCAAAACAGCCAGCACAACAAACACAAACCGACCAGAACAGCCAGAAAGGCACGCCCGCCTGTCTGGCCACCATATTGGCTGGCAGCCCATCCCAATATACCAAAAAACACCAGCATCATAAGGGCTGTTGTCCCTGCCAAAACGGCCTCAACCCACAGCCGCCAACCCGCAGCAGAAGCTGTACAGAGCGCACCCGCCATCAGACAGAAAAGCGCAGGCAACGCCGGCAATACATAATGCGGGAGCTTGGTCGGAATCAGTTCAACCATCAGCCAATAACAGACCAACCAAACCAAGAGAAAGCGCGGCCCATCTGAGGCGAAAAACGCCCTGTTTAACACCGCCAGACGGCCAATAAACAGACTGGCCGGAAACAATAAGATTGGCATCAGTAACAGATAAGTCCCAGGCGGCGCGCCATGTGATTCCTGCCCAGATTTCAGCTTTGGCAGGAAATCTTCTCCCACCGCGATTGATAGAAAGGCACCCTCTGTCACCAGCTGAACCGCTACCGCCCAAGGCAGGGTAATCAGCGCAAGCAGCCCAAACCCGTAAAACGGGCGCAATCGCCGCCACCAGCTAAAATCCCTGTCTAGTGCAGACAGCCCTAGAAAGGTTAAGGCCGCCAGTGCCGGGGCTATGGGCCCTTTGATCAGAATTGCTAGCCCCATCACTGACCAAAAAGCCAGCCAGCCAGCAGATCGCTCGGATTTACGATCGCGGTAAATCCGCCAGAGCAAAAATTGCTGAAGCAAACATAAAGCCAGCAATACTGAATCTGTTTTCGCCAGATGCGCTTCGGCAAACACAATCAGCGCACTTGCCATCATTGCAGCTGCCAGAAAAGCCCCCCGCCTGTCCGCATTAGGGCATGTCGTTCGGTAGAGATGCCAAGTCAGAAATATCGCCGCCAGATATCCAAGCAAACTGGGCAGGCGATAGGCCGCAATATTATCCAGCGAAAATATCTGTGCAGACAGGCTTTGTAGCCAGTAAATTCCCGCTGGTTTTTTGGCTCTCAACTCATCTTGGAAACGCACAACAATATAATCTTGTGTTTCCGCCATCTGCCGGCTGGCTTGGGCAAAGCGCGCTTCATCTCTATCCACAGGGGCTATCAGCTGATGGCCTATCAGCACCACCAGACTGGCCAGCAGCATCAAAATCAACAGCATCCGTTTTTTATCCAGATGTTGATGACACCAGCCTGTCCAAATTCTGGTTTGTTGTGTCAATGAAGAAAGGAAGGCTGGTTTCATAAATGCTCGCCAAACGGCCTAGAGGAGAAAATGCGCAAGGTGACTACCCAATCTGGCCTCCAGCATAAGCAAGATCATGGCTTTATGCCACCTCTTAGAACCTACAAGAGATATTTTTGCTCTTCACAAATAAGGCCAGATTTGCGCACACTGCCCGCGCAGATGATAAAGTGATACCCTATGAGTGAACAGCAGATCCAGCACCCGGCAATATCCCAGCACCACGCACCGGCAAGCTGGCATTATATCTGGCATTTATCCTGGCCGATTATCCTCTCCAATCTGACCCTGCCTTTGGTGAATGCGGTGGATGTGGCCATGATGGGCCATCTCAGCGATCCGGCCCTTGTTGGCGGGGTCTCGCTTGGCGGTATCAGCCTTGGGTTTTTATATCTGATTTTCGGCTTTTTGAAGATGAGCACCACAGGGCTGACAGCCCAAGCGGTTGGCAGGCGTGATATCAGCACGATTCAGCTTTGGCTGACGCGCTCAGCGATGGTCGCGAGTTCTGCTGGGCTTTTATTGATGTGCCTGACCCCGCTTCTATTGCCCTTTCTGAGCTGGATATTTGAAGCTGACAACGCGGTGGAAGCGTATATGTCCAGCTATATTACATTTCGGATTTGGGCCGCCCCTGCTGAATTGCTGAACAGCATGTTGCTTGGCTGGCTCTTTGGCCTCCAGCAGATGCGTATTGGGATGATCCAGCTGATCGCGGTCAATGGAATCAATATCGGTCTTAATTTTCTGTTTGTGCTGGGTTTTGGCATGGAAATTGAAGGGGTGGCTCTGGCTTCAGCACTCGCCCAATGGGCAGGGCTTGCCATTACATTGGCGCTGATTTTCCACCGGCGGGCGCGGTTTTATCTGAGTAAATGGCAAATCAGCTTTAAAGATGTCATCTCACCACAGGGCTGGGGCCCGTATATTCAGCTGAGCCGAGATATCAGCTTGCGCTCTATTCTGCTTTTTGCGGTTGAGGCTGTCCTGATCGCAGAAGCAGCTAAAATATCTGTCGAGATATTAGGGGCCAGTGAGATTATTCTGGTGATGTTTTTGATGATGGCCTATGGGCTGGATGGTTTTGCCCATGCCTGTGAGACACTGGTGGGCGAGGCGATTGGCCAGAAAAACAAAGCCAATCTAAAACGAGTGATTTGGCGCTCAACCTTGATGGCAGGCGGGTTATCTTTATGCATCAGCGTTTTTTACGGCTTGGCTGGGACTTATCTCATCGCCATAATGACCAGCCAGCCTGATCTGATAGCAGCCTGTACCCGCCTCTGGCCTTATGCTGTGCTATTACCGGTCGCCTCTTTTTTAGCCTTCCAGATGGATGGGGTCTGCATTGGGGCCACCGCAGGTCGGTTTATGCGTGATAGCATGATTTTATCTGTCCTGATTTTTGCGGCCAGCTTATTTATCCTGACAGATTGGCTGGGACCGCCCTATCGGATTGACGCTCTATGGACCAGCTTTATACTCTATCTGGCAGCACGCGGCGTCTTTCTGGCCATGCGCTTGCCAGATATAACCCGTTTTGCTGATGCAGACAGCCTGTCTTCATCGTCTGATTAAAAAACACATCATTTGAAAAAGGTGTTCTTCCATGCCTGTGCCTGTCGATTTAACTGCCGCTCAATTCAGCGATCATGGCTTTACTACCTCTGGTGACACAGCACGACCGCTCTTCCTTCTGGGCAAAGAAGACTATGCAGACTGGTTGGCGTCAGCTCCTGAAACCTATCAGAACTGGCTGGCTGGCATGGGCTTTCAGCCAAGTGATAGCGCGGTTGTGCATCTGCCTGCAGAAAATGGCCAGATTGAAGCTGCACTCCTCATCATCTCTGACGAAGCGGTGTGGGCTGTTGCAAAAGCGGCAAAAACCCTGAAAGCCGGCATATGGAAAGCCAGGATAGGGAAAGCCAGTCTGGCTACATCAAGCACTATAAGCTGGTCTGATATTGCTCTTGGCTGGGGTCTGGCTCAATATCAATTTGCCAGTTCCAACCTGCAAAAACAGCCTGCTGAAAAGGCACGTCTCTATTTGGGTGATGATCTGGATGACCAGACACGCTCACGGATTGAGGCGCTGATTTCAGGCACCAATTTGGCACGTGAGCTGGTCAATTTGCCTGCCAATCAGATGGGCCCTGAGGCTCTGGCTCACACTGCTGAAATGCTGGCAAAACAACATAACGCCCATTTTCACAAATTAGAGGGCAAGGCAGTAGAAACACAGGCCCCTGCTTTGCATGTGGTGGGCAAAGCCGCTGCGCAAGGTCCAAAACTGGTCGAGCTGATATGGGGCGATCAAGGCCCGCTTGTAACCTTAATAGGTAAGGGTATCACTTTTGATTCAGGCGGGCTGGATCTCAAACCATCCAAAGCCATGGAATTAATGAAAAAAGATATGGGCGGGGCGGCACAGACCCTTGGTCTGGCCTCTGCGATTATGGCCGCTGGTCTGCCGGTGCGCCTGCGCGTACTGGTGGCAATAGCTGAAAATGCGGTCTCATCAGATGCGATGCGTCCACTTGATATCATCCAGACCGCAGCTGGCATTGATGTGGAGGTAGGCAATACAGATGCAGAAGGGCGACTGATTCTGGCAGATGCGCTTTATCATGCCCAGCATGGCCCGCTTGGCAAACTGCCGGGCGCGTGGGACAAACCGGATGTGATGCTGGATTTTGCCACACTCACCGGGGCAGCACGTGTGGCATTGGGCACCGAATGTCCGGCAATTTTTGGCAATGAGTCAGGCGAGGTCCAAAAGCTGATCTCAGCTGGTATGAAATGGTCAGACCCGCTCTGGCAACTGCCTTTATTTGAGCCCTATGAGCGGATGCTGAAAACTGGCCATGGCGCTTTGTCCAGCACAGGTCAGTCTGGTTATGGCGGGGCGATCACAGCGGCTCTGTTCTTGCGCCATTTCGCCGGCACTGAGCTGAACTGGATGCATATTGATTTGATGGCCTGGAACCTGTCTGACAGACCGGGACGCCCAAAAGGCGGCGAGGCGATGGGGCTCAGGGCCTGTTTTGCCTATATCGCAGATTTGGCCGGTCAATAGCCGCGGGTCACATCAACTTGATTGAGAGGCGGCAGGCCTTTAGACACATTCAAAATGGATTGGGCCACCTGCTCGGCTGAAGTTTCAGGGCTGGTTTGTGCGGCGACATGTGGCCATATGGCAATCCGTTCTTCAGACCAGAACGGATGGTCTGCTGGCAGAGGTTCTGTTTCAAACACATCCAAGGCCGCGCCTGCCAGATGACCGTTCTGGACAGCGGCCAGCAAGTCGGCTTCAACCACCTGTGCACCGCGCCCACCATTGATAAAATAAGCGCCATCTGGCATGGCGGCAAAAGCCTTTGCATCAAACAGGTGGCGGGTTTCATTGGTCAGCGGCAAGACCGAAATATGCACAGCACAACTCCCCAGCATCTGCAAAAACCCGTCTGGGCCTGACAGACACTCTACCCCGTCAATCTGTTTTTTGCTACGCGACCAGCCATAGACCTCAAAACCAATGGCATCTAGACGCCTGGCAACCATCTCGCCAATCGCACCAATCCCATAGACAGCCACTGGCAATTTAAAGGTGCGATTCTGCAGTAAGCCGGAAAAATCACGGTTTTGTCTTTTGGCACGGTAAGCCGGCCCATCACGCAAATGATCCAGCAAGACTGCAATAATCCACTGGCTGAGCGTATGTGACATATCGGGATCGACCAGCCGGCTGATCGGCACATCTGGCAAGCCAGATTGAGTCAGCAGATGGTCTACCCCCTGACCAAGTGATTGTATCATCCGCAATTTAGGTAGCGCAGCCAGCCGCCCTTCAGGCGGCGTCCAGACCAAGGCTGCGATCGCTTTTTCAGCCTCTTCAGAAGCCAGATCAACCAGTTTGAAATCATCGATATAAGGACGAAAAGCAGCTTCCCATCTGGCGAAACGGTCCAAATCTGTGCTGCCATCATGATACGCGATAATCAGTGTCATCAGACAAGCTTTTCTGTCAGCTTGGCCAGCGCAGCTGCATGGAGTTCAGGCGTTGCCGCAGCGATGATCTCACCGCGATTATCCAGCGTGATAGGCTGGCCTTGCCAGTCTGTTACCACCGCGCCTGCAGCCTGCAAAACAGGGATGAGCCCCATCAGATCATAAGGCTGGAGACCATGTTCAATGACGATATCGAGATGACCTGCTGCCAATAGGCCATAATTATGGCAATCGCCGCCAAAAATCACATTCCGGCAATGCTGGCCGACCGATTCAAAAGCTGCCCAACCTGCACCATGAAACGCATAAGGCGAGGTGGTGGCAATTTGTGCCTCGCCAAGGGTGCGAACCGATGACACAGAAATAGGCCTGCCATTCAGACTGGCTTGGCCTTGACCATCACCCTGCACCACACCGATATAGGCTTCGGCCAGACAGGGCATATCAATGAGACCTGCCACAGGCTGGCCAGCCGCGCAAAATCCGATGATGGTGCCGAATGTCGGCTTGCCAGAAATAAAAGCACGTGTGCCATCAATGGGGTCAATCACCCATGTCGGGCGCGTCATCACATCTTCATCTGCGCCAAATTCTTCACCGAAAATGGCATGATCTGGAAAACCCGCCTCAATCGCACCGCGCAAGGCTGTCTCGGTTTCCCTGTCTGCACGGGTGACCGGGCTATTATCTGCTTTTTGATGGATGGTGACCGGCTGGCGGAAATAACGCTGGATAACAGGCCGGCTAATCGAGGGCAGGCCGGCCAGAAAACCGGCCAGCCTGTCATAAGTATATGAGGCGTGCTTAGCTGCCACTATTTGCTTCAGCTGCGATATCTTCAGCTGTTGGCAGCGCCACTGGGCTGTCTGCAAGAGACCGCAGATAGGCAATCATATTCGCGCGATCTGACGGCTTTTTGAGGCCCGCAAAATTCATCTTAGTACCGGCGATATACGCCTTTGGCTTATAGAGAAACTGGTTCAGCGAATCATAATCCCATGCCCCGCCAAAACCACTCAGCGCATCCGAATAACCAAAACCGGCAACTGCGCCCTTATCCGCATTTACAATGTTCCACAAAACAGGGCCTGTTTTATTCGCACCGCCAGCTTCAAACACATGGCAAGCTGTACATTTCTTTGCCAGTTTTTGACCAGCCGCTACATCTGCACTCGCCAATAAGGCCAATACAGGCTCAGGGCCAGCCGGTGCAGCCGGACCAGCTGATGCGGCCACTTCTGTTACTTCGATTGGATAGGCATTTTCAGCCAGTTTTTCGTGTGGAACCAGAATTTCACCCATTTTGATCCCAAACATCGCCAGAAGCCCGGCCAGCAGAAAACCAGCCAGCCATTTATTCTGCTTCAGTTCATCCATAATATACCCCCACGAATAAGCCCGGACACTTGTCCTGCTTCTTCAAATTAGATGGCTTGTTTTAGCCAAAAAGACCTGTTTTCTCAAGCCCCCTTAATAGGCTCAAACCCGCTTTTCTTTTGCGTGATCCGCCAAATTGTGAAAAAAAAGGCGCATGAAAGATACATCTAAGCAAATCATTATTATCCCGGCTCGCATGTCTGCCTCGCGCCTGCCAGGCAAGCCACTTGCTGATATTGCTGGCAAACCAATGATCCAGCATGTCTATGAACGCGCTGTTTCAGCCGATTTGGCCCCTGTGATTGTTGCCACTGATCACAGCGATATTGCAGATGTGATCACAAGAATTGGGGGCAGAGCCGTAATGACAGACCCCGAGCTGCCAAGCGGTTCTGATAGATGTGCTGAGGCTTTGCGACAAATTGACCCAAGCGGCCAATATCGCCATGTTATCAACCTGCAAGGCGATTTGCCTGAGCTGCCTGTGAGCTGCCTGACTGCGCTCTGTGATCTTTGTTCTGCTGATAAACATGCCCTGAATACGCTGGTCTGTCCGGCCACCCCACATGAAGCCAGCCAGCCACAGCTGGTCAAGGTGGTGGCCAGTTTTGATACAGCTGATCCGATATCAGATGAAACCATCGGCGAGGCGCATTATTTCAGCCGAGAAGCCATTCCCCATGGGGCAGACCAATTCTGGCATCATATTGGTCTTTATGGCTGGCGCCGCGACGCGCTAGAGGCGTTTGTTGTGCGCCCACCATCACCCCTGGAACAGATTGAAAAGCTGGAGCAGCTACGTGCGATTGAGGCTGGCTGGACAATTGGTGTGCGGGCGGTTGCACAAGGGGCGGCCGGTGTTGATGTGCAATCCGATTTAGAAGCAGCACGCCAGCGTCTGTCAGCAGATAGCAACTGAGTTAAATATTTGAAAATAAGAAGCACAGGTTAAAGGCAAATAAAATGGCATTGATCGCATTTCAGGGCGTGCTTGGCGCCTATTCTCATATGGCTTGTCTTGCCAACCGTCCGGATGATGAAGTTTTGCCATGCGCCAGCTTCACCGAGATGATGGCAGCGGTGCAATCAGGCAGAGCAGATGCCGCCATGGTCCCTGTTGAAAATTCAACAGCAGGGCGAGTCGCTGATATTCACCATCTCTTGCCTGAATCAGGCCTGCATATTCAGGCAGAGTTTTTTCAGCCTATCAACCACATGCTGATGGCTCCCAAAGGTAGCCAGCTGGGTGAGATCACCGAAGTACATAGCCACGAACAAGGGCTGGCACAATGTCGCCTCACGCTTGAAAAGCTAGGTATCAAGCCTGTCATTCACGCTGATACAGCCGGTGCCGCAAAAGATGTTGCGCTATGGGGCAATCCAAAAATCGGCGCGATTGCCTCTGCTCTTGCAGCTGATACCTATGGGCTTGATATCGTGCTGGATGAAATCAAGGATATGGCCTCGAACACCACCCGCTTTTTGTTGATGGCACGCGAAGCGGTGTTGCCAGCGATGCATAACGGGCCTTGCATGACCACCATGGTGTTTCAGGTACGCTCTGTGCCTGCTGTTCTGTATAAAGCACTTGGCGGATTTGCCACTAATGGCATTAATCTCACCAAAATTGAGAGCTATATGGTTGGCGGGGCCATGACCTCTGCGCAATTTTACATTGATTGTGAAGGCCATATTGATGATGACGCGATGAAGCTGGCCTTGGAAGAATTGCGGTTTTACTGCACCAAAGATGGGGTGCGCATATTGGGGTGTTATCCAGCATCTGCGGCACGAAAAGCTTGAGGCTTCTTTCTGAGCAGGATGATATCCTGCCTCTTGTATCTTTGCTTATTTTAGCCCATATTAAGCCTTGGAAGGCTGGGCGGACGGTCGTTTCTGTTCACCCGGTCAGGTTCGAGAGAAAGCAGCCAAAGCAGTTTTTGAACGGGTCGTCCAGTCTTTCATTTGACAGCCTATAGCCTAGAAGAGCCAAGGGCTTCTCCTAAGGGCCAGGCAGGCAAGTTGTTGTCAAATCATCAGAATTTCAGGCGTCTCTTATCAGGATTAAAGGCAGGTCCATCGGCACATGAATGCATCGCAGACCTCAGCCTATCGTGTTCTTGCAAGACGTTATCGCCCACATAGTTTTTCAGACTTAATTGGTCAGGAAACGCTAGTTCAGACCTTGTCCAATGCGCTTGCCCTTGGCCGGCTGGCCCATGCCTTTGTGCTGACCGGTGTGCGCGGTGTCGGCAAAACCTCAACCGCCCGTATCATCGCCAAAGGGCTGAATTGTATCGGACCGGATGGGACAGGCGGACCAACCCTTGAGCCCTGCGGCACCTGCGAGCCTTGCCAGCATATCAGCGAAGGCCGCCATGTTGATGTGCTGGAAATGGATGCTGCCTCTCATACAGGTGTGGAAGGGGTGCGTGATATTATTGATGGGGCGGCCTATCGGCCGGTTTCTGCCCGCTTCAAGATCTATATCATTGATGAAGTGCATATGCTGTCTAACAGCGCTTTTAATGCGCTGCTGAAAACACTTGAAGAACCTGCTGATTCAGTCAAATTCATTTTTGCGACCACCGAAATCCGCAAAGTACCGGTGACCATTTTATCGCGTTGCCAGCGTTTTGATTTGCGCCGTGTCCCTGCTGATATGCTGGCGAGCCATATTGCATCTATCTGTGAGAAAGAAGACATCACTTTTGAACCGCAGGCTTTAAAACTGATCGCCGGGGCAGCTGAAGGCTCGGTGCGCGATGCGCTCTCTTTGCTTGATCAAGCTGCCGCGATGAGCGCAGATAAGCTGGTGGAATCAACTGTTGTGTCAATGCTGGGCCAAGCTGATATGGCCGGGCTGGCAGCTATCTTATTGCAATTGATGCAAGGTGAAATCAAAGAGGCGCTTCATGCGCTAGAGGCCCAAAATCAGGCAGGCGCTGAACCGCTGCGTATCCTAGGCGATATGCTGGGGCTGTTGCATCAGGCCAGCTTGCAAGCTTCAGGTGCAACCATTGATGATGTGCCAGAAAACCTGTCAGCTCAGCTGGATACCCTATCTTCATTGGGGATTGCACGCTTGGGACGCGCCTGGCAGATTTTGCTGAATGGCCAGCGCGAATGCCAGCTTGCGCCCAACCCGGCAGCAGCGGTGCAAATGCTGTTTATCCGGCTTGCCCACATAGCCCCGATGCCCACACCAGCTGAGATCATGGCAAAATTGCCTGAACCCAATCAGGCAGACATAAAAGAGGCAAAAAGCGATATCGGGCAGAGCCCATCTGCTGAAAAAAAAACTTTAACGCCGATTCCTGCTCAGGCTGATCGTCTGGCCCGGCCACCCCTAAATGAGGATATAGTTGCGCCAACCCAGCCAGCAATTACCCAGCCAAAAAACGCACAGCCAGAAAATACACAGCCAAAAAATACCCAGGCAGAAAATACCCAGCCAGATACCCCTGCATCGCGCCAGATGCCTGCTGATTTACGGGCGATTTTGAAATGGGCTGAAGCCGCGCGTGAAACCAGACTGGCAGCAGAAATCCGCATGCATGTGCGCCTCAATAGCATCTCGCCCGGTGATCTGGATATCAGCCTGGATGAGGCTGCCCCTAAAGATTTACCAGCGCGGCTGGCCAAGGCGCTGAGCAGCTGGACAGAAATCAGCTGGATGGTGAGCGTTAGCGATGTGCCAAAAGATACGCCATTAGGCCCCTCATTGGCAGATGAAGACAAGGCAGAGCAGAAGCGTAAATATCAAGAAGCCGCCGAAAAGCCGAACATAAAAGCCGTGCTGGAGATGTTCAAAGGCAGCTATATTTCTGATATTAAAGAAGCTGACGTAAAAGCAGATGAACAACCAGAAGCGATGGGTGAACCATCAGACAGCCTATCTATGCTTCAAGACGCAACAACAGAAGAATAAAAGGACAGACCATGCTCAAAAATATGGGCGGCATGATGAAAAAGCTGCAGGACATGCAAGCGAAAATGCAGCAGATGCAACAGGATATCGAGCAAAGCAGCTTTTCTGCCCAATCAGGTGGCGGGGCGGTTTTTGTGACCCTCACAGGCAAAGGCCTCTTGACCCATATTTCGATCAAGCCAGATGCAGTTGATCCAGAAGATATCGAATTGCTGGAAGATCTGATCAAGCTGGCTGTTAATGATGCCCGGGCACAAGCTGATAAGGCGATGGCCGATGCGATGAGTGAATTAACAGGTGGCCTGCCTTTGCCGCCTGGCATGAAACTGCCATTCTAGTTCAGCGCCACTCGCTATCAGGCACCAGAAAATAACAAGCAAAGGAATGGCCGCTGATGCGCGATGATGCCGATAAAGGCCTTGAGCAATTGATTCGCAAGCTGGCACGCTTGCCCGGCATGGGCCCGCGCTCTGCCAGACGTGCAGCTTTGCATCTGCTGAAAAACAGAGACCAGCTGATGCTGCCGCTGGCACAGGAAATGGCAGATGTGGCGCGGGTCTACCGGCCATGCGTGACCTGTGGCAATCTTGATCAAACAGATGAATGTCATATTTGTACCGATGGCCGGCGTGATGCCAGCCGGCTCTGTGTGGTCGAAGATGTAGCTGATCTCTGGGCGATGGAACGCGCTGCTATCTTTTTAGGGCGCTATCATATATTGGGCGGCACATTGAGCGCGATTGACGGGCGCGGCCCGCAAGAGCTCGGCATTGACAGGCTGTTAACCAGAGCCGCTGATCTGGGCAGTGAGGGCGAGATTGTGCTGGCCACCTCTGCCACAGTCGATGGCCAGACCACCGCCCATTATCTGGCTGAACGCATGGCCCATCTGCCGGTGAAAATCACCCGCCTCGCCCATGGTGTGCCGGTTGGCGGAGAGCTCAATTATCTTGATGATGGCACATTGGCACAAGCGATGAAGGCCCGCACCCTGCTTTAATGCTAAATTTGCTTTAGGCTTGGTTTTTCTGTCAGGATAATAAATCAGAGCGCGGCTTGTCGCGACGTTGATCATCTGCGAGCGGATCATCTGGCGCCTCTGCCATTTCCAAAGCACCGATTTTCTCACCGCGCTGGCTGATCTTGCCTGTTGAAATCTGAATTTGGCGGACATCTTCCTGCGCCTGACCAAAATGGCTGCTGAGCTTGGATACACGGGTATCGAGGCGTGTGATATCATCCATCAGTTTCAAAATTTCAGCCTGAATAACAGCGGTTTGCTGGCGCATACGTGCATCACGTAAAATCGCCCGCACGGTATTTAACGTCGCCATCATGGTGGTGGGCGAGACAATCCAGACACGAGCACGATAGCTGTCATCTACAATCGGGCGCAGATGGCTGTGCAATTCAGCATAGACCGCTTCTGACGGTAAAAACAGACAGGCTGATTCAGCTGTCTCGCCAGCGATGATATACCGCTCTGCGATATCTTTAACATGTTTTTTGATGGCCACACCCAATTGCTGGCGTGCTGCCTGGCGGCTCGGCTCATCACCTGCCTCTTGCAATCGATACCAGGCATCTAACGGGAATTTCGCATCAATCACAATCGAGCCTGGCGGGTTTGGCAGCTTTAAAAGACAATCTGCGCGCTTGCCATTTGATAGGGTTGCCTGAAATTGATAGGCATCAGCTGGCAGGGCTGTGCGCACCAGATTTTCCAGCTGAACTTCACCAAAGGCACCGCGCTCTGTCTTGTTGGATAGAACCTGATGGAGCTGGGTGACCTGACCAGAGAGCGTATCTATCTGCTGATTGGCATTATCGATAACTTTCAAACGCTCACGCAACTGCGCCAGATTTTCATTGGTTGAATGGGTTTGTTTGGCCAGCGAATCACGCACGGTGAGGGTAAGGCTGTCTAATTGCTGGCGAAATTGTTCTGACTGTTCTTTGAGCTGCCCGCGCATTTCGGCGATGGCAGGATCAACTGGCGGCGGCGCGGCAGGCTGTTCGGCCCGGCGCGCAGCTGATCTGATTTGCACAAATAACGCCGCCCCGACTGCGATCACCAATCCCATCAGACAAATCAGCAGCATTTCAGTCATTTCAGCTTCCTGTTCAATTTTGTGTTTTCGCCCTAAAGCCTGCCTTACCTTGAGGTGACAGAAGCTTGACGGAACATAAGCCTTCGCTTATCTCAAAATTGAAAAGATAAGCCCATGCGCTCTCTATCGTTCAAACTATGCTATAATGTGATCTGCATCAATATGTCAGCCGCCCAAGATGGTACATGACCGATCAGAGGCAGATCAGTAAGGAATGAAAATGGCGGTTTTGCCAATTATACATGTCCCCTCTCCAGTTTTAAAAGAAGTGGCCCAGCCTGTTCAGGAAATCACCGCTGATATTTTACGACAGCTCGATGATATGGCTGAAACCATGTATGAGGCCCCAGGTATTGGGCTGGCAGCACCGCAAATCGGCATGCTCAACAGATTGATTGTGATGGATTGTGCAGATGATGGCGAGGCCCCTGAACTCTGGCAAATGATCAATCCTGAGATCATTCATCTGTCTGATGAAACATCAGAGCTAACTGAAGGCTGTCTATCAATCCCCGGCCATACCGCAAGCGTCACGCGTCCAGCTGAGGTTAAAGTCCGCTTTATGACACCAAAAGGCGCGGTAGAAGAGATACAAGCAACAGGCTTGCTTGCTGCCTGTGTCCAGCATGAAATCGATCATTTAAACGGCGTCTTATTTATTGACCATCTCTCGCGGCTGAAAAAAAATATGATCTGGCGTAAGGTCTTAAAAGAGAGCAAATCACGAGGTGAGGACTGATGCGTCTTGTCTTCATGGGCAGTCCGGATTTTGCCGTCCCGAGCCTGAATGCATTGGCAGATGCCCATGATATCATCGCTGTCTATAGCCAGCCACCACGTGCCGCAGGACGCGGTATGACACAAAAGCCTACCGCGGTGGCGACTGTCGCCATGGACCGTGACATCGCTTGCCATTGGCCGCTCAGCCTGAAAGAGCCTGATATTCAGGCCCAGCTGGCCAGCCATCACGCTGATGCGTTTATCGTGGTCGCCTATGGGTTGCTGCTACCGCAGGCTGTGTTGGATATACCGCGCTTTGGCTGTATCAACGGCCATGCTTCTTTGTTGCCACGCTGGCGTGGGGCTGCCCCTATTCAGCGGGCGATTGAAGCCGGCGACAGCCAGACCGGTGTGTGTGCTATGCAGATGGAAATAGGACTGGATACTGGCCCAGTTTTGCATCAGCGCACCACCCCTATCACTTTAGAAGATACCGCAAAGAGCCTGCATGATAGGCTGGCTGACCTCACCGCTGAGATATTGGTCGAGACATGTGAAAAAATTGAAGCCGGCATTGCAGAGGCAAGGCCTCAGACAGAGGCGGGTACCTGTTATGCAGCGAAAATTCGCAAAGAAGAGATGATTCTCTCCCCAGCAGAGGAAGCCGCCATCCTGCGCCGGAAAATTCATGCCTTCAGCCCATTTCCAGGTGCTGTATTTATGCTGGCAGATGGCAGCAGATTAAAATTACTCACCGCCAGATTATCTGAACAGAACAGCCAATCGCCAGCGGGTAGTTTTCTAGGGCTTGGCCCGTCAGATGGGTTAATGATCGCCACCGGCAACGGCCTTTTGGAAATTACCCAGCTTCAGCCTGCAGGCAAAAAACCTATGCAGCCAAAAGAGTTTCTAAATGGCCGCAACTGGCAAATTGGTCAGATTATCGGTGAGGAACTCTGAGCCTATGACAGATGCCCCGCTTCAGCGTATGCGCATAACCATTGAATATGATGGCAGCGGTTTGGTCGGCTGGCAGCGCCAGGATAATGGCCCTTCGGTTCAGCAATATCTGGAAGAGGCTGCTTTGCGCCTGACAGGGCGCGCAACTTTGGTCCAAGGCTCAGGGCGCACAGATGCTGGTGTGCATGCCACAGGTCAGGTCGCCCATTTAGATGTGCCGGCCCATCTGGATTCGAAAGCCGTGATGATGGGGCTGAATAGCTGGCTTGAAACGCCGGCTATATCCGTGTGTCATGCCGCCCCTGTGGCGGCTGATTTTCACGCCCGCTTTGATGCCATTGAACGGCGTTATCTCTATCGTATCTATTGCCACCCAGCACGCCCAGCCCTAGACAGGGGCCGTGTTTGGCATATCCGCAAGCCGCTGGATGTTAAAGCGATGAGAGAGGCTGCCAACTATCTGGTCGGGCGTCATGATTTCACCAGTTTCAGAGCCACCGCTTGTCAGGCAGAATCGCCGGTGCGCACGTTAGATAGGCTGGATGTGATATCAGAGAATGGCGAGATCCATATCCGTGCGGTGGCCCGCTCTTTCCTGCATCATCAGATTCGCAATATCACAGGCTCTCTGGCTGAAGTGGGGCTTGGCAAACAAAAACCGAGATGGATGAAAACCGTCTTAGAGGCACGTGATCGCACCAAGGCAGGTCAAACCGCGCCGGCAAGCGGGCTTTATTTGAGCGATATATTCTATCCTGGTGATGCCCGCGATTAAACACTGATCGGGCAGATCAGTGCCTTATCAAATCATCTTCCAGAGAAGAGCTGCCCCTTCAGAGAGCCGCCCCATCACAGAGCTGCCCCATCACAGAGCTGCCATAGAATTGGCTAAGAGCCGGACAGAAGCATCAACCGCCATCTGCATCAATAACAGGCCTACCGCCCACCAGCCAGATACATCTGCTTGGCGTCTGGCGATCCGGAACAACCAAATCATCGACCAGATTAAAATGGCGAGTGCTGGGATTTGCAGCACTGTTGCTTGCGTGATCAAAATCAGGCCAAGCAACATCCCGACAAAGACAATCTGAAAATTAGAGACCCATAAAAAAGGTACCAAAAACGGCAAGACACGCGCGCTGCGGCCAACACGGCCAAAAATCTGTATGATCAATATCACAAACAGCACAATGGCAATCAATGCTGCAAGGCTGGTCACAATAAAGGGTGTGATATTTTGCAAATCAACCAATAATGCGCTGGAGAGAGTCGCTAAAATCCAGCCTGCAAAAATTGCCTGCCAAAGCGCATTATGCGAGAAAATATAGGCCTCATCTAGCTTGGCCTTGCCCCGCATCACTTTAAAAGTTGTCGCAAGCTGGCCAAAAACTGCACCTGCTGTCAGATTCAAATCACTCATCGGGCGCCTCATCAAACAGACGGTTTAACACACCCAGATAAATCGCACTCAGCTGATCAATATCTGTCAGAACGGCATGCTCATCAATTTTATGCATGGTCTGGCCAATCAATCCAAATTCAGCCACAGGTCCCAGATGGTACAAGAACCGGGCATCTGAGGTGCCGCCTGATGTTGACAAGCTCGGGCGATGGCCTGTCACCGCTTCTGCAGCTTGCACCAAGAGTTCAGTCAGGGTCCCAGGCTCTGTTACAAAGGGCGCGGCATTTGAATGGAAGCGGGCTTCATAGACAACGCCCTTTTGCTTTGCCACCCTGTCAAAATGTTCTCTTAACCAGCCTTCCAGCGAGGCAGCACTATGCTCTGTGTTAAAGCGGATATTAAACCGCGCTTCAGCAAAATGCGGGATGACATTATTCGCCCCTTCTGCTGCGCCAATCGCTGTGATCTCGGCTGTGCTGGGATCAAAATAGGGTGTCCCCCCATCTAGCTCGGTGCTGTTGACAGGGGCCAGCATCTCGACCAATGCCGGCGTCGGGTTATTAGCCAGATGCGGATAGGCCACATGCCCCTGACTGCCAATGACTTTCAGCCAGCAGGTTACCGACCCACGACGACCATTTTTGATGGTCTGGCCGAGATAATCAGGATTGGTCGGCTCACCAACAATGATCATATCGGGAATATGGCCATTATCGCGGCACCAATCGACCATCTTGACGGTGCCATTGAGCGCATCGCCTTCTTCATCACCTGTGATGATAAGGCTGATACTGCCCTGTGGTGGCCCCGCGTCCAGCTTGGCCTTCACGGCGCCGATAAAAGCAGCGATCCCGCCTTTCATATCTACCGTGCCGCGGCCATATAATTTACCCTCTTCAACAGCCCCTGCAAAAGGCGGGTGCTGCCAGCTGGCCTCATCACCAACAGGGACCACATCAACATGTCCGGCAAAGGCGATATGTGGGCCAGAAGAGGACCCGTCATATCTGGCATATAAATTATCGATCTGGGCTTCACCTTCCCCAAAAGGCAGGCGTGCACAAACAAAGCCAAAGGCTTCCAGCTCAGCTTGAAGCAGATCTAATGTACCAGCCTCAAGCGGGGTCACAGACGGGCATTGGACAAGCCGTCTTGTTAAATCTACCGCATAGGAAAGGCTGGTCATTATGTCTCTCTCAACTCACTCTGATTAGTCTCTGAGCAGATCATTAATAGAGGTTTTTGAACGGGTGCGTTCATCCACCTGCTTAATAATCACCGCACAAGACAGATTTGGACCTGCCGAGCCATCTGGCAATGGCTTGCCTGGCAGGCTGCCTGGCACCACAACAGAATAGGCCGGCACGCGCCCCATATGAATTTCGCCAGTTTCGCGGTTAATGATTTTGGTTGAGGCGCCAATAAAGACACCCATTGACAGAACCGCGCCTTCTTCAACCACAACCCCTTCAACCACTTCTGAACGCGCGCCAATGAAACAATTATCTTCGATGATCACCGGACCTGCCTGCAGGGGCTCTAATACACCGCCAATACCTGCACCGCCTGAGAGGTGCACATTCTTGCCAATTTGCGCACATGACCCAACAGTGGCCCAGGTATCAACCATGGTCCCGCTATCCACATAGGCCCCTAAATTCACAAAGCTTGGCATCAGCACAACAGAAGGCGCGATATGCGCTGAATGGCGCACGATAGAGCCAGGTACCGCCCGAAAACCTGCGGCTGAAAAGCGGTCTGCATCCCAATTGCTGAATTTTGATGGCACCTTGTCCCACCAATTGGCTTCGCCAGCATTTACGCTTGTGCCCGGATAAACTTGACCAGAGGGGATCACCACCATGTCATTCAGCCGGAATGACAATAAAACGGCTTTTTTCAGCCACTGATTTACCTGCCACTGGTGATTGCCCATCGGCATAGCCACACGCAGGCTGCCACTATCCAGTAAAGCCAGCGCTTCTTCCACGGCTTCGCGCACTTCACCTTTGGTTTCTGCATTTACCTGATCACGGTTATCAAAGGCCTGGTCAATCACTGTTTCAAGCTGTGCATGGTCCATCTTGGTGGCTCCTTATAGAGATGTTTTTGTCAGGGTGTTTTTCTGAGCTGTTTTTTCTATCAGCTTTTTGAACAATACAAAAACCAATTATAGGGTGTTGATATCTCCTGATGCGGATATATCAGGGCTGTTATATTTGGGCGGTTACATCTGGGCGGTTATATATGGGCGGTTATATATGGGCGGTTATATCTGGGCGGTTATATATGGCAGCACTTTACGCTGAGGCCGTTATCACTGCCAATAAGGATTTATTATCCTCAGCGATAAAATCAATATAAGGCTGGTCAGACCCTTCAATCGCCCAGGCTTCATTGCTGGTCAGCCAGACTGTTTTCATACCAAGGGCTGAGGGCACCTCTAAATTACGCGCCATATCTTCAACCATAATGGCACGCTGCGGATTGATGCCTGACACGCCCAGAAACAAATCATAGGGTTTGCGATCTGGTTTTGGGACATAATCAGCTGCCACAATATCAAAAATCACATCAAAATGATGTCTGATGCCATAGGCTTCTAGAATCCGTTCTGCATGGCGGACTGTCCCGTTGGTGAAAATATGCTTATCTCCAGGCAAAGCGCTGAGCATCGCATCATAGTCCGGATCGATATCAATATCGCTCAAATCAATCTCATGCACATAATCTAAAAAAGGGGTTGGCTCCATTTTAAATTCATGCATCAGCCCGTGCATGGTGGTGCCATATTCCCGAAATAGTCTGGTTTTCAACGCCATCGCCTCATCAATAGGCAAATCGAATGTCTCTGCGATAAACAGGCCCATTTTTTCGGCCACACGCGGAAACAAGCTGGTTTTTGCAGGATAAATCGTATTATCCAGATCAAAAATCCAGTGATCGATAGACTGGCTGTCAATCTGGCTGGGATGTTGATGGGGTGCCAGAGAAATTGTGGACATCACATGAAACCTTAAAAGCTGAGTAACCTGAGCGAGATGCTGCTTATCTTAATTTAGTCAGCGGTAATCAACGTGCCAATCCCGCCTTCTGTAAAAAGTTCAACTAAGACAGCATGCGGTGCGCGGCCATCCATGATCACCGCTGCTTCTGCCCCTGCCTCAACCGCGTCAATACAGGTTTCTAATTTCGGAATCATCCCACCTGTAATGGTCCCATCTGCGATCAGCGCTTTGGCAGCACTGACGGTTAAATCAGGAATAAGCGCCCCTTCTTTATTCAATACGCCGGCCACATCGGTCAGCATTAACAAACGCGTTGCCCCCAATGCACCAGCCACCGCACCAGCGGCTGTATCAGCATTGATGTTATAGGTTTGCTTATCTGGACCGGCCGCAACAGGTGCAATCACCGGTATCATATCTGCTGCCACCAGCGTGTTGACCACATGCGGGTTGACCTTGGCAGGGCGGCCGACAAAGCCCAGATCAATCTTTTCAATCTGGCTGTCGCTTTCTTCAATATGCTCTAGCTTGGCAGCTTCGATCAGGCTGCCATCCTTGCCAGAAAGCCCGACTGCAGACCCGCCTGCTGCGCTTATAGCCGCGACCAGCGATTTATTTATAGCCCCGGCCAGTACCATCTCAACAACAGATACCGTGCCTGCATCGGTGACCCTGAGGCCATTTACAAAGTTGGACTTAATCTCAAGCCGCTCGAGCATCTCACCAATTTGCGGGCCCCCGCCATGGACAATCACTGGCTGGATGCCCACCTGACGCAAGAGCACCATATCGGCTGCAAACGCATCAACATAGGCCTTTTCGCCCATCGCATGACCGCCGAATTTGACCACAATTTTGCGGCCGGAATAGCGGCGCATATAAGGCAGTGATTCAATCAGGAGGTGGGCTTGTTCTGCTGAAATACTCTGCGGGTTATGTGATGGGTTATCTGTCATATTTATATTCCCTGAAAATCGCTTAATCAGCCTAGCCAAATCTGCTGCCAAGGCCAAGATAGAAGGCGTCTTCCTGTGCCATATCTGCTTTCTACAGATTGAGTTTTTCGGCCTTATCGGCTGGCAAATGATGGCCAACCAGATCTGCAATATGCGCCCGTAATTCTGCTATCCCAGTCTTTTTTTCAGATGAGGTGGCAAAAACAACCGGATAAGCCGCCACTTCTTTGGAAATCTGTGCTTCGGTCTTTTTCAACACAGACTGGCGGGCTTCTGCTTTCAGCTTGTCCATTTTGGTGAGTACGACGGCAAAGCTCACCGCTGTCTGGTTAAATAATTTGATGATATCACGGTCAACTTCGCCCAGACCACGGCGCGAATCTATCAGTAAAAACACCCGTTTTAGGCTGGCACGACCTGCCAGAAAATCACGAGTCAGCCTTGTCCAGGCTTTGATATCGCTCTTAGGCGCGGCGGCATAGCCATAGCCTGGCAAATCCACCAAATTGAGGGCCTCCATCAATTGAAAGAAGATCAGCTGGCGTGTACGCCCTGGCGTCTGGCTGGTCCGGGCAAGGGTATTGCGGCCGGTTAGCGCATTCACCAAAGAAGATTTACCCACATTAGAGCGGCCGGCAAAGGCAATCTCATCACGTGCCATGGGCGGCAGAATATCCATATTATTGGCGGCGGCGATAAAATCACATGGACCAGCAAACAGCAACCGCCCAGCTTCAAGCTGGGCGGGGCTGAAATTCAAGTCAGATGAGGCGGTCATCAGCCCGCTCACTTTTTTTCTTTCTTCATGGAATAGGTAATCCACCATTGCTGAGCGATAGACAGCAAATTATTCCATGTCCAGTAAATCACCAGACCTGCTGGGAAACCAGCCAGCAAGAAGGTAAAGAAGATAGGCATATATTGGAAAATCTTCGCCTGAATCGGATCAGGTGGCGGCGGGTTCATGCGCATCTGCAGATGCATGGTGATACCCATCGCAATCGGCCAAATCCCGATAGACAAAAATTGCGGCAGCATATCCACCGAATAAGGCAAGAGCCCAAACAGGTTAAAAATCGAGGTCGGGTCAACCGCTGACAAATCCTGGATCCAGCCAAAGAAAGGCGCATGGCGCATTTCAATTGAGACATAGAGCACCTTATACAGCGCAAAAAAGATCGGAATCTGCAGCAAAATAGGCAGACAGCCTGCAGCTGGATTGACCTTTTCCTTACGATAGAGTGCCATCATATCTTGATTCAGTTTGGTCCGGTCATCACCGGCGGCCTCGCGCATCGCTTGGATTTGCGGGGCCAGCTCACGCATCTTGCCCATCGAGCGATAGGATTTGCTGGCCAGCGGATACATGGCAAGGCGCATCAAAATTGTGAAGACAATAATCGCTACACCGAAATTGCCTACCATAGAATGAATCCAAGTCAGCGCATAGAAAAACGGCTTGGTTAGGAAGTAGAACCAGCCAAAATCAATCGCCAGATCGAAATTTTTAATCCCCAGCTCATCAGCATATTTATCCAGCAAATCGACTTTTTTCGCACCGGCAAACAAGCTCGCTGACCAGCTGATTTCACCACCCGCTGGCAACATCATAGTCTGGCCCAGATAATCAGTCTGATAACGTGGCTGTGCACCGCTCAGCGCCCGCATGGAAAAATCAACATTTTCCATCTGAGATGGGATCAGCGCTGCCAGCCAATATTTATCGGTAAAGCCGACCCAGCCCCCATTGGTCTGCGTGGCATAGCTGATACCGTCGCGCCCGGCTTCCTGCAAATCGCTATAATCTTGTTCAGAGAGGGTTTCATCAAACACCCCTAACGGCCCTTCATGCAGAATATACATACCAAGTGTTTGCGGGGTGCCATGGCGTCTGACTAGGCCATAAGGGTTCAGGCTGATTTGTGTATCCAAATCTGAGCGCACCTTATCTGTGATGGTGATCAGATAATCATCATTCACCGTGATGATTCGCTCAAAAGCAAGCCCTGTACCATTTGACCAGCTCAAAGTTACAGGCTGATCAGGGCTCAGCACAGAATGGCTGGCGCTCCAGATGCTTGCCTCATCTGGCATATTCTGGGCGCTGTCAGCGCTGCCAACCCAGCCAAATTCAGCAAAATAAGGCAGGCTGTCATCGAGCTTGCGCAGCAAGCGTACAGCTTGTGCATCTGCCTCTTGTGTCTGCTGATAGGCTGGCAAAATGATATCATCAATACGCCCGCCCATTAAAGAGAGTGAGCCTTTGATAAGCGGGGCATCGATCACCAGACGCGGTGCGTTCACCACCGCCTCATCCACAGGTTCCGCGACAGATGGCAAGCCGGCAGACTGAGCTGGCAATGGCCGGCCTTCTGCATCAAGCTGCTGGCTTTGCTGGGCCTCAATAGCCGCTGTGCGATCTGCTTCCAGCTCAGGTTCAACAAAAAATAATTGCCAGAATACCAGGATCGCCAATGACAAGGTCATGGCGGCGATCATATTGCGATTATCAGGTGACATGGATAACTATCTCTTCTACTTGGCCTTCGCTGTGATATAGCAAAATCGGACAGATTTGCACATGATGCCTTTTGCCCTGATCCTGTATATCCTAATTTTCGTCCAATGGCGGGACCGGATCATATCCAGTGCCGCCCCATGGATGACATTTGCCCATACGTTTAACGGTTAACCAGCCGCCTTGCAATGGTCCATGCTTTTCAAATGCTTCTATGGCATAAGCAGAGCAGCTGGGGGTGAAGCGGCAATTGGCGCCTAGAAGAGGTGAAATGATCAGCTGATAGAGCCGAATCAGCAGGATAAAGAGCTGGCTGATAGCCTTTGTTATAAACCTGCTCATGATGCTGGCCTGTTCTTCTTTGTTTTCAACGCCGGCTCATTTTTGCCGCCACTATTTTTACCAACATTGTTTTTAGCTGTGTGCTCTGGTTTGTTGGGTCTGCTCAGGAAATCAAGCGCGCGCTCTAAATCCTCTTCTAGCTTTGCAAAAGAACGGCTCAAAATGGCTGCCCGCGCCACAAAGACATAGGCGCCTGCTGGCTGACCCTTTTGCGCCAATATGGTATCTGCCAGTATACGCAAGCGTCTTTTCGCGCGATTGCGCGCAACAGCATTGCCAATTTTCTTGGAAGCGGTAAAGCCAATATGCGGACCAGAATCACCGTCATAGGGCAGATCAAAACAAGCCTGAACAAGAAAAGCGGGCGCAACATAACGTTGCCCGCTTTTTTGTATTTTCAGAAACTCATGCCGATTTTTCAGGCGCGGCAGAGACCGGTGTTCTGTCCGCGTCTTGGCTGTCATAATGACATGGCCTTCAAAAGCTGGTCTGCAGCTCGATTAGGCTGAGAGGCGTGAACGCCCTTTTGCGCGGCGTGCGTTAATCACACGACGACCGCCAACAGTTGCCATACGCGACCGGAAGCCATGACGACGCTTGCGGACCAGAACACTTGGTTGATAGGTGCGCTTCATCTCAACGCTCCCTTTCTCGATAAGTTAAAAGTCAAACTGATAAAAGAGTTCGCAGTATTTAACGATTCCATCTGACTTTGTCAATTTTGAAAACAAACCTCAGAAGGCAAACACCCTTTTTTATCTTTGATCTCAAAGCAGGAGCTCAGAAAAACGCGCAAAAAGAGGTAAATCATGTCATATTAGATAAAGAGAATGAACCGGATAATGTCCGTTGCACAGAAAAAGGGGAAGCTATCCATGCGCGAATCAACCAGCATGCGTCTGGCCATCATTATCTTTTTTCTGGTCTTTGCATGCAGCAGTCTGATTTTTGCCAGCTTTGCCGTGTCATATCGCAATATGTTAATCGCCGATCAGCTGAGCAGCTATCAGATGATACGGGCCCTTCAATTGGACAGAGACGGCGATTTAGCTGTCGAAGCCTTACAGATAGACCGGCGCAATCTTGGGCTGGAAAGCCTGTCATTTAGCGAGCGCATTGCCAGCCCTGCTCTGAGCGCAAGCCCCAGCATTTTTATTGACCGCGAAAAAGACACGCCGCTCTCTAGCTTGTTTCAAACACAAGCTCTCATCTGGGAGCAATCAGACGGGCTGGTTCGGGTATCGGACCGCCAGGCTGGTGTGTCTTACATGCTGGATATCAGGCGCGCCTATCTGCAACGCAAACTTCAAGGCTTTGCCCTGAGCTGGCTTGGTGCAACCACCTTATTGGCGCTGATACCGGCCTTTGTGATCGGGGTGATTACCTATCGCTCTGTGCTGCAACCTGCCCAAGAACTCACCCGTTTCATGCGCGATTTAGCCCGTGAACCTGCTTTGATGCATAGCCCGCCTCAGCTGAAATTCGCTGTACATGAATTGCGGCTGATAGATGAA
The DNA here is from genome assembly GCA_049889355.1 of Puniceispirillaceae bacterium (SeqCode). GTDB lineage: Bacteria > Pseudomonadota > Alphaproteobacteria > Puniceispirillales > Puniceispirillaceae > JBMHDN01. The sequence goes on from JBMHDN010000050.1 coordinate 76,471, forward strand.
GGGCTTGTGGCGCTTTCTCACGATATCCGTGCGGCGTTTCGGCAACGCGAAAGACTAGCTGATATCGGTACAGCGGTAGCGAAAATCAACCATGATTTGCGCAATATCCTCTCCTCAGCCAGCCTTGTATCTGAAGCACTGGCCAGATCAGAAGATAGCCAGATGCGTCAAGCCGGGGCCATTGTCTCGCGCTCCACAGAACAGGCGGTCGCGCTGTGTCAGAATATGCTCGATTATCTGACCGATACACCAAACCCTGAGCCTGTTGAATTTGTGATGGCTGATTTGGTCGCTGAATTGGATGCTGGCAGTACGATTTCGGTGCGTTATGAGGGGCCAGCGCAGGTTTTCGCTGACCGCATCCTCATTAAACGTCTATTGCTAAACCTGATTCGAAATGCGGATAAGGCGGGGGCTCAAAATGTCCAGCTGGATATCTGGCGTGCTGGTCATTTATGTGTAATCGATGTCTCAGATGACGGGCCGGGAGTCCCCAAAGATTTCAGACCATTCTTATTTTCAGCTTTTCATTCAGGGCACCGCGCCGGCTCTGGCCTGGGTCTTGCGATTGCAAAAGATATTGCTGTTGCCCAGCAAGGTGATATCAAGCTAAGCCGATCATCTGAGAATGGCAGCGAATTTCGGTTATCGCTGCCTTTGGATATTTTCAGGCCGGCAGGTGTTTCAGCAAAAACAAAAAAACGTCTATCAGCCTGAAAGGCCCGCGGCGATGATCAGCCTTTGCGATCCAGCCCGATAATCGGCACAGAAGGCTGGGGCTCCATATCCCATGGGAAATAAATCCAGGTATCTTGCGAGACTTCGGTTACAAATGTATCAACCAGCGGGCGCCCTTTTGGCTTGGCATAGACCGTGGCGAAATGGGCCTTTGGCAGCATCTGACGCAGCATTTTGCCGGTTTCACCTGTATCAACCAAATCATCAATAACCAGCCAACCTGTGCCATCTCCGGCCAATTCTGTTTCTTTTAACACAGCGAGTTTACCCTGCTCTGTATCTTTATAAGAAGCGATACAGGCGGTATCAATCACGCGGATTTCAAGTTCGCGCGCCACAATGGCCGCTGGCACCAACCCGCCGCGCGTCACGGCGACAATCCCCTCAAAAGGACCCATTTCTACCAACCGCCAGGCCAGCGCCTTTGACGTCCGGTGTAATTCTTCCCAGGAAACAGGAAATGCTTTATTTTGCGCCGCTGACATTGGCCTTCACCCTTTTAACTGAACCCATCTGTAGACCAGATGTTTTTTTCATGGCGTTGCCTATCATTTTCAGACCCGCCCTGTCCAGCATAGCAGGCGGAAGACAGATAAAACATGCATGCACCTCTCTTTTTTTAAGAGAGATAATAACTAAATACTGGACAAGCCAGTACCATATGGTTAAGGTCCCGTCCATCAGGCTGGGTTTGGTTTTAGACTTTAATCACCGCCTTGATACGCGCTCGTAGCTCAGCTGGATAGAGCACCAGACTACGAATCTGGGGGTCGGGAGTTCGAATCTTCCCGAGCGCGCCACTTCTTCAAAAAAGCACATATAAAGAGCAGCAACCAGCGGCCGGCTTTGGCTAGCCCATATGCGGAATCGGTTCTTCTTTTAACGGGATTTGCATCATATCTTCACCCCAGATGATACGCCCGTCATAAATCGCCGCCATTTCAGCTAAGCATTTTTCTTTCACGCCATAGGCATCCATTTGCGGGGTAAAATGGGTCGCCACCAATGTTTTCACATTTTGCTCTGCCGCAATGCGGGCGGCTTCCAGATGACCAGAAGAGGCGAGGGCCACATCAGGACGCGTAAAGGTACCAGAGATAAAATAACACATATGGATCAGCATATCGGCATCTTTGGCCAGCGCGTTGATACCCTCACATGGGCCTGTATCGCCTGAATAAACCAGCACACCTTCGTCGGTTTCAATCCGGAATCCATAAGGGTCCATATGATGGGGCTGATGAAAAACTTTGCGGACGGTGACCTTCCAGTTATCACTTTCAATAACCTGACCATCATATAAGGTTACAATCTGCGGTTCTGGGCGTTTGCGCGGCAAGGTACCGCCACGCAAGAGATAGACACGCTTGCTGCCTTCTGAATTGATACGCCCGTCTATGTCATTATGATAAACGCCATTTTCACCGAATAATAACGCGCTCATTCGGTGCATATAGGCGGGCGCATAAACCGTTAAATCAGGGATAAGCCCGGCACCCTGATCCCATCTGCTATGGACCAGACGGGGATAATCAAGACAGTGATCAGTGTGCAGATGCGAGAAAAAGACCGTGTTGATATCGGTTGCCTGATAGCCCGTTTTCAGAAAATTCGCATGTGCACCCGCGCCATGATCAAAGAGTAATTTCTCATCCCCGATTTCAACCAGATAGCCTGAACTGGCTCGATTAGCCATCGGCACAGGTGAGCCTGTACCAAGCAATGTGACCTTCATAATAACACCCCTTTATGGATCTGCTGTGATCATAAAAAGCTTATCAATGAAATCTGCTTTGCGCCAGCAGGCAAGCCCGCCAGTCTTGGCTCAATGATGGTGGCTCAATGATGGTGGTGTGACGTTTCTTGTTGATCTGACGGGGCCAGCTCCAGCCACCATTGATCATAAAGCTTCGGATCATCCATAGAGACCAGCTGACCAAGGCGCGGCGTGATGAGCTTGATATCCGCCTCTTTCGCGCGTCTGGTGACTTCATTTGGCGGGTCGTACCAATTATGAACAGCCAAATCAAACATGCCCCAATGGACGGGAACCAGATAGGTGCCGCCGACATCATGAAAAGCCTTGATGGCTTCTTCTGGCATATTATGCACGGCGCGCCAGCCCTCGTTATATTGGCCATTTTCCATAAAGACCACATCAAAGGGCCCATAGGCCTCACCTATGGCTTTGTAATGAGTGTCATATCCTGAGTCGCCGCTGAAAAAGACAGATTGCTGTTGACCTTCAATGACCCAGGACGCCCATAAGGTTTTATTGTTATGCATAAAACCGATGCGACCTGAAAAATGCTGAGACGGGGTGGCCGCAAAGGTTAGGCCATCCAGTTCAGCCTCTTCCCACCAATCCAGCTCGGTTATATGCTCGTCCTTTACACCCCAATAACGCAGATGCGCCCCTACACCCAGCGGGGCCAAAAAGGAAATATCTTTGCCGATGAAATATTTAACGGTCTCCATATCAAGGTGATCATAATGATCATGCGAGATGATGATATGATCGATAGGCGGCAAATCACCGAGCTGAATAGCTGGCGGTTGGAACCTTTTTGCCGCGATCGGAATCGGTGCGGCGTGATCTGAGAAAATCGGGTCAATCAAAATCACCTTGCCATCAATAGACAATAAAATCGTTGAATGGCCAAGCCAGATGAATTTCATCACCTCATCACTATTCTGAAAGGCGACAAGGTTTGGATTGCGATCTTCAGGCAGCAGGCCATCAGGTTTTGTCTGATTGGAATTAAACAGGAAATTAGGCTCATCCGAGCCAAAAGGATCTGACCAGAAACGCTCGCCCACTGTCATAGTGTCCAGAATGTCCGGACGCCGATTTACAAAGATATCGCGCTCGATATCATATTGCGGTGATTGCTGGGCCTCTTCAAGATACACACCCTTTGGGATCGCACCGAATTGCTCGCAGGCTGACAGACCCGCAATCAATACCCCACATCCCAGTAAACCAGCGACATAGGCCGCACGACGTCCGATTTTTTTCACAAACACAACCTCAAATACCACACATAGTTTCCATCAAGCATAGATGGTGAACTGTTTTTTAACCCCGCATAATCGCACCAGTTGGATCATAAAATGGGTGCGATTGAATCTCGGCAGGATAGAGACGTCCAGCGATTTGTACTGAAAATCCGCCTTCTTCTATCCAATTATCAGCAACACCTGTCTCTCTTTCCAGCACCGCCAGACCGACCATAGCCTCAATGCGAAATCCCCAATCACCTGAGGTGATGTGACCAACGATTTTATCCTCTTTCCAGATAGGCTCATTATGAATGAGATAGGGACCTTCTTCAGCGGTGAGACCCGTCACCATCACGCATAAGCTACGGTATTTGTAAAAGGGACCTTCTTCAGATTTTTGCTTTTTCAGCGCTGTTTTACCTAGAAAATTAATATCCTTATCAAGGCTAACAGCAAAACCAAGACCTGCTTCCAGAGGTGTATCATCTTCTGCCATATCATGGCCAAAATGGCGGAAACCTTTTTCAAGCCGACAGGCATTCATCGCAAACATACCCATATGGCGCAAACCAAGCGGCTTGCCGGTTGCCCAGATAGCAGCATAGACAGCCGCGGTGAATTCACTCGGCACCATGATTTCAAATCCCACTTCACCCAGAAATGATCGGCGTATCACCCAACCCCGCGCATAGGCGATATCCATATATTTTGCGCTGCCAAAGCCAAAGGCCGCGTTTGATACATCTTCATCTGTAAGGGCTGATAGAATATCGCGTGCTTTGGGTCCATGAATGCTCAACAGGCCATAGGCTGAGGTCGCGTCAAAAATTTCAAATTGCCAGCTCTCATCTGCATGTGCCTTTATCCAATGCTGATCTCGGATTTGGCTTGGATGACCTGAAATCACCATAAATTGCTGGGCAGCCAGACGTATCACCATCACATCTGCTTCGATACCGCCTTTGGCATTTAAAAATGGTGTATAGACAGATTGCCCTATCGCAACCTCAATATCTGCACCACAGATATGGTTCAAGGCCTTGCCGGCATCCGGCCCCTGAACCAGAATTTTGGTATACATGGATTGGTCCAGAAAAACAGCCGTATCGCGGGCAGCCAGACATTCTTGTTTCACCTGTGATGACCATGGCTTCCAACGCAAAGAAGGTGTATCTGGCCAATCAGGGTTCGCCTCATCAAAATACATCGGCACTTCCCAGCCAATGCGCTCGGCCATCACCGCGCCTCTTTCTTTCAATTGAATATGAAGGGGCAATTGGCGGACAGGGCGGGCTGATACAACCTGTCGTCCGGCCCAGGCCAGCCCATAATGAAAACCAACACTTTCTGCGGCTCGGTCGCGATTATAGCGGGTATTTGCCTGAAACGGATGGGCGCGCATGGCCAGCATAGAGCCAACTGAGCGGGTGGGCATTGCATGGATGATCCACTCTGCCATCGTCAGCCCTGCGCCGCCGGAATTCAGAATACCGTTTGAATTCATACCAGCTGCCAGATACATGCCCTCAACCTCTGGTACAGGCCCCATATAAGGGCGCCCATCTGGGGTAAAGCTCTCTGGCCCACAAAAAAATGTTCTAATCCCTATCTCACCCAAAATAGGCATACGTTCAAACATGCGCGCTAAATCTGCTTCAACATGGGCCATATCAAAGGGCAATTCATCAAATTCAAAATCATCAGGTATGCCGTTTTGCCCCCAGGCTTTGCCATAGGCCTCAAAGCCACCGATTAAGAGCTTGCCAGCATCTTCTTTCCAATAATTGCGCTCTTCGATATTATTTAAAATTGGCTGATCAGACGGCAGGTCTTTGATGGGTTCTGTCACAATGTAAAAATGCTCTGCGGCATGCAAAGGCAGAGTCATACCATGTGCCTTAGCAAAAAGATGAGACCACATGCCACCTGCCAGCAAAACCTTATCTGTTTTGATCGCCCCTTTATCGGTCAGCACAGCTCTGATTTTTCCCGCGTGAATATCCAGATGTTCGACTGTTATATCTTCAAAAATTTGTGCCCCTTTTTGGCGGGCACCTTTGCTGAGGGCGACAGTTACATCCAGCGGGTTAACCTGGCCATTTGACGGGACAAAAAAGCCAGACCGAACATCATCAATGACCAGACCAGGCCAATAATCTTGTACCTCCTGCGGGCTGAGCATATGGCTTGGCACGCCCATCCGAGCTGCGTGATCATGCTGACGTAATAATTGTTCATGACGCAGTTCGCTTAGCGCGATATTGATCGTCCCATTTTGCTTATAGCCAGTTGCATGGCCTGTTTCTTCTTCCAAATCACGAAACAGCCTTGCGGTATATTTACCCAGTTCGGTTTGGGCATTGCTGTCGCGTAATTGCCCGACAATGCCCGCTGCATGCCAGGTTGTGCCGCTGGCCATTTTGCGACGCTCAATCAAGACAGCCGGCACCCCGCGATGGGCCAGATGATAGAGGGTGGACATACCAATAATGCCGCCACCAATGATCACCACCGGCGCTGATTCTGGCAATGTCTGTTCCGCCTGCATCCCTTCGCCCGCTTAGGTGATAGGCAAGGTGATTTTCAGCCCGTCTTTGCCGACAAATAGCCGGCCGCTCCAGCTGGCTGAGACAGCCTCTTGCCAATGGCTGGCCTTATAATCAGGATCATCAGACGGGATGAGATGTGAGAGCGCGAGTGCTTTTACCCCTGCCTTAGTCGCGATTGCGCCTGCATCATGGGCAAAGCTGTGAGAGCGCAGCCAATGGTCCATTAATTTGTCACTGCTATTGCCGATACGCGCAAATAACGCAGGCAAGGCCTCTTCCAGCATCGCTTCATGGATCAGCAAATCTGCACCGCGCGCAAATTCAACCATCTCATCAATCGGGGCAGTATCACCTGAAAAAACGACATGAGAAGATGAGGTTTTGAAAGAGAACGCAAAACACTCAACCAGCGGGGGATGCGCCACGCGTATGGCAGATACCGCGATACCATCTGCCTCATAGATATCACCGGCGCTGATAGGTTTGATTGCCACTAGCCCACGCAAATCAGGTCGTCCCTCATCAGCGATACGCAAATCAATATCTGCTTTCATGGAAAGACAAAAAGCTGTCCAATACTCATCGAGCCCCTGCGGACCGTAAACCACAACCTCTGTCTTCAGCCCCGCTGTCCATGCGGTATGCAATAAAGGCCCTAATTCAAGATAGTGATCTGAATGTAAATGGCTGATGAAAATGACAGATAGATCTTTCAACTGCATACCTTGATCGACCAGCCCCTTGGTAACGCCAAGTCCGCAATCAACGACAATTTGCCTGCCATTTAAGGTGAAAAGATTAGAGGTTGGCATAGACGAGCCAGGCCGAATAGCTGGTCCGCCCTTTGTGCCCAAAAGGGCGACTGAATCTTGTGACATCTTGTTCAATTCTTCCTTAATCGCAATTTAACATTTGTCTTACCAATTCAAACTGGCCTGTCTAATCACGCATCTTCGGATCAAGCTTGGCAAGCAAATCAAGCAAGGTTTCATAATTCTCATCACCCAGTGTCGTGCGGAAACCTGCAATGATCTCGGCTGTCTGCTCCATCCTATCTTCAATGATTTTCAACCCTTGCGGTGTGATATCAATCATCTGTCGGCGCCTGTCTGTTGTGTCTCTTGTTTGGGTGATAAGCCCCTTATTGACCATCGCGGTGGCAATACGCGTCAAGCTGGGCAACAGCAAACTGGATTGTTGTGCCAATGTTTTGGTCCCCATTTCGCCATTTTCAGCGAGCACACGCAAAACACGCCATTGCTGTTCTGTGATACCTGTCTCTGCTAACATCTCACGAATGGGCGACATAATCCCTTCACGCGCCCGAATAAGCGCAATCGGCAGTGATCGCCGTGTTAGGGGTAATTTTTCTGTCATAACATGGCCTTTACGACGTATTAAATAGTGTCAAATCAGCTATCAATTAACTCATAATTAAACAATTAACATATTACGTAAACTGCTGCCCTCCCTATCACCTACCTCAGGCTGTAAACAGGCTATATGGCGCCCTATATGGCCAGCTTTGGATGCAGCTTAACTGGTTTTAATCACGCCTGCTTCAACCCATTCATCCACCAGCTGAAGGATCAGATCGGCATAGGCCTGGCTGTTGATATGTGCATCAATTTCAACCAAATAGGTTGAGAGCACTTGGCGCACTTCATCGATCATCGCGGCAAGCCCGTCTGGATCATAGGCTGGCTCGCCCTCCTGATCCCATTCTTCAATACCTTTAAGCGGCATCACAAATTTCACAGCACCTTTGGCCGTAGCCAGCCGTGCGGCGATATCGCGTATCACAGCGCGTCGTTCATCAGATGACAGACCAGCTGATTTGATCAGCCTGTTATGCGCGTGAAAAGGGCGATCCTTATAGGGGTCTGGGATATCTTGCCAGCCGGCAAAATCGATTAGATCTGCACAGCCTGGCGATATAATCTGCGGTATCCCTGCCAGCCCGGCATTGGTGAGGCGATCTGTTCCTGCATTGGCAACAGAACCGACCATCAGATTGCTGATTTCAGGTAGCGCAAGGTCAAGCACACACACAAAATGATGCTGGCGTGCCAAGGCTTCAAAGGCCATGCCGCCCATGCCTGTGGCATGAAAAACCGCCACTTCAAAACCGCGCTCTTCTAGAGGTTTTTGAAGATAGGTCATATATTTTAAGCAAGACGAACCAAGACTCATCATGCCAATAAGCGGGCGCTTGCCAACAGGCGGCTCTACAGCCTGTGCTGCACCAAGCACAGCCCCAGCAGCCTGACTAAGCGATGATTTACAGATGCTGTTCAGCCCATAAAGACCGCCTGCCCAGAGTATCATCTGCACATCCGGAGACAGCCGTTCAGGCGGAATCAGTGGTGAAAATGCAATGGTCGAGACCACATATTTGGGCATGCCCAGCGGCAGGGCCTGACAACAATCCAGCACCAGATCTGTGCCCATTGACCCGCCAAGCCCGACCATCGCGTCTATTTTGCCTTCTGCATAAAGCTGTGTGGTCATGGCTGAGGCACCTGCTGCCATGATTTGCATGGCCAGATTTTCATCACCGGCATTGATCACGTCTTCGATTGTTTTGCCAGCAGCGGCCGCCACATCATGTTTTGAAATATCTGTTTTTTCCATTGGATCGCCCAGCACAGACACATCCATTGAAATCACCGCACCACCTTGCTTGATGATGGTTTGGCACATATAGGACAGCTCGTCATTTTTGGTATCATAGGTGCCAATAACCAGAATTGTCTTTGTCATCTTCTGCCTCTACCTATCTGTCAATTACAGCTCAATCCAAGCGGTTTTTAATTTGGTGTATTTTTCAAGCGCATGCAGGGATTTATCATAGCCATTGCCTGATTGTTTATGACCGCCAAGCGGGACCGTTATGTCTGGTCCGCCATAGGTATTGACATGCACCACACCTGCATGCAGTGCGCGGAGCATCCGATGACCTCGGCTCAGGTCGCGGGTGAAGATCCCTGCTGCCAGCCCATATCGGCTGTCATTGGCCAGCATCACCGCCTCTTCTTCTGTTGCAAATGCTGTCACACTTAAGACAGGGCCAAACACCTCTGATTGGAACAAATCAGAAGTGGCCTCAACCCTGTCCAGAATAGTCGGGGCGTAATAATAACCGCCGGTTGCTTCATGCAATATCCCGCCGCCTGATATCAATTCTGCCCCTTGTGCTTGTGCATGCTCAACATGGTGAGCGATTTGGGTCAGCTGGCGCGGGTTGTTGATAGCACCGGCATGAGTCTCGAGCGATAAGGGGTCGCCTGTCTTGAAACCTGCCAGCCGCTGTTTCAGCAAAGCGATAAAATCATCTTTGATGGTCTTTTCAATAATCAGACGTGATCCCGCAACACAGACCTGACCTGAATTGCGAAAAATACCATTGATGACTGTATCAGCTGCAACCTCAAGAGAAGGAGCATCTGCAAAAACCACAACAGGTGATTTACCGCCCAGCTCAAGATAACAGCTTTTGCAATTTGAACGCCCCGCATTTTGCAAGATAAGGCTGCCCACCGCCCCTGATCCGGTAAAGGCAAGCACATCCACATCCATCGAAGATGACAAAGCATCACCGACAATATCACCTGTTCCAGAGACAATATTTAACACGCCCTCTGGCAGGCCTGCCTCATGAGCAAGATGGACAATACGCAGCAATGACAAAGAGGCGGTTTCAGCTGGCTTGATCACCACCGAATTGCCTGCTGCCAATGCTGGGGCCATTTTCCAGGCCCCAATCATCAAGGGGAAATTCCAAGGTACAATCGCGGCCACAACACCAACTGGCTCACGTAAAATCAGGCCTAGATGGCTCTCTGGTGTGGGCGCAATTTCACCATAGAGCTTGTCTATCGTCTCAGCGTAATAACGGATAGTGCGTATCGCAGAACCCGCTTCTGCCTTGGCAGCCATGCTGATTTCAGTGCCATTATCGCGCACACCTAAAACCGTGAGAGACAACATCTCCTGTTCAATTAAATCTGCCCATTTCATCATGATATTGCGCCTGGCCAGCGGTGGCATCTTGCGCCAAATACCGGTCTCAAAACTGCGCCGTGCTGCTGCAACCGCTTGAGCCACATCTGCACGCGACGCCCTCGCCATGGTGGTTAGCACCTCGCCATCAATCGGAGAGATGACATCGAGCACCTCTTCATTTTGGCTTGGCCTGAACATGCCATCAATCAGCATCTGTTGTGGCGGAATAGGCGCCTGCCGGTATGGGTCAATGTCAGCCTGTTTCATGCTTATCCTCGCCGGTTAAATAAATGGAATATAATAATCTCGGATTTCATCTTTGCTGCGTCCTGATAAACGTTTTACCTCGTCTCGCTTCAAGACAAGATGGGCTTCGACCATCAGCGAACCCATCGCCTCAACAAAGGCTCTATCTTTTTCCAGCGCATCCAAAGCGCGACTCAGCGAGGACGGGGCATGGCGTCTGGCGCGCACGTTTTCAAGGCCGTCCAGATCTTCTGGCTTTGGCAGCTCCAGCTTATTCATCACCCCTAAACGGGCCGCATTTAACACGCTCGCCACCGCGATATAGGGATTGGACGAGCTGTCAGCCATCCGATGTTCAAGGCGCGCCGATTTCGGATTATCATAGGATACACGCGTGGTGACCAGACGGTGATGAACTGCCCAATTTGCCCAATATCCGGCAAGGCTGGCTGGGCTCAGGCGATCATAGCTGTTAATGGTGGGGGCAAGAAGGCCGGCCATTGCCTCATGATGTTTGATCAGCCCGGCCACCGCGTGACCTGCCAGAGCCGATAGCTGGCCATTTTCTGAAATAACATTGTTATTTTTATCATCACTAAAGCTGAAATTAACATGCAGCCCAGAGCCACCGCGCTCAGGGATAGGCTTTGGCATAAAGGTCAGTAAATAACCTTTTTCAAAGGCGACTTCGCGGGCCATCAGACGAAATAAAAACGCATCATCACATGCTTTTAACGCCTGATCAAAACACAGCGTCATCTCAAACTGGCCATTATCATATTCGCCATTTACCGATTCAAGCGGCAGACCAACATCTGCAGCCCGCTGCCAAATCGCATCCATCAGCCCGGCCGGATCATTTTCAGGGCCTGTCCCATATACAAAGGCGCCTGGCGTATCATAAGGGCGGAAGATACCATCGGCATCACGCTGAAAGATAAATGCCTCAAGTTCAAGACCGACCATCGGTGTCAGACCCAATTCTTGCCAGCCGGCGATAGCAGATTTTAAAAGACCGCGCGGACAAAGCGCAAAAGGCGCCCCTTCTATATAGAGATCGCCCAAAGCGATTTGGGTATTGGCCTGCCAGCTGGGACGGCGCGTTGCATCAAGCCTTAATTGCATGTCAGGCAAGCCTTCATAAACACCTGTGCCAGGCACAGCCAGCAAATCGCGATCATAGGTGGTCGCAAAAGCGCCGCGCGCAAAGCCGACTTCGCCCTTATCTGCAAATTTTTGAGGCACATATTTCCCGCGTGGCATGCTCAACAGGTCGCTGAACAGCACCCGTACGCGTGATGCTTGTTTTGCTGTGTCCTTGCTCATCTCACCTGCACCCCCACTTGTAATTCTTTAACCCCGCAAATGAAATTTGAGCGTGTCCAGCGTGGCGGTGCAAGTGCGGTGATGTGAGATAGGCGGGCTGCCAGCACCTGCAAGACCACGCTCACTTCCAGACGTGCCAGCCACATACCAAGGCAGAAATGCGGTCCCCCTTGACCAAAGGCCACATTGTGATTGGGGCTGCGATCAAATAACGGGAGGTGCGGCGTATCAAAAACGCTTTCATCGCGATTGCCAGAGACAAACCAGAGCACCACTTTATCCCCCTTGGCAATTTTCTTGCCGCCAAGCTCTGTATCAACAGTTGCGGTGCGTCTGAAATGCATGGTCGGAGAGGCAAGGCGTATACATTCATCTGCAGCTGTTTTATCCACAGAGCCAGATTGAAGCTGAGCTAATAAATGCGGATGCTGGGTTAACAGATAAATCGCCATCGCAATAGAATAGCGTGTTGTATCATTGCCAGCAGCGACCAGCAGACAGAAGAAATTCTTAAATTCAGCCAGATCAAGACCATTTTCAGCTGAAATGACGCGGCTCAATACACCTGCCCCATCGACTGTTTTTGTGCCGGTGAACACCGATTGGGCATAATCATAAAGCTCGACCCCAGCAGGCGAGCGAAAAGGCATAAACCGATAAGCATCGCTATCCATCTTATCGACCACATGGTCAGTGAAATCAGGGTCTGTATTGCCAATCAGCGCATCTCCTTTTTCCACCAGCCATTCCAAATCTGAATCAGGCAGGCCCAGAATTCGGCCCAGCATCATCATTGGCAATTGCTTGGCGATCCCCTCAACCGCGTCAAATTCGGTTTTAACCAATGCTTCATCAATGATTTTATGCGCCAAATCACGGATCATCGTTTCATATTGGGCAATCGCCGGACGCGAAAAAGCAGGGTTCAGCATTTTGCGCGTGACATGATGTTCAGGCGGATCTGTTTCTTGAAAGGTGCGGCGTGCCAGATATTCTTCATGGCTTTGATCTTCGATCCGAATGCCTTGTGCAGATGAAAAAATATCCGGACGGCTATTGGCAAATTTAATATCGCTATGGCGTGTCAGCGACCAAAAGCTCTTCATGCCATCCACGGGCGTTGTCCAATGCACTGGATCCTCAGCCCGCAATTTTGCAAAACTATTATGCGGTACACCTTTTGTGTAGCTGTCATGATCAGCAATATTCAGATTGCCATTATCATAGGAAAAATCGCTCACATCACCCTCTTAATTTCTTGCTAAAAAAGGCTTCCAGCCATTTGGCAAAAACCAGCCCGTCTGTTGGCTTTTCCATGCTGGCACGCGCGCCCTGATAGATTTGGGCCGGCATATGCGGGCGCGAGAATTCAAGCACTGCATTCATAAACCGGTCATGGAATTCGGGATGCGCCTGAAGACAAAAGATGTGATCCTGCTTTTTATAGGCTGCGATAGCGCATCCATCTGATGCGCCCATAACCTCAGCCCCTTCTGGAAGGGCCGAGACCTCATCTTCATGGAACATATATAAATCTAAGGTGCGCGCATCTGGTCTCATAAAGGGCGCAGCCTGGTGAAAGCGGGTGGTCTCAACACCTACATTATAACCGCCTTGCCGCTTTTGAACTTCTCCGCCTAATGCCACCGCAATCGCTTGATGGCCAAAACATACGCCCACCAGCGGTTTTTGCGCAGCATCACACGCTTCGATAAATCGGAATAAATCAGTACGCCAAGTGAGGCTGTCATCTAATACACTCAGTGGCGAGCCGGTGATAAGATACCCATCTTGTTCATCAATATCATCAGGCAATTCACCGCCAATGGTCATATAGATACGATACTCAAAACGCATATCCAGCCTGTCCAGCAAATCGCGGAAACGATGCGAATCATCGGGGAACTGATCTCCGACTTCTGCGCTTTTGTCATGATTGACCTGCAAAATACCGAGGCGAAAGCGTTTCATGAGCGACCTTAATGACGAGGCTGTATTGAAAATGCAGGCGGGCTTAATGAAAGCCCGCCTACACAAAAAATTAGTTGGAATTGATTTCGGACAATTCAGCAGATTTTTGACGATCTGTTTCGATCCGCTTCATAGAGGTTGCCATATCCTGCCAATAGACACGCGCCCCTGTTTCAGCCATCAGCTGCTGGGCTTCATCACTGGCCATGGTGGCTTTGCCGATCTCAGCCAACTTGTCGATCACGCTTTGTGGTGTCCCTTTGGTCACAAACAGACCATTCCACAATTCAACATCATTGATGCCTGACTGCGCTGAGAGTGTCTTCACACCTTTCAGCTTGGCAATCGGCTCAGAGCCGATATTGGCCAAGACTTTAATCTCGCCAAGGCATGGTTCGATCAGCGCCAATGTGGTGTTGATCACATCTGCATCACCTGCCGATAAGGTGTTACAATCCAGCATGTCAAAGGCACTGTCATCAGCAAAGCTGAAACCCATTTTCTTGGCAGCTGCAAAGCTGGCTTGTGTTGGGGTCAGACCAGCACCGAAATGGCCGAGCACCACATCGTTATTTTTCGCGTGAGCGGCCAATTCTGCCATGTTGCTGTACGGTGCATCTGCACCTGCTGCCAGCACAAATGGGTAGGTCAGGAAAATACCGACCGGCACAAAGCTGTCTTCTTCGATACCAATGTCAATTTTAGGTCCGACAATCGGCACCCCAATCACAAATGAGCCAACAACAGAACCGTCATTTGGCGCGTTGAGCACTTCTAACGCGCCAGGGAACGGGCCATCACCGCCGCCAGGCCGGTTGACAACACTCGCAGCCACCCCTGTTGTTTCCTGCATGTTTTTGGCAATCATGCGGGTGAGGATGTCTTCAAAATCACCTGGTGGCCAGGGCACAATAAATTGCACCGGTCCATCGGGGTAATCGGCTTTGGCCAGGCTTGAAAAGCCAAGGCTGAGCAGTGCTGCCACCATAAGCATTGTTAATTTTTTCATATGTTCCTCCTTTGCATTGGACTTTTTGTCCTTTTTTTAAAGACGCTTTATGCGCCTTTGAATTCCAGCGATTGTAAACAAGGTTAAAATCACAAGAATGGCGATAGCCAGCGTGCCAGATACAGGTCGGTTGACCATATCTGCGACTGACGTAATTTGGCTGGCCCCAGCTGTCAGACGCTCAATCATGATCGAGCCAAGCACCAATCCCAACACCAGCGGGACCAACGGCCAATCAAGACGTCTTAGAATGAAGCCAAAAAAGCCGAAAAGGCTAGCAAAAACGCAATCTGCAAAACTATTGCGGATAGAATAGACACCCACAAAAGACAACATCAGGATCATGCCGCCCAGAAACCGGTTTGGAATATGCACCATCTTGGCAATATGCCTTGTTGAGAAAATCAGCGTCGTGACAACAAGGATATTAATGATGAAAAGGGCGATGAATAGACTGAACAGAAAATCGCTGTTATTCTCAAAGATATCTGGCCCAGGTTTGATACCTGCATCAAAAAACACCACCATCATCATAGCGGTGAGCGCTTCACCAGGCACGCCTAATGCAAGAAGCGGGATCATCGCAGCCGCAGGCACAGCATTATTTGATGTTTCTGAGGCAATGAGACCTTCTGGTGCGCCATGTCCGAATTGAGTAGGGGTTTTCGATAGAAAGCGGGCGGTTGAATAGCTGAAAAACTGGGCGACAAATTCACCCACTCCCGGAATAATCCCCATCACGGTACCATAGGCCGCAGAACAAAAGGCCACCAGCTTATATTTACGCAGCTCGCCAAGCCCGCGCAACAGACCGCCTCTCATCCGTGCCTCAGGCGGGTTCGCATCCTTGCCAATCAGTAAATAGAGTGCTTGTGATATTGCAAACAACCCGACAATCACCACAATCAGATTGAAACCTGCATAAAAATATTCAACATCAAATGTATAGCGATCAATGCGTTTGAGCGATTGACGCCCAATCAGGGCAATCAGAAAACCAAAGCCGAATAACAAAGCGGCAATGACCATGGTTTGACGATGGGCTAGGATCAACAAAACAGCGCCTAATAAAGCGGCCATAAAAATATCGCGCTGGCCAAATAAGGCACCGAGATCACGCAAATAAGGGCCAAATATCAGCAAGGCTGACAGGGCAATTAAAATGGAAAAGCTGCCGCCAAAAAACGATGCTGAATAGGCAAGAGACAAGCCGCGCCCTGCTTCACCGCGCTGTGTCATCGCATAGCCATCATAGGTGGTGAGCGCATTGACAGGCGTGCCAGGCGTGTTGATCAAAATTGCCGGGATCGCTCCGCCATACATGCTCGAGCCATATACCCCCAGCAGCAACACTAAAGAGACCAAATCATCCAGAAAGACAGTGGCTGGCAATAAAATCGCAATCGCGATTGCAGGACCAATGCCCGGGATCGCCCCGATAACCAACCCGCCGATTGCCCCCACAAAAAGCGCAACCATCACCGATGGTTGAAGCAGATTAGACAGGCCAAGAAGAAGTGAGTCCATAAACCTCCTCCTAAAACCAAGTCTTAAAGAATATCGATGCGCTTTCCGGCATCTGATTATACAGCCAGATATTCACCGGCGTTTTGATTTGCAGGATCGAGCGGAACAGCACAACCATGGCAAAACTGCTGAAAAGAGCAATCCCCATCCAACGCCAGCTGCGATAGCCGACACGCCAGGTCAGAAAACAGCCCATCATCAAGGTTGAAGCCAAATAGCCAAGCAGCGGCACCATAAATGTATAAGCAATGAAATAGAGGATATATTCAACTGCCCTCAGCCATTCGCTCATCTCATAGCGCCAGCGCAGAGGCGCAAGCTGGCGTTGTTTGCGCTTTAAGGCGCGGTGCGAGAGGACCAGATTGATCAGAACTGCTGGCACCAATAAAGCCAGACAAAATAAAGGGGCTACCCAGCCTTGTTTTACAATTTTGCCAAAGCGCATCACGCGGCCCTCAGCCTCTATCAGGCCGAATTGTGTTGCAAAATACTGCCAGATATCATCTGGCAATTTGCGCTTTGCCCAGCCTGTCTCAGATGGGAAATACCAGATAAAAATACCCACCAGCAGCAACAGAAATAAAGAGAGGGTGTAATCCCCGCGGCCACGCTGAAACTGAAAGAGATCAGCTGCCTTAAATCGCCTTTCTATCGGTGTTTGTGTTTGAATGGGATGGGCTAAGGTGCCAGGCAAGGCAAAAAGCATATGACCTTCAACAAAACCTGTTTCATCTTGTGATGAATCAGTCTGCTTGTTGTCAGTCTCGCTTGTCATTCTTCGCCCCCGCAAGAAATAGTTGCTTAACTTGTTAACTTATGATGATATTTTTGAAGGCAAAATCAGTTTTGTCAATTGAATTGAGCCCCCTATAATTTCACCACACAGACAGAGGAAAAATCGATGTTCGACGTCAAATTGCAAGATGATAACTTCCTCAAAGAACAAAATGCACGCCATCTCTGGCATCCGATGGCCCATCCTGCTGACAGCCAGAATAATCCGCCGACAATCTTAAAATCAGGCGAAGGCGTTTATGTGCGCGATATTGATGGTCACCGTGTGGTAGATGCAGTTGGCGGCTTATGGAATGTCAATCTGGGCTATTCATGTGACCCGGTGAAACAAGCCATTTCAGCACAGCTTGACCAACTGCCTTATTATTCCATTTTCCGCGGGACTACGAATGATGCGGCGATTGAATTATCCTATATGCTCGCTGAGTTTTTTGAACCAGATGGGCTGAGCCGTGCCTTTTTCACATCAGGTGGCGGTGATAGTGTGGAGACCGCGCTGCGTCTGGCCCGTCAATATCACAAGATACAGGGTAATCCTGGCCGGGTGAAATTTATCAGCCTGAAAAAAGGCTATCACGGCACTCATATGGGCGGGGCGAGTGTCAATGGTAATGCCAATTTCCGCACTCAATATGAGCCGCTTCTGCCAGGCTGTTATCACATCCCTGCCCCTTACACTTATCGCAATCCTTTTAATGAGACAGAACCAGCCAAACTGGCACAACTCTGTGCTGCCGCTCTTGAAGATGAAATCGCCTTTCAAGGGGCAAATACCATCGCCGCCTTTATCATGGAGCCCATTTTGGGCGCAGGCGGTGTGATCCCGCCACATGAGAGCTTTATGCCGATGGTCAGAGAGATTTGTGATCGCCATGGCATTCTTCTCATTGCAGATGAAGTGATTACCGCCTTTGGCCGGACCGGTTCCTGGACTGGATCACGCCATTGGGGTGTGCGCCCCGATATGGCCTGTACCGCAAAGGCGATCACCAATGGCTATTTCCCCTTTGGGGCGGTGATGCTGAATGACAAGATTGTTGATGTTTTTGAAAAAGATACCACAGGCAATGGTTTTATCGGCCATGGCTATACCTATTCAGGCCATCCAGTTGGCGCCGCGGCCGCGCTGGCTTGTATTGCTGAAACCAAACGGCTGAATGTGGTTGAAAATGCAGCCGCACGCGGCACCCAATTATATGACGGATGCCGAGCCCTCTCAGAAAAATACGATATTATTGGCGATGTGCGCGGCGGTCATGGTCTGATGACCGCGATGGAGCTGGTCTCTGATCGCGCTCATAAAACCCCGATTGATAAGGCGATACCTGTTGCACTCCAAAAAGCAGCCTATCAGCATGGGGCCATGATACGTGTCTCAGGCCCGAATGTGATTCTCTCACCAGCTTTGATTATCTCAGAGGCTGAAGTTGGCATCGTGCTCAGCGCGCTAGAGAGCGCATTTGCCGCTCTCTAGCACTGGCTATCTTGCCCTATCGCCTCAGCGCAAGCTGGCATAGATTTCATCAATGATGGTGCTCGCACTGAGCACATCATCGCGTGTGGTCTGGAACTGGCCAACCTGAAAGCGAATCACCTTGCGTGTTTGATACATCCCTTGTGTGAGATAAAGCCGGCCATCATCATTCAGCGCATCAACCAATTTTTGTTGCATCTCATCATCACCAGGACATCGAAAGGTAAAGAGGCTCAACATTGGTTCTGTGACGATCTCAAAGCCTTGTTTGATACGAATCATCTCGCATAATTCCTCAGCCCATGTCACATGATTGGTGATCATCTCGCGCAGGGTCTCAAGACCATAATAACGCATCATGAACCAGATTTTCAGGGCCCTAAAACGCCGGCCAAGCGGGATTGTCCATTCCGAATAATTGGTGACCTCAGCACCTGATGTTTTCAGATATTCAGGCTCCATTTTCAGCGTATTTCGCTGGGCTTGTGGGTCAGCCAAAAACTGAATAGAGCAATCAGACTGCATACCCAACCATTTATGCGGATTAAACACGATACTATCAAACGCATCTGCCCCCTGCCAAAAAGACGCGCGATATGCCGGGCAAATCATAGCCGCACCCGCCCAGGCCGCATCCAGATGTGTATAGAGCCCTTCTGATTTAGCAATCTTGGCAATTTCTGTCAGATTATCGCAGGCACCAATGCCAGTCCCCCCTATAATGGCAATGATGCCGGCAGGTATGTGGCCAGCAGCGCGATCAGCGCTGATCGCTTGTCTCAGCGCGTTGCCATCCATGCTGTAATTTTTCCCGATGGTTGGGATTTTCACCAGATTATTCTGGCCAATACCGGCAACCCAACAGGCACGATCAATCGAGGAATGCGCCTCAACAGAACAATAAATGCGCAAAGCCCCCTTATCAGATAAGCCGTCCCGATTGCCTTTGAATCCCGTGGCGATCTCGCGCATGGTGAGCACAGCAGATAAAGTAGAGGAAGAAGCGCTATCTTGGATCACCCCGCTGAAATGGTCTGACAGACCGAGCGCTTGGCGCAGCCATTGCACCATAAGCCCTTCTAATTCAGTGGCAGCTGGCGAGGTTTGCCAGAGCATACATTGTGCGCCCATGGTATTGGCCAGCATTTCTGCCAGCATTGAAGGGGGTGCAGCGTTAGATGGAAAATAGGCAAAGAAGCGTGGATGTTGCCAATGTGTCATGCCTGGCAGGATAATAGTGTCCATATCAGCCATGATAGCGCCCATGGCCTCTCCGGTTTCAGGCGGCGTTTGCGGCAATTGGCGCACAATATCACCAGGCTGGCACTGGGCGCGCACTGGAAAATTGCGGATATCATGATGATAGGTTTTGCCCCAATGCGCAATTTCCTTGCACCATGTGACATAGTCTGTCCAGTCCATTAGCCTGCCTCCTATGCTCTGCGGTCAGCTCACAACACCATACCATCAATTAACAATCATAAAAAAGCTGGCATAAAAAAGCTGGCATAAAACAGGTCCTAAATCACATAACGGATTTTTTTTCCAAAACAGAATATAAGCGCGATAAGATAATAGGGAACCGGCAGGTTATTTGCAGATATTAGGTCAGAGCGGACACATACCCGCCATGGAGTTAAAAAAGACATGTCTGATCTCATCACACGGCGCCAAAAACTTTTAGGGCCAAATGTCTCGACCTTTTATGATGCACCACTTCATATCACACGCGGCGAGGGTGTCTGGCTCTGGGATTCAGACGGCCGTAAATATCTGGATTGTTATAATAATGTCCCGCATGTTGGCCATTGTAATCCGCATGTGGTTGATGCCATTACAAAGCAGGCAAAGACACTGAACACCCATACTCGATATCTGCATGAAAATATCCTCGATTATGTTGAACAGCTCACTCAAACCTTTGATGATCCACTGAAAACCGCCATTTTGACCTGTTCAGGCTCTGAGGCGAATGATATTGCCTTGCGCATGGCAGAGGCGATGACCGGCAAACGCGGCCTTATCGCAACAGATGCCACCTATCATGGCAACACCACCTTGGTCAGCCATGCTTCTAAATCAAACCAGCCTCAAGTTGGGTTTGGTTTGGGTGGGTATCTGCGCCATGTCGAGGCCCCGGACAGCTATCGGATTGAAGATCCGGACGGGCTGCGCTTTGCACAAAAAGTCCAAGAAGCAATCGATGATTTAAATCGATCTGATATTGGTTTTGCAGCATTGATTGTCTGTCCCTTATTTTTGAATGAGGGTTTTCCAACGCAAAAGGAAGGCTGGCTGAAACCAGCAGCAGAGATTGTACGCAAAGCTGGCGGGCTGCTGATTTGTGATGAGGTTCAGTCAGGCTTTGGTCGTTCGGGGAGTCATTTCTGGGCCCATCAGAAACAAGGTGTGATCCCGGATATTGTATCAATGGGCAAGCCAATGGGGAACGGGCATCCTGTGGCGGGGGTGGTTACAAATCCTGAGATCATGGCCCGCTTCCGCCATTCTTTTCGCTATTTTAATACCTTTGGCGGCAATCCTGTTTCTTGTGCAGCGGCGCAAGCAGTACTCGATGAGCTGCACGCAAAAGAGCTGCAGAAAAATGCTCTTCATATCGGCAGACTGGCCGCAAAAAGGCTTGCTGAACTTGCGGAGCGTTTTGAGGTCATTGGTGATGTGCGTCAGTCGGGCATGGTGTTTGGCACAGAATTTGTCCTTGATCGCAAGACCAAGACACCAGCCACAGCTTATGCCGACCAGATTGTGAATGCCATGCGCCATAAAGGCGTGCTGCTCTCCAAGCTTGGGCGGCATAAAAATACGCTGAAAATTCGCCCGCCCATGCCTTTTGGTGAGGAGCATCTTGACCTGCTTATCCAGACGCTAGAGCGCGTTCTGAGCGAAAATGATGTGCCCGATGATTGAGATCATTATCCATCAGGCTCTGGAGAGATGGGGGATGAGCGATGCGTCTTTTTCCTTTGTGGCAGGCCGTGAAAATCAAGTGTTTAAAATTGTAAGCCAGCATGGTCAATTTGCCTTGCGCATCCGTCGGCCTGGCCTGCGCCAACCAGACGAGCTGCATGCCGAACTGGCTTGGCTTGATGCCCTCTATCACGCAGGCCTATCTGTTCCGCGGCCCTGTTTGTCAGCACAAGGCCGGTTTTTAGAAGAGATCGCACAATATCGTATAGATATGGTCAGCTGGTTGCCAGGCACACCCCTTGGCACAAGCCGCGCGCCCCTGACAATTGACAAGCCTGCGGTGATTTTTTCACATCTCGGCCAAATCATGGCACAGATGCATATCGCCAGTGATGAATTTATAAATGATGTAGGTAACAGCGATCAGCATAACAAACCCAGCGGTTTCACACGCCACAGCTGGCATATAGAGGGGCTGCTTGGCGAGGCCCCTGTCTGGGACAGATTTTGGGATAACCCCACCCTTGACCTGGCAACCAAAACATTACTGACCGATTTTCGCACTGCCGCCAGAACACACCTCACCGCACTCTCAGATAGCCTTGATTTTGGATTAATTCATGCCGATTTGGTCCGCGAAAACATCCTTATCGATCAAGAGGCAATCCATCTGATAGATTTTGATGATGGGGGGTATGGCTATCGGCTGTTTGACATTGCAACAGCCTTGCTGAAAAACCGTGCTGAGCCTGATTTTCCAGCGTTACAACAGGCGTTGATTGAAGGATATCAACAGGTGCGCACTCTTGATGTCAGCCAGTTGGATTTATTTATGGCGCTCAGAGCTACGAGCTATGTTGGATGGATTATCACACGCATGGATGAAGCAGGTTCGCATCAACGCAACACGCATTTCATCACCGATGCCCAGATATATTGTCAGCGTTATTTAGACAGCCTCTGATCAGCGTATCGGGCCAGAAATAACATGCTGAGATATCAGCCAAACACCACCTGATGCATGACCCGGCCTGGCAAGAGGGTGAAAAACCCGGTCAGGATAAGCGCAAAAACATAGAGCGCAATCATCACCTGTTTATGGCGTTTGATATTGCCAGTGCGGACAAAATAAATCGCCAGACCCACCGAAAAAATCGTCCAGATACTGAGCAAATGAATAGGGCTATAGGCGCCCCAGAGCTGGATTTCATGGATGAAAAACGAGGAAAAAGAGACCACCAGCATCAAGGAAACCCAGAGCCAGCCCAGCGTTTTGTGGGTTTTGCCTCCTTTTTTCATCGACAGCTGGATACCGCCAAGAATGATTGCAATTAGCGCTGCAATCGCATGTAATGGAATGGGTTGCTGTTGGTTCAGTAAGATATCCATTCTTTAATCATCCAGCCGGTTTATCAACATGTTGTCTTATCATAGTTTAGTTTTCGCTGTTTCGTCTATCTTTCTGAGCGGTTCAGCGCTGGCAGATAATTTGATCGTTACCGTCCATAATATCGAAAAGGCAGGTGAGATGCATCTGGCCATCTATGAGTCGCCAGAGGTGTTTGAAAATGACACAGGCGAGAAAGGCGGTGCAGCAGATGGCATTATTGACGGCATTATCGAAAAGGTAGAAGCCGGGTCTGCCAGCTATTTTTTTGACATTCCAGAGGGCACCTATGCCATCGGTATTTTTGTAGATGTGAATGACAATAATAAAATGGATAAAAATTTTCTTGGCATCCCAAAAGAACAATATGGCTTTAGCAATAATGCCAAAGGCACTTTCGGCCCGCCTTCTTTTGATGATGCGTCTTTCACGCTAAAAGGCAGGTTAAGCCTGTCTATTGATTTATAAATGAAAAGGCACGCACAACATGGATGCCATTACCATTTACCATAATCCCAGATGCTCTAAATCACGCCAGACCCTAGCGCTTATTCGCGCAAAGGGCCTTGAGCCTAAGGTTATTCTCTATCTGGAGTGCCCGCCATCTGCGGCTGAACTGGCTGATATGCTGACCAAGCTGGATAAAAGGCCAGCTGACATCACCCGAAAAACTGAACCAGAATATAAAAGCTTTTTCGGCCATGCAGATCAATTAGAGGATAGTGCTTATCTGAGCTTGATGTCTCAATATCCAAAAACCATCGAAAGACCGATTGTTGTAAAAGGCGATAAGGCCGTGATTGGCCGTCCACCAGAGCTGGTCTTATCCTTGCTGGATTAGGTTTTTGTAAGTGGTTTCAACAGCCAATATCATCTGGCCTTATCTGCTTTGTTTTTGACTCACTTAGAGGTGTCAAATCGCTTGCAACAGGCTTCGCTTCACTCTTAAGGTAGAAAGCGCATAACTGAATGGAGAGCGATGATGAAAACCCGTGCCGCTGTTGCGTTTGAGGCTGGAAAACCACTTGAAATTGTTGAGGTTGATTTAGAAGGTCCAAAAAAGGGAGAGGTGCTGGTTGAAATCATCGCCACCGGCGTGTGTCATACAGATGAATTCACCCGTTCAGGCGCAGACCCGGAAGGTATTTTTCCGGCCATTTTAGGCCATGAAGGGGCCGGCATTGTGCGCGAAGTTGGCGCGGGCGTAACCACGCTTGAGGTCGGCGATCATGTCATCCCGCTCTATACACCTGAATGTCGCGAATGCGAATATTGCCTGCATCCGAAAACCAATCTCTGCCAGTCTATCCGCTCTACCCAAGGTCAGG
This sequence comes from Puniceispirillaceae bacterium (SeqCode), assembly GCA_049889355.1. Taxonomy (GTDB): domain Bacteria; phylum Pseudomonadota; class Alphaproteobacteria; order Puniceispirillales; family Puniceispirillaceae; genus JBMHDN01. Next base: position 100,757 of record JBMHDN010000050.1, read on the forward strand.
GGCTGATGCCTGATGGCACCACGCGTTTTTCTTATAAAGGCCAGCCTATCTATCATTATATGGGCACCTCCACCTTTGCTAATCACACAGTTCTGCCAGAAATTGCACTGGCCAAAATTGATAAAGACGCACCGTTTGAATCTGTATGTTATATCGGCTGCGGGGTTACCACCGGCATTGGGGCGGTTATCAATACCGCCAAGGTTGAAGCCGGTAGCCGCGCGATTGTTTTTGGCCTTGGCGGGATTGGGCTGAATGTGATCCAAGGTTTGCGCATGATCGGGGCAAGCCAGATTGTCGGTGTTGATCTCAATGATGACAAAAAAGCCTGGGGTGAGCGTTTTGGTATGACCGATTTTGTGAACCCGTCAAAAATAGAGGGCGATCTGACCGCCCATCTGGTTGATATCACTGGCGGCGGTGCAGATTACACTTTTGAATGTATCGGCAATACAGATGTCATGCGTGTGGCGTTGGAATCAGCCCATAAAGGCTGGGGTGAGAGCATCATTATCGGCGTGGCTGGCTCTGGTCAGGAAATCTCAACGCGCCCATTCCAATTGGTCACCGGCCGGTCCTGGCGTGGTACCGCCTTTGGCGGGGCACGCGGGCGCACAGATGTGCCGAAAATCGTTGATTGGTATATGGATGGCCAGATCGAAATCGACCCGATGATCACCCATGTGATGCCGCTTGAACAAATCAATGAAGCCTTTGATCTGATGCATGAAGGTAAATCTATTCGTGCCGTGATCAAATTTTAATGATCATATCTAAGGGACAGTGAAAATGGAGCAGATTGCCCAGGCAAAAGCCCATGGTGGCCAGCATCAGGTTTGGAAACATCACAGCGATGTGCTGGGTGTGGATATGGAATTTGCGCTCTTTATCCCGCCAGGTGATGGCCCGTTTAAGCCGCTCTATTTTCTATCCGGTCTGACTTGTACATGGGAAAATGCAGCCACCAAAGCAGCTGCCCAATTAAGCGCGGCCCGTGAAGGGGTGATGCTTATTTTTCCAGATACCTCGCCGCGCGGCGAAGAAGTGGCAGATGATCCCTCTTATGCCATGGGTAAAGGGGCTGGTTTTTATCTGACCGCTACACAAGAACCATGGGCAAGCCATTATAAGATGGATCGCTACATCACCGAAGAACTGCCAGCACTGGTCGCCCAAATCGCGCCTGTTGCATCTGGCAAAGCCGGCATCACAGGCCATTCCATGGGCGGGCATGGCGCTTTGACACTGGCGATGAAAAATCCTGATTTATATGCCAGCGTGTCAGCCTTTGCACCTATTGCTGCGCCGAGCCAAGTCCCCTGGGGGCGCGATATTTTCACGGCCTATCTCGGGTCAGATGAGCACACATGGGCTGACTATGACGCCTGTGCCTTGCTCGCCAGCCATGGATGGGCAGGTGATATATTGGTGGATACAGGTCAGGCAGACCCGTTTCTGGCTGAACAGCTAAAGCCAGATTTGCTGGCTGAGGCAGCTGAAAAGGCTGGGGTAGCGCTCACCATGCGGCTCCATGACGGCTATGATCACAGCTATTATTTTGTCTCAAGCTTTATCGCAGACCATATAACATGGCATAAAGAGCGCTAAGACAGTCTGCTTTGAAGGACTGGCTTGCCAACAACGCTCACCCACATGAGGCAATACCCGCTTATATAGAGCTCCATTCCTGTTCAGCTGTGAAGGATATGTTTTGTGATACGTAACGTGATTTTTGGTGTCATCACGCTCTTGATGACCTATGTGGTCTATATCTATCCTTTTGAGGTGCTGGGTCATCTGCTGGCTGATACGGCTCTTTTTAACCCGATGGCCCTGATTCCAACATGTCTCATTGCCGGGCTTATTTTCTATTATCTGCGCAGCCATTCAACCGCCCCTGTCCTGCAAGGGATCACCCATTACGGCATGGGCATAGGCTTTATTGGTTTATGGGTATTTAATGCCGGCCTGCTGGCCTCGGTTTTTCTGCCTGACTTCAAATTCCAAATCGGTATCTTATCTGTTGGCCTCTTTATCGTGATTTGTATTAAGGCTATCTGGAATGGCCAAAAAATCACCTTTAAAGAGCTGCATCTGACCAGCCCGAAACTCAAAAAGCCGGTCCAAATCATCTTTATCAGCGATGTGCATCTGGGCTCAAATACACCGCGCCATCTGACAAAAATCTGCCAGATGCTCCATAGCGTGGATTTTGATTATCTTTTAATCGGCGGTGATTTATTTGATGCCAGCTCTTTTCAGGCTGAACAATTAACGCCTCTTTTATCGATTCAAAAACCGATTTATTTTGTAACGGGCAACCATGAATATTATGTGCAGGATCACTCAACCAAACTAGCCGCCTTAGAACAATATAATATAGAGACATTGGATAATTCTGCTGTCATGCTCGGCGATATTCATCTGATCGGGATTGATGATCATCAGCCTGTAGCAGCTCAGTCAGAAGCAGTTCAAAAGCTGGTCGCGCCTGATCTTTTTAACCTTGTCATGGTGCACCAGCCTGCCTTGTGGCACAACCCGCCTGCACATGTGGATTTGATGCTGTCAGGCCATACGCATAATGGCCAGATTTTCCCATTTAATTATCTCGTCAGGCTGCAATTCAAAGCGGTCTATGGGCTTTATGAACAGCTGGGTGGAAAAATCTATGTCTCCTCTGGCAGTGGCACATGGGGGCCAAAAATGCGCCTTGGGACACAAAATGAGATTGTCCGCATCGCACTCTTGCCAGACTGACAGGCTTGATAAGCGCGCCTTATAGCCGGAGAACATTATATCAATTATTTCTAAAATTATGATATGGTCTGAAAAGATAGTTCAATTTACATCAAGCATTGAGGTGATGAGATGCGTCGTGCCCTGTCTGTTTTTCTGGCCGCTGGCCTGATTGGTTTTCAGCCTGCTTTTCTTCAGTCTGCCTTTGCGCAATCTTGCGGCTTGTTAGATTTTGGGTGTCATTCCGCCAAGGATAAGGCAGAAAAAACACAAGCAGTGATCGCGATTATGGAAGCAGGCCGCAATAGTGGCTGGTCAGATTTAAGCGAACAATTCAGCAATCAGGAATTGGCACGCATGCGCAATCTGGGCCTCAACCCATCTAATGGCGGCTTGGTAAATAGCCTGAAAAATGTCCATGATGAGAGCTTTGCAGATCTCGATGATGATGCCTGGCAAGGTGTTGTTGATTTGATTGGCAGCCCTGAATATGTGGAAAAAGCTATCACCAAAAATAAGCTGGGTATTGATGAAATTGAGCGCAAACAACGCCGCCTGAGCGAGGCCCAAGAAGCAGCTGAGAGCGCCGCTAGCGGGACAGCAGATCAGGCAGAGGATCTGGCGGACATTATAGTGCTGTCAGAGGCTGAGCGCGAAAAACTGATTGAAGAAATCGCACAAGACAGACAAGCCCTACTCTCTCAAGTTGATAATCTGGATTCCGCTTTTGAGCTGAATATTCTCTCTGGGGCGATATCGGCTTCTACCCGCTCTTTAGAAGAAGCCGGGGTGGAAGTGGCACAATCTCTTTTGGATGGGGATGATTTTGACAATCTGGTTGAACGCGCCGCCGCCAAAGCTGGGGTGAGCCTTGATGAAGCACGTGAAACGCTACAAGACGCCGTCTCTTATGGTATCTCAGAAATTGCGGCAGGCTCGCTGGCCAGAACAGATGCGATTGCAGAAGCTGGCAATGCTGCCGCTGAAACAGGTGATTATGCCGCCGCCGCCGCGGCAGATGCTGCCGCCAGAGCACAGGCCGCCACAGACCGGGCGGCAGAAGCAGCTGCCCTGCGCGCCGCTGGTCTAACCGAAGAGGCTGACAAAATCGCTGAGATTGCTGAGGCTGAAGCTGCCCTTGCTGCTGAGGCGGCGAATGAAGCAGCACAGCTGGCAGAAGAAGCCGCCGCCAGAGCCGCAGCAGAAGCAGAAATTGCCGCCCAAAATGCCGCTATAGAAGCCCAAGCCGCAGCAGAAGAAGCTGCCCAGCGTGCTGATTTTATCTCTCAGGCGCTGGCAGATGGCGCTACACAAGACGAAGCTGAACAGCTGGCACGTGATGCTGGTTATCAGTAGGTTGAATCAGCTGATTTATCAGGCAAAATCCAGAAAACCTATCTGACTTTCTTTTTACAATTCAGATGAAAAACAGAAAATAATTCTACCTTGCGAAAGCAGGGTAGAGTTTTTTTTTGATCTTCGGCATTTACCTTGTTTCTTGAGGCATAAATTTCCATGTTGGATGAAACTTAAAAAGCGAGGCCATCATGTTCAATCAATCGCCTGCCGATAGCCCAAAAATTTATGTCATCCATGAAAATGCGGATTGGACTCTACCACTCTTTGAGGCCTTAAATGCGCTAGGCGTTCCCTTTGAAGATTGGGATATGTCACGCTCGCTCATTGATATTTCAATACCACCGCCAAATGGGGTGTTTTACAATCGGATGAGTGCTTCCTCGCACACACGCGGCAATCGATTTAGCCCGGAGAGCACCGTTGGGGTACTGGCTTGGCTGGAAGCAGCGGGTAGGCATGTGCTCAATGGGCGCAGCGCATTACATCTGGAACTCTCAAAACTGGTCCAATATGCCGCCCTGACCAAGGCCGGCCTGCCTGTTCCGCACACAATCGCTGTCTCAACGCCTGAAGATATTCTAACCGCTTATCGTCAATTGCCCTTTTCAGAGGCAATCACCAAACATAACCGTGCTGGTAAAGGCCTTGGTGTTCAACTGTTAAAATCAGAAGAAGCTGTCAGGCAACATATTGAGAGCCCTGAATTTGAGCCTTCTATTGACGGGCTGACTTTGGTCCAACGCTATATTCAACCGCATGATCAGACCATCACCCGGGTTGAATTTATCGGCCGTGAATTTCTCTATGCTGTCAAGGTGGATACATCAAATGGCTTTGAGCTCTGCCCAGCTGATGTTTGTGCCTTGGATGGTGGTTTTTGCGCAACAGAAGACACCCCAAAATTTGCTTTTGAAATTGATACTGATTTTGAGCAGAGCGCCATTGGCCAGAGCTGCTTGCCGAAAATGCGCCAGGTGATGGAGGCAGAAGGGCTCGATGTGGCGGCGTTTGAGCTGGTGGTAGATAGAGATGGCCAGCCTTATTTCTATGACATCAACACCAACACCAATTATAACAGTGATGCCGAAGATCGCGCTAAAATCTATGCGATGCAAAAGCTAGCTGTCTATCTGGCAGAGGCGCTGAAATCAGAAGTGGCAAAAAACCTATCACTCGCCAGCTGATTTTCTCTGTCTATGCTTGATGGATGACAAGGCCTTAAAACTCAGCTATGCCATTTAATGATCGCGCCTTTATTGGTGCTGCATTTAATCGTTTTTTTGAGTGAAGGCTGGCCTGTTTGTGCAGGCCGTGATGTGACATGAAATCCCATGGATTAAATCCGCGTATCCGCAAATCTCCCTTCTTTGAGGCAACCATTGCTTCAGGTGCTACTGAATTTCATCCCTATAATGGGATGTGGATGCCGGTTGGTTATGACACGCCGGTCAATGAATATTGGAATGTGATCGAACGTGCAGGCCTGTGGGATGTGGCGGTTCAGCGGGTGGTTGAGTTTTCCGGACCAGATGCACTGGCCTTTATGGAATTATTGACACCGCGCAATGTCGCTAAAGTGGCGGTGGGGCAGTGTCGCTATATTTTCTTGTGTAATCAGGATGGCGGGCTGCTCAATGATCCGGTGATGCTGAGAATAGCTGAGGATCGCTTTTGGATCTGCTGTGCGGATGCGGATATGTATATGTGGGCCAAGGGCGTGGCGGTCCATGCAGGCATGAATGTGGATATCGGCACACCTGCTGTTTATCCAATGCAGATTCAAGGGCCGGCTTCGGTGAAAATCATCAGCCGCCTGTTTGGCGATAGCGTGCTGGATTTGGGCTATTATCGCTGGATGCAGGTGCAGCTGGATGGGCGCGACTTTATCTTATCGCGCACCGGCTTTAGCTCAGAGGTTGGTTTTGAGCTATTCATGCTAGGCGCAGAAGGTGGGACTGAAATCTGGAACCATATTCTCTCAGAAGGGGCAGAATTTGGGCTGACTCCTGGCTCGCCTAACCGGATCCGGCGCATTGAAGGCGGGGTTCTAGATTATGGCAGTGATATGACGATTGACGAAAACCCGTTTGAAGTTGGCCTTGGCAAACGTATCGATTTTGATAAAGGTGATTTTATCGGCCGAGATGCTCTGTTGGCTTTGTCCAAAACCCCGCCAGCCAGAACCATGTGCGGCGTGTTTGTGGATGGCCCGGCTTTCAAGAAAAATAACGAGCATCGCTGGCCTGTTTATTGCGGTGACCGCCAGGTCGGCGAGATGACATCTGCTGTGCATTCACCGCGCCTTGAACGCAATATTGGCTTTGTGCTGATGCAAACAGACTTTGCAAAATCTGAAAACAGCTTCACAGTACAAACAGCAGAGGGGCTACGTCCTCTCACCCTGACAGACATGCCCTTTATCGATCCGGACAAGAAAATCCCGCGTGCCGCGTTGCGATAAAGACAGATTGGAGGAAGTAAGATGCTCCAACAGCTGATAGATGATTTACGCCATGCATCACATGGCACAGCGCCTGAAGCCGCTGTTAAAAAACACTTGCAAGCATTTGTGGCTGATCCAGCCAGTGCCTCTCAGGCTGTTCCGGATTATGAACAAGATGATGTGATCTTATTTGAAGATAGCGATATCTCTATCTGGTTCTGCCGCTTTCAGCCTGGCACAAAGGTCCCGCCACATGATCACCGCATGTCTGCGACAATCGGCGTGTTCAAAGGTGTTGAGCGCAATGATTTATTCAGCCGCGATGCACAAGGCAGGCTTAGGCTTCAAACCAGCAAAAGCATATCAGCTGGCGATGTGTTGCAATTAGAGAGTGACACCATCCATGGGGTGGCCTGCACCAGCACAGAGCCTTCTTGTGCTATTCATGTCTATCTTGGCCAGCTCAGCACCATTGAGCGCGCCCTTTATCATCCTGAAACAGGTGAAGAGATGGCCTTTACAGATGCCCATTATGAACAGCTGACCAAAGATGTTTAAATTTTGGTGTGTGACAAGATGAGTGGTCTTCACCATCTAGACGATATTCTGGCTGGCATGATCCCGAAATTGCAGCCCGAGATTTTTGTCTTTGCCACCTTCGAATCACGCGAAGCTGCGCAGAAGCTACCTTATCAGATGCTGTTCGAAGAAGAAGAAGGCATCACCCTCATCCTGCGGCAAAATGATGCTGATAGAGCGGGCCTATCTTATGAATTCCCATGCCGGATGATCACGCTGGATGTGCATTCAGCATTGGCCGCCGTTGGCTTTATGGCCCTGATTACAGAGAAGCTGGCTTCCAAGGGTATCAGCGTTAATCCGGTATCAGGCTTTTATCACGACCATTTATTTATCCCAGAAGCACAAGCAGAAGAAGCCGTTGATCTTTTGATGGATATGGTACGATCTGGGATAGACCACCCTGAAAAATAGCGATCCCACAGCGCAAAACACCGCACCGTGAAGGCTTTTAAAATCAAGCTGATTTACGTTATAAGCTCTGGGA
>JBMHDN010000051.1:0-7516 GCA_049889355.1 Puniceispirillaceae bacterium (SeqCode)
CTCAGATACTGGCCGGTCAGAGAGTCCTGATTATCCATAATCTGCTCAGCTGTGCCGACAGCGACCACCTGACCACCATGCACACCGGCCCCCGGGCCCATATCAATCACATAGTCAGCCGCGCGTATCGCATCTTCATCATGTTCAACAACCAGAACGGTATTGCCGAGGTCGCGCAGGCGGGTGAGGGTGGCCAGCAGCCTGTCATTATCGCGCTGATGAAGGCCAATAGACGGCTCATCCAGAACATAAAGAACACCGGTCAGCCCAGAGCCGATCTGAGAGGCCAGCCTGATCCGCTGAGATTCACCGCCTGACAAAGTGCCGGAATTGCGGGACAGATTAAGATAGCGCAGCCCCACATTCGATAAAAAGCCAAGCCGCTCGTTGATTTCTTTCAAAATCCGGCTTGCAATTTCATTTTCCTGATGATTGAGCTGGCTATCCAAAGCCAGGAACCAGTCTGTGGCCTCGCCAATCGACAAAGCAGAGATGTCTGAAATATCTTTTTTGGCGATTTTCACCGCCAGAGCTTCTGGCTTCAACCTTTTGCCATGACAGGCTTCACAATGATGATTGGCTCGGAATTTCTCTAATTCTTCACGCACCCAGTTTGAATCGGTTTCGCGATAGCGGCGTGTCAAATTCGGGATGATGCCTTCAAACGGCTTTTGGGTGCGATAAGATCGCAAACCATCATCATAGGTCATTTCAATCGAGTCATAGCCACTGCCATAGAGCAACACCTGCCGGTGGCTCGCCTCGAGCTTGTCAAAAGCGACATCTAGCGAAAACCCGTAATGTTTACCAAGCGCGGCCAGCGTCTGTAGGTAATATTTTGAGGTAGAGCTCGCCCAGGGCGCAATCGCCCCTTTACGCAGGCTGACCTTCCGGTCTGGTACCACCAAATCTTCATCAAAATGGGCTTCCACCCCCAGCCCGTCACAAGACGGGCAGGCCCCGAACGGGTTGTTAAAGGAAAACAGCCGCGGCTCCACCTCATCAATCGTAAAGCCTGATTCTGGACAAGCAAAACGGGCTGAAAATACCGTCCGGCTCTCATCTTTGGCATCATCTGCAAAAACCAGCCCATCTGAAAGCGCCAGGGCCGTCTCCAGCGAATCTGCCAGACGTGTCGCCAGCGCCTCGCGTTTTTCCTCATCTTCTTTTTTGATGATCACCCGGTCTACGACAATCTCAATGTCATGTTTGCGCTTTTTATCCAGCTGCGGGGTCGCATCCAGATCATAAAATGCGCCATCAATACGCACACGGCTAAAGCCTTTGGCCAGATATTCGGCCAGCTCTTTGCGATATTCACCTTTGCGCCCGCGCACCACAGGGCTCAGCAGGTAGAGCCTCTTGCCTTCTTCCATCTCCATTAAGATATCGACCATCTGAGAGACAGTCTGAGAGCGGATAGGCAGACCAGTTGCCGGTGAATAGGGTACACCGACACGCGCCCATAACAAGCGCATATAATCATAAATCTCTGTTACCGTGCCAACGGTTGAGCGCGGATTGCGCGAGGTGGTCTTTTGTTCAATCGAAATCGCAGGCGATAGCCCTTCGATTAAATCCACATCAGGCTTTTGCATCATCTCCAGAAACTGGCGGGCATAGGCTGAGAGCGATTCGACATAGCGGCGCTGGCCTTCAGCATAAATCGTATCAAAGGCCAGAGAAGATTTACCAGAGCCAGACAGGCCGGTGATCACCACCAGCTGATCACGCGGGATATCGACATGCACATCTTTGAGATTATGCTCACGCGCGCCGCGCACCGAAATCATACGGCTGGCAGCTGAATTAGGTGAGGTGCTATCTGGCATATTCCATCTCGCTTTATTGGGCCAGGCGCGCGCAAAAGGCCATGGCGGACATCATACTTCTCTCTGATATTGAGATATAGTGTAGATAGGGCGCATCGCATAGTCTCAAACCCAAAAGAATTCGAGAAACAAACCCCACATCTGGTGGTGCATCTCGCTTGTTCTATGTTAGATATCATATGATGCAGCCCGATATTTTCTATGTTAGGCTGAGACAAGCTGATATTGGGCCGCATGAGGCCGCAAACCTATAAAGGAGCAGGGCAGATGTCCGGAAGTGTGAATAAGGTCATTTTGGTGGGTAATCTGGGTCGTGATCCAGAGGTGCGCAATACTCAAGATGGCTCAAAAATTGTGTCGCTTTCAATCGCGACATCTGAACGCTGGAAAGATCGCAATTCAGGTGAACAGCGCGAGCGCACCGAATGGCACCGTGTGGTGATTTTCAATGAAAATCTGGGCCGTGTGGCAGAACAATATCTGCGCAAAGGCAGCACTGTCTATCTCGAAGGCCAGCTCCAGACTCGCAAATGGACAGATCAAAATGGCATTGAAAAATACACCACTGAGGTGGTCCTGCAACGCTATCGCGGCGAACTGACCTTGATGGGCAGCCGCGGCGGTGATGGCGGGGCGATCTCTGGTGGTATGGCTGGCGGTATGGCTGGCGGTATGGCTGGTGGTGCTATGCCGGCTATGGGCGGCGCGCAATCTGCCCCATCTTCGCCGCCACCAATGGCCGGCGGTGATGATATGGATGATGAAATTCCATTCTAAGCCGGTGGCGGGCCAGAACCTGCTGAATAAAGCGCTTTATTCAAAGGGTTCTGCAAACAATATCTGGTGTTTATCGCCATGAATATGCTAGATTAAGGGGTATATATTGCCCCTTTTCTGATTCGTGGAGGATGCTGACTTGTCAGACCAGATAAAGGACGAAAATCCGGTTGTTTCCATCTCTGATGAGATGCGCCGCTCTTATCTTGATTATGCGATGAGCGTGATTGTCTCGCGGGCCCTGCCAGATGTCCGTGATGGCTTAAAACCGGTACACCGGCGTATCCTCTATGCGATGATGGAAGGCGGCTATGACTGGTCAAAACCGCCACGTAAATCAGCCCGTATCGTTGGTGATGTGATGGGTAATTATCACCCCCATGGTGATAGCTCTATCTATGAAGCTATGGTCCGGATGGCCCAGCCCTTTTCGATGCGCCTGCCGCTTGTCGATGGTCAGGGTAATTTTGGCTCGGTAGACGGCGATCCGGCTGCCGCTATGCGCTATACCGAGAGCCGGCTAGCCAAATCAGCTGAATTTCTGCTGCGCGATATCGATAAAGACACAGTCGATTATGTCCCCAATTATGACGAGACTCAGCTTGAGCCCTCTGTATTGCCTGCTGAATTTCCGAATCTGCTGGTGAATGGGGCAGGCGGTATCGCGGTGGGGATGGCGACCAATATTCCGCCACATAATCCCTCTGAAGTGCTGGATGCTTGTGTGGCCTATATCAACAATCCAGATATCACTGATGAAGAGGTGATGGAGATTGTCCCTGGTCCAGATTTTCCTACCGGCGCGCTGATTATGGGCCGTTCTGGCATTCGCGATGCCTATCTGACTGGCCGTGGCTCGGTAATGATGCGGGCACGGGCCAGCGTGGAAACTTTTAAGTCAGATCGCGAAGCCATCATCATTGATGAAATTCCCTATCAAGTGAATAAAGCCCAATTGTTAGAGCGTATTGGCGAGCTGGTTCGCGAAAAAACCATTGAAGGTATTTCGGATATCCGCGACGAATCAGACCGCAAAGGCATGCGCATTGTCATTGAGATCAAGCGCGACGGCTCAGGCGATGTGGTGTTAAACCAGCTTTACCGCCATACCCGCCTTCAGACCAGCTTTGCCGTGAATATGCTGGCGATGAATGGTGGCAAGCCTGAACAGATGGGCCTGAAACAGGTGATCTCAGCTTTCTGTGATTTCCGGATGGAGGTGGTAACACGCCGCACTCGCCATTTGCTGGGTAAAGCGCGTGATCGCGCCCATGTTTTGGCTGGCCTGATGGTGGCCCTGTCCTCAATTGACCGGGTGATTGAGCTGATCAAAGCAGCCCCTTCTGCCGAGGCTGCCCGCGAAGAATTGCGGGCCATTGCCTGGCCTGCAGATGAAGTTGCCCCTTTCATTGCGCTGATTGATGATCCCGAACATAAGGTCATAGATGGTCATTATAAGCTGTCTGAAGCTCAAGCCCGCGCGATTCTGGAATTGCGCCTACAGCGCCTCACCGGTATGGAGCGCGAGAAGCTCGCCGAAGAAACCTCTGAAATTGCAGCAAAAATTGCAGATTATCTTGGTATTTTATCTAGCCGTGAGCGCCTAACAGAGGTGGTACTTGGTGAATTGGCAACGGTGCGTGCGGCCTTGGATGAGCCGCGCCGGACCGAGATTTCAGATGCGCTGGCAGATCAAGATGATGAAGATCTGATCCAGCAAGAAGATATGGTCGTCACCGTCAGCCACCGCGGCTATATCAAGCGTGTCGCACTGGCCGATTATCGGGCCCAGCGTCGTGGCGGCAAGGGCCGCACCGGCATGAAGACACGTGATGAGGATTTCGTCACTCAGATTTTTGTGGTGAACACCCACACGCCTATATTGTTCTTCACCTCAACTGGTATCGTCTATCAGCTGAAATGCTATAAATTGCCGCTTGGCTCGCCGCAATCGCTCGGCAAGGCGATGGTGAACCTCCTGCCGATTGCACAAGATGAAAATATTCAGACCATTATGCCAATGCCGCAAGATACGGCCAATTGGGAAAATCTGAATATCCTCTTTGCCACCTCCAAAGGCAATATCAGGCGCAATCTCTTATCTGATTTCACTCAGATCAAGCGCAATGGCAAAATCGCAATGAAGCTCAGCCCAGGTGACAGCCTGGTTGGGGTGATGCCTTGCCGCGAGGAAGATGAAGTCTTGATGGCATCGCGTGATGGCAAGGCTATCCGCTTTGCGGTGAATGAAGTGCGTGTCTTCAGAGGGCGCGATTCCACCGGTGTGCGCGGGATGAAGCTGCGCAGTGATGATTATGTCGTCTCAATGTGTGTGATTGCTGATCCTGAGGCAGATGTGATTCTCACTGTCACCGAAAAAGGCTTTGGCAAACGCTCTGCTGTGGCGGATTACCGGCGCACAGGCCGCGGTGGTCAGGGTGTCGTTAATATCGACACGCGCGAGAAAAATGGTCAGGTCGTCGCCTCCTTTGTGGTGGAAGATAGCGATCAGTTGATGATGGTCACCAATGGCGGTCAAATCATCCGGATCCGGGTGAATGGCGGCGAAGGGGATAATATCCGCATTGCTGGCCGCCGCACACAAGGGGTCCGCCTCTTTGAAATTGGCAAGGATGAAGAGGTGGTCTCGGTCGGCATGATCCGCGATGCAGATGATGAGGATGAGCCCGAATCAGAAGAGGCCGCAACATCAGACGCACCAGACACATCAGCGGCACCAGAGGCCCCAGATACGGACGCATCACAGGCCGATATGCCAGAAACAGGGACAACCCCATCAGAGGAAGAGGGCGCATGACCCGCATTGCTCTTTATCCAGGCACTTTTGATCCGCTGACCAACGGCCATCTTGATATCATCAGCCGGGCCTCCAAACTGGCTGAGAAGCTGATTATCGGTGTCGCGATGAATGAGCGTAAATCCCCACTTTTCTCACTTGAAGAACGCCAGGCCATCATCACAGAGGCCCTCAGCGATATGACAGAGGCTGGCGAGGGGCTTGGCAATATCGAGGTCCAGGGTTTTCGCGGGCTTTTGACTGATTTTGCCCGTGATACAGGGGCGACCATGCTGGTGCGCGGGTTGCGCGCGGTGGCTGATTTTGAATATGAGTTTCAGATGGCCACAGCGAATAAACGCCTGCATGCCGGCCTTGAGACTGTCTTTTTGACCGCCTCAGAGCATCAGCATTTTGTGGCTTCACATCTGGTCAAGGAAATTGCCCGCTATGGCGGGGATATCAGCTCATTTGTCCCGCAAAAGGTGGCGATGCGGCTGATAGCGGTCTTTAAAGAGCATCAGCAATAAGTCTGCCTGCCAGAATTCCACTGGTTTTTAAATCTCTGGTCATTTCGTTGAAAAAAGAACTTGATTGGTGGCGCAAAGATGCTTACAAAACGGCATGTCACCAGATGGTGATGCCCTTATGGGCGGTTAGCTCAGTTGGTAGAGCAAGTGACTTTTAATCACTGGGTCACAGGTTCGAATCCTGTACCGCTCACCATATTAAAGCCGGGAAGCACTCTTTTTACGTAGAGCCTGTTTCCCGGCTTTTCTTTTGGTTTTTCTTTTGGCTTTTTTGGCTTCTCTTTTGCTTTGGAAAAGCCAGGCGCCTTTTAAAAAATCATGCCCTTTAAAAAATCATACAATGTTCGATTTGCAGTTGGCCGCTGCGTTCCACAAACATCGCCTCCAGCACAAACTCATCTGCGCTTTTGGTGAAATAAAGCCGCCAGGTCGCGGCAAGCGAGTGTTCACGGCGGAACAGAGCAATAGGTTCACGCCGCGCGAAAAACCCCAGCCTATCCTGATAATCAGCACATTGCGCAGCCAGATTCTCATCTGTAACAATCACTTTCAGCCGGTCTGTGAAATCGCGCACATGCTGGCTATGGTCGCGCTTGGTTGAACCTGCCAGCATATTGTCCATCAGCGGCTCAATCACCGCCAGGATCTCATCATCTGTTAATTGGCAGAGCCTCAACATCTCGTAGGTGCTAGTCATCACAGGTGAAATGATATTGCGTGCTGAATTGTTCTTGTACCCGCTTATAAATTTTCTTCTTTTCTAGCGCGCTCGGGCTGCGATCCTGCTCAGCACAATGTGCCGCGGCTAATTGGCGTGCTTCTGGCAGGCCTTTGGTAAAGCTATAATCGGTGATGTAATAGCCGCCATCTTCTTTTTCACTGACCATCAAAGGCGCAAAAATCACCACATAGAGGCCGGCCGCAAAGACAATTGCCGCTGTCGCAGCAGTCAACTGACGCTCTGTTTTGCCCATCTGATTACCTCCTCACCCTGTCTTTTTATTACCCTTTATCAGGCCTGCTCTGGCTTAATGTGCACAAAACTGGCCTTCGGTGGCGATATTATAGATCTTATCTTGAGCCAAATCGACGACCGGGTCATCGCTCATCCCGCCCCATTCGACAATATAGCCCTGAATTTGACCAGATACATTACCATAATCATTCCATTTGCCGTCTGAATAGAAATGCAGATGGTTTTCACCTGGCCCGCCACCTGATGAGTTCAGATAGTTATTCGGCTCACAGCTTTTAAAATTGGTATAGCTTTGCTCAGTATTGGTCTTATCAAAAGTGTCACCTGACCCATAGGTCTGGTTCTTGATATAGGTGTGGTTACAATTGCCTGTATCATGGCCGATATAATCCAGCCGCTCAGGGCCAGTTACCCAATACCAATAGCCTTCACCATCGCTCAGTGGGCGTGAGCCTGATGAATTATCCCACGGCTTGCCTGTCAGATTGGTGGTTTCATTATCAAACACATCACACAAGCCCTGATGCGTTGCACTGCCCAGCCTGTCACAAGCGCCCATCCAGCCGCGCCCATCCAGCTTTGGCTCAATATATTCTTGTTCTGT
>JBMHDN010000052.1:0-2778 GCA_049889355.1 Puniceispirillaceae bacterium (SeqCode)
GCGCTTCAGCGTGTCGGCCGCTCTGGTGCCTTTATCATGCAAAAGCATCTGCATGAATTTGAAGCCAGCCTTGCTGACTATGCCGGCGTGAAATATGCGCTTGGGGTTGGCAATGCCACAGATGCACTTGAGCTGATTTTAATGGCAGATGGCATTCAGCCGGGTGATGAGGTGATCATGTCAGCGCATACGATGATTGCCACTGCCAGTGCCGTGCGGGTATTAGGCGGGGTGCCGGTACCTGTTGATATTGCCGATGACCGCACCATTGATGTAGAGGCGATTGAAGCGGCGATTACAGAAAAAACCCGTTATATCATGCCCACCCATCTTAATGGCCGGATTGCCGATATGCATCCCCTAAAGGAGATTGCTGATCGCCATGGGCTGAAGATTGTTGAAGATGCCGCCCAATCGCTTGGTGCGCGCTATCATGGCCAACATGGCGGCAGCTTTGATCTGGGAGGCTGCATCAGCTTTTATCCGGCAAAAGTGCTGGGCTGCCTTGGGGATGGTGGGGCCATTCTGACGAATGATGAGCGTATCTATAAAGCGGCCCATGCCCTTCGTGATCATGGCCGCAGCGATTTTGGCGTATATGAAAGCTGGGGACGCAATTCACGTCTTGATAATCTGCAGGCTGAATTCTTAAATGTGCAGATGCCGCATTATCCGGATGTGGTAACGCGCCGACGGGCCATTGCCACCCGCTATTTTGAGGGGCTGAGCACTATTCCACAGCTGGGCATGCCTGTGCCGCCTGATGATAGTGCGCGCTTTGATATTTTTCAGAATTTTGAAATTACCGCCACAGATCGCGACGGGCTGAAAGCCCATATGGCCAGCCATGGCGTAGGCAGCCTGAACCAGTGGGGCGGGCTCGGCTTAAATCATATGCACCAGCTGGGGCTTAGTGGCCAATTACCAAAATCTGATGCCTTTTTTGAAAGCTGTATTATGATTCCCCTGAATTACAGCATGTGCGATGATGATGTAGATTATGTGATAGATGTTATTACGCAATTCTATGCATAATAACGGGACATTCGCTTAATCTGCGCCTGTGTGCGCACCACTGAAAATCTGGATACAAGACCCACAGATGACACAGCAAGCTCATAGTATCGATATTCCGTCTGCTGTGAAGGACACGCGCTCACATCTGGCTGGCCTGCCCTTTTTTGACCGTTTCTGGTTCTGGTTCTGGCTGGCAGGGCCGTTCATATTTTTAATTGAACGCTCACCGGCAGATCTGTGGATCACGCTTTTGGATCTCGCCTTTTTATGGCGGTGTTTTCGCCAGAATGACTGGGGATGGATGCGCCAGAGATGGGTACAGGCGATTTTTGGCTTCTGGGCTATATGTCTGTTATCAACCATCATAAGCGCTTTGCCTGCAGAGGCTTTGCTGGAAGGGGCTGGCTGGCTGCGCTTCCCGCTTTATGCCATGGCTGCTCAAATCTGGTTTGGTCAGCACCGCGCTTTTCGGGTGATGATGCTGGCAGCGATGAGTGCTGCTATGGTGATGATGACAGCCATCTTAACCGCTGAGGTGATATTTGCACCCAAAGCACGGTTATCATGGCCTTATGGTGATCTGGTTCCGGGCGGGTTTCTGGCCAAGGCGGTTTTGCCGGTAACGGTGGTGTGGGTAGCGCTGATAACAGCTGAGATGCGGCGGCGATCTGTGGTTTTGGGCGGGCTTCTCGCTTGGTCACTTGCCATATCCATGATGACCGGAGAGCGGATGCATATGCTGATCCGCGGTTGTGCCAGCCTGTTGGCAATGGTGTCCTGGCGCACCAGCAAAATGGTGATAGCCGCAGGTGTAGGGCTGATAACTGCCTTAATGGGGTTGTTATTCTTGTTTGTGCCAAGCGTGAATTACCGGTTTGGCAGCTATTTTGTGAATGATAACCCGCTATTATCTTTGGACAGCTCTTACTGGTCTGTCTGGAAGATGGGGATTGCCGGTTTTCAGCTGGACCCTGTTCTGGGGGTTGGGCCCGGCAATTTGCGTCATCTCTGCCCGACCCTGCCAGCTGAGCTTCTGGTTAATCCGGCTGATTGCTCAAACCATCCGCATCATTATTATTTCCAGATTGCCGGAGAAACAGGCGCTGTCGGCCTCATCGCTGCAATGCTGATGATTGGGCTTATCTTGCATCATTGCTGGCAGGCACGTCGCCCGATCAGCGGGGACAAGATGATTTGTCCGATGGCGGCAACCAGCTATATCGTGCCTTTGGCAATCTTCTTCCCACTTCAATCCACAGGGGATTTCTTTGGGCAATGGAGCAATGTATTTATCTGGATGGGTATTGGTTTTGCGGTGATGCAGAACCAGTCTTTTCGGCAAGACAGATAGTCAGGCATGACGCCAGACAGGCACTCCAACCGCTCACTCTATGGGTTTACTCCACCCGCACGCCGGCCTCATCCACCTTGCCAATCTGGCGGGCAGGAACGCCAGCCATAAGGGCAAAATCAGGCACATCTTTGGTCACCACAGCGCCGGCGCCGATAAAGGCATAGCGGCCTATTGTCACGCCGCAAATAATGGTGCAGTTCGCCCCTAATGTTGCGCCTTGTTTGACCAGCGTGGGACGATATTCATCTTTGCGCGGAATGGCAGAGCGCGGATTATGCACATTTGTAAACACCATTGAGGGGCCACAAAACACGTCATCCTCCAACACCACCTCATCAAAAACAGAGACGTTATTCTGAATTTTGACGTTATTGCCAATTGACACTTTATTGCCAACAAAGACGTTC
>JBMHDN010000053.1:0-2972 GCA_049889355.1 Puniceispirillaceae bacterium (SeqCode)
TCTGTCAATCACCCAACATACAGCGCGCGTCTCGTCCCGCAAACAAGACTTGCCTGTCTCTGGCGCGGGGTGGAGCAGCCCGGTAGCTCGTCAGGCTCATAACCTGAAGGTCGCAGGTTCAAATCCTGCCCCCGCAACCAATCTTCTTATATAGATTTAGATGAACCGTCTCTCTTTGAGGCGGTTTTTTTTGTTTCTATGTCATGGAGCGTTTGGGGCCAACAGAGAAAAGCGCAGATTTATATCTCAAATTCCTGCAAATCCTCTGCAATAACTACATCATCACCAAAGGCCACGCGCGCATCAAACAGCGCCTGATCGAACAAGTCTTTCTTATCCATATATTTTCTGAAATGTGTTAGCACGAGGCACCCCACTTGAGCGTTTTTTGCCATTTCACCGATCTCAGATGGTGTCGGTGTCGTTATCTTCATTAAATCAGTGGCCGCCACGCCATCAAGGCGATAGCACCAATGTAATAGGAGGTCAGCGTTCTTTGATAGCTCTGCCACTTCTTGACAAAGACCTGAATCGCCAGAATAAACAAATTTCTTCCCTTCAGAGCGAAGGGCAAAAGCCATACTGTCTAAAAATGGCTGGGCATGTGGGGCAGTTACACTATCTATACGCCATCCATTCCCTTCGATGCGATCGCCAGCTCTGATTTCATGAATTTCAGGTGCAGGCCAAGGTCGAGGCAAGGTGCCGCCACGTGCTACCCACACTTCTTGACTTTGCGGCAGTTCAGTACGTGCTCTAAGGTCATGTGATAAAACGCCATTTGTGCCAAAATACCCTTCAGTGATTTGCCAAATAGGGGCAGGGCCATAAATCTTTATGGGTGCACCCCCTTCGTCCCATGCAGCATGTATTAACCGTGCATAATCCATCATATGATCTGAATGCAGATGGGTAAAAATAATGTGCGTGATATCAGAGGGTTGTCTTCCAGAGCGCAGCAAATTATCGAACACGCCGCCACCACAATCAAACAGGATACAATCTGTACCGACTTCAACAAGATAGCCGCTAGAGGCACGTCGTATATAGGCCTCTGGTGAGCCTGATCCAAGGATTGTCAGCTTCACGTTCTATCTCCTGATGGGGCTGCCTGTGGTGGTGGTGTAGCACCAGGGGCTCCTAATTTCATGGCTGCATCTCTGCCGCCATGATGTGCTATCAAAGCAGCCTGATCTGCAAAGGCCATTTCATCGACCACATCAGGGTCACAAATCTTGCGAAGCTCTTGATGCAAATCTTTTAAGATATCGATATATGCGGGGTCTTCAGCGCGGTTGGTGCATTCTTGCGGGTCGTCCTCTAGGTTAAAAAGCTCATCTGGAAAACCAACATAATGAATCAACTTCCATGCGCCTTTGCGAAGCATGAAGGCACCAGATACAGCGCCAGCTGCGTGATATTCAGAAAAGATAACGCGGTCCTTTTGCACAGGTTCTGATAAAATAGATGTAAGGTCGCGCACACCGTCAGCAGCCGCAATTTGTGTGCCGAAATGGGTCGCGATCGTCGCAGATACATCCAAAAGGCTAACAGGCGTATCACATATGCCGTGAGGGATATCTGGCCCTGCCATGATCAAAGGCACAGCAGCGCTTTCTTCATACATGTTTGACTTTCCCCACAGCCCGCGCGCGCCAACATTATCGCCATGGTCAGAGGTATAGATGATTTGTGTATTGTCCATCTGTCCAGATGCTTCTAGTGCCTCTAGGATCTGCCCGATATTATGGTCAAGCCAGCTACATAAACCGTAATAAGCAGACATTGCGGCAAGACGTTCCTCAGCATTGGCAAATTTGTTTTCGCTGTCCATAAAGGCATTCTGCTTTTCAATCCAAGGGTGGCGCTGATAACCATCTTTGGGATGCAGCTTTACTTCAGGCAAAGTATCAGGCGGATACATATCAAAATAGTCTTGCGGCACCACAAGAGGGAAATGCGGCGCCACCAAACCGACATAGAGGCACCATGGCCGCGCATGACCAGCTTTATCAGCAATCCAATCGCGGGTGCGGCTTACAACGGTCTGGTCGTATTCTGTATATTTGCTCTCACCTGGCCCTATATACTCGCCTAGCATGCGTTTCGGCCCAAGAATGCGCTCATCTTCTTTGCGAATGCTGGCCCAGACCATACCAACCCCGCCTGCCACCATCATCGGAATATGTTCAACATCAAATCCTGCTGGATCATTTTCATCGCGGTAATGCAGCTTGCCGATGCTTTCAACTGGCACGCCTTTTTCCTGAAGGGCATGCCCCCAGCCGCGAATGGCACCTGTATAGGGCATGGCATTATCCCATAAACGTGTCTGGTGCGGGTAAAGACCCGTGGCAAAGCTAGCCCTTGCTGGCACACAGATAGGGCTTGGCGTATAGGCATTGGTGAATCTAGTGCCTCTTGCAGCCAATTTATCAAGGTTTGGCGTTTGCACGAAAGGGTGGCCTGCGCAGCCTAGTGCGCGCGCCTGATGCTCATCAGACATTATGACAATCAAATTGGCTGGTTTTTGTTTGGGTGAGGTCACTTGATATCTCGTAATTTTGCGGCGGCTTCAATTTTATTGATAATACGGTAGAACAGCTCTAACTCTTCAGCTGTCACATCTGCTAGAAGGCGATGTTGGCGCTGTTCCATCACAGGCATAAGATCCATATTTATTTTTTTGGCCTTTTCAGTCAGCCAGAGTTTCTGGATTCTTTTATCGTCATCATTGCGCCGACTGTTTAGCAATCCTTTTTCAATCATGACTTTGACTTTGCGACTAAGCTGCCCTTTATCCATCTGAACATGTTCTGCAATTTGGCTAAGAGACGGTTTTTCAAACATGCGGATAACTTGAATGACGCGCCATTCGACTAAAGACAGACCAGATTTTTCTTTAAGGATAGCTGTGCCTTGTGCATTCAGCCGGCTTTGCAACTTGGCCAGACGGTAAGTCACAAATGAGG
>JBMHDN010000054.1:0-44565 GCA_049889355.1 Puniceispirillaceae bacterium (SeqCode)
ATTGCCGGTGGTGAAGCAGGCATGGCGCATTTTATTGCCCAATTTGGTCCAGCTTTGAAATGGCCTTGGACCAAATTGATGGATGTCCCTGAATTGACCGATGAACTGGTCCAACAAATTGCAGATCAGTCAGATGATCAGTCAGGTCATCATTCAATCCGCGCATTAGAACGCCTGCGTGATAATAATCTGGTCGCAATGATGCGCGCCCTCAAACAGCAAGACAGTGCAGCAGGCAAGCTGATCGCAGCGCATGAAGCAAAGATAAAGCAACAGGCAAAGCCTGCCCGCCATATGCGTACCATCGCACGTCAGATACCAGTCGATTGGACAGATTATAACGGCCATATGAATGAAAGCCGTTATGGTCAGGTCTTTTCTGATGCGGCAGATAGTTTCTTGATGGCAGTTGGCATGGATGCGGCTTATGTCGATGCTGGCCACAGCTATTTTACCGTAGAAACCAACATCAAATATATGGTCGAGACTCATGCTGGCGAAGGTGTTTTCGTTGAAAGTGAGGTCCTTCTTGCCGAAGGCAAAAAGCTGAAATTATCGCATCAGATGAAGCGGACGCAAGATGGCACATTGCTGGCAAGCTGTGAGCAGTTTTTGCTTCATGTCAGCCTGACAAGCCGCAGCTCTTGCCCGCCTCTCAGCCCGGTTGCCGATAATCTGGCTGCTTTTTCAGATTAAATTGATATCCGTTTCATAAAGGAGTGAGGCCATGCATTTTGGGCTAAGCGAAGAACAGCAGATGATCGTCGACACTGTGCGTAGTTTTGTTGAAAACGAGATTTATCCTTATGAAGATGAGGTGGAGCGCACAGGTGAAGTCCCAGAACATATTGCCGAAGCGATAAAGGCAAAAACACAAGAATTGGGCTTTTATGCGTGTAATTTCCCGGAATCCGTTGGTGGGGCAGGCCTCAGCCATCTGGAATTTGCGCTGGTG
The DNA here is from genome assembly GCA_049889355.1 of Puniceispirillaceae bacterium (SeqCode). GTDB lineage: Bacteria > Pseudomonadota > Alphaproteobacteria > Puniceispirillales > Puniceispirillaceae > JBMHDN01. The sequence goes on from JBMHDN010000054.1 coordinate 956, forward strand.
GAACGTGAATTAGGGCGCGGGTCGATGGCCCTCACCCATTTCTTTGGCCGGCCTCAAAATATCCTGATGGCATGCGAAGGCGACCAGATTGAGCGCTATTTAATGCCAGCCGTGCGCGGCGAGAAAATGGATGCGCTGGCTATGACAGAGCCAGATGCAGGCTCTGATGTGCGCTCAATGAAATGTAGTGCTGTGCGTGATGGCGGTGATTGGGTGCTTAATGGCAGCAAGCATTTCATCTCAGGGGCTGAACATGCTGATTTTGTAATCGTCTTTGTCGCGACAGGCGAGGATGATACCCCGCGTGGTCCCAAAAAGCGGATCACCACCTTCCTTGTAGATCGCGGTACACCAGGCTTTACCATTCGTGAAGGCTATCAGTCTGTCAGCCATCGCGGCTATAAAAACATGATCTTAGAATTTGATGATTGCCGACTGCCAGATGCACAAGTGTTAGGCGAAGTAGATGGCGGTTTTGAGGTGATGAATACCTGGCTCTATGCCACCCGCATCACAGTCGCAGCGATGAGTGTCGGGCGGGCTCGGCGCTGTTTTGACTATGCGCTAGATTACAGTGCAACTCGCAAACAATTTGGCCAGCCTATCGGTAAATTTCAGGGGGTGAGCTTCCAGCTTGCCGATATGCTTACCGAAATTGATGCGGCAGATTATCTGACCCTTGCATCAGCCTGGCGTCTGGATGAAGGCATGCCGGCCAACCGAGAAATTGCCTCTGCCAAGCTCTATGCCACCGAGATGCTGGCCCGCGTGACAGATACCACACTCCAGATTCATGGCGGCATGGGGCTGATGAGCGATTATCCGATTGAGCGGTTCTGGCGAGATGCACGTGTTGAGCGGATTTGGGATGGCACATCAGAAATCCAGCGCCATATCATCAGCCGTGATTTGCTGCGTCCACTTGGTGCCTAGCCGCCTCATTCGGCCTGTGTAAATATTCATTTAAGGGGCGTGTGTCATGACTGCAGATTTGGAACGTCTGTTAAACCCTGCCAGCATGGCGGTCATTGGTGGCGGTGTCTGGGGGCGGTCAGTGATCCGCGAATGCCGCAAATTAGGGTTCAAGGGTGAGATATTTGTCGTTCATCCAAAAGCAGATGAAGTGGAAGGGCTGACACCCTATCGCCATGTAGATGATTTGCCGATTGCACCAGATGCCAGCTTCATTGGGGTGAATCGCGAAGCTACGATTGAGGTGGTAGGTGGCCTTAGCGCAAAGGGAGCTGGCGGGGCGGTCTGCTTTGCCTCTGGCTTTTTAGAAGCAGATGCAGAAGATGCTGATGGTGCGGCCTTACAAGAGGCCTTGATTGAGGCAGCAGGGGATATGCCCTTTATCGGCCCGAACTGTTATGGATTTGTGAATTATCTGGACCAGTTTTGTATCTGGCCAGATCAGCATGGCGGCAAGCCTGTGTCCTCTGGTGTTGCAATTGTGACCCAGAGCTCAAACATCATGATTAACCTGACCATGCAGGCACGTGGCTTGCCGATTGCCTATGCAATGACCGCGGGCAATCAAGCCCAGACCAGCCTTAGCGCGCTAGGTCGCACGGTTCTGTCTGATCCACGTGTCACCGCCCTTGGTCTGCATATTGAGGGGATTGGCGATATCGCTGATTTCGAAGCGCTGGCCAACATGGCAGCTGATTTGGGCAAGCCGATTGTAGCGGTAAAGGTGGGGCGTTCAGATCAGGCGCAGGCCGCCACCATTTCGCATACAGCTTCGCTGGCTGGCAGTGATGCTGGTGCAGATGCGCTGCTTAAACGCCTTGGTGTTGGCCGGGCTGATAGCTTGTCTGAAATGATGGAAGTGCTGAAAATCCTACATTGTGCCGGCCCGCTGACCGGCCGTGCGATTGCCTCCATGTCTTGCTCAGGTGGTGAGGCTTCACTGATGGCTGATTTGGCGCATCTGTCGGCTAAGCCTTTTTCTTTCCCGCCATTAGATGACGGCCAAAAAGAGGGGTTGCGTGCCGCCCTTGGTGCGCGTGTTGCATTGGCCAATCCGCTGGATTATCACACCTATATCTGGGGTGATGTGAAGGGCATGGCAGATGCCTTTACCGCCATGGTCGCAGGGCCAGTTGATATGGGCGTGATTGTGGTGGATTTTCCGCGCGAAGACAGGTGCGATCCGAGTGCCTGGATGTGTGTGATAGAAGCTGCTGGCATCGCGCAATCACGCTGTCAAAAACCGGTGGCTTTGCTCTCATCACTTGTTGAAAATATGCCAGAAGCATTAGCGGAAACCGCCATGCAAAAAGGTCTTATCGCCTTATCTGGCATGTCAGAGGGGCTGGCGGCCATTTCAATAGCTGCAGAGCTGGGCCGCAGAAGTGATGTTGAGCCTGTTTGGCAGGTGCCGGCGCTCGAAACCCCTATCATGCTCGATGAAGCCACATCAAAACATCTGCTCGCCCCCTTTGGGCTAGATATTCCAAGGCATATTCAGATTGAGGCTGGCCAGCTCCCGGCCGAACTGCCTTTTGATTTCCCGGTGGTGCTCAAGGCCATGGGCCTGGCGCATAAATCCGAGATGGGCGGTGTGCGTATTGGCCTCAAAAACCGAGCAGAACTGGAACAGGCGATGGCTGAGATGGACCAGCCGCGCTATCTGATAGAGGAGATGGTGGGCGAGGGCATCGCAGAATTACTGGTGGGAATTGTGGCTGATCCAGCTCATGGCTATGTACTGACCATGGGTGCTGGCGGGGTACTCACCGAATTATTGGCTGATACGGTAAGCCTTGTTTTGCCTGTTGATGAGCGCGCTATCAACACAGCACTCTCATCTTTGAAAATGGCACCTCTTTTGGCAGGCTATCGTGGCAAGCCAGCAGCAGATATGCGCGCAATGACTAAGGCTATTCTTGCGCTGCAATCTTGTGTTTATGCGCATAAAAATATCACTGAGATTGAAATAAACCCGCTTATTATAACACCGAGCCGAGCGGTGGCAGTAGACGCGCTGATCCGAAAAGGAGAATGAGAAATGTCTGATCCGATTAAAGTAACCAAAAATGGTCACATCTTAGAGGTGATCATTGATCGCCCAAAGGCCAATGCCATTGATTTGGCAACCAGCCGTATCATGGGCGAGATTTTTCGTGATTTCAGAGATGATCCGGATTTGCGTGTCGCTATCCTTGGCGCAGCTGGTGAGAAATTCTTCTCAGCTGGATGGGATTTAAAAGCAGCTGCCGAAGGCGATGCGGTAGATGGTGATTATGGTGTTGGCGGCTTTGGCGGACTTCAGGAATTGCCGCATCTGAACAAGCCGGTGATTTGTGCAGTGAACGGCATATGCTGTGGCGGTGGTCTGGAAATGGCTTTATCTTGTGATATGATTCTCGCTGCAGAACATGCCAGCTTTGCCTTACCTGAGATTCGCTCAGGCACAGTGGCAGATGCAGCCTCTATTAAATTGCCAAAACGCATCCCCTATCATATCGCGATGGATATGTTGCTCACCGGTCGCTGGATTGATGCAGAAGAAGCCGCACGCTGGGGGCTGATAAACCAGATTCATCCCGCCGATCAGCTGATGGATAAAGCGCGCGAGCTGGCTCAATTATTGGCTTCTGGTCCGCCTTTGGTCTATGCCGCCATCAAAGAGGTGGTGCGCAATGCAGAAGATATGAAGTTTCAAGATGCGCTCAATAAAATCACTAAGAGCCAGTTTGCAACGGTGGAAAAGCTCTATAATTCAGAAGATCAGCTAGAAGGTGCCCGCGCCTTCGCCGAAAAACGTGATCCTGTCTGGAAAGGGCGCTAGCAGAGCTGGTTTTTACCTCTGTGGCTTCAGAGTTTTCTTGACAGGCTAATAGGGGAGCTATAGACCTAACCCATTGGTGACCGAGGCGCTGAGCCGAGGTATAATAGGGAATCCGGCACGCCTTTATCCTTTATAAAAGCAAATCCGGAGCTGTGCCCGCAACTGTGATTGGTTGATGCATATCCTTTAGCCACTGGCGCGTCATATATGACATGAAAGGCGCTGGGAAGGCGGTATGTGTCCAAAGCCATAAGCCAGGAAACCTGCCAATGCGTTTTAACCTTGTTGGGGCGGGTGTCCCCTGATGGAGCATTTATGGCTGATAACTCTGTACAATCACCACCGGTATCCTCACTTGCGACCGGTTCTTTTCCCAACAAAACAGAAAAAACTGAATATGACATCACCGCGCTGAGCACCATCAATGCGTGCCAGTTGGCGATGATTGCCTCGGTGCCGATTTGGGGATTAATCAGCTATATTCTATTGGGCTGACACGCTCGATTTGTGCCTATAAAACTGTGTTAATGCGATGATCAGAGCTGATAATATTACGCTCGGCTACAAGGGTACACCCTTGGTCTCAGGGGTGAATTTTACCCTTGAGCGGGGCAAGGTCTGCGCAGTTATTGGTCATAATGGCTCTGGCAAATCAACATTGGTGCGCACATTGATGGGATTACAGCCACCATTGGCCGGCCGCTTTCATTGGCAGACAAATGCTAGCTGCGAGATGGCTTATCTAGGGCAAAGTGCTGATTTGGATAATCAGTTTCCGATGCGTGTAAAAGATGCTGTGGCGATGGGGGCGTGGAAAAATCTTGGTTTGCGTTCCTCTATTAATGCCCAGAAATCAGCTAAAATTGATCAGGCATTGGCACGGACAGGGCTGACAGGCATGGCAAACAGGCCGCTCTATGAATGTTCGTCTGGTCAGCTGCAACGCTGTTTTTTTGCGCGTGCGATTGTTCAAGATGCGCCTTTGATTCTGCTTGATGAACCTTTTTCAGCGATTGACCAGCAAACGCAGAGCAATCTGGTTAAGATTGTCAAAGAATGGCGAGATGAGGGTAGGGCCTTACTGATTGTCTTGCACGATATCTCCACGGTTATGGGGCTAGCTGATAGCTGTCTGTTGCTCGGTGATGGCCGGGCAAGCTTTGGGGCATCACAAGAGGTGCTGACCACAGATAATCTGCTCACCCACCATTATCTGACTGATCAGCAAGCTGAATGGCTGTCTCTTTTGAACAGCAAAGAGGGCGCGCAAAATGTTTGAGTGGCTCTCTTATGATTTTATGCAGCGTGCTTTGGTGGCCACCTCTATATTGAGTGTGTCTATCGCCCCTGTTGGTGCTTTTCTGGTGTTGCGGCGCCTGTCTTTGGCCGGTGAGGCGATGGCACATGCGATTGTACCTGGGATTGTGATTGGCTTTGTTGGCTTTGGGCTCTCTGTTGCGTCGATGATTATCGGCGGGATGATCGCTGGTATCTTGGTCGCTCTTTCCACTAGCTTTCTGGCGCGCCATACCCTGATCAGAGAAGATGCGTCTCTGGCGTCTTTATATTTGATTGCGCTGGCGTCGGGTATTTTCATCCTTTCAGCTGCTGGTTCTGCCATTCCGCTAAAGAGCTTTTTGTTTGGTTCTGCCTTGGGGATAGGCAATGATACGCTGATTTTGATTGGGGTTACAGCGACCATCACCTTGCTTAGTTTTGCGGTGATATTGCGCCCTCTGATAACAGCGACATTTGACCCGGTGTTCTATGAATCTCAGAGCCGTCGGCCTGCGCTGGTTCAACAATGGTTTATGTTTCTGCTGGTTCTGAACCTGATTGCCGCTTTTAAGTCGCTCGGCACGTTGATGGCAGTCGGATTGATGATTTTGCCGGCAACAGCGGCCCGCTATTGGGTCTCTACCATCACCCACTATCTGGGCCTGACCTTTTTATTTGCCTTGGGGAGTTGCTGGATAGGTCTTGTGCTGTCTTTTTATCTCAGCGATGTGCCAACCGGTCCTGCCATTGTGCTGGTAGCTGGGGCCTTATTTTTCGTCAGCCTGTTAGTTGCACCTCTTGGCGTGCTCAGAGGTCGTTATGTTCAAAAATGAACAGGCAGTTTTGTTAATGAAGTAGGAGTTTTCCCGTGCAAAAAATGAAATCATTAGTTGCCCTGGCGATGGTCTTTCTATGCACATTTGCCAGCCCGGCTTTTGCCAAGCTGAAAATTGTGGCCAGCTTTTCAATCCTTGGTGATATGGTCGCGCAGGTCGCAGGCGATAAGGCTGATATAACCACCATTGTCGGGCCTGATGCAGATGCCCATCTCTATATGCCAAATGTGAGCGATGCCGTTGCGGTTACCGAAGCAGACCTTGTTTTTGTCAATGGTATGGGGTTTGAAACCTGGTCAGACCAGCTGATCAAATCATCAGGGAGCAAAGCGACCATCGCGGTTGCAACAGATGGTATTACCCCGCTTTTGGTTGAAGGCGAACTGGATCCGCATGCCTGGAATTCCCTAACTAATGGCATGGTGTATGTGTCAAATATCGAAGCTGTACTGTCAGCCGCCAGCCCAGCTGATGCCGCCTATTTTAAGACCAATGCAGATGCTTATCGTAGCCAGCTGAAAGCTTTGCATGAACGCGCGCTTGCTGAGATTGCCAAATTGCCAGCAGATAAGCGTGTGGTGGTAACCGCCCATGATGCGTTTGGTTATCTGGAATCAGCCTATGGCCTGACCTTTATGGCCCCGCAAGGCATCGATACCGAAGCTGAACCCTCTGCCAAAGAACTGGCAGAGCTGATTGCGTTTCTGAATGAGACGGGCGCAGGGGCCCTATTTGTTGAGAATATCGCAAATGCCGATTTGATTGCGCAGATCTCGCGTGAGACAGGCATTAAAATCGGTGGCCGGATTTATTCAGATGCGCTGTCTGTTAAAGGCTCGCCTGCAACATCCTATCTTGCCATGTTCAGCCATAATCTTGAGCTTCTAACCACAAGCTTGGCAGCGGCGAAATAAGAGCTCAACGGGCGGGTTATTATAGCGCTGTCAGTGGGATTGCTGTTAAGCAAATCCAAGCGGCGGTTTCGCTGAGCAGCTGGCCTGCCCCGCATACATCACCTGTTTGTCCGCCAATTTGTTTTTTGGCAAGGCGGGCAAACATCAAGCTGACTAAAATGAGCATAGCCAGTGCCAGAGGCGCCATGATCGCGCCATAAATTAATGCAGGGCTGCTGATCAAGACCGCCATTAAAACAGGCTTCATATCCAGCCTGCCTGCATCTTGCCCCAGACCGTTTTCACGTGCGGCGGGTAACAGGCTGAGATAAAATACCATCACCAGACGGCTGATCACCGCAAAGCTGAGAATAAGCCCAAAAAAGGTGAGGCTCGGTACAAAACTGGAAAGGCTGATCAGGCGTGCGGCCATCACCAATATGAGGGCCAAAACGCCATAGGTGCCAATTTGGCTATCTTTCATGATCGCCAGCTTGCGCTGTCTATCGAGTCCGCCGCCAAACCCATCAGCGCAATCTGCCAGCCCGTCCTCATGCATAGCACCGGTGGCAAACAGGCCAGCTGATAGAGCCAGAAGAGCAGATAAAAGAGGTGCTAGGCCGGCAAGGGATAGCGCGCTGTAGAGCCCTGCAATGATAGCTGCAATCACAACACCAACAAATGGGAAGGCCCATCTGGCCTCAGCCAATGTCGGGATATCTGGCCCCAGCTTGCCAGCTGGCAGGCGGCTCAGCAGCATAAAGGCAATCTGCCCTTCAGCTATGCGCCTGCCAAGCCAGATCATGCGCCGGCTATGCCTGCGGATTCAAACGTCGCCATTTGGTTATGACAGGCGACCGCACCGCGCAGAATATTTAAGGCCAGTGCAGCACCTGTGCCTTCACCAAGGCGCATATTCAAATCCAAAATGGCCTGTTTATCCATTTTTTCCAGCAGGCGCTGATGGCCAGGCTCAACGGATTTATGGGCAACAAGGCAATGATCCAGGCTCGCCGGGTTCAAACCATAAAGAGGGGCTGCGGCCGCGGTACAGATAAAGCCGTCCAGCATCACGGGTATGCGCGCGGCACGTGCCGCCAGAATGGCCCCGCAAATGGCGGCCTGTTCGCGCCCGCCAAAGGCCAGCAATGCGCTCAAATCGGCACGCGCGCCATGTTTAGCAAGACCTTTTTCAATGACATCAACCTTGCGGGCTACGCCATCTGCATCTGACCCTGTGCCAATCCCAACCCAGCCTGCAACATCGCCGCCAAATACACAGGCCGCAAGAGCGGATGAAATGGTTGAGTTGCCAATCCCCATCTCGCCCAGCAGGAGGATGTTCGCGCTGGTATCCACAGCTTGTGCGCCTGCGCTCATCGCTTCAAACAACGCGTCTTCTGATAGGGCTTGTGTTTGGGTGAAATCACCTGTTGGGGTGTCGAGTGAGAGCGGGACGACATTTAATGCTGCACCGCTTACCGCACAAAGCTGGTTCATCGCCGCGCCACCTGCCTCAAAATTAGCGACCATCAGATGAGTCACCTCTTGCGGGAAGGGGTTTACGCCTTGTGCGCAAATGCCGTGATTGCCAGCAAAGATAATGGCTTGGGCTTTATCCAGAGATGGTTTTTCTGCTTCTTGCCATCCTGCCAGAAAGACAGCGAGCTCTTCTAATCTGCCAAGCGAGCCTGGCGGCTTGGTCAGGTTGTTCTGATGCGCCAGAGCGGCTGCTTCGCACGCCTCATTTTTTGTTGGCATGCGGTTCAGAAAGTCAGAAATCGTATCAAAACTGTTAAAAGCGGTCATCAGAAGGGCTTTCTTATTATTCGGATGATGGTTTGAGCTTGAGTGGCAAGCCGGATATGCTGACATATACTTCATCAACATGGGCAGCTATGATTTGGTTTAATCGACCTGCTTCATCACGAAAACGTCTTGCAATAGCGTTTTCGGGCACAATGCCAGCGCCGACTTCATTGGTTACAAAAACAATCGGGTCTTGTCTGTCTTGAATAGCCTTGATCAGATCATCTGTCGCGGCTTCGATATCTTCTTCGGCGAACATCAGATTGCTGAGCCATAGGGTCAGACAATCCACAAGACATGGGCCTTTGCCATCTGATTGGCGGATTGCATCTGGCAGAGCCAAGGGCGCGTTCACCGTCTGCCATTCAGGCCCACGGCGTTCTTGATGTAAGGCGATGCGCTGTTCCATCTCAGCGTCGAACGCCTGTGCAGTGGCGATATAAACAAGTGTCGGTCCGAGCGCACATGTGCGTTCTTCTGCATAACGGCTCTTTCCAGATCGGGCGCCACCGGTTACTAATATTGAATAAGCCATAGGCTGGTCCTAGCTTATTCTAAGACAAAATGAAAATTGTTTTTCAGCGCTTCATCACAGAATTGAGAGTTGCATGTATAAAGAGCTATTTTTGATTAGACATGCACCATCTATACCGGCCTGCTTTCTTTATGGCCGCACCGATGCAGATATCGCTACGCCAACCCCAGCGCAAATTAGCTATTTATCGAAAGCAATTGAACCTTGTGAGGTGTTCCTGAGCAGTCCGGCAAAGCGCGCGCTCAAAAGCTTTCAGGCGGTTTGCCCAGATAAGGTTTTATCACGTGAAATCCCGGAAATGTGGGAGCAATCCTTTGGTGATTGGGAAGGCATGAAATATGCTGACCTGCCTGATATCGGTTCTAAAAGCGGTGCAGAGCTGGCCGAATTTCGGCCGCCAAATGGCGAGAGTTTTGCTGATCTCTGCGCACGTGTGCAGCCCGCCATCCAACGCTTGCTCTTAGACGAGCCAGCTGAGAAAATGGCTCTGTTTGCGCATGCAGGGGTTATTCGCGCGGTGCTGGCCTTAGCATTGGGCGATCAGATCGCCGCTCTGAAATTTGAAATTGGCCATTTATCGCTGACCCATATCAGGGCGTTGCCAAAGGGCCAGTTTTCGATTGTTGGCGTCAATAAGACGGGCTAATTTGTGGCCAGATTGCAGAGAAGCTCCGTTATCTTCACCACCAAGCGAATAGGGAAGTGATAAGATGGTTTATGTGCTTATCATGATAATCGCTTTGGGCCTTGATCGTCTGATAGGCTGGCCTGATGGGCTTTATCGGCGTTTGTCTCATCCGGTGGTGGCGATGGGCTGGCTGATTGGCACATGTGACACCTATCTTAACCGGTCAGACTGGCCAGATTATCTGCGTCGTTTTTGCGGTGTCATCACGGTGCTTATTCTTATTTCTGTCTCTGGCGGTGTGGCTTTGTTGGTGGTTGAGCTCTTGCCAGATGATGTGTTTGGTACGGTGCTCATTACACTGATTGCGTGGCCGTTTCTGGCCTCTCATTCTCTTCACAGCCATGTGCTGGCCGTAGCAAAGCCATTGGCCGCTGGCGATATTGACGGTGCGCGTTTTGCAGTATCGATGATTGTGGGGCGCAATGCCGAAAAGATGGATAAAGCGGCGATTGCACGTGCGGCCCTAGAAAGCCTGGCCGAAAACACATCAGACGGGGTGGTAGCCCCGCTCTTTTGGGGGGTGATTTTCGGGCTACCCGGGCTGGTGGTCTATAAAGCCATCAACACGATGGATTCAATGATTGGTTATAGATCAGAACGCTATCGTGATTTTGGCTGGGCGGCGGCACGCTTAGATGATGTGGTAAATTGGATACCGGCACGCCTCACAGGTCTTATTTATGTGCTGGTCTCGCCGCAGATGAGATATAGCTATAAAATTATGCGCCGCGATGCACCGCGCCATCGCTCGCCAAATGCAGGCTGGCCAGAAGCTGCTTTTGCAGCGGCTTTGAATCTGCGCCTGTCTGGCCCGCGCCTTTATGATGGCCAGATGAGCGCTGATCCCTGGCTGAATGAAAAAGGTGCTGACCCTGACGCGGGTGATATCGAAAAAGGGCTTGATCTATTTAATCGTCTGATTGGTGTGATTTTTGCACTGCTGGTCGGATTAATGGTTATCTTGGCGGTGCTGGCGTATAAAACAGCATGATGGAAGAGATGATGAAAGATGGTGAGCCGATCGAACATGGCGGCGATTTAGACAGAGCGATGGCTCGGTTTGGCGGTGCGCGCGATCATTGGCTTGATTTATCAACGGGGATCAACCCGCATGCCTATCCATTGCCTGATATCGCTGCCTATCATTGGGCTGAACTGCCTGATATGGGGGCTTTATTCTCATTAGTGGATGCGGCAAAAAGCGCCTATCGCACGGATGCTGACTGCCTGCCTGTCGCCGGGGCCCAGCAAGCCATCCAGCATTATCCGGCTCTGCTGAAAGCGCATATGCAAGGACGCAGGGCAAAATTATTGCACCCCAGCTATAATGAGCATGACATTCAGCTGAGGCGTCAGGGCTGGCAGGTTGAAAGCGTCAGGCAAATGGCTGATTTGGCTGGGGCTGATTTGGCGGTGCTGGTCAATCCCAATAATCCGGATGGCCAGTTTCTGAAAGCAGAAGCTGTTTTAGAGCTGGCTGGCAAAGTCGGGTTTCTGGTGGTGGATGAGAGCTTTTGTGATATCAGGCCAGATATTTCTGTCTGTCCGATGTTAGATAAAGGCCCGGGCAACATATTGGTTTTGCGCTCTTTTGGTAAATTTTACGGGCTGGCTGGTTTGCGCCTTGGATTTGTGGTCGGGCCTGACACAATATTGCAACAGATCAGCCGCAATTTGGGCAGCTGGTCAGTCTCTGGTCCGGCACTAGAGATCGGCAGAATTGCATTATCCGATATCACTTGGGCTGAGGAGATGAAAATTCAGCTTGAAGAAGAGGCAAGTCATCTTGACCAGCTGGCACAAGAGGCAGGCTGGGTCAGGCTAGGCGGTACCAGCCTTTTTAGACTCTATGATGTTGGCGATGCGATGGGCGTTCAAGATATGCTAGGCGCTCATCATATCTGGAGCCGTAAATTCAGCTATGCGCCATCTTGGCTCAGGCTGGGTCTGCCGCCCCGTTCTGCTTGGGGCAGGTTGGAAAAAGCGATTATCGGAACCAAGGCTTAGCGTGCCAGTTTGAACATGGCGTCAATATCCAAATGCGCTTCCATATGTGCAGCCAATTCATTGAGCACGCTGTCTACACCTGCATCATAGGATAGCCCACTGGTGGTCGCACCGAGCTGCTGCAAAAAAGCCTGCCGGAAAGCATCTTCAGCAAAAAGACCATGCAGATAGCTGCCTTGAATGCGTCCATCTGCTGAACAAGCGCCATCAGGATATCCTTCAATATCTGCAAAAGGTCGGGCACAATCTGGGCCGTCTGTCTGGCCGAGATGAATTTCATACCCCGATACGGCCAGACCTGAGGCGTGATGCCGGGCTGAGACGGCACGCAAGGTTTTATCCGCATGCATGGTGGTTTCAATATCCAACAAGCCAAGCCCTTCTGTCTGGCCAGCTGGTCCTTCCAGGCCTTTTGGATCATCAATCCATTTGCCAAGCATCTGATAGCCGCCACAAATGCCAAGAATATGGCCGCCACGCCGGTAATGGGCGCGCAAATCCACATCCCATCCTTGCGTGCGTAAAAAAGCCAAATCGCCTCTGGTGGATTTACTGCCTGGGATCAGCACAAGGTCTGCATCCCCAGGGATAGCCTGACCTGGCTTGAGCATCACCAGCTGAACTTGTTCTTCTTGCACCAGCGGGTCCAGATCATCGAAATTAGCCATCCGCGAGAGGCAAAGACAGACAATTTTAAAGCTGGCCTTTGTGGTGTGATCAGCGGTGCGAATATCAAGCGCATCTTCTGCTGGCAGGCGCCAAGCATCGGAAAAATAGGGCAGGACACCAAAACCAGGCCAGCCTGTTTTATCAGCGATCATCTGATAGCCATCATCAAAAAGCGAGACATCGCCTCGGAATTTATTGACGATAAAGCCGGATATCTGGCGCAGATCTTCCTCAGGTAGGATTGTGCCCGTGCCAACCAACTGGGCAATAATACCCCCGCGGTCAATATCACCGATCAACATGACAGGCACATCTGCTGCCAGCGCAAAGCCCATATTGGCAATATCATTTTTGCGCAGGTTAATCTCAGCTGGACTGCCAGCCCCCTCAATCAGTACCAAATCATGCGCTTCAGACAGCCTGTTGAAACTCTCCAAAACAGGGGCCATTAATTGCGGTTTCAATTTGGCGTAATCGCGGGCCTTCATGCTGGCATGGCGCTGGCCCTGAATAATAATCTGCGCACCTGTCTCTGTTTCCGGTTTCAGCAAGATCGGGTTCATATCAGTGTGAAGCGGCAAATTACAAGCGCGTGCCTGCAAAGCTTGTGCCCGCCCGATTTCGCCACCATCAGAAGTAACAGCGGCATTGTTAGACATGTTCTGCGGCTTGAAAGGCGCGACTTTTAAACCCCGATTAACAGCGGCGCGGCACAAGCCGGCAACCAGAACAGATTTGCCGACATTAGAGCCCGTGCCTTGAAACATGATGGCTGGCATGATGAAAAATCCTAAAACTCAACGCCTTTTTGGGCTTTGATCCCATCGCGGAAAGGATGTTTAATCAGTGACATTTCGGTGACCATATCGGCGGCGGCAATCAGCTCATCTTTGGCATTACGTCCGGTCAGAACCACATGTGTCATCTCTGGCTTTTCATTGAGCAAAAATTCAACCACCTCATCAATATCCAGATAATCATAACGCAGTGCGATATTAATCTCATCCAACAGCACAAATTGGATATCCGGATTGCGGATCAGCTCTTTGGCGCGTTCCCATCCTGCCTTGGCAGCGGCGATATCACGGGCGCGATCTTGAGTCTCCCAGGTAAAGCCCTCACCGGAGACGACAAAGATACATTCATCTGCAAAACGCTGTTCCAGAAAATCGCGCTCGCCAGTGCGCCAGGTGCCCTTGATGAATTGAACCACTGCACAAGGCATCTGATGGGCGATACAGCGCATGATCATGCCAAACCCTGAAGAAGATTTGCCTTTGCCTGCACCTGTGTGAACGATAATGAGACCTTTTTCCTCTGTTTTGGTCTGCATCAGCCTATCACGCGCCTCTTTGATTTTGCGCATTTTCTCATTATGCGCTGCGTTGCGGGCGGCATCATCTGCGGTGGTTTTGGTATCGGCAGGTGATTGTGTCATAGGCTGATTCCCTTTGCTTATCTGAGGCCTTTTTCTAATGACCCTATAATGCCCTTGTCTGGATAAAAATGTAAATCTGCACCGACTGTTTCTGCATCGTTTTGCACCTATTTTGGACTGTTTTTGAAAAGCAGGCTGAGGCAAAACTTCCCTTAGTTTTTTTTGCGCTGTGCGCTCTTGGACAGCCTGTTTGTGTTTAGGTCAAAATTTTCGGGATATGGGTCATATCAGGGTCGTATTTTGAGCAATGTTAGGCAGGTGCCAAAGGCTATGATGAAACAATAGGATGTCAGCGGCTTTTTCGGTATATATTATCCGCAATTATCCCTGATGTAAGCGCCCTAGTTTCAAGAGATTAAATGATGAAGACCATCACAAAAATTCCGGTTACCATTGTCACAGGTTTTTTAGGTTCAGGTAAGACCACCTTAATCAGCCAGTTGATGCAAAATCCACAAGGCAAACGCCTGGCGGTGATCGTGAACGAATTTGGTGATGTCGGCGTAGATGGACAAATTCTAAAAGATTGTGCCATTCCAAATTGTCCGGCGGCAAACATCATGGAATTGGCCAATGGCTGTATTTGCTGTACGGTCGCAGATGATTTTATCCCGACGATTGAAGCCTTGATGGCGGTTCAGCCTCAGCCAGAACATATCCTGATTGAAACCTCAGGCCTTGCTTTGCCAAAACCATTATTGAAAGCTTTTGACTGGCCTGATATCCGCTCGCGCATCACGGTAGATGGGGTGATTGCACTGGCCGATGCCGAAGCGGTAGCTGCTGGCCAGTTTGCCCCTGATTTGGCCGGGGTTGAAGCCCAGCGTGCCGCCGATGATCAGCTGGATCATGAAACCCCGCTCTCAGAGGTTTTTGAAGATCAGATTGCCTGTGCGGATATCATCTTGCTGACCAAATCTGATCTGGCAAGCGAGGCGCAAAAAGACAAAGCCCGTGCGATGATTGCAGAGGCCGCGCCGCGGACCTTGCCGGTTATTGAAGTGGTAGACGGCCAGATTGACCCGCGGCTGATTCTAGGTCTGGAAGCTGCGGCAGAAGATGATATGGATGCACGCCCCTCACATCATGATGGGGTGCCAGAACATGACCATGAAGATTTTGACAGTGCCGTTTTTGATATTCCAAAATTAGATAATGCAGAGGACATTGTCGCTCGGATTGAAAGGCTGGCCGCTGAACAGCATATCTTGCGCGTCAAGGGCTATGCAGTTGTCTCAGCTAAGCCAATGCGCCTGTTGGTTCAGGCTGTTGGTGGGCGTGTGCGCACCCAGTTTGATAAAATCTGGGCACCAGATGAAGCTAAGCAAGGTCGGCTGGTGGTGATTGCAGAACATGATCATCTCAATATCGCTGCTATTAACGAGATCTTGCAAGGATAAGGGGCGTAAATGCACGTCTTATTCGTAGAACGACATGGATTAGAAGAGACGGAGATCCCAACTGATCTTGATCAGTCGCCGGCTGACCTTGTTGTTCTGTCCTTTTCAGATAGTGATTTGGGGGCTTTTGCCGAAGGCTGGCATCGCGGACATGACGCGATGGGCGATGATTTCCCGACATTAAGGCTGGCCAATTTGGCGACCTTAAAACACCCTGTATCCGTTGATACTTACATTGAAAAAACCCTCTGCCATGCCAAAGGGATATTGGTCAGGCTGATTGGCGGCGTGCCTTATTGGTCTTATGGCTTGCAGCAGGTTGAGGCATTGGCCCGCGAAAAAAATATCGCCTTTGCGGTGGTGTCAGCCGATGGCCGAAATGACAAGCAGCTTGATGCTGTTTCGACACTACCTGTCTCAACCTTGCGCCGGCTTCAGCATTATTGCGAGAGCGGCGGCGTGGTAGCTGCCCATGCTGCACTGGCCCAGCTGGCGATGGCCGCAGGGCTCTATGCTGGCCCGGTATTTGGCAGCAAAAATTTGGGCAATGTGGGCGGCTGGTCCCCAGAGGCGCAGGTCTGTTGCCCGCTCACCGCGCGCGGCCATGATTTCGATAAGCCGCTGGTGCTCATCACCTTTTATCGCTCTTATATCGCGGCGGCAGATTTAAAGCCTATTCAGGCCTTGTTTGATGGATTACGTGCCAAAGGCTTTGCCGTGATGGGCTTGTTTGCCCCTTCTCTCAAAGCACCAGATCCGGCGGCATGGCTGGTCCGTCAAATCCAGCATTATCAGCCAGTTGCCATCGTGAATGCCACTTCATTTTCAGGTAAGGGCGCATCTGGTAGCTCGCCGCTAGATGCAGGCGGCGTGCCAGTCTTTCAGGTGGCCCTATCAACTGCCAACCGGCAAGCTTGGGCAGAAGCAGAGCGCGGTCTGTCTCCTGCTGATATGGCGATGCATGTGGTCTTGCCAGAAGTCGATGGCCGCCTATTTGCGGGTGTCGCCTCATTCAAACAGGCAGGTGATGAGGATAGGGTGCTGGAATTTGCGCGTGTAGCCCACCAGCCAGAAGAGAGCCGGATTGCTGCTATCGCTGATAAAGTTTCAAGATGGCATCATTTGCAAAAGACGCCACTGGATCAGCAAAAGCCAGCGCTTATTCTCTCTACCTATCCTGGCCGGCCCTGGCAGATGGCCCATGCGGTGGGGCTGGATGCGCTAGCCTCCGCAGAGGCTATTTTACAGGATTTAGGGCATTTAGATGGCCCGTTAAGCAGCCAGTTAGATAGGCCGCTAGAACAACGCCTGCAAAGCGAAAAGCTCTATTGGCCTGTGGCTGATTATAAGGCCGCACTGGCCGTACTGCCAGATAATCTGCAAGCTGAGTTGGCCGATATTTGGGGCGCGGTTGAAGATGACGGGTTGGTTGAGGGCGATCAGTTGGCCTTTCCGGCTGTGCGCATAGGTCATGCGCTTGTCGCGCTTCAGCCTGAACGCGGCAATACAGCCACGCGTGATGCCGATTATCACGATATTTCGCGTGTACCATGTCATGGTTATGTTGCTTTTTATCTTTGGCTACAAACAGCCTGTGCAGCTGATTCGATTATTCATATCGGGGCGCATGGCACATTGGAATGGCTGCCTGGTAAGGCGGTGGCATTGTCAGACAGCTGCTGGCCAGAAATTTTAGTTGGCAATTTGCCTGTTATCTATCCGTTTATTGTAAATGACCCAGGAGAAGCGGCGCAGGCCAAACGCCGGATTGGTGCGCTCACACTCGGACATATTCCCCCGCCTTTGCGCGAATCAGAGGCGCCTGCCCAATTCAGCCATTTAGAATCATTGCTGGATGAATTTTCCAATGCAGATGGGCTCGACCCAAAAAGACGCGAGCGTCTGAAAGCCGATATTCAATCTGAAGCAGACGCGCTTGGGATAGGCGCTGATTTAGGGCTGGATGCGGATATCAGCCCAGCTGAAGCGCTGACTCGTATCGATAAATTTGTCTGTGATATCAAGGAAAGCCAGTTTGGAGACGGGCTGCATATTTTTGGCCGCCCCGCCTTTAATCAGGCTGTTTTCGAAACCGAAGAATCAGTTCAGGCAGAACAACAAGCGATGAAACAGGCACTGGCTGGCAAGCGCATTGAGCCAGGCCCCTCTGGCTCGCCTTATCGCGGGCGCAGCGATGTTTTGCCATCTGGGCGTAATCTCTATGCCACTGACCCGCTGGTCGTGCCTACCCGCGCAGCCTATGCCCAAGGGGTAAAGCTAGCCGAAGAATTTGTGCGCCGGCACCTTCAGGATAATGGCGACTGGCCATCTGGTGTAGTGGTTGATTTATGGGGCTCAGCAACCATGCGCACGGCAGGTGAAGAATTTGCCATGGCCTTGCATTTGCTCGGGGTGAAACCGACCTGGACAGAAGGCTCAGAGCGGGTGTCTGGTTTTGAAATCTTGCCGATTGCGATGTTAGAGCGCCCGCGCATTGATGTGACCTTGCGGGTTTCTGGCCTGTTCCGTGATGTGTTTCCAACCTTGTCCAGCCTGTATCAGCAGGCAGTGGATGCATTGGCAGAGCGTGATGAAGCGCCAGATTGGAATCCTTATGTCAATTCGCAAGCTCCAGATGCATCAGACGTATCTTCTGCGCGTGTTTTTGGGCCTGCCCCTGGGGAATATGGCCTTGGCATGGGCGGTGCTGCAGAACAGTTTAATGAAGAAGGCAGGCAGGCAGCTGCTGAGGCCTGGATAGAGGCCAGCAGCTATGCAATCAATGGGGCAGATATCCGGCTGGATAAAGCCGGATTAGAAGCCCGTGTCATTCAGGCTGACAGCTTTATACATCTGCAGGATATGCCAGAAACGGATCTGTTGATCAGCGCAGATTATGCTGCCCATGAAGCCGGATTTGCGGCTGCTAAGGCCGCACTTGGCGGCGAGGCTAGCCTCTATCACATGGATAATACCAATCCAGATAATCCGACAGCCCGCACATTGACTGAGGAAATTGCACGGGTGGTGCATGCACGCGCTAGCAACCCGGCTTGGCTGGCTGGCATGCAGCGTCATGGTTATCGTGGTGCGGCTGAAATTGCTGCCACCCTCTCGCATATGGCGGCCTTTGCCAATCTGGCCGGTGTGGTCGGCAGTCATCTATTTGATAGCTATCATGATGCCACTTTGGGCAATGATGAGATAATAGCCTTTTTAGAAGAAAATAACCCAGAGGCACTGGCGGCGATGCGTGATTGTTTCAGACAGCTTTATGAAGCTGGGTTATGGCAGACACGGCGTAATTCCATTCTGGCTGAGTTGGATAGCACCCCATATGAGGCCTCGGCATGACACGGCCAGCGGCAAAAGGCTGGTGCCCGTCTGCCCATGCACCGATGATGTCTGGTGATGGTTTGTTGGTCCGCATTAAGCCGCGTTTTGGCCAGTTCAGGGATACAGATTTACACGCACTTGCCAATTTGGCTGAGACCTATGGCAATGGCGTGATTGATTTAACCAGCCGCGCCAATCTGCAATTGCGCGGTGTACGCGAAGATAGCTACCCTGACTTGCTGGGTGCTTTGCAAGATGCAGGTCTGGTGGATGCTGACCCGCTTATCGAGCAACTCAACCTGCTGATGGCACCTTTTACGCAAAAGGACAGCCTAGGCTGGCGCTGTGCTGTCCAGCTTTATCAGGCCGCAGGTGGTTTGTTATCACCACGCTTTGCTAAATTGCTGGCCCAAATGCCGGCTAAATTTGGCTTTGCGGTAGATTGTGGGGCGGTGCGCTATATCGATGGTGCCTTTTCAGATATCTGTATCGAATGTGATGAAAAGGGCGCGCTAATCATACGCTGCACTGGCATAGACACCGGATTTCATATCGATGAAAACCAGCTGGCGGATGGGCTCTGTGATGTGATGGGATGGTATCTCACTGCCCAGCCAAAAGAAGAGGGCGCAAAGACATTGCGGATGCGCGATGCGGTGAAAATTCAGCCACCAAAACCAGATTGGCAAAAGGTAAAACCTGTTCAGCATAAACAGATGCTAGGGGTTGGAGCTACTG
The DNA here is from genome assembly GCA_049889355.1 of Puniceispirillaceae bacterium (SeqCode). Taxonomy (GTDB): domain Bacteria; phylum Pseudomonadota; class Alphaproteobacteria; order Puniceispirillales; family Puniceispirillaceae; genus JBMHDN01. The sequence continues at coordinate 20,379 of JBMHDN010000054.1, forward strand.
GAGACGGCGTTGTGCTGGCCGCTGCTTATGGCCAGCTCTCAGCGAGAGATTTGCGCCAGATTGCCGCCAGAAATAAAAATATTATATGTACAATAAACCGCCAGCTGATCGTTCAAACCAGTGATGGCTTGAGTGGCCAATTCATTCAGGATGCAAATGATTCCCGCCTGCAAATTGCCGTTTGCCCGGGTCAGCCTCATTGTGCCTCTGCCAGCGTCCAGACACGCGCATTGGCAGATAAATTGGTTGCACAAAACGCATTGCCGCCACACACAAGCTTGCATATATCAGGCTGTGAAAAAGGATGCGCAGCCCCCGCACAGCGTGATGTCTGTATCACCGGTCAGGCTGGTTTGTTTGATATGATAGAAAAGGGTTGCGCTTGGGATGCGCCGTCCGTTAGGTCTCTGGATGAGGTCGGTGTGATGGCACATGTCGGGGCTCTGTGGGGTAAGTGAGGGAATATGCCACATTTTTATGAAAAAGATGGTGCCGCCATCTATAAGGAATCATTTGCGACCATTCGGGCTGAGGCTGAATTATCCAGCTTTACGCCTGAAGAAGAAATTGTGGTGGTGCGGATGATCCATGCCGCTGGTATGGTTGAGCTGGCCCCTTATGTGCATTTCACCCCTGATTTTGCCATTAAAGCGCGCGCTGCGCTCGAAAATGGCGCGCCGATTTTATGTGATGCACGGATGGTCTCTGAGGGGATCACGCGCACCAGATTACCTGCCGATAATGACGTGATTTGTACCTTGCAGGACCCGGCGGTACGTCAGATGGCGGCAGAGGCCGGCAATACGCGCTCTGCTGTGGCACTTGAGCTTTGGCGGCCGCATCTTGAGGGGGCTGTGGTGGCGATTGGCAATGCCCCAACCGCGCTTTTCCATCTGCTGAATATGCTCGAAGATCCTTCCTGTCCGCGCCCGGCGGCGATTATTGGCTGTCCGGTCGGCTTTGTAGGTGCCCGCGAGAGTAAAGATGCGCTGATGGAAGCCCCGCCTGTGCCAAGCTGTATCGTCAAAGGCAGATTAGGCGGCAGTGCGATCACTGTCGCGGCTGTGAATGCGCTGGCGAGCCGTGTAGAATGACACAGATATCTGCAACATCACAAAAAGGCTCAGAGCAAGGCACTATCTATGGGGTTGGGCTGGGGCCGGGCGCACTTGATTTGCTGAGTGTGCGTTCTGATAAGCTTATCCGGAATGCCCGTCATGTGGCTTTTTTCCGCAAAGCAGGCAAGGCAGGCCAAGCACGCCAGATTGTGCTGGAAATTCTGCCTGAAAATTGTATTGAATTTGCGATGGAATATCCGGTTACCACTGAAATCCCGCTCTCTGATCCCCGCTATAATGAAATACTTTCTGCCTTTTATGAAGAATGCTGCACGCATCTGAAATCTTTGAGTGATGCAGGCGAGGATGTGGTTGTTTTATGCGAAGGCGACCCGTTCTTTTATGGCTCTTTCATGCATCTTTATAACCGGCTTGTTGATAAATGCCCGGTTCAGGTTGTACCGGCTATTACCGGCATGTCTGGGGCCTGGACAGCAACTGGCATGCCTATCACCTGGGGCGATGATATCCTGAGCGTCCTGATGGGGACATTGCCAGAAGAAGTGCTGGCGACAAAACTGGCCGAAACAGATGCAGCTATCATTATGAAAATTGGCCGGAATTTGGATAAGATCAAAAAGGCTTTGCGCACATCAGGGCGTCTGGACGCTGCCTATATGGTTGAATATGCCACAATGGGCAATCAGAGCGTCCAGCGGCTTGTTGAATATGATAATGCCCGTGCGCCTTACTTCTCTATCATCGTCTTACATGGACATGGACGCAGACCATGATCGAAAATGCAATGGATGACCAAGCAAAAAATGGCCGGGTGATGATTGTAGGGCTGGGCCCTGGCGATCCAGCGCAGGTCACACCAGCTGTGCAAGATGCCATTGCCAAAGCAACCGATGTAATTGGCTATATTCCCTATGTGGCCCGTATTGCCCCGCGTGATGGGTTGGTGCTCCACCCATCTGATAACCGCGTGGAAGGAGAGAGGGGACGCCATGCGCTGGATTTGGCCGCACAAGGCCGGCAGGTCCTTGTGGTCTCTTCAGGCGATCCGGGTGTGTTTGCGATGGCTGCGGCAGTCTTTGAAGTGTTGGAGGGTGATGTTCAGCGCTGGCAAGATGTTGAGATTGAGGTGTTGCCAGGCATCACAGCCATGCTGGCGGCATCTGCCCGTGCAGGTGCCCCGCTTGGCCATGATTTTTGCGTGATCAATCTCAGCGATAATTTAAAGCCATGGTCAGTGATTGAAAAAAGGCTGAAACTGGCTGCTGAGGCTGATTTTGCCATGGCTTTTTATAATCCGCGCTCAAAATCTCGGCCAGAAGGGTTTGAAAAAACGCTGGAGATACTGAAAGCGGCTTGCGGTGATGATCGGCTGGTTATTTTTGCGCGGGCTGTTTCAACCCCAGAAGAGCAAATCTCAATTGTACCTTTATCCAAGACAACACCGGATATGGCGGATATGCGCACGATGGTGCTGGTTGGCTCTAGCACCACAAGGCTGGTTCCTCAAAAAGATAGGGTCTGGGTCTATACACCGCGCTTTGTTGAGGGTTTTGCCAGCGATTAAGCGAGCCAGCTCATCACCGCTTCTGAACTATGGAGTTCTGTTCTGTCTGGCAGGGCTGGCCGGTCTATCATGATGACCTCAAGACCAAGGGCCCGTGCGGCTTCGATTTTGGCATAGGCGCCTTTGCCACCTGCATTTTTTGAGACAACGAGATCTATCTGATGTTGTTCCAAGAGCGCTTTATCGACTTCAAATGTGAAAGGCCCACGCGAAACCTCTAACGCGTAATCAGGGAAATTGGGTGTTTCATCTGGCGCATCCACCAACCGCAATAGGTAAAAATGGTCTGGCTGACAGGTGAATTGGTCAATATGCATACGCCCGATAGCCAGCATGATACGGCGCGGGGTTTGGGCCAGACGGTCTAAGGCCTGCACCGCCCCGTTGATATCTGGTACATGGTGCCATTTATCACCACTTTTTCTTATCCAGGCTGGCCGTGTCAGGGCAGCCAGCGGCGTACCTGTCTGAAGGCAGGCTTCAACGGCATTGTGGCTCATCTGAGCAGCAAAAGGGTGGGTCGCATCAATGACATGGCTGATTTGATTATCACGGATATAGCGAGCCAACCCGTCTGACCCGCCAAAGCCGCCAATGCGTTTTTCGATAGGTTGTGGTCGGATACGCTCTACACGCCCGGCATAAGAAATGATAGCCTTGAAATCTGTTTTGGCGATATGATGCGCCAGAGCTGTGGCTTCGGTTGTACCACCTAAGATCAAGAGATGTGTCTGCATGAAAACGCTTCCCTGGTTAACCATTATCGGCATGGATGCAGGCGGGTTTGAGAACTTGCCTCAGCCAGCAAAAATGGCTTTGCAAGCGGCACCTGTTATTATAGGTCCGCAGCGCCATTTGTCTATGTTGCCGCCCTTATCTGCTGAGCAAATCATCTGGCCTGTGCCTTTTACAGATGGTGTGGATATTGTGTTGGCAAAACGTGGTCAGCCGTTGGTGATGCTGGTTTCAGGTGATCCATTCTGGTTCGGGGCAGGCAGCCAGATAACCTGCCATCTCTCATCTGATGAATGGATTGCGTATCCAGCGGCCAGCTGTTTTTCACTTGGTGCTTCTGCCCTAGGCTGGCCAATCGAAAAAACAGATTGCCTTGGTTTGCATGCTGCCCCGCTCAGCCGGTTGCGGCCCTATTTACAAGCAGGTAAGCGTCTGATGGCCACATTGCGTGATGGCGAGGAGATAGCCAGATTGCAAGCCTATCTCTGTGATCAGCATTTTGATGAGAGCGTTATACATGTGCTCGAATCCTTAGGCGGAGAAGATATCAGGATCACGCAAATTCAGGCGAACCAAAAAACTGAAACCGCGTTTCATCATCCGCTGATGGTGGGGATCATGTGTGCAGGCAGTGGCCGGGCTATGCCGCGGTCAGCCGGTTTAGAAGATGATTGGTTTATTCATGATGGCCAGATCACCAAAAATCCTGTGCGTGCGCTCACCTTATCTGCGCTTGCCCCTCAAAATGGCCAGCATCTCTGGGATTTGGGGGCTGGTTCTGGTTCGGTGTCGATTGAATGGCTGCTGGCTGGCCGTTCTATGCGCGCCACCGCGATTGAACGCCATGCGGAACGGGCAAAAAATATCAGCCAAAATGCCTTAAATTTAGGGGTGGATTGGCTAACGATTATTGAATCAGAAAATCTGGATGTGCTGGATAATCTGGACAAGCCAGATGCAGTTTTCATTGGCGGCGGTTTGCGGGCCCAATTGCTAGAGCGGCTGATGGCTATCCTGCCAAGCGGGGTGCGGCTTGTGGCCAATGGTGTTACGCTAGAGACAGAAAGGTTGCTGGGCGTCGCCCATGAACAATATGGCGGCAGCCTGCTCAAGCTGGAGCTATCCTCAGCAGAGCCGATTGGCAGTATGCGTGGCTGGAAATCCGCCTATCCCATCACACAATGGGTACTTACCACATGACAGGGCCGATATGGGTAGCGGGGTTTGGTTTTCGTGAGGCTGCGAGCGTTGAGAGCTTGCAAGATGCCTTTGCACAGGCACTGAGCCATGCTGGTATGACGGCGCAGTGCGTCACAGCCCTGGCCGCACCGCATGACAAAGCTGAACATCCGGCATTCATTGATTTTGCTGATATATTGAGCCTGCCAATCTATGCCATTGACGCAGCCGATATCAAGGCTACATTGACGCCAACTCAGTCGCCTGTCAGCCTCGAGAAAAGACAGACAGGCAGTGTGGCTGAAGCAACGGCATTGGGCTTTTTTAAAAGCCCGGCCACTATCCGGGTGACAAGACAAATTTCGACAGATAAATCTGCCACATGCGCAATAGCTGAGGGCGCTCAAGGAGAGACAAAATGACGGTTCATTTTATTGGTGCCGGTCCGGGCGCAGCTGATCTGCTAACACTCCGCGGTCAGAAAATCATCTCTTCTTGTCCCGTCTGTCTTTATGCCGGCTCGCTCGTGCCTGAGGAAATCCTCTCTCACTGTCCAGCTGATGCGCGTATCATTAACTCGGCAATGCTCGATTTAGATGCGATCATTGAAGAATGTAAAAAAGCAGATGCGGCCGGGCTGGATGTTGCCCGCCTGCATTCTGGCGATCTCTCTGTCTGGTCAGCGATGGGTGAACAACTCAGACGCTTAAAAGCAGAGGGTATAGCGGTTTCTGTTACGCCTGGTGTGCCCAGCTTTGCGGCCGCTGCCGCTGCTTTAGGCACAGAGCTGACTTTGCCTGGCCTCTCTCAGTCAGTGGTCTTGACCCGTACCCCAGGGCGTGCCTCTGCGATGCCAGAAAAAGAGTCACTTGAAAATTTTGCCCGCACAGGGGCCTTGCTGGCGGTGCATTTATCTATTCACAATGTCAGCTATGTCGTCGATACACTCAGTCCGATATATGGCCCAGATTGTCCGGCGGCCATTGTTTATCGGGCCAGTTGGCCAGATCAGCAGATTTTGCGCGGCACGCTGGCAACCATACAAGAGGGGCTGACAGAAGAGATTGAACGCACGGCACTGATTTTGGTTGGCAAATCGCTGGCCAATGAAGATTTTACCGAAAGTTGTCTTTATGCACCGGATTATGATCGCCGCTTTCGCCCGCAATCGGCACGTCAGGGAGGTAAGGGATGAACCAGCCTCCCGGCTTTCTAGTCTCTGCACCTAATTCAGGGGCAGGCAAAACAACAGTGATGCTCGGGCTGCTGCGTGCTTTTCGCGATCGCGGCCTAAATGTTCAGCCTTTTAAAAGCGGGCCAGATTATATTGATCCCGCCTTTCATCTGGCAGCAGCAGGCCGCCCGTCTTTCAATCTTGATAGCTGGTCCATGTCACAAGATTTGATGTGCGGGCTGGCCAGTCAGGCAGCAGGGGCCGATTTGGTCATTGCCGAAGGCTCAATGGGCTTGTTTGATGGGGTGGCCAAGCCAGGTGCTTTTGGGCATGGGTCGAGCGCTGAGACAGCGCAGTTTTTTGGCTGGCCGGTTGTGTTGGTGCTGGATATTGGCGGTCAGGCTCAATCAGCCGCCGCAACAGCCCTTGGTTTTGCGCAATATCACGCTGATTTGCCCTTTGCCGGTGTGATCCTCAACCGTGTGGCCAGTCCGCGTCATGAACGCCTGACCCGTCTTGGTATGGAAAAGGCAGGTATTCCTGTATTAGGTGTCTTGCCGAGACGCCGTGATTTGATGTTGCCAGAACGCCACCTTGGCCTGATCCAAGCTGTGGAGCATCCTGATCTGGAAAAAGCGATTTCAGATTATGCCGCCTTCCTGTCTGAAAATGTAGATATGGACGCATTACAGGCATGTGCTCGTGCCAGCACCCGCGCTGAAATAGCTGATTTGGATTTACCGCCGCCGCCTGGTCAGCGCATTTCATTGGCCCGTGATGAAGCATTTTCTTTTACCTATCCGCATTTGCTGGCGCATTGGCGCGCAAAGGGCGCAGAGATTAGTTTCTTCTCTCCCTTGGCAGATGAAGTGCCAGATGAAGCTGCCGATGTGATTTGGCTGCCAGGTGGCTATCCTGAATTACATGCGGGCAGGTTGGCAGCCGCCAACCGCGCCTTTGACGCAATCCGTAACCATGCCAAAACCCGCCCTGTTCATGGGGAATGCGGGGGATATATGGCGCTCGGCGATGCGTTGGTTGATAAAGAGGGTATATCGCACAAAATGCTTGGTTTGCTGGGGCTTGTTACCAGCTATGAAAAGCGTAAATTCCATCTTGGCTATCGTCAGGCAGAGGTGGTAGAGGATACAAGCCTGTTCAAACAAGGCACAAAATGGCGGGGTCATGAATTCCACTACAGCCAGATCTTGTCTCAGCCAGATACGCCATTGTTCCATGTGGTGGATGCACAAGGTGAGGCTGTGGCCGAAACCGGTTCGATGCGCGGCCATGTAACAGGCTCATTTTTTCACATGATTTCAAAGGCAGACTGATGGCAGGTTTTGTGAGTTTTGTGAGTTCTGGTCCTGGTGATCCTGAATTATTGACGGTGAAAGCGGTCAACAGGCTCAAAAAGGCGGATGCCATTTTATTTGATGATCTCTCAGCTGGTCCTATTCTTAGCCATGCCCGCCCTGATGCGGATTTGGTCGGGGTTGGCAAACGCGCAAACCGCCCCTCTCCAAAACAGCATGCGGTCAGCCGGCTTTTGGTCGATTATGCGCGTGCTGGGGGTCATATTGTACGCTTAAAATCAGGTGATGGCGGTTTGTTTGGACGGCTGGAAGAAGAGCTGGTTGCTTTACGTGAAGCGGGCATTGAATATGAAATAATCCCAGGAGTTTCCTCTGCTTTTGCCGCAGCAGCAGCTGCTGGTATTCCGCTCACCCGCCGGCTAACCGCGCGGCGTATCCAGTTTGTTACCGGTCATGATGTGACAGGCGAATTGCCAGAAAATTTGAATTGGGCAGCGCTCGCGGATCCGATGGCCACTACGGTTGTATTTATGGGTAAACGCACCTTTGCCGCGTTGCAAAAATCTCTTGAAACACATGGCTTGCCTGGCTCAACACCGGCGATGCTGGCTGAGGCTGTTGGCACGGCAGATCAGAAATTAAGCCGGATGAGCATGGCAGAGCTGGCCGCTTATTTAAACGAGACCAGTTCAACCACACCGGCGCTGATTTTATATGGACCGCTCGCTGATATGGATGAACCAGATTCGGATGAGGCAGATGGCACTTAATCTCTATCTTGTTGGGATCGGGACAGGCAATCCGGATCATGTCACCATGCAGGCGGTGCGCCAGCTTGAACAAGCTGAGGTCATTTTAGTTCCGCGCAAAGGCAGCTCAAAATCGGATTTAGCAGAATTAAGACATCAGATTTGCGAGACCTTACTTGGTGATAATGCCCCGCCTATCGTTGAATTTGATTTGCCGGTGCGTGATGCTGATAAACGTTATCTGGATGCGGTTGATGATTGGCATGATGCGATTGCGATTGTCTGGCAAGAGGCGATTGAAAGCGCATCAGCGGTGATCGGTAATATGCCAGCATCAGCTGGATTGCTGATTTGGGGCGATCCCTCCTTATATGATAGCTCGCTTAGGATTGCCGCACGCCTCAACCCAAAGCCTGAAATCACTATGATACCTGGTATCACTTCTGTTCAGGCGCTCACCGCTGCGCATAAAATACCGGTGAACGAGCTGGGCGCGCCCTTTACCATCACCACAGGACGGCAATTGCGTGATAAGGGCTTCCCCGCTGAGGTGGATACAGCCATTTTCATGTTGGATGGGCAGTGCTCTTTTACCAGTTTGGACATGGTGCAATTTGATATTTTCTGGGGCGCCTATCTGGGCATGAAAGAAGAGATTATCTGTGCAGGCAGGTTAGATGAGGTGGCGGCGCAGATTATCGAAATGCGAGCGGTTGCCCGTGCCGAGCATGGCTGGATTATGGATTGCTATCTCTTGAGGCGGCGGCATGGCTGAGCGGCACCTCTTTATATTCGGGCTGGGTTATGTTGGGGTGCATCTGGCCACAGAGCTGAGCAAAAAAGGCTGGAAAATCACCGGTACAACACGCAATCCAGATAAATTTATAGATCCCCTCTCAGGGCAAAAAACAATCCCGGATGACTGGACCATTCTGCCGTTTGAAGATGGCACAGCGATCCCAGAATTAGCACAACATCTGGACAGTGCAAGCCATGTGATCACCACCATATCAGCCCTTGCCGGTCATGATCCGGTGATGGCAACCCACAAGAAAGACATGCGCGGCTTTAGCGGCTGGGCCGGCTATGTTTCGGCGACCTCTGTTTATCCGGATCAAGAAGAGGGGTTTATTGATGAGGATGTGCCAGCTGACCCCGCAACAAAGCGTGGCCGTCATCGGGTGGAGGCAGAAAATCAGTGGCGCGATATCTGTCAGGCTGAAATCCTGAGGGTGGCAGGTATTTATGGGCCGGGGCGCAATGCCATTGAAGCGTTGCAGCAAGGGCGAGCCCGTATCATCGAAAAACAAGGTCAACTTTCAAACCGGATTCACCAGAGCGATATCACCAAAATTATATGTGCAGCGATGGACAGACCACGTCCTGAGCGTATCGTGAATCTATGTGATGAAGAGCCGGCCCCGCAAGGCGAGGTGGTGCGCTATGCAGCTCAATTGCTGGGTGTTGAACCGCCAGAACCTATCCCTTTTGAACAGGCAGAGCTGACCCCAATGGCGCGATCTTTTTATGTCTCGCGCCGGCGTTTGCGCTCTAAGATCATTGGCCCAGAGCTGGGCATAGAGTTAGATTATCCCACTTACCGTGAGGGATTGCGCGCGTTGTTAGAAGGACAGGAAAAAGCCTGATTGAGGCTTATTCAGCCTGGCCAGCCAGATTGAGCAACACGTTTTGTAATAATATCAAAGGTGCGCTCGTCCAAAACCGTGATACCGCGTAAATCAAGCATTTCAGCCAAATCTTGCCAGGCGGGCTCAGACTGAAATGAAATCAGGCGTTTTTGCATCTCAGCTTTGATAGCGTCTGGCAAGGCAGGATCGCAAATCAGCGGCAGGCCTGGATGCGCGGGGGTCTTGTCAATAATCGCGATGGTGTCAGCTATTTCAGGAAAAGCTTTGGATTGAAGCGCAAAAGAAAGCGCGTCAATCGCCGCACAATCAGCGCGCCTGTCCATCACCGCTTGGATTGAGCCAAGATGGCTGGCTGTCATGACATGGCTGGATTTCGGGAAAGCTTTATTTGCGCTATTGAGATGGGCAGAAAAGTTGAGATCACCTGAAAAAGACCCATAATAATTGACACCAATTTTATGCTGGCCAGGGTCCAGGTCAGCCAGATTTTTGATAGCTGAATCTACATGGGTGATGATAAAGGATTGATAATGACCATCTGGCACGTCCCTATCCGCAACTGAAAAGCTGGCCAGATAATGAAAGCCAGGATGAGACGAGTCTTCTTTTGCGGTCACATATTCGATACCGCAATATTGTCCCAATATTGGTATGCTGGTCTGCGCCTGCGCTGAGCCTATATCAAGGTCACTGAGTACATGTTCTGCAAGGGCGTCAAAGGCAGGCTTGCTTGTCTCATTTTCATACATGTTCAGCTTGATATGCATCTTATCATGATCCCGATTGTCTGAAGGCCTGCGGTGGCATGCCTTCTTCTAAGGCAAAAATTTCATAAAAGCGAGAGAGCGATCCAAATCCGCTATCCATCGCAATGGTCAGGATTTTTTCATCTGTGGCCAGCAAGGCTGATTTTGCATGATATAAACGAAGCCGGTTCAAATAGGTTTTAATCGAGAGATTTAAAGTCTTTTGAAACAAGGTCATGGCATAGCCTTGGGATACACCGCCTGCATTAGCAATATCTGAGATGGCGATCGGCTGTGTGTAATGTTCAGCCATGAAACGGATCATCTTGTGAATGCGTCCTATCTGGCGGTTGGTCTTGCCAGCAGGCATGGCGGCTAATGGATCGCTGGGTGTTGTCCAGCCATCTAGGCATTGCCGCTTGATACGACAATCTAATTCTGTGCGCGCCAATTCAATTTTAGCCGGATGTTGGCTTTCATAATCTTCAAGCCAGCTTTCAAACAGCATAGGATCTGTGCCTGAAATAGTCTCAGCGCTTATTAAATGACCAGAGAGCAGCCGTTCAATGACCTCTTCTTGAATGCCTAGATTTAGCCATTCTTGGAGCGGTACATTGGCTACATAAATATGGCCTTCTCCCTCAATTTTTGTGACCTTATGGGGTAATTGGGCCCAGAGCAGATTAAGTTGGCCTGCTTGTGCAATCGCTGGTCCAGCATGGGTGGTGAAATAGACAGCACAATTCATGGTGAGCAATATTTCAACATGACTATGCACATGGCTAGCTGCCATGACCACAGGTCTGTGTTTTTGCACAAAAAAGCCATCTGGGAAGAGATGAGCTGATGGGATAAAGCGGTTTTCCATAGGTTAAAATATAATTTAATTTCGGAATAACTTCAAAAAAAATATGAGAAAACCGGAAATGAATATCAGAATTACGGAAGCAGCAACCCGAAAAATACCGTCATTATTTAAACACATATGTTGGCATCGGCTGGTAGCAGCCAGCCAATGCTAGAAAGAGCCGGTTTGCTGTTGCATCCTGGCTGAAATTGGGAGGAACCTCATGAAAAAGACACTTGCCGCACTGGCTGCGATTGCCTCGGTTGGTTTGTCATCTGTTGCAGGGGCGGGCACACTCGTCATCAACACAGATACATCTGACCCAGCACCAAAGGCCGCGTTTGAATATATCATTAAAAAGTTCGAAGCTGAAAATCCGGATGTTACCGTTGAATGGAACCTGTTTGACCATGAGGGTTACAAGCAGTCTATCCGTAACTTCCTGAACACCAATCCACCAGATGTTGCCAACTGGTATGCGGGCAACCGTATGCGTCCGTTTGTGCGCGCAGGTCTGTTCGAAGATGTTTCTGACATCTGGGCTGACACAGGCTGGCAGGATGGTGAGCTGTCCAACTCAATGGAACATGCCAAAAAGTCCATGACCATTGCTGGTCGCCAGTGGGGTGTGCCTTACACCTATTATCAGTGGGGCGTGTATTACCGCAAAGATATCTTTGAAAATCTGGGCATTGCCGTGCCACAGAATTTCGATGAGTTCGTTGCTGCTTGTGCCAAGCTGAAAGAAAATGGCATCACACCAATCACCATCGGTTCAAAGTATCTGTGGACCACAGCTGGTGTGTTTGACTATCTGAACCTGCGCACAAACGGCTATGAGTTCCACATGGATCTGGCCCTTGGTAATGTGCCGTACACAGACCCACGCGTACAAGCGACCTTTGATAACTGGGATCGTCTTGTAAAGCCTGGCTATTTCATTGAAAACCATGCGGCCTATAGCTGGCAGGAAGCACTCACCCCAATGGTGAAGGGCGAAGCTGCGATGTATGTGATGGGTAACTTTGCGGTTGCACCGCTGCGTGAAGCTGGCCTGACAGATGATCAGCTGGGCTTCTTCCAGTTCCCAGAAATCACACCTGGCATTCCAATGGCTGAAGAAGCACCAACAGATACAGTGCACATCCCAGCTAAAGCGAAGAACAAGACAGACGCTAAGCGCTTCTTGATCTTCATGGCACGTGCTGATGTACAGACCGAAGTCAACAAAATCTTGGGTCAGCTGCCAATTAACGCTAGCTCAACAGTTGCTGATGACAAGTTCCTGAAGGCCGGTAACAAGATGCTGAACAATGCCTATGCAATGGCTCAGTTCTATGACCGTGATGCCCCAGCTGAAATGGCTTCAGCCGGCATGAAGGGCTTCCAGGAATATATGGTGAAGCCTGAGCGTCGCCAGAAGATTCTGGAGCGTCTGGAAAAGGCACGCCAGCGCGTCTACAAGTAAACCGCTATACAGACAGGGGCAGTCTGACTGCCTCTGTCTTTTTTTATCTTTATTTTTTAATCTCTTTTTTCCCGTTAATGGAAATGCCCAACATGGCCTCACCGCGCATATCATCTCAGCCAAATTCAGCAAGTTCTGCTGCTTTTGTGCGGCGCTCAAGCTGGTGGAAGCGCAATCAGCAGCAAATTACGCCTTGGCTTTTTTTGATGCCTGGCTTGCTGTTTTTTTCGGTCTATGTCCTGATGCCTATTGGCCGGTCTATCGGCATTTCATTGTATGAATGGGACGGTTTGTCACCTGCTGAATATATTGGGATCGCCAATTATATTGAGCTGATGGATGATGAGGAATTTTACGTTTCTCTATGGAATAATCTGCGCTGGCTGATTTGTTTTATGCTCGCTGTGCCGATTGGCCTAGCAATAGCACTCTTTCTCAATCAAACGATTTTTGGGATCCGCGTGATCAAGTCGCTTTTCTTCTTCCCTTTTGTGATCTCACAAGCGGTTATTGGCCTCATCTTTACTTGGTTTTACGAGCCGAATTACGGCATTATTGCGCCGATTTTGAACATGGTCGGCTGGGATGGTTGGGCCATTCTGGCAGATGAAGAATATGCCACCTATGGCATTATCTTTGCTGGTCTTTATCCGCAAATCGCCTATTGCATGATCCTCTATTTGACAGGTCTGAATAACATCAGCTCAGATCAGATTGAGGCAGGGCGCATGGATGGGGCTAAAGGCTGGTCTCTTTTCTGGAATATCATTTTGCCGCAATTGCGCCCGGCTACCTTCATTGCGGTGGTGGTGACTGTTATTGGGGCGCTGCGCAGTTTTGATATGATTGCGATTATGACACAAGGTGGCCCGTGGGGCTCAACCAATGTGCTGGCTTACTTCATGTTTGAACAGGCGCTCAGTGAATATGGCTATCGCATGGGATATGGCTCAGCCATTGCGACGATTTTGTTCACCATCATGCTGTTCTATATTCTGTTCTTTATCTATCGCATGTATCGCGATGAAAAGCGGGGCCTGTAGATTATGTTCCCAACACCTATCCAAAAGGCAGGCCCGTTTTCACGTATCAGCTATCGTGTCGCTGTTCCTGTTGCCTTGATCATATGGCTTATCCCGCTCTTAGGCGTGATGATGACAGCCTTGCGTGGGCCTGGTGATATTACCGCAGGTAATTTGTGGGGTGCGCCATCTGAAATGATGTTTGCGCAAAATATGCAGGATGTCTTTACCAACACGCCGATGTGGGATTTCATCCTAAACAGCTTTAAGATCACCATTCCGACGATGATCGGGGCGGTAGCGCTTTCTTGCATGACTGGATTTGCGCTGGCCAGCTATAAATTCAAAGGCAATCTGCTTTTGTTTTTCACCTTTGTCGCAGGTAATTTTATCCCCTTTCAAATCCTTATGATCCCGGTACGTGATTTAACCTTCCAGGTTGGTCTTTATGACACAATTACTGGTCTTGTGATGTTCCATGTTGCGTTTCAGACTGGGTTTTGTACCTTGTTTATGCGTAATTTCATCAAGGCGCTGCCTTATGAATTATTAGAGGCTGCGCGTATTGACGGGGCCTCTGAGTTCAAGATTTTCTGGCAGATTGTCCTGCCGCTCATCAGGCCAGCTATCGCGGCATTATGTGTACTGATTTTCACCTTTATCTGGAATGATTATTTCTGGGCCACTGTTCTTATTCAAGGCCAGCATGCGATGCCTGTTACCGCTGGTCTCAAATCGTTGAACGGCCAATGGATTGCAGCCTATCACCTGATTTCTGCAGGGGCCATTGTTGCGGCGATTCCGCCTGTTCTGATGTTTTTCATTATGCAAAGGCATTTCATTGCCGGGCTAACCTTGGGTGCCAGTAAAGGGTAGGACCTCACTTTTGGTGATGGGTGCGTTTAGAGGGTAGAGTTATGACAAAAATCTCAATTATCGGGGCTGGCAGCACCGTTTTTATGCGCAATATCGTAACCGATATCCTGTTGGAACCGGCCTTTCATGATTGCCAGATCGCACTTCAGGATATTGACGAGAAGCGCCTTAAAACATCGCATTTGGTGGTGCAGAAGATTACTGAAACCTTAGGTGTTAACCCGTCTGTGCAAGCGACTTTGAGCCGCGAAGAGGCATTGCGCGGATCGGATTTCGTCATTTTGATGATTCAGGTTGGTGGCTATAAACCATCCACTGTCATAGATTTTGAAATCCCAGCAAAATATGGCCTCAAGCAAACCATTGCAGATACGCTTGGCATTGGTGGTATCATGCGCGGCCTGCGCACTGTGCCGGTATTGCTGGATATCGCGCGTGATATGGAAGCCTATTGTCCAGATGCCTGGATGTTGCAATATGTCAATCCGATGGCCATTAATTGCCTTGCTCTATCGCGTCTATCGCCTGAATTAAATTATGTGGGCTTGTGCCATTCGGTACAAGGCACAGCGGCAGATCTGGCCCGTGATCTGGGCGAAGATTTTGACCAGATTGAGTATGATTGTGCCGGCATTAATCATATGGCTTTTTACACACGCTTTGAAAAGCGGCTGAGCGATGGCAGCCGTGAAGACCTCTATCCGCGGCTTCATCAAATTGGGGCAGAACAGAGCTTTGGCCCGAACTGGGATGGGTGTACCAACCATGTACGCTATGAGCTGTTAAAACATTTTGGCTATTTTGTAACCGAATCCTCAGAGCATTTTGCCGAATATACCCCCTGGTTTATCAAGAACCACCAGCCTGACTTGCTGAAAACATTGAATATTCCCATCAATGAATATATCCGCCGTTGTGAAAAACAAATCTCTGAATGGGATGCACAAGAAGAAGCCTTGCTGGCAGAAGAAAAGCTGGTCTGTGAAAAATCGGTGGAATATGCCGCCCGCATTATCACCTCGATGGTGACTGGCAGCAAAGATAAAATCTATGGCAATGTATTGAACACAGATTTAGTGCCAGATTTACCGGCCTATTCTTGTGTGGAAGTGCCGTGCCTGACCTCAGCGGGCAAGCTAGAGCCGCAGAAAGTTGCCCCATTGCCGCTTCATCTCAGCCGTCTGATGCAAACCAATATTTCGGTTCAGCAATTAACTGTTGAGGCATTGGCCACAGGCAAGAAGGACAGCATTTATCATGCGGCTATGCTGGATCCGCATACAGCCGCAGAACTGAATCTTGACCAGATCCGCGCTATGGTGGATGAATTGCTGGTGGCACATGAAGGTTGGATACCGGAATTTCACTGATGGCATTTCACTGCATCAAGCTTGATCGTGGCGGCGGGCGTACACTCCACCTCTACAGCACGGAAAAAAATGACTATCGTCAGTTTGAAGGGCTACCGCCTGTTTCAAGCTCAGATGCGCATTTGCGCTGGCATCCCTTGCGCCGCGAATGGATAGGCCATGCTGCAGGCCGCCAAGGGCGGACATTTTTACCGCAAGCAGCTGACTGTCCGCTTTGTGCGATGACTGAGGCTGACAAGCCGAGTGATATTCCGGTGGATGATTATGAGATCGCGATTTTCACCAACCGGTTTTCAGCCTTATCCGAACAAGCCGGTCTGCCTCCTGAACTGGACATCGCAACACAGCCTGGCATCGGCTTGTGCGAGGTGGTCTCATATAGCGCAGAACATGGAGCCAGCCTCTCAACTATAGGGCCAGAGCGAATCTCATTATTGCTCGCTGCCATCGGCGACAGAATAACCGATATTTATCAGCATCCAGATATTGAAATGGTGTTGCCCTTTGAAAATCGCGGGCGTGAGATTGGCGTGACATTAGACCATCCCCATGGCCAGATTTATGCACTCTCGCATCTGCCTGAACAAATGCGCATACAAGCTGACGCGATGGCTGAGGATATGCCATTGGCGAACCTATCGGCGCAGTTAGACTCTGCTTTGCTGATTGCAGAGAATGACAGTGGGATTGCCTATTGTCCGCGCTGGGCACGCTATCCTTTTGAAGTGTGGGTCATGCCACATCGCCAGATGGATGGGCCGCAAGACCTAACCGATAGTGAACGCGCCGATATGGCCGATTTAGTGGCTGAGGTTGCGCGGCGGCTAGATACGGTGTTTGATGGCCCGATGCCCTATACGCTGGCTTGGCATGTGGCGCCCAAGGGCTATCAGGGCCGCCATCATTTTTACCTGGCTTTCCAGCCTTTGAAGCGCGGCCAGAACAAGCAAAAATATCTGGCCTCTGTTGAACAGATTACCGGCTTTTTCCTGGTTGATCTGCCACCTGAAAAAGCAGCTGCTATCCTGCGTGGTGAGGAAAAGGCAGATGCCTGAGCAAACCCATCTGAGCGAAGCATTTAAAGATCATTTTGGCCACCCGGCTGAGGCTGAGGCCACGGCCCATGGCCGCGTTAATCTGATCGGCGAGCACACAGATTATTGTGATGGCTTTGTGATGCCCACTCTCATCAGGCCATCTATTTCTGTTGCGCTGTCCCTGTGCAAAGATGGCCAGATTTCAGGCGTATCAGACGGGTTTGAAGCTGAGACAGTCCCGCTTATGCCAGTGGCAACTCAAAGCTGGCTGCGTTTTGTGCAAGGGGCGGTGCATTATCTGAATGAAAAGGGCGCTGATATTCAAGGCGTCAATCTGATGGTGGCCTCTGATATTCCAGCGGGTGCGGGTGTGTCCTCGTCTGCTGCGTTGGAAATCGCGCTGCTGCGGGCACTGACAGCCTGCACAAAGCAGCATTTCTGCGATGAAGAGCTGGCGGTTATTGGCCGTCAGATAGAGCATCACTTTGTGGGTACGCAATGTGGCATTATGGATCAGATGGCCGTGGCCAAAGCGACCTTGGGAGAGGCGTTGTTTCTGGATTGCCGCTCGCATGAGGCAGAGCTTGTCTTGCTGCCAGCGTCTGCCCGTCTGGTGGTTATCCATTCAGGCAGCAGCCGCAGCCTGTCATCCAGCCTTTATAATGAGCGGCTGAAGGAAACTCAGCTTGCTGCCAAAACATTAGGTTTGTCCAGTTTAAGAGACGCTAAGGTCGATGATTTCAAACAGATTTCAGATGCCCTTATCGCCAAACGGGCGCGTCATGTGATAACGGAAAATCAGCGAGTGCTTGATGCCAAACAAGCTCTGATGGACCAGGAGCTTGAAACATTAGGCATGCTGATGAATCAAAGCCACCGCTCGCTGGCAGAGGATTATGAAGTTTCAAGTGCTGAGCTGGATCATCTCGTGATGGCTGCACATACCGCCGGGGCCTATGGCGCGCGCCTGACCGGTGCTGGTTTTGGTGGTTGTATCATCGCGTTGATGCCAGCAGAAAATCTCAGCCAAAGAGTTAACCAAATTTTGAAAAATGCGCCAGCCAGCTGGCTAGTGGATATCAGCGATTGAGCTGATAATCGCTAAGCCTAACCACAATCCAGTATCGTCACATCAGCTTGTTTCATCTGCCGACTGCCCAGCAGGATGGTGCCTTGAAAGCTATCTGGAATGGTGACTTCATCTGGCCCATAATGGGTAAATATGGCCAAATGACCGCGTTGGCGCACCCGCAAATATGGCGGCATATCATGGGTCGTAACGCCAGAGCGTGTCATCATATCCCCGATGATCGCTTTTAGCAGTTTTGCATCAGGCCATGCAGTGAGATAGGCCCCTGCATTACCGCGGCACAGCAGAGGCAGACCATCTGCTGATGTGCCTTCTGCTTGACCTGATACACGCCCTTCTTCACGCCAGACAGAGACCTGACCTGAAACGCCTTGCCATGAAGCGCCTATCGGCAGACGGGCTGGTAGCGCATCAATACGGGTGGTGGTAAAGCCGGTGAGCTCAGAAATGCCAGATTGGCTCAGCTCAGCAGGCAGTTGGAAATCACTTGTTTTCAGGCCGGTGCGCGGGCCTGCCAGAATCTGCGCATTTGAACGGCTGAGCGCTGTCATCATCTCAGGGCGCATATGCGCGAGTGCTGGTGCCAAAATGAGTTTATAACCCGCAATGTCATCTTTGGGCCCAATAACATCGACAGACCCGCCATTTTGTCTGACCGCACGATAGAAATCTAACAAGAGCCGAAGATAATTAAAATCTGTGCTCTGTCCGTCTAACTCGCTCATCCAGTCTGCTTCATAATCATGAATAAGTGCGATAGGCGCATTTGCAGTATCAGGCAATGTGATTGCCTTCAATTCGTCAGCGACCTGCCGGGCTTCACTGAGGCCTGGGGCAGGGCTGTAATCACGGTAATTCAGGCCGGCATGCATCTGTTCTTGGGCAAAGGGGGCCTGACGCCAGCGAAAATAGCTTACCAATTCGGCATCATGGGCAAAGGCTTCCCAGGACCAAAAACGCACCGCGCCAGCCAAGGGAACAGGGTTAAAGGCTGCCCAATTCACCGGTCCTGGCTGCTGCTCCATAATCCACAACCGGCCCATGGCCCGATACAGATCATGATGAAAGGCCTGAAAATCAGGATCACCAAGACGATAGCAATCAGCCTCTAGTTGGCTGTCTTTTCTCGCGATTTGCTGCATATCCTGTAAAAAGCCGAGCGGGTAGGAATCCCAGCTGGCAATTTCCATATCAGCAGCGACTGGGCGATGGTCAAACTGGTTAAACCGACCCATATAATTATGCGCAATTGGCCTGTCAGGCGAATAACGGCGAATGATATCGGTTTGTATCTGATTAAAGGCTACAATCTCATCTGTGGCAAACCGCCTGAAATCTAGATTGTGAGAGGGGTTCGCTTCGGTGACAGTTAGATTGGGCAATTCCACTGAATCAAAAGACGCATAGCACATAGACCAGAATAAATTGCCCCAGGCTTCATTCAGCCTCTCTACCGTCTGATATTTATCACGCAGCCAATCCTGAAAACGGGTTTTGGCAGAGTCACACCAAGATAAAGCGGTATCATGACAGCCATATTCATTATCTGTCTGCCAGGCAATAACTGCTGGATGGGTGCCATAGCGTTTGGCGAGCACTTCGGTTATGCGGGCACATTCTGTGCGATAGCCCAGATGCGAAAATGAATAATGGCGGCGCGACCCATAACCACGCTTATGTCCCATTTCATCCACAGCCAACATATCAGGCATTTCATCCACCAGCCATTTAGGCGGTGTCGCGGTCGGGGTGCATAAAATCACCTTCAGACCTGCTTGATGCAGCGTATCGATAGCCCTGTCCAGCCAGCCAAATTCATATTGGCCGCGCTTTGGTTCCATTAAAACCCAGCTAAATTCGGCGATACGCACAAAAGACAGGCCGGCCGCTGCCATAGCACGCGCATCCTCGGCCCATTTATCCTCTGGCCAATGCTCAGGATAATAGCACACACCTGTGGCAGGGAAGGGGGCCGCCAAATCCTTTGTCATCAGCTCAAACAGACACCGTCAGCATCAAATAAATGCAAGCGGCTATTGTCAAAGGTGAAATGGATAGGCTGACCTGTCTCTGGCAGTGCGCCATCTTCTAATTTGGCCACCAGCTCAGCGCCATCTTCTAAGCTGACATAAACAAGCGCATTTTCACCCAGATGTTCCAGATGGCGGACTGTGCCAGAAATTTTTGCTTTGCCAGAGGGCGAGAGGCTCAGATGTTCTGGGCGGATACCAAACCGAGCAGGCGCCTTTTTGACAGCCGCCGCAGGCAGGGCTTTTTCAAAGCCTTTAGCATCTAAAATGTTCATCTTTGGGCTGCCAATAAATTCAGCAACAAACTGGTTGGCTGGCTGGTTATATAATTCAATGGGCGTGCCTACCTGTTCAATGCGCCCGGCATTCAGCACCACAATCCGATCTGCCAGCGTCATCGCTTCAACCTGATCATGGGTGACATAAATCATCGTCGCATCCAACTCGCTATGTAGCTTGGCAATCTCAATACGAGTCTGGACACGCAAAGCGGCATCGAGATTGGACAGCGGCTCGTCAAACAAAAAGACCAACGGGTTCCGGACAATGGCACGGCCAATGGCCACACGTTGGCGCTGACCACCTGATAAATGTTTCGGCAGGCGATCCAGATAATCTGTTATTTGCAGGCTCTGGGCGGCGGCTTCAACACGCTGTTTAATTTCATCACGTGGTATCTTTGCCTGTTTCAGACCAAAGGCCATATTCTCAAACACGCTCATATGCGGATAGAGTGCATAAGACTGGAAAACCATGGCCACGCCACGTTCAGCAGGGACCACATCATTGACCCGTTCGCCTGCAATTTCCAAGCTACCATCGGTAATTTCTTCAAGGCCGGCAATCATCCGCAGCAAGGTGGATTTACCGCAGCCAGATGGGCCTACAAAAACGATGAATTCACCAGATTGGATGTCTAAATCCACCCCGTGAATCACCTCAAGTTTTTCATATGTCTTTTTCAGACCCTTTAATTTGAGTTCTGCCACTCTTGCCCCCAGAAAAACGCCCTTATTATGGATTATTCACCATGGCGCGAGGCAGGCCAGATTTCAACTGTAAATACAGGTAAATTGTGAAAATCAGGCTCTTAATTCGGGAATATTTCCATTGGTGAGCCAACCTTTCCAGATTCGCTCGTCTAACTTGTCCACACTCAACATCAAAAGCTGGGTAAAGAGCAGGGCAAAGATAAAACGTGCACCCAATACAACAATCAGGCTAGGCCCGAGCAACATCACAACAGCTGTATCTTCGAATACGGAGTGCAACAGATTGATAAAGCACACCACGCCAAACACGTCTTTTTTATCAATCGTGCCAGTGGCCACATCCCGCAACAACAAACCGCTTCCAAATCCAAGGCCAAGCGTCACACCCACAATGGCAATCGTCGCGCCGCGCTGACTGATTTTCATAAAGTGCAAAAATGGCTGCAGACACAGAGAAATGAGCTTTTCCACACCGATGATCTTGAGTATTTCAAGGAAAAATACCAGCAATATAATAATGATTTGGATAAAGACCAAAGCCCAGAACTGGTTCACAACCCAGCCTGTCAAATCTGTGGCAGGGGCATAGTTTGGTAGGTTGAGCTGAGCAGAAGCACTATACCAACCAGTCAGGTCAAACAGATTGGCCAGAAAAGCACAAATGATAAAGGCCCCGCCAATCCGCACCGTCAAAACCACGCGAAGACGCACCCCTGCACGGCGTGAAATCATCCCCTCCACAGGCAATGAATGAGTCAGCAGCATGAACAGTGCCATAACAGATGCCTGGCCCACCGTTAAATCAAAGCTGGCAGGCAATCCGGCTGCAACCAGCAAGCCGGCATAAGGATTTGTTAACATCGTTGTGGTGAGGACGAGTGCCATCTCAGCAGGCAAATCCATAAGGGCCATAGCGGGCGTCATGATGGACACCAACACCATATCAAGGCCCAATTCCTGGAGTATTTTGACGATGATTAGGGTTGGAATCATGATTTTGAACAGGGTGATAGAGATATCCCAAATATCACGCATTAATTTTTTGAAATCCATCACCATACCCTGAACCAAAATCTGAACCAAAATCTGAACATTAAAATAAAAAATACCGTCATCAGTCTCAGAAATCTGATGACAGGCTGCAGGAAT
Organism: Puniceispirillaceae bacterium (SeqCode); assembly: GCA_049889355.1. Taxonomy (GTDB): domain Bacteria; phylum Pseudomonadota; class Alphaproteobacteria; order Puniceispirillales; family Puniceispirillaceae; genus JBMHDN01. The sequence goes on from JBMHDN010000054.1 coordinate 42,451, forward strand.
GAAGGCAAGAGTTTAATCACGATGATGAAGGTTCAATTTTGAGGCGTGCCTCGATAAAAAGGGTTGATATGGCCAGACGCGGCAACATGAAATCCACAAAACGCAAAGCGGTTTCCAGCCAACAAACAGCACCAAAACGGCCTGTTCAACTGCGCCATCCCTATGCAGCACAATCGCTTTATTCAGATGATAAAATTGCGGGTATTCATCAGACTGCTTTGCGGGTCTTGCAAGAGCTGGGCATCCAGATATTGCTGGAAGAGGCCCGAGATATTCTGGCAAAAAACGGCGCGCGCATTGAGGGCGAGATGGTCTTTATCGGCGCAGATATGGTCAAAGATGCGCTGCGCACCGCCCCATCTGAGATTCAGTTGAAAGCACCCAATCCGAAAAATGATCTTCTCTATGCCAATGGCCAGATGCTGTTCGGGCCTGGTGGTGGGTGTCCCAATGTCTATGACCGCCTGCGCGGCAGGCGACCGGGTGATGCAACCAGCTTTGCCGAGATCTGCAAGTTGGTTCAGCAAAGTGATGTGTTGCATTTCCAGCCGGTTTCCCCTGAACCGCAAGATATCGCCACGAATGAGCGCCATCTCTTTATGCTGGAAACACAATTGGCGTATGGAGATAAGCCGCTTATTGTCTATGCACGCGGGCGCCAGCAAACTGAACAGCTTTTTGAAGCGAGCGCGGCGGCACTGGATGTCGCTGCCACTGAATTTCCAGATCAGATTTGGCTGACAACAGTGATCAACAGCAATTCGCCGCGGCTGCTGGATATACCAATGGCTCAAGGTATCATTGATTTCGCCCGGTTTGGTCAGCTCTCTATCATCACGCCTTTTTGTCTGGCTGGTGCTATGGCACCCATTACCATTGAAGGGGCGCTCACCTTGCAGCATGCTGAGGCACTGGCGGCTATCACGCTAGCACAGATGACGCGCGCTGGTGCGCCCATCAGCTATGGCGGCTTTAGCTCAAATGTGGATATGCGCTCTGGCAGTCCGGCTTTTGGAACACCAGAACATATTCAATTACAAATTGGATCAGGTCAGTTGGCCCGCCATATTGGGCTGCCCTGGCGATCTGCGGCAGGTTCTGCGGCTAATCTGGCAGATGCACAAGGCGCGTCAGAAAATTTGATGGCACTCTGGGGTGGTCTGATGGGTCAAGCCAGTTTGATCTTGCATGCCACAGGCTGGCTGGAAGGTGGGCTGACCCTTGGTTATGAGAAAATGATATGTGATTTGGATTCGCTTCAGATGCTGGCCTATTTGGCATCAAACCCAGTGGCTGAAGACTCTGATTATGGCTTTTCCGCGATTGCAGAAGTTCAGCCAGGCGGCCATTTCTTTGCCACCAGCCAGACCATGGAGCGCTATGCAGATGCGTTTCACACGCCGTTAAACCGAGACCTCAGCAATCATGGCAGCTGGATGGCCGCGGGTGGCAAGTCTGCTGACATACGCGCAACCGAAATCTGGCAGGAGATGCTGGCCAGCTATCAGCCACCAAAAGGGGCAGATGAGCGGCTGGCCCGGATGGCAGATCTAACAGCAAGCATCCGGGCAAAAGGCGGTGCTGAGCCAGCTTAATCGCATAGCAGCGTTAAAATCTGTAAAAAGCACGCGCTGTCTTGCCAAAAAAATCATCCTGGGCTGACGCCGGCATGAAGGCTTCATAAAGCGCGACCAAATCAGCATAAGAGGACGAGAGACTGCAGACTGGGAAGTTCGATCCAAACATAATGCGCTCAGCACCAAACTGGTTCCAGAGCTCAGAGAGAATCGGGCGCAGACTATCCGGTGTCCAGTCATGTTCAAACATGCCCAGACCTGAGAATTTCACATAGATATGATCAAGGGCTGAGAGATGTTTCAGCGCGTCTGCCCACTGTGCCAGCCCGGCAGCCGAGCGATCATAAGGGCTGCCGCCATGGCAGAGCACAACAGGCAGTTCCGGCAGGCTTGCAAAAAGCTGGCCTGCCTCTTCCATCACATCTGGTATCAGTTGAAGATCAAAGCTGAGCTGATGCTGGCTAAGGGCGGCAAGCCCCTCTTTAAAAGCAGGATTGCGCAGCAGATTATGCGTACCAGAGGCAGCATCTTCTTTTGG
>JBMHDN010000055.1:0-5409 GCA_049889355.1 Puniceispirillaceae bacterium (SeqCode)
GCAATCGCAGTTGATGATACCCAACGTGTGATTGATTCAGCGTTGGTTTTTGCAACGTCAGACTTGGTGTTTGTGATGTACTGCTGGTAGCCAACGATGCCGACAGCGGCCAATACGCCGATGATCGCCACAACCACGAGCAATTCGATAAGGGAGAAACCTTCGGATTTCTTCATCATGTCAATTTCCTTCTCAGTTTGCCGGACTGTGGCCGACATTAAACAACAGATGCCAAAGTAGCATTTGTTAATTAACCGAGAGTAAACAATGATTAACAAAAAAAATCAACTGCCTTTTGAGGGATATCTATAGCCCTTAGGATCGGCGCAGTTTGTCTGGCCTATTCAATCAGGCCATTCTCTTCCAGCATTTCGATATATTTATCCATCTGGACCATGCCATATTGCTGACCTGTTTGCATAATCGTCTGAATTTGCACAATTTTTGCTTCACGGATAAGGTTGGCCACTGCTGGAATATTGACCATCACCTCAAAAGCACCGATACGGCCACCGCCTTTACGCTTTAACAGTTTTTGTGTCATGACCAGACGTAATGATTGTGATAATTGCGATCTGGCCTGTGGTTGTTCTTCAGCTGGATAGACGTCAATGATACGGTTGATGGTCTCTGGCGCCCCATTTGTGTGCAGCGTGCCGAACACCAGGTGGCCTGTTTCAGCAGCGGTCATCGCCATCGAGACGGTTTCATAATCTCTTAGCTCACCCATCAGAATAATATCCGGGTCCTGTCGCAAGGCCCCTTTGAGCGCATTGGCAAAGCTTTTTGTGTGTGGCCCGACTTCGCGCTGAGAGATGATGGAGGTTTTAGACGGGTGCACAAATTCAATCGGGTCTTCAACCGTGATGATATTCTCATTGCGCTCTCGGTTGATCTTATCAACCATCGCCGCCAGCGACGTTGATTTACCAGAGCCTGTTTGGCCGGTTACCAACACCAGCCCATCTTTGAGCGAGAGCACATCATGTACTGCCTTTGGCAGACCAAGCTTATCAATATGCGGTACTTCTGTAACAATAACGCGCAGCACCATTGCATAGCCAGCAAGCATTTTATAGCCATTAGCTCGGAAACGCTGACCATTATATTGGATGGCAAAATCCACATCGCCTTTTGCATCAAACTCTTCAAACGCCTCATCGCCGAGTTCGCGGCGCATGATATCTTCGATCATGGCATTTGTGGTTACCAACTCCAGCGGCACAATATCCCCTGATTCGCGAATATAAACCGGCCTTTCGCCATGAATATGAAAATCAGAGACGTTTCTGGTCCGCACTGTTTCAATCAACATGTCATAAATCGGATTATCCATCATGAAAAACCTGTATCTCTTCGCGCTATCTTGTTTATTATATCAGAAATATCTGATTTATAAATTAATTCAGTGAGGAGGCCCGCCCTTTGAACCGGTCTATTCAGATTCAGTCCGTTTTGCATCTGCTGCTTTCTGCTTTTGTAGTAAGGCTGCTCGGCCTTGTCCGAGCACGCTGTATTGCCTGGCTGTTTCTTCTGCTATTCACTTTTGGTGTCCAGCAGCCGGCTTCTGCTCTGACCTTGCCAGCTGATGCTGGTCCTGAGGTTGTTTCAGCTTTGAAAAAGGCACATAGCGGTGAAGCGGCCTCTATGTTCTTTGTGGCAGAATATCTCTTAGGCGAGGCCAATATGGGCGCTGATGAATATCTGACGCACGCCTTTGGGTGGGCACTGAATTCAGCGCGTAAAGGCCATCCGCAGGCAGCAGAGCTAACTGGGGTGATGTATCGGCGCGGGCTTGGCGTAGAGCAAAATTACGTGAAAGCCAGAAAATGGCTGGAACGAGCTGAAGCCCGGCAATCGCGCGAGCCTTATTTTGAACTGGCTTTGCTGTATGCAGATGAAGAAAACCCTGGTTATGACAAACGCAAAGCCGCAGACCTGCTGACCAAAGCGATTCGGCGCAGAGAGCCACGCGCCTGTATGATTTCAGCGCAGAACAGCCTGAAAAAAGGCATAACCTTCCGAAAAACCTTGCCTGACATCGTCTGTGCAGCCGAAGGCGGCATGGTGGATGCGATGATGATGATGGCCGATTATCACATCCAACGCCGCTCGCCCAATGCGATCAGCGAAGCCCGCTATTGGCTGGAAATGGCGATTGAGGCGGGTGCTGGCAATGATTCGGTGCAAAAACTCGCCGAGCTGAACGCCAAATCTGAGCGCTGAGCTAATGGGCATGAGGGATCACATCATGCTGGCGAGTATGGCTGACCAGCAAGGTGGGCAGTTGCTGGTTTTCATCAGCTTTTTTCTGATTTTTCTACTTGGTGCCTGCTTTGGGTCTTATGCCAATGCCGCGGCCATGCGCCTGGTTAGAGATGAAGACAGCATCGCTACGCCATCGCGCTGCCGCTTTTGTGAAACCCCGCTCAGATGGTCTGACAATATACCCATTCTAGGTTGGCTTTCATTAAAGGGGCGGAGCCGCTGTTGTCATCACCCTCTTCCCTTGCGCTATCTAGCCACTGAATTGATAGTTGGTTGCATTTTCACCTCATATTTTTTGGCTTTTCCACTGCTTATCGCCGGGCTGCTCTGCCTTGCTTGTGTGGTGATGGTGATCTGCTTTTTAACCGATCTTGAAGAGATGGTTTTACATGTGCCGATAATGGCAGGCGGCGCGTTGGCTGGCCTTATTATCGCAGGCTTAGGCGATTACGCGGCTGGCTGGCTCGCTATCTTCAGCATCTGGCCAATCAGCTTGTTCGATTCGCTCATTGGCTGTGGCTTAGGAGCAGGTCTACTCTGGGGGACAAATGCGCTGTATCTCGCCATTCGTGGGCAACGCGGATTTGGTGCCGGAGATGTCTGGCTGATGGGCATGGTGGGAAGCTGGCTAGGACCAGTTGGCAGCCTTGCTGTTTTCTTTGGTGCGAGCTTTGTTGGCGCAGTTGCTGGCATTGGATTAATCCTTGTTGGCAGAGCTGCCGCACAGACACGTCTTCCCTTCGGTCTATTCCTAAGTATTGTGTTTATTCTTTACCCCTTCTCCTATATGTTGTTAAATTAGTGAGAACTAATCCATTCTTAACGACACTAGGTACCGGGAAGATTGCACCTGATGCGGCACCATATGAAGCTAAATCTGAAGCCTGTGGCCGCGATTGTCATTGGTGGGTTATGTTTGGGGCTTGGTGCTTGCAGTGCACCGCCGCGTCTGACCAATGATGACATCAACATCGAATCAGCCAAAACAGTCATCGAAGACCGGCTCATCGCGCCTGTCACACCAGAAGATTTAGAGCTTTATTCTGTGCCGCGTAAATTACCGCGGCGCACTATCCTGCAAGTGTTGCATGCCCCGTCTTCTTTGTCTGACCCTGAATTTGTGAGCCTCATCCAAGAACAGCTTTCTGCTGAAATTGATTTCAATATTGAACAGGATGAAATCCAAGCACAGCAACAAGAAGACCGCTCTGCACGCAGCGGCAATGCCGAGGATAATCAATCTTCTGCTTCCGAAGATGAGGCAAATCTGGCAGAGCCGCCGGCACCACGCGGCCTGAGCGATGACGAAAAAGCCAAAATAGCAGAATTGCGCGAAGAACAGCGTCTGAAATTATTATTTGATTTGGGGCTGGATCTCGAAGAAGACCTCTATGGCGTGCTACGCGATATTGAGACCAATGAAGAGCAACTAGCGGAAAAAATTATCCCGGGCCTGAGTGATGCTTTTCCCAATACCTATGGGGTGAATTTAACACGCGACCCAGATGGGTATCTCTCATTGCCTGCAAATCTGGTATTCATTGGCGGTGATGGCAGCAACATGCCCTCTAAAACCGCCTTTTTAGAAGGGTTGGTTCACAATCCGGTGATTTCCCTTGCCGTGCGTGATATGCCCTTGCGCAATGTGATTGCCTTGCTTTCAAAATCGTTGCGCATCCAGGCCAGCCTCTCCAATGAATTGCTAGATCAGGACCAGCTGGTCAGTCTCAATTTGCGGGCCAGCGCCTTGTCCATTCTAGATGCGCTGCTCAACCAGAATGACCTGGCGCTACTCTTCGACCCGGAAGCTGAGATCGCACGATTCTATCTAGACACTGAATTATCGGCACAGCTCTCTAATATTCGAGAGGCCATTGTCGGGCATAATAAATTACTTTTTGACCGCAAAAAATTACAAAAAGTCCAGATGGATAAAAACGCCATTTTGCGGATGATCGATATTTCTCAATTGTTGTTAAGCGGTGATGATATCGGCTTTTTTGCTGGCATTGACGGCTTCCCTAGAACAGGGCTTGGTGAAGAAGCCATCACTGCGCTCAGAGATGTAACAGATAAAAGCTTTGATTTGCGCCAGCGCCTGCAACAATTTGATAAGGGTACAGACAATATGCTGAACCCGCCCGCGGTTGCCCCTTCAACATTGGCAAATGGTGAGCTCTCTGGTACCAGCACATTAGCCGGTAATGCCCAGTCCATGCGTATGGTCTCAGTCCAAACACGCTTTGCAGATATATTGGTTGAAGATGCCTGTATTATCCCAGGCAAAGAAGTGTTTATTGAGAAAATCGCGGTCTATAATAAGGACCCAGAAGAGACCAAGACCTATGTTGAAAATTATTTCAACGATATGCTGGGGGTCAGCACCACGAACACAGCCAGTACAACCGCCTCTGCAACAAGCACAGACAGTACGAGCGCAACAACAACCGCGAGCACGCCTGTTGCCTCAACCGCTGAGACGGCCACCAATGATAATGCGAGTGCGTCACCAACAGCGACAGCATCCACAACTGCCTCTTCATCAGGCACAGCGCTTACCGCCACACCTTCTGCGAATGCCTTGCCAACCGGATGCACCAGTAGCCCGAGTAATGCTGGTATTTTGGTGCGCAAAGATAGCACAGGCCTGATTGTCAAAGGCAGCAGAGCCCAGATTGCACTGGCCACACGTCTGATTGAGCAAGAAGATGTGCCAAAAATGCAGGTGCTGGTCGAAATTTTCATGCTGACCGTCAGCCGTGATTTCACCCGCCAGATTGAAAATCTGATCACCCGCGCAACAGATTCGCCAGGTGGCAGCGGCAATATTGAAGCCAGCCTGCTGGATAGTATCTCAAGCGCGGTGAGTGGCGGCTATACAGTCCAGCTCGAAGCGCCATCTGGTCTGATCCGCTCTGCCCTTAGCTTTATCGAGAGCAACAGCCTTGGGCGTGTGCTCTCCAGCCCAACTATTTTGGTGCAAGATGGCACATCATCTGCGACCATCGAACGCTCAAAAACAGCAAAATATACCATCACTGAAACAGAAGATGATAATGGCACCATCAGCACAAATGAAGTTGTGCAAACTGAAACCGCGCCGCTCACCCTGCAATTAAGTGATGTGAAGGTGCAGCCTGC
>JBMHDN010000056.1:0-8541 GCA_049889355.1 Puniceispirillaceae bacterium (SeqCode)
CCCTTATTCAGGGGTGCCGATTTCATATTGTTCGACCATGGCGGTTGGGATCACCGCGACATTGCGCATTTCAATGCTCAGGCTGTCATCTGACGGGTGGCGATAGAAGGTGGTATCACCGGAATTATCCAAAGTATAGCCAGCGGCGGTCAGCTGAGAGACAGACTGGGTAGATACGGTGCCATCCATGCTCACCCCAACCGGCTGGCGCAAATCCCAGGTCACCCCACCTTGTTGAAACTGAGTGCCATTGCTGAGCGTCCAGTTATTATCAAAGCTAACCAGCGCGCCATATTCGGTGGTGTAGTCACGTGCCGCGCTCGGATCAGCCGAAATCTCGGCAAATTCGACCAAAGTGGTGTGGTTAATCTCTGTCCCGAAACTACCGATCAGACCATCGAGCACATTATCACCATCCGAGATAGAGCCAAAATCGCCTCTGAAATCCAGATTAACCTGATTGGCCCCAGAGCCAAGCGTATCGGTCGGGAAAAGTTCAATACCAGAGGTTTCGGTATAGCTGGACAGATTAGCAAGGTTGATATTCTTGTTCACATCTGAATAGGACTGGCCATTCACCACCAGATTATTCAGCGCAAAGGTGCCGGTCACCTGTGTTGTCTCGTAATTCAACAGCACATTATAATCGACTGTGCCAGATGATTGGATGTTAGATGAGAAGGTCGCAAAGGCATCATTGCCATCAACTGTTACATCCAGATTATTGCCATAATTATAGTTGCTCGGCACAGAGAAAGCCTGGCTGCCTGCTTCCAGAGCAAGGCCTGATTTCTGGAACCGGATAGAGCCCTGATAGCTGGAAGAGACCAAATCGGCATAACGCTGATTATAGAGCTGGAGCTGGTCGCCACCTGTTGGTGGGTTCACCAGTGAATAAGCACCGCCGCCATCATTCTGGACAGTCAGCCAGAGTGGCTGGCCACCGGCGATCAGATAAGACAGCAATTCAGCTTCAATATTCAGACCAGCTGGCGCATCTGCCAAATCTTCTTCAGACAGGCCGATGATCCCGGCCAGACCAGAGCTGCGCAGATAATTGGCCAGATTAGACACATTAATATTGCCATCTTCGCCCACCGCGACATTTTCCGCGACCAAGGTTACCACATCTTCGATGGTTTCGACGGTCTCAGGGGTAAGGCCTGAGCCGGTAGTGGTGCCAGTGCCATCACCATCTTGCTGAGCTTCAATCGCGGCGGCAATCTGCGGGGCCACGAACTCAACTGCGCTGACCAGCTCTTCGACCAGCTCAGGCGGAAATTGCACAGGCGGAGCGACACTGCCCGCGGCATCAATGCTGGTCCCCCACCCAGGGGTCAGCAAGGCCACCGGATCAGCCAAGGCCGCACTCGCCACTTCAATCGCCCCAGAAAGCAACAGCAAATCTGCCTCGCCATCATCACCGACACGCCCGGCGACAGAGGTACCGCGAATAGAGGCTGAGGCATTAGGCAGTTTCAGCTTCATGGCTTCTGGGCCTTGCTTGGCAATCTTGCCGGAAATGAATTTAAAGCTGCCGCGCTTGACCGACGCGACCAGAGAGCCACCATCCGAGCTGCCTGGATCATAGATAAATTCATCAAAAACCAGCACAGAATTAGGCCCAATTGAGAAAACCGTCTGGTCAGAGAGCAGCACCTGCAACTTGTCATTCGGCCCTGTTGCGACTTCATCATTGAGGAAAATCGGGTCGCCCACATCAGCAATCCGGCCAATCATCTGACCATTTTCAGGCAGGTAATTGATATTCACAGGGGCGGTGGTTGCCGCAATCACCCCGCTCTGAGGCCGGTCAAGCGGATTGGAAATCTGCGCCAGTGCTTGTGTTGAAAAAATAGGCGCAAGGCCCATCACAACGGCAACGCTCAGGCTGAAAAATGTCTTGAACCGCATATCGGCCTCCATTCAGACCAGCCAGACAGCAAGAGGTGTCAGACTGGCGGATAAATTCACCTATCATTAGTATATATTAAAATTTAGTTAATAATTAAAGTCATCAGCCAATCACATTTGCGTGATGACCTGTTTAGACCAGCCCAAAGGGGTTATTTTTCAGCTTCACCTGTGGTTTTAGGCTGGATTTTATGCGGTGTTGAGGCTTAGGCTGAAACTGTCTTTTGGTTTTTACGCATCGAGCGGTGCGCACCAAGGACAGGGGGACCAAATGGAAAAACTGATTTGTGAGCGCTGCGGCACATCCTTTAAATGTGGTTCAAAGCGCAATGAGGCAGGCGAGATCACGCAAATGTGCTGGTGTGCGCATCTGCCTAATTTTCAAGATGGTTTTGATTTAGCAGGCTCATGCCTGTGCCCGGATTGCCTGACCAATGGCAAGGCCAAAGCCGTGACACGCCAGAAAAAGGCCAAGACCAAAGCCCGCCAGACAGCCCGCCAGTCTCTTGCCACATCTGGCGGATAGGCTGTAATCCCCCGCGCAGCTGCCACTAAACCAGCAGAACCATCGGCAGCGCCATATCGCTTGATGCCAGAGCTCCAGACGTTAAATCTCATTTCTCACAATCTGTCTTAAGACATGATCTTTAGAAATTGTCTTTTCGGGTCCGCACCTCGGCAAAGACCTCAGCCTGGCTGGCCTGTTCCAGCCCGAGGGCCGCACGTAAATCTGCATCATCCCAGCGCAAAAACGGGTTCAGCTGTTTTTCGAGCCCAAGTCTGGTCGGCACAGTTGGCTCGCCATTCGCCCGCAACGCCTCAATGGCCGCCGCCTGCGCCTTCAGGCCGGCATGCTCAGGCTCTACTGACAAGGCAAAACGGGCATTGGCCGCACTATATTCATGTGAACAACAAACCTCCACCTCATCTGGCAGGGCGGTGAGTTTGGCCAGCGAGGCTTGCATCATCGCCATATCCCCTTCAAAAACGCGCCCGCATCCCAGGTGAAACAGCGTATCCCCGCTAAATAGAAGGCCGGCATCAGCCAGATAGAAATTCACCATATCCAGCGTATGGCCTGGGGTGGCGATCACCTCAACAGAGCGGCCGGCAAACTCAAATTTGCTGCCATCTCTCACCGGCTGATTGACAGCTGCAAGCGGCTTGTGTGATGTCGCCGGATCAGGGCCCCAGACCGCGATATCGGGCTCACCTTCGACCAGCTCAGCCAGCCCATTTGTATGATCCCCATGATGATGGGTGATGAAAATATCGCTCAGCGTCCAGCCCAGCGCATCCAACACATCGCCATAACGCGCGCCATCTCCGGCATCTACCGCCGCGCAGGCCCCGCTCGCCTCATCTCTTATCAGATAGCCGTAATTATCACTGCCATAAAGAAACTGAACCAAACGCAGCCCATCAAATGTACCAATCATGCGATAGAGCATCTTTATATCCTTAATATTCTGTTAAATCAGCTCAGCCTTTACCAGCTGCCTGTATTTTCCCCGAAATGCAGCCCCTACCAGCTGCCTGTATTGTCCATAGACGCCCAGGGTTCTTGTGCTGGCAGCGCATCACCTTCCTGGATCAGCTCAATCGAAATCCCTTCAGGCGAGCGGATAAAGGCCATATTGCCATCGCGTGGCGGCCTGTTGATGGTCACCCCCTTATCCATCAGCCGCTGACAGCTGGCATAGATATCATCCACCCGGTAAGCGAGATGGCCAAAATTGCGCGCGCCAGTATAGCGCTCTGGGTCCCAATTATAGGTCAGCTCTAATTCAGGGGCGTGGTGGGCATGGGCAGCCTCAACATCTTTGGGCGCGGCGAGGAAGATCAGCGTGAAGCGGCCCTTCTCATTATCATAGCGGCGGGTTTCGACCAGCCCCAGCGCATCACAATAAAAAGCCAGCGCCGCCTCGATATTTTCAATCCGCACCATCGTATGTACATAGCGCATCGCCTATCCCCTTTTGCTGTCTTGGCCTATTTTATGGCCTATTTTATGGCCTGTTTTATGGCCTGTTATCGGTTTTGATAAAGCCGCCTTGCGGTTGAGCCTTTTGGTTGCTCGATTGTTCGTCATTTTTGGTGGTGATCTGGGCCTGATAGACAGGCACCCCACCCCTTTTCCAAACCTAGGCCACCCCATCTTAACTGGCAATGGGCAAGACCGAAAAAGACAGAGAAGGGGGATTAAGCGGTCCCGCCACCCCGCCGCAAGACTTAATAAAGACTGAAAAAGAATGCCCAAAATTAGGCTTTTATTAACCTCTTTACGCTATGGTCACCTGCTGAACATCTTTTTTCAGAGAAGGAGGCGGGGGTGATTCAGGAGAATGATACGGAGTTTTTGGAGTGTAGATATCTGCTCGATGAATTTATTCCAAAAATTGGCAAAGACAAATGGCAAACGGTTTTTTTGAAAGATACAGGACCTCATTGGCGCAAGGGTAGTTACATAGCTGTCTGGTGTGCGCTCTTAAAACCAGAGGCAGCGAAGCGCTCTCTTGAGAGTGACAACCTAAATTTTGACTTGGAGTTTTGTTCTTCAGCGCCAGATATCGGAACGCGTTATCCCGAAAACAGAGAACCAGAAATTTATTATGAGCCTTCGCACAACAAATCAATAAGACCATTTGTTCTTGTCGGATATGATGAAGGGCTTTGTGAAGAATTTAGACTATTTCATCGAAGCAAACTCAATGACAAATATGACCGTCTTGTTGTCATTGATGATTCTGATAATCCAACAGAAATTGCAAAATTAGGGAAAGATAGAGTTCAAGTTCACCTCAAATATTTGAAGCAATTTCTTGCTATGAGCCAATTACATCTCGTTATCAATATTAAAGCAGTACGATATTCCAAAGATGACTTCCCTTACTCCAATGAAGATATTCAAATCGATAATGGTGTGATTAATGACTTCCGATGGGAACGAAGAATATGCGAAGCAGATTCTTGCCCTGGTGACAGTAAATGGTGTTCTGTTTTTCGTGGCAAAAAAATAATTGCTCCCGCTTCACAAAGCGAGGCTTTCAAGAAAATGTTCAAACCTGACAAGAGGCGTGATGAGATCCAGTTTATAGTCGGAATTGATGAGCATGGCGAGGATATAACTTTTGGAAGTAATCCGGCTTATCTTGCCGATTTTTTTGGTGCAAACCCTGAAAGCCCCAACTTTTTAACACCTACCCAATTTCGAAAGGAAGTGTTGACAAAATACTATAATCATCCAGAGAGATATCGTGTTGATCAAGGGTTGGTCAGGAGCGGTTCATGGTCTTTACGTGCAGATACTGACCACAAGGATAAAGTTATAGTTTTTCTGGGTGATTTATATGCTTTGCCTTACGATGAAATGCTTTACTGGAAATCATTCAATGTTCCTGTGGATGGAAATTTGAGCCGCTCATATTTCCAAAATAGTTTTATGTGTAACCCCGTCGATGCAGAAACTGCTGATCTTAAATTCCGACGAAACTATGTACATTTCAACAAAGCATGGAAAAATAAATATAAATTCTATTTCTTTCGTGAACTTTCTGAGCATGACATCACACTGATTGATACAATTCAGATACCTGCCAGCAACGCACAAAAGGTTTTCGATCAACAGGTGCTCAATCTGGCCAAATTGCTAATTGATCAAATAAATGTTGAGGCATTGAATAATCACTATGGCCCATTTAATGAGACTATTGGGTCCATCCAAAAATTGGAGCAATCTTTTCCTTGTGAAGCAGAAGACATTGTTCCGTTTTTAAGAGATTTACAAAGTCTTAGATCATCTGGCTCTGCTCATACCAAGGGAAGGAATTATCAAAAGGCATTGCGGAAAATGGAAATTTCATTGCAGGACAAGCCGAAGGCTTTCGAGCAAATTCTAAATTTGGCAATTTCTCATTTAGAAAATTTGAGTCAGAACTGTTTACTTGAAACCATACACCCCTAAAACCGGACGGCGAGGTGGTCGAACAAGCGAGTCGGGAGCAGTTTTTTGACCCCATACATCAGCTTGGTTGCCCAGGTGATGCGATAGCGCCGGCGCGGGCGGCTCGCTTCACACGCATGGAGCAGCGCTTTGGTCGTGGCCTCAACGCCCAGCTCAAACGGGTCTTTTGGCGGGTTATCCATGGTCAGGCGCGGTATCAGCGCTTTTTCATAAAAACGTCGCCGCACACTGGCCTTTACATCAATCCATTTTTCGAAATGCGGCCAGCTATTCTCGCGAATCCGGGTGCGGATAGGCCCTGGCTCAATCAGCACCAGCTCAATACCGGTCCCGCGCATTTCAAGACGCAGCGTATCTGTATAGCCTTCGAGCGCAAATTTCGTTGCATTATAAGGCCCGCGCCAGCGCAGAGCGGCAAAGCCTAGAATAGAGCTGTTCTGAATAATCCGCCCGCTGGCTTGGCCGCGCATCACCGGTATCGCCAGCCGGGTCAGGCTGTGCCAGCCAAAAAAATTCGATTCAAAAATCTGGCGGATCGCATCTGTTGGCATATCTTCAAGCGCGCCTGGTATCGCATAGGCCCCATTATTAAACAGCACATCAAGGCGCCCACCGGTGATCGCCATGGCGTGCTCAAAACCCGCCTCGATACTGGCTGGCTCTTCATAATCAATGCGCACAGACGCCAGGCCCATGGCGCGCATCTTTTCGCAATCTGCCTCTTTACGGCAGCTGGCAATCACCAGCCAGCCGCGCGCATGCAGCGCACATGCACCATCCAGCCCAATGCCAGAAGAACAGCCTGTGATCAGGATGGTTTTTTGTGGAGAAGATTTTGTGCGCATATCAGGCTCTTGCATTTACAGATCAGATCACGTTCAACATAAAGACACAAGAAAGACAACAGACAGCCATTATCATGCTGTTCTTCCAAAACGGTCCCTATATGATGCCTCCTAGATAGGCCAAAAACCGACAGGATAAAATATGCTAGACAGATTTTTTGATTTTGATCGCGTGATTGACCGCCGCGGCAGTGATTGTTCGAAATGGGATACGCTGGAGAACGGCTTTGGTCTGGCAGAGGAGGCGGGGTTAGACGAACCGCTTGCGATGTGGGTTGCGGATATGGATTTTCAGTCGCCGCCTTGCGTGTCACAGGCAGTGGAGGCACTGGCCAAGCGCAACCTGTTTGGCTATCCGGGCGATAATCTGGCTTATAAACAAGCGATATCGGGCTGGATGGGCAGGCGTCATGGCTGGGATCTGGATCCCGATCATATCGCCACCACTCATGGGCTGGTCCATGGCACAGCCCAGGCGATTGACGCTTTTACTGAAAAAGGAGATGGGGTGGTGATGTTCACCCCGATTTATCATTGTTTCTTCCGAGTGATAAATGGGATGGGCCGCCGGCTGGTCGATATACCGATGCAGCTGGATGCGGGGCGCTTTCATCTGGATAGAGAGGCCGCAGAGGCGGCGATGACCGGCAAGGAGAAAATGCTGATTTTCTGCTCGCCGCATAATCCAGGTGGCCGCGTCTGGACGCGCGATGAGCTGGCATGGGTCGCTGATTTTGCTGAGCGGCATGATTTGCTGATTGTTTGTGATGAGATTCACCATGATCTCATTTTTCCCTCTGCTCAGGCGCGCGGTGTTCAACATCTGGTGATGGCGGCCCATTTCCCGGAGATATCGCACCGGCTGATCACACTGACCGCGGCCTCTAAGACCTTTAATCTGGCCGCTGGCTATACAGGCAATGTGATCATCCAAGATTCAAATCTGCGCAAGGTGATGGCCCGCCATCTGCATGCTACCGGTGTGTCGCCAAATATTTTCGGGATAGAAATTACGCGCGCGGCCTACACAGATGGCGCGCCATGGCTGGATGCGCTGCTGGTCTATTTAGATGAAAACCGCGCCTTGTTTGAACAAGCGATGGGCGAAATCCCGGGCGTAGCACCTATCATGCTTGATGCGACCTATCTGTCTCTTATCGATATGCGCGGGACAGGTCTTAGCGAATCACAATTAGATGCGCGCATCCAACAAGGGGCAAGAATCGC
This sequence comes from Puniceispirillaceae bacterium (SeqCode), assembly GCA_049889355.1. Taxonomy (GTDB): domain Bacteria; phylum Pseudomonadota; class Alphaproteobacteria; order Puniceispirillales; family Puniceispirillaceae; genus JBMHDN01. The sequence goes on from JBMHDN010000056.1 coordinate 7,951, forward strand.
AGCGAATCATGGGCCGAGTTTTGGCGATTCAGGGCTGGGGATGCGCCGATTCAATCTGGCCTGCCCAAAAAGCAGGGTAGAAGAGGCCATAAAGAGGCTGCAACATGCCTTTTCAGATTTACAGTAAATCTGCTGGCAAAAAAGCTGAATCGGGCGCTAATCAGGGCAAATAAAGGGATTGGCGATGATTTGGGTCAGCAGGCGCATCTGGTAAGAAGTTAAAATTCAGTTAAAAATGGATTTTGACTGCATTTTTTGGGATTGCCCTGCTTGACTTTAAATCGAAAAGATCAGATATACTGGTCCTCACGGCGGGTGCACATCGTCAGTCATGAAGGTGCCGTCGTAAAGCTCTTTAACATATGGGCAAATCTCCGCTTCAATGCGCTTCTCAATTTAAGAGAGGTCTATTCAAGCCGGGGTTGTTGTCTCTCAAATGTAAAAGAGCGTGCTATTTGACAAAGTTGGAGAAAGAGAAGGGATTCGCGGGGCGGCGATAGATGTGTTTAAGGATACATCGTTATCATGTTGATAAATCGTCCGTTTTGATGAATCTTTTTCGGAAATGAACGCGTTATGGTCTATGCAATT
>JBMHDN010000057.1:0-8259 GCA_049889355.1 Puniceispirillaceae bacterium (SeqCode)
TCAGCTGGGTCGAGATCATCCGCAATGACGGGGAAGAAGTGATGACGAAGCTGATGCGCGAGGGCGAAATCTATGTCGTCGATTCGCGTGACAAGCTGTATCTGAGCACCGGCAATGCCGGCGGCCTTGAGCTGTTGTTCCATGACGGCAGTGTCCGGCCCGTTGGCGAGAGTGGCGAAATCCTTCGTGATCTGCCACTTGATGCCGACCGTCTTCGCAACCAACTCTAGCCATGCAATACCTGGCGTCCGCGGGTGACGCATGCCGACCGGCAGCGCCGGGTCTTTCGGGCACAGGATGCAGTGGAATGATCAGGAGAGCCCGCCGTGGCCAACGCCTACAGAGCCTATAGGACAATCGAGCGGCGACGCAGCCGCCAGATCATGGTGGGGTCGGTGCCAGTTGGCGGTGATGCGCCGATCTCGGTGCAGACCATGACCAATACGCTGACCACCGATGTCACGGCAACCAATGCCCAGATTGCCGGTGCGGTCGAAGCGGGGGCCGATTTGGTGCGCGTCTCTTGTCCAGATGAGGACAGCACATCAGCACTAAAAGATATCGTCAAAGCGAGCGCAGTACCGATTATCGCCGATATTCATTTTCATTATAAGCGTGCAATTGAAGCCGCCGAAGCAGGGGCTGCCTGTCTGCGCATCAATCCAGGCAATATTGGCTCAGCTGATCGGGTGGCAGAGGTGGTGCGCGCCGCGCGTGATCATGGCTGTTCTATCCGCATTGGGGTAAATGGGGGTTCGCTGGAAAAACATCTTTTGGAAAAATATGGCGAGCCTTGTCCAGAAGCATTGGTTGAATCAGCCCTCGATCATGCTCGCATTTTGCAAGATCACGATTTTCATGAGTTTAAGATTTCGGTCAAAGCCTCAGATGTGTTTCTGGCAGTGGCTGCCTATCAACAATTGGCAGAGGCGATAGATTGCCCGCTCCATATCGGCATTACAGAAGCAGGTGGCCTGCGCGCTGGCACGGTGAAATCAGCGATTGGTCTTGGCAATCTGCTCTGGGCAGGTATTGGCGATACTATTCGTGTTTCACTCTCAGCTGAGCCTGCAGAAGAAGTGCGGGTCGCCTATGAGATGCTGAAAACGCTGGGTCTGCGTCGGCGCGGTGTCACGGTGATTTCATGCCCGTCTTGTGCACGCCAGCAATTTGATGTGATTAAAACCGTTCAGATTATCGAAGAGCGGCTCGCACATATTGATGTACCGATGAGTGTTTCATTAATCGGGTGTGTGGTAAATGGCCCAGGCGAAGCCCGCGAAACCGATATTGGCCTCACCGGTGGCGGTAAGGGCACCCACCAGCTTTATATTGACGGCATGGCCAACCACCGCCTCAGCAATGGGGATATTGTTGAGCATGTGGTCGGGCTGGTTGAAGAAAAGGCAGAACAAATCAGACAAGCCGCTGCACAAGAGGCAGAAAAAAAGTAAAAAAGAAGCAAAGGCTGCCTCGCCAGAGGGGGCTGTTTCATCTTGAGGATAAGAGACAATGGATGCCTTGCAACCCGTTCGCGGCACCGCAGATTTAATGCCAGAGGCCAAAGCAGGCCATAATCAGGTGATTGGCACCGCCAGTCAGATTGCCAGCCATTATGGCTTTCATGATATGGCTACACCTGTTTTTGAATTCACAGAAGTCTTCTCACGCCCGCTAGGTGAGAGCTCTGATGTGGTGTCCAAAGAAACCTATTCTTTTGAAGACAGAGGCGGGACCAGCCTTACTTTGCGGCCTGAAAATACAGCGGCGGTGATGCGCGCTATTCTATCAAATGGCCTCACCCAGACCTTGCCACAAAAACTCTTTTATGCCGGGCCGATGTTCCGTTATGAGCGCCCGCAAAAAGGCCGGATGCGTCAATTTCATCAGATTGGCGTCGAATTTATCGGCTCAGCCAGCCCTGTTGCAGATGCTGAGGTGATTGCCTGTGGTGCTCAGATTCTCGAGGCACTTGGTGTGCTCTCCAAAACAAGATTGCATCTCAATAGTTTGGGCGACACACAAAGCCGTTCTGCTTATCGCGAAGCGCTGGTCGCTTATTTCAACCGCTATTCAGCTGATCTCTCAGCAGACAGCCAGCGCCGCTTGACCAGTAACCCGCTGCGCATTCTTGATTCAAAAGATGAAGGCGACCGCAAACTCTTGGCTGAGGCACCACGTCTTGGTGATTATCTGAATGACATATCAAAATCGCATTTTGATCAGCTCACAAATTTGCTCGATAAGGCAGGGATCAGCTGGCATCATGATCCGCTATTAGTGCGCGGTCTGGATTATTATTGTCATTCTGCTTTTGAGTTCATTACCGATGCGCTTGGTGCACAAGGCACGGTGATGGGCGGCGGGCGTTATGATGGGCTGGCGGAAATGTTAGGCGGCCCGCATTTGCCAGCTGTTGGTTTTGCAGCAGGTGTGGAAAGACTGGCTTTATTGCTTGGCCAGCAATCTTTGCCTGCGCCTGATTTGGCTCTTATCATTGCAGATGATAATGCGCGTGATATCGGCTTTGCGCTCGCTCAGGCCTGTCGCCATAAAGGGCTGAATGTAGATATGCCGCTTTCTGGCAATATGGGTAAAAAGCTGAAACGCGCCTCAAAAATGGGCGCACGCTTTGCCGCTATCATTGGCAGCGATGAAATGGCAGCTGGTGCGGTCACCTTGCGTCATCTAAGTGATGGGACCCAAGACAGCCTGGCACAAGCGGACCTCGCAACGCATCTCACCGGGCTCTGCCGCCCATAATTTATTTCTTCTTTATCAGGACCGGTTGACATGAGTCTGCAAGATAATATGGACAGGGTGCTCGCCCGTCGCCAGGAAATTGAAAATAAGCTGGCCGAATCTGCCAGCCTTACCCCTGATCAGCTTACCCAGCTGTCTCGTGAATTAGCAGAATTGCGGCCTGTCGCTGAGCAAATCGAAATTGTGCGCTCAACCGAACAGCAGCTGAATGATGCGAGAGAGATGCTGGCTGAAGGGGATGATCCTGAAATAAAGGAGATGGCTGAAGCTGAAATCACTGAGCTCAGCGCCCGCCTGCCAGATGAAGAACATCAGCTGAAATTGCTGCTCTTGCCAAAAGACAGCGATGATGCCCGAAATGCCATTTTAGAGGTGCGGGCAGGAACAGGCGGAGACGAAGCCGCGCTTTTTGCCTCTGATCTCTTTGGCATGTATCAGCGTTTCGCCACCAAATATGGCTGGCGGTTTGAAGTGATGGAAGTTTCTGAAACCGGCATTGGCGGCTATAAAGAAGCCACTGCCACGATTTCAGGTCAGGATGTGTTTGCCAGGCTGAAATTTGAATCAGGCGTGCATCGTGTCCAGCGCGTACCAGAGACCGAAACAGGTGGGCGTATTCATACCTCAGCCGCCACCGTGGCCGTCTTGCCAGAGGTAGAAGAGGTCGATGTCGATATCAATGAGAGCGATTTGCGTATTGATGTCTTCCGTTCTAGCGGACCTGGCGGCCAATCGGTGAACACCACTGATTCGGCAGTGCGCATTACCCATTTGCCAACCGGTATTGTGGTGAGCCAGCAGGATGAAAAATCTCAGCATAAGAACCGCGCCAAGGCGATGAAAATCCTGCGGGCGCGTCTTTATGATGCGCAGCGGGCGCGTCAGGAAGCTGAACGGGCAGCCTCACGCAAAGGCCAGGTGGGATCAGGTGATCGCTCAGAGCGCATCCGCACCTATAATTTTCCGCAAGGCCGGGTGACGGATCACCGCATCAATCTCACCTTATATAAGCTCGATCGGATATTGGCTGGTGAAGCCTTGGATGAGGTGGTCAATGCGCTGGCTGCTGAAGATCAGGCAGCAAGGCTGGCTTCATCAGAAGGGTAAGACCTATGTCTGTACCTTTAAAGGAGACTGTCATCATCGGCTCGTTTCTGCGGCCCTATGCACAAAGGCTGGCCCAAGGCTTTGCAGCAGATGATCAGGATATGGCCATGCATGAGGCCAGATTATTACTGAATCTCGTTTTAAATGGGCCAGCACCTGATGCAGCTATGCTTTATCTGCATGACAAGATTGAAATCACATCTACGCAGAGAGCCGCGCTTGATCAGCTGATTACAGACAGGCTGGCTGGTAAGCCGATATCACGCATGCGGGGATGGCGCGAATTTTTTGGCTATTTGTTTTATCTGAATGAAGCGACATTAGATCCACGCCCTGATTCAGAAATTTTAATTGAAGCAGCACTTCGCGCGGCGTCTTCTTCGACACAGGCGTCTATCGAAGTGCTGGATATGGGGACAGGGACAGGCTGTCTGCTGCTCAGTTTTCTGGCAGAAATCAAAAAAACAGGCCAAGAGATAAGAGGGGTCGGTCTGGATGCCAGCGCGCTTGCGCTGGAGCAGGCAGGCGATAATGCCCGCCATCTTGGGTTGGAGGGGGTGTGTCGGTTTTTCGAATCAAACTGGGATTCTGCGCTGCCGGCTGACGCCTCTTATCAGATCATTTTCTGCAATCCGCCCTATATCGCGACATCAGATGCAGCCTATCTGACAGATGAGGTGGTAAAATATGATCCCCATGCTGCTCTATTTGCCGGCATAGATGGCCTGGCAGACTGGCCAGCGGTTTTACAAGCGATTGCACGCCGGCTGGATAAAAAAGGGCATGCCTTTGTTGAAATTGGCGCTGGCCAAGAAAGGGCAGTCAGGCTATTGGCAGAAAATGCAGGATTGTTGCTCAAGGCCTATCACCGTGATTTATCAGGACATATCCGATGTCTGGAATTGATGCGCGATGACCAGAGTTTGGAGAAAAAGGGTGATGGGATTTAGAAAATTTTGCTTGAGTTCTGATTTAAATTCGGGCTAAGTGATACTACCGGCGCTTATCGTTTCATGACATATCAAACGTCAGCTCGGGTTATGTTCCCTCAACATATTGGGGCTTTTCACGCACCAGAGACGGGTGGTTTTAAAACCTTGCCCATGTGCGTATCACAGAGTTCATCTGATTAATGGAAGACATATGAGACAGAATCAGAATTCGAAACGCTCGAGATCACGTGGTCGTCGCCCAAATGGGATGCACCAGCCAAATTTCAATCGGAACACAACCTTCGAATCAAATGGTCCTGAAGGGCGTTTGCGTGGCAATGCCCAGCAGCTTTTTGAAAAATATACCGCTCTTGCCCATGATGCCGCCGCCGCAGGCGAGCGAATCTCAGCTGAGGCATTGAGCCAGTTTGCAGATCATTATTACCGTGTGCATCAAACGATTCTGAGCGCAGCTGAAAACCGCCGTGCACAACAGGAATCACGTGATAAATCAGGAGGACGTGCTGAGGCTGGCGAGGCATCTGATACAGAGGCCAAGAAAGCATCAGACGCAGAGCCAGTGGCTCAATCATCTGAGGCAGATGCACAAGCTGATGATAGCCCATCAGATGAGGCTGCTGAGACGGAAGCAGAGACAGAAGAGGCGGTTGCCTAAAACACCCGCTATTCAGCTGAATAGTCAGATAAAGATAAGCTGGTCATGGATAGAGAAATGGCCAGCTTTTTCTATGCGTGCAAAGACCCCAAGACAATCGTGATCATAGGTTGAGCGCAAGAGTTGTGTCAGATCTGAGAGTGCCTCATCTTGGCGTTTACGCCCTGTGGCCGGGCTGGCATTAATCGCCTGACAACGTCCCACTGGCTCGGTGAAATACAGTTCAGCTGAGCCCAGTCTGGCACGGCGACCAACCCAATCTAACTCTTCAAAGGCGGTGCCGCCTTCTAGCCAGATATTCAAGCGAAACCGCGCCATGAATAAATCCTTCGGCTCGCCAATATCGCCATTTACCGCTGCCAGAGATGATGTCTGACCGAGTGAAATCACCGTTTCACTCTGATCAGTAAAACTGCCTTTTTGGGCTTTGTGAAGAAGTGGCTTTTCTTCTAAATCTAAAAAAGAATGTAGGATATCAGCCAGTGCCTCAGCCTCTTCTGGTGCATCAAGCCTGCCTTCAAATAACAGCCTATCCTCATCGGTGAGCTGAAGATAACCAGTATCAGCCTGAAACACACATCTCAGGCGTGCCAGTTTGGGATGGGTCATCCATTGCAGAAAATAGGATTTTTTGGCCCAGCTGTCATATGGCTTGTCAGCTGATTTTGATATGGCATACAGCCTGTCGCCCACAAGCCCTTTATCCGGCTCGAGCATGCCATCTTTGCAAGATTGGGCTGGCAGCCCTTTTACAGGATAGCGCAATATATGTGAAATTTTGCTCATATCAGGCTATTCGCCTTGGCCTGTCTGGAGGGCAGCCAGCGCTGGATTTTGCTTTTTCAAGGCGGCGATCTCATTTTGGAAAATGGGTAATTCAGCGGCAGGCACTGATTTACCGGTTGGCAATTTCACGGTCAGCGGATTCACCTGCCGGTTATTGACAATGATCTCATAATGCAGATGCGGGCCAGTTGAGCGGCCTGTTGAGCCGACATAGCCGATAATCTGGCCTTGTTCGACCATAGCCCCTGAGCGCACCCCGCGCGCAATGCCACTTAGATGGGCATAGGCTGTTTTATAGGTTGAGTTATGGCGGATGCGAATATAGCGGCCGTAAGAGCCGTTCCAGGCGGCGAATTCAACACGCCCTGAGCCAGCGGCCAGAATAGGGGTGCCTTTCGGCGCAGCAAAATCCACGCCCTTATGCATGGCATTATAGCCTTTGATAGGGTGTTTGCGCATACCATAAGACGAGCTCAGCCTGGCTCCGTTAATGGGGGTGCGCATCAGTGTTCGGGTTGCTGACTGGCCCTTATCATCATACCAGCCGATTTTGCCGTCACGATGTGCATATTTATAATAGCCGAGTTTTTCGCCTGAAACAGTAAGCCCTGCATATACCAGTTCAGGGGATCCGATTTCTTGGCCAGTCAGCGAATCATAGTCACGCTCAAAGACCATCTCAAAGCTGTCGCCTTTTCTGATCTCGCGCTGGAAATCAACCGCAAAGCCCATTACCCGCACAAATTGATCCAATATATAAGGCGGGACATCTTGTGTGCGGGTGGCCCGGCTCAAAGATTGTGTGATGGTCCCCTTCGCATGGGCCAATTTGGTCTCGGTCGGGCGCAGCATCATCAACCCTTGCCAATCCATCAGCGGATTGCCTGAGAGCTCGATTGTGGTCTGCATCAATAGATAATCAAGGCCGGCTTCCTTGGCAAAACGAATGGCCATGGCCTGACTATTTTCCCCATAACCCACTTTGAACGACATCCCAACAGGCAGCCTGTTCACAGCCAAATGCGCAGAGAGCTGGTTGATAATAGTCTGGCGCGTGGCTTTAAATCCGGCCCGATCCAGTAACCGGCCAAGCGTATCGCCAGAGGCCAGCTTAAATTCTTTTTCGTCTGTGATAACAAGCCCGGTTTCGCGCGCCATGGTTTCTGCAATAGTCAGCGTCGCGGCAGGCAACATCTCTTTGAGGCCTGGCTTTGGCAGAGGTGGCTGCATATCAACAGGGGTGGCGCCCCAAAATTCAACCAAGTCAGGGCGCGGCATTGGCAAAGATACATCTACAAGGCGTGATGGTTTTGGGGCTGGCAGCGACATATCAAATCTGTCTGATGCCTCAGCGCGCGCATCTGCAAGACCAGCGGCTAGGGCTGGGGACGAGGCAAATGCGGTCATCGCAAATAAGCCTGCCAATATAGATAATGCGCTATGCCGTCCCATTATGGTTCCTTGAAGTTGATATCTTTGAGATACACCGAAGATATAATATGCCGCCGTGAACGCGCAGCGCCAACCCTCATTGATTACCTAAAACAGCGCCCTCTGGTCAATATTTTATCTGGCTTTTCACCATCACAGCTGAGGTCCATAAAAATAGACTGGAAAGTCAGGCTTATCAAACAGCATAAAACGCCGAATTTCAGGGCTTTTAAAGCTGTTAAAAAAACTTTTCATTTTTTATGCATTTTTTTGTCATTGTGCTGTTGACAGTCTGAACAAGGCTGGTGTAGAAACCCCCTCACCTGAGCGGCAGACCCACAGTGGAATGTCTCAAATATCAGGGTTTCAGTGAAACACAGGCCGCCCTCCGGTCCAACCGGGAGATGGCCTTTTTGCTGGAAAGCTATTTGACAAAGTTGGAGAAAGAGAAGGGATTCGCGGGGCGGCGATAGATGTGTTTAAGGATACATCGTTATCATGTTGATAAATCGTCCGTTTTGATGAATCTTTTTCGGAAATGAACGCGTTATGGTCTATGCAATT